>NZ_JAGIOS010000001.1:635000-1270000 GCF_017876815.1 Sinorhizobium meliloti | reverse complement strand
TATGTTGAAGGAACTCGGCAAATTGCACGCGTAACTTCGGAAGAAGCGTGACCCTTTTCTACGCAAGTAGGATGGGGTGGCACAGACCAGGGGGTAGCGACTGTTTATCAAAAACACAGGGCTCTGCGAAGTCGCAAGACGACGTATAGGGTCTGACGCCTGCCCGGTGCTGGAAGGTTAAGAGGAGGGGTGCAAGCTCTGAATCGAAGCCCCAGTAAACGGCGGCCGTAACTATAACGGTCCTAAGGTAGCGAAATTCCTTGTCGGGTAAGTTCCGACCTGCACGAATGGCGTAACGACTTCCCCGCTGTCTCCAACATAGACTCAGTGAAATTGAATTCCCCGTGAAGATGCGGGGTTCCTGCGGTCAGACGGAAAGACCCCGTGCACCTTTACTATAGCTTTACACTGGCATTCGTGTCGGCATGTGTAGGATAGGTGGTAGGCTTTGAAGCGGGGACGCCAGTTCTCGTGGAGCCATCCTTGAAATACCACCCTTATCGTCATGGATGTCTAACCGCGGTCCGTCATCCGGATCCGGGACAGTGTATGGTGGGTAGTTTGACTGGGGCGGTCGCCTCCGAAAGAGTAACGGAGGCGCGCGATGGTGGGCTCAGAGCGGTCGGAAATCGCTCGTCGAGTGCAATGGCATAAGCCCGCCTGACTGCGAGACTGACAAGTCGAGCAGAGACGAAAGTCGGTCATAGTGATCCGGTGGTCCCGCGTGGAAGGGCCATCGCTCAACGGATAAAAGGTACGCCGGGGATAACAGGCTGATGACCCCCAAGAGTCCATATCGACGGGGTTGTTTGGCACCTCGATGTCGGCTCATCGCATCCTGGGGCTGGAGCAGGTCCCAAGGGTTTGGCTGTTCGCCAATTAAAGCGGTACGTGAGCTGGGTTCAGAACGTCGTGAGACAGTTCGGTCCCTATCTGCCGTGGGTGTAGGAATATTGACAGGATCTGTCCCTAGTACGAGAGGACCGGGATGGACATATCTCTGGTGGACCTGTTGTCCTGCCAAGGGCATAGCAGGGTAGCTATATATGGAAGGGATAACCGCTGAAGGCATCTAAGCGGGAAACCCACCTGAAAACGAGTATTCCCTTGAGAACCGTGGAAGACGACCACGTTGATAGGCCGGGTGTGGAAGTGCGGCAACGCATGAAGCTTACCGGTACTAATCGTTCGATTGGCTTGATCGTTCTTGTTGCCTATGCTCATCGAAGATGAGCATCGCAACTTTCTTTGTCCTCACGCGCGTAGCGCTGCGGACGGCGCGCGCCACAAGGCGCGACGCGCTCTGCGCTTGCGGCCTCACGGCCGGGGCGACAGACAGAAGACGTGTTCAAAAGAAGTGAAAAACTTCACCAGCTTCTCAAAATCGGTTCGAGCCTGCAGCGCAGGCTCAATCTTGCGCTTTGCCGACCTGGTGGTTCTGGCGGGGTGGCTGCACCCGTTCCCATTCCGAACACGGCCGTGAAACGCCCCAGCGCCGATGGTACTTCGTCTTAAGACGCGGGAGAGTAGGTCGCTGCCAGGTCTGCAAAACGCAGGATAAACAAACCGAATATCTTCTCTCACAAGCCGGACAAACTCGGCGAGATTTTGCTTCGCAAAACTCGCGAGATTTTGGCTCGCAAAACTCAGACGAGATTTTGCTTCGCAAAACTCGGATAAGATTTTGCTTCGCAAAACTCGGATAACGCGGGGTGGAGCAGCCCGGTAGCTCGTCAGGCTCATAACCTGAAGGCCGCAGGTTCAAATCCTGCCCCCGCAACCAAACATACACACATATACACGCCAAAAGGCCCGCAGCAGCGGGCCTTTTGGCGTTTGGGGCAAACCTAGCGACAGAGCGGGTGCGCCACGAACAGTGCTGCCTGCAGCGGAATAATATGGCGCCGCTACTCAATGCGTCCGTACCGCAGCGCGCGCGGACTGCAATTTTCCATCTATTTGCCCGGTTGAGAGCCCGGAAGGTTATGGTTAGGTTCGGGGCATGGGGATGCTCAGGGACATCGGCGGACTGCTGGCATTGACAGCGCGCCTTCTTGCACGTTTCTGGCCGCAGCTTCTGCTCGCCGCAACGCTGGGATATATCGCGCGTGTCCTGCTCCTCGAGGCGGCGGTCGGGGTCGGCCTGAAAGTTCCCCTTGGCGGAATGGTAACGCTGTCGCTTGTAGTCCTCGTCAAGCTGCTGGTCGTCATTGTGATGTTCGCGATCCTGCGTCCGGGCCTGCCGGCCCTCGCGGCCTTACGCGGCGCGGCGCCAAGTACTGGCGTGACGAAGACGGAACGGCTGTCGAATCGCCTTCTGGTGATTACCTCCGCAGCCATCTTGCCGTTCTTCGCCTATTACGCCGCGTGGGGATTCCTTGGCGACACGGTGCGCGAGTATTCGCGTCTCGCCCTGGATCGGGTGGCACTGGGAGAACGGTTACAGATTTTCGAGCTCCTGCGCTCGCGCAGCCTGGTCGCGGCGATCCTCGCCTGCTGGCTCGTGCGATGGCTTGCCAAGCGCGCCAACGGGCGCCTGCAGTCCCCGTGGCTGCGTTTCGTGATCGTGGCGGCGGACGCGAGCTGGATCTTCATCGGACTCTATGCGCTGGATAGATGGAAGGACGACTTCATAGGCTGGATCGGCGCGGGCGCGTTTCTCGATATGGTGAAAGCCGGCATCGTCGGATTTTCCATGGAAGCACACGCGGCAGCGGCCGGCACTGCGGTGGAGTTCCAGGAGCCTGGGCTCGCCGCGCAGGCGCAGGAGCTGTTCTTCTACGCCCTTCTGCCGCTCGTCTGGCTTGTCATGGCTGCCATCGTCTATGGCTACGACCTTTCGGCAAAACCCGTCGCCGCTCCCCCGCCGCCTGCTCGCGCCACCACGCTGCGCAAATGGCTGGCCGATTTCGCCGCCCACTTCCTCGGAGGCTACCGGACCCGCTACCGGCCGGTCTGGGCCTGCCTGCGCACGGTGCTCGGCGCCGGCCTCGGGACGTTGCTCGCCTTCGTCGTGCTTTACCGCGCCACCGGCTGGCTCCCCGCCTGGGCGTGGTACGGCGCAACCCGTCATCTCGGGCCGCACGATCTCGAAACCTGGCAGCGGATAGGCGACGTCCTGGCCGTTGTCGTCGGCAGCCCGACCGAACTCGACGGCGGAATCCTTTTCGCTCCGGTGCGGATCGCCCTGCTGGCCGCCATGCTGGAATACGCAGTGTCCCGATCCGGCGAACCCGGCGGCGCGCAGGCTTATGGTAACCGCGCTATTTCAAGAGAATCGGCGGCGAGCCAGTCAGGGCAAGTGACAGGGTGAACCCGTCCGCCTGCCGCGGCACGAGAAAGAGTTCAACCACGCGAAGCGGCGCATCGCCGGCCTCGCCGATCGTCAGCGTCGTGCATTGCGGCCTGTCGGCAACCTCGGGATCGGCCTCGCGTAAAAGTCGGCCGGGCAGCGGCAGCGGGTCCCAGCGGCGGCCAGCGCCATCCGTCAGCGAGAGCGCGCAGGGCAAGGCCTGCTGCAAGACATCCGCTGCCTCAACCGAGAGGTCGATTTCCGCCAGCATGAGGCTGGTATCCGGCAAGGTTCCCGGCAGGCGGCGCAGCGATATGAGCCGCCAGCTGCCGCCGGCGCCTTGCCCGCTTCCGTCGTGCTCGACGGTCAAAGGTGGTTCCATGCGCCGTTGCAGCCAGGCGGCGAATTCGCCACGGGACCCGACGAGGACCGCGAGCGGCACGGCGGCGAGCAGCGATACGAGGCTGATCCAGTAGCTCTTTCTCTCCCGTGACGAAGCCGGTACGCTCATTGATGAAACTCCAGCGACCAGGGCATGATGCGGCCGCCGCGTGCAAGGGTGAGAGACTCGTACCTGTTTTCCGGCGGCACGCTGTCCATGGCTATCTCCACCTGCTCGGACAGGGGAGTTACCGCGGTCTCGGCGACCAGCAGTGTACCGCCCTCGATCTGGTCTTCGGGAAGCTCGAACACAAGCAGCACCGGGCGCGGAATGCCGGGCTCCAGGCGCTCGGAACCCAACAGGCCGAGCGTACTGCCGATGCGCGTGCTCATGGCGAAGCGCAGACCGGAAGGGCCGCGCCATGCAGCCGAGGTCAGCGACACCGATCGGTCCTGCGCCTTCGCCGCCGCTTCGACGACGAGCCATTTTCCGGAGGTGGTGTAGGTGCGCGGCTCGCCGAACTGCGGAGCCACCAGTTGGCCGGCGAGATGCACCTTGGCGACCCCGAAGACGAAGCGTTCTGTCTGCGCCGGCTTTCCCTGCGCGGCGGGCACCGCCACGGGCGACAGGATTTCGCTGTAGGATGGCGTCGAGTGCTGCATGCCGTAGAGCGCCGCCGCCGCCAGGAGCAGGGCGAGGATATTTGCGAAGGTCGTCATTGCCTTGCCCTCGCCGCTTCCTGCGTGACAGTCAGGGACACTATCGCCACGGGATCACGGTCGAACCAGTTTGAGGCGCCATAGAGATTGTCGCGTTTCTTGTAGACCTGGCTCCCGATCAGCAGTTTCAACTCACGCGGCGGCATCTCCCCCGCCGGCCATTCCCATACGGCAGTCAACCTCTCCGGCATGCCCGGGTGCAGGCTGGGGCCGAACGCCTTGTCCCGCGTCAGATAGAAGTTGGGGGAGGCAAGTTTCGCCTCCAGGCCGGCAAAGGTGAGCAGTTTCGCCGGCAGGTAGGCGGTCGACGCCGAGCGGTTGCCGGCCTCGAAATCGACAAGCAGGAAAGTTTGCGGCTCGGGCGGCCTCCTGCCGGAAGGTGGGGAATCGCTCACGCGGGCTCCGGCGATCGTCACATGCCATCGCCCGGTATCGACCGTTTCGCCCGGCACGGCGGCGCGCAGGGGTTCGGGATTGGCGGCGCGATAGATCGCCGCTCCGTAGGAGATCGCACTGGCCGCCAGACTGCCGATGCTGGCGGCGGCCAGCGCAATGAGCCGCTGCCGGTAGCTCCGTCGTTGCTCGTCCATCGCGACACCCGATTCGCAGCCGTTCACAAATCGACCCAAGTCCGCGGAGAACCTAAAGCAATTTTCGCCAAGGCGCCACGTTCTCGCAATTCGATGGCCGCAGCGCCATATCGGAATTCAAGACGCGCTCAGCAACGATCGGTGGTCGACTCGGTCACCACGACATCCATCCGGATGTCATGCGCCTGAGGATAAATGGTCCTTATCCTCGACTGTGCGAAACCAACGCCCAGCACGCGGCGCGTCGCCGCCATTGTCGCCAGTGTCCGGTCGTAATAGCCCCCGCCATAACCGAGCCGGTAGCACGACGGATCAAAACCCACCACCGGGGCGACGACTATATCGGGGGTGCATGAAACGAGCCTGGCCGGGACGGGTATGTTCCAGATCCCGCGAATGAGTTTGTCGCCCGGTCGCCAGATGCGAAACTCCAGAGGCCTCCCTTTTTCGACCACCACCGGAAGCGCACATTGGCCGCCGTCATCGGCTATTTGCCGCATCAGCGGTCTGAGATCGGGCTCACCGCGAAACGGCCAGTAGACGCTGACCACACGGCCGCGCACATGTCCGATTTCGGCAAGTAGGCGGCTGACGATCTCAGCTTCGCAAGCGGCCCGAAGGTCGGGAGATATGGCCAGGCGTTGGGCGATGAGGCGAGCACGTTCGCTTGTCCGCCACCGCCTGACATCGGCACAGATCGACCGGTCGGAAGACAGGCCCGCATAGGCCGGGTCGAGTTCGTGCATCAAGCAGGGTGGCGACGCAAAGGTCGGCGGAGTATCTTCGTCGATGTCCATTCCCGTTTACCTCCTCGATCGATCTTCGCTCAACAGGCGCCCAATCCAAGTTCAAGCCCCTCCATAAGATCGTCAATATGTTCGAGCCCGATCGAAAGTCTGAGCAGTTCGTCGCGAATACCCGCGCGCTCTCTGGCTTCAGGACCCATGTCGAGATGGGTCATGGTGGCCGGATGAGCCACGAGACTTTCGACCCCTCCGAGCGACTCGGCCAGCGTGAAGCAGCGAATATGTGCCAGGAATCGCCGAACGGCTGGAACGCCCCCTTCGAGTTCGAAGCTCATCATGGCGCCGAAGCCGCGCTGCTGCCGTCTTGCGACTTCGTGGTCTGCGTGATCCGGAAGTCCCGCATAGTGGACGTGGCGGACCGCAGGGTGGGCGTCGAGATACTCTGCGATCGTCATGGCACTGCGTTCTTGGCTGGACATTCGCGCAAACAACGTTCTCAGCCCGCGCAAAGTCAACCAGGCATCGAAAGGTGCCGCGACTGCCCCGGTAACGTTGGCCCAGCGCTTGAGATCATGCGCCTCCTGCGGCTCGGCAGCGATCACCGCACCGGCGATGACGTCCGAATGTCCGTTCAGGAATTTGGTCGCCGAGTGAATGGCGTAATCGGCTCCGAGAGAAAGGGGTTGCTGGAGAGCGGGGGACAGAAACGTGTTGTCGACGGCTACGGCGGAGCCTGCCGCCTTGGCGAGCGTGGACAATCGGGCAATGTCGGTGACGCGCATCAGAGGATTGCTGGGGCTCTCGATGAGGACGAGGGCCGGAGCGTCCGACAATGCGGCCTCGAATCCGCCGAAATCCCTCTGGTCGGTAAGCCGGAATGTGAGGTGCCCCAGATCGGCACGCGCCTTCAGCAGTCGCAATGTGCCGCCATAGCAATCATGCGGTGCCAGCACGAGATGGTTTCGTCTCAAGCGCCCTAGCAGGAGGTCGAGCGCGGCCATGCCGCTCGGCGTGACAACCGCGTCGGCACCTCCCTCGAGCTTCGCAAGTGCTTGCGCCAGCAAGTCACGGGTCGGATTTCCAGAGCGGCCGTAGTCGTAGGCGCGCGGCGTGTCGAAACCGGCGAACTCGTAGGTGCTTGACAAGTATAGCGGCGGCACCACGGAGCCGAATGCCGGGTCGGTCGCGACCCCGTGGGCTGCGGCCGTGGTTTCGGCTCTGTCAGATCTGGATTTTCGCTCGAGCATCGGCAGTAGGTCCCTTGATGGCATCAAATCAGCGTGGCTGGTCGGGATCAGCCGAGGCATGCGGACCAGGATGGCAAGCGTGAAATCTGCTGACAAACGAATTGAATTGCTGGTTAACCGCAAATATTCTGCACTTATTTTATGAGGCGTGCCGCCGGCAGGCAGGGCCGACGCGGCGACGCCATTTGCGCGGGGCGAAGATGGACATCAGCATTGCGCGTACGTTCCTCGAGGTGGTCAAGACGGGAAGCTTCGTGAATGCCGCTGCCAATCTGAACATCTCCCAGACGGCAGTGAGTGCGCGAATTCGCGTACTCGAGGAACAACTCGATCGGCCGATGTTCGTTCGGAACAAGGCCGGTGCCAGGCTGACCCCCGCCGGAGAGCAGTTTTTCCGTTTTGCAACGAGCCTAGTGCAAGTATGGGAGGCGGCGCGAACCACGGTCGCTTTGCCCCCGGGACGCGAGGCCATGGTGACGATCGGTGCTGAGCTCAGCCTGTGGAATCCGCTGTTGAAGCATTGGCTTTTGTGGATGCGCCGCGAATGCGCCAGCGTCGCCATTCGAACGACGATAGACAGATCGGAGCGGCTGATGGAACTCGTGCAGGACGGTTCACTTGACGCGGCGGTCCTTTATGGAGCGCCAAATCGTCCAGGCACGCTTACGGAGCTGCTTTTCGAAGAAAAGCTCGTTCTCGTTCGCACTACAGCTTTGTCGCAGCCGCCCGGACCGGAAGACCTCGTTGGCATCGATTGGGGAGAGGATTTTGCCGGCAGCTATAGGGCGGCCTTTCCGGGCGGCCGGAATCCGGTGGTAGCGATCAGTTATGGGCCGCTTGCTCTCGATTACATTCTGGAAGTCGGCGGATCCGGATATTTTCGGCAGGGCTTCGTTCGGCCCTATCTTGTGGACGGCCGCCTCGAGCTCGTTCCCAACAGTCCGGAATTTGCCTACCCCGCTTATCTCGTTTCTTCCGCAAAGGCGGATCGGTCTATGCTGGATCGCATTCGGGCAGGATTGAGGGCCGCCGCATCCAGTGCCGGCGTCTGAAGGGGGCGGAGAACTCGCGTTGCATCAAGTCACCTTCACCGATAGTTGCGGGCGAACAGCCGAAAGGATATCGCGATGAGATCAATCAATATTTCCGAGAAGCTGGCTCTGTTTTCGAGCCATTGGGACCCGCACGTCGTGTCCGATTACAACGACAACGATGTCATGGTCGTCAAATTTAAGGGGGAATACCCATTTCACAAGCATGAGACCACGGACGATTTCTTCTACGTCCTCGAGGGCGAAATGATCATGGATATCGAAGGAAAACCCTCTCAGGTGGTCAAAGCTGGCGAGCTGTTTGTGGTTCCGAAAGGCGTTGTACACCGTCCCCGAGCAGAGACAGAGGTCAAGGTTCTTCTCATAGAGCCAAAGGGGGAACCCAATTCGGGTGACTCGGACCGGGAACCCGCGCCGAAACCACGCATCTAGCGCGCCCGGATGACCTGGTTCTGCATATAATATTCTTTGGCCGGGGCTTCAGATGCCCTGCCCGTTGCCCTGCATTATTTCGGACAGACCATTATGCGAGAGACTTTTGGCCAAAGTCGCGAGCAGGTCGGTCTGGGATATGATGCCCACGACCTTGCCGTCGTCGTCAAGAATGACGACGGCGTGTGTCGCCCCGTCCGTGAGGCGGGGAAGCAGGCCGATCGCCGGGTCGGATGGCCTGGCGGTAGCCGCCGCGCTTATCGGCAATTTGCTGCCGGGCTCTTTGCCGGCGAGCTCCCGCAGGCCCACCGTACCCTGAAGCTTCTCGTTTTCGTCAAGCACGGGAAGTGTACGAATGTCGTGCTTCAACAACAGGTATCGAGCATGGTCAGGGGTTGTGTCGCCGGGCACGGTTACGACGTCGCGGGACATGATGTCGGCACAGGTCAACTCTCCCCTCTGCCGGATGAGGGCCTGCAGTTCGACTTCCCTCAAGAGGGCATCGATGTCTTCGCGGCTGACATCGAGTGTTTCATTCAACCGCGCTATTGCCGAGTCTATGTCCTCGGAATTGAAGCCGACACGAAGCGCAGGTGGAGGATCCGCCGTCGCATGTGTATTCACCGGCGCAACTCCGGGTCGATGAGGATATTGGCGGCGGGCCAGCCGATGAAACACCATGCCCAATCCGACGAGGATCAAGGAGTTGATCGCAACGGGTATGAACGGGAACCAGAAACCCGAGCGTGCGACCGCGGCTCCACCGATTACGGCGGTCAGCGCGGCGGCGCCTCCTGGCGGGTGAAGCGATCGCGTCAGCGACATCGCAAGAATCGCCAGAGCGACTGCGAGGCCGATGGCAAGCATCTGGTCCGCCACGATATAGGTCACGGAGACGCCGATCAGGGCGGAAATCGTGTTCCCGCCGATGATCGACCAAGGCTGCGCAAGCGGACTGGCCGGCACGGCGAAGAGCAAAACCGCGGAGGCACCGATGGGCGCGACGATCAGCGGCAGTTGGGGGTCGTCCCCGAAAACGAACCCGCAGACCAGGCCGGTGACACAAATCCCGATCAACGCCCCGATACAGCCGATCAAGCGCTCTTTGAGCGTTGCACCCGCCAGAATTGGCGAGAACAGCTTGAATCTCGGCAAACGGCCGGACTTTCGATCGTGTGGCGGAGGGGGGACAATCATTTGCGGGCGTCGGATGCAGTTGCTTATTTTTCGAAGCTTATGTGCCTATAAAAAGGGCGAGGCAATAGCACGGACGGATTTCTGTGTGGTTCCCGCGACATTTCGGAAATCGGCCAGTGTGAGCGGGCGCGATGACGCGGACAGAGGAGAAGTGCCTCGGCGTAGCGATCGCCGTGGCATCGCGTGCTAATCGTTCGTTGCTGTAGTCCATTCCTGCCGGGGCTGGAAGTTGGCATGAAAACTGCTTCCGTAACACGACCACAGTCGGGTACGGGTGCAACTTGGATTTCTTCGGCTTCTCCTCCTCCGTGCTGATTTGGCTCGCTTTAGGCTTGAGCGGTCCCGCGTTTCTCGCGGCTTTTCGCGCTGACCCCTATAACTGGCAATCCGCCGCCGAGACGACTGTCGGAGCCGCGGTTTTCGTCGGAGCGTTGGGTCTGTACCTCTCTGCCGGAAGCGTTCTTGCTGCAGCGGTCGCCTCCCTCGCGGCCCTTGCAATCGCCCCTCTGTTTCGCGTGAAGAGGCAGCGGTTGCCGATGCTGGCCGTTTCGATTCTCTGCCTGGGCATCTATCTGTAAAGCATTCCGGCCCAAGGTCGTTGCGACGTTTAGCGATGATCGGGAAGTCGTATTTGGATAATTGCGACGACGCCTGCAGCGACCCCACGGCTCTCAGCCGGATATCAGCTTCGAGAGCCGTTCGGACACCTTCAGGCCGGATGCTCTGTGAGCTGCAATCACGCTGTTGGCCATCAACATGGCGATGGTCATCGGTCCGACGCCGCCCGGAACCGGCGTAATAGCCGATGCGAATGGTGCGCACTCCGCGAAAGCGACGTCGCCGACCAGCCTCGTCCTGTTCTCCCCCTTCTCAGGTGCGGGAACACGGTTGATCCCGACATCGATGACGGTGGCGCCCGTCTTCAACCAGTTCGCCTTGACCATTTCGGGCCGGCCGACGGCGGCGATCACGATATCGGCGTTGCGGCAGATCGAGGCCAGATCGCTGGTGCGGGAATGGGCGATCGTCACCGTCGCATTGGCATTCAGCAGCAGCTGCGCCATCGGTTTGCCGAAGAGATTGGAACGACCGATGACCAGCGCATTCAGGCCGGAAAGGTCGCGGCCGTGCACGCGGCGCACAAAGACCATCGCGCCTGCCGGGGTGCAGGAGATCAGGCCGCTCTCCAGGTCGCCGGTTGCGAGCTTTCCGGCATTGGCAACATGCAGGCCGTCGACGTCCTTTTCGGGCCGGATCGACTGAATGATGGCATCTGCGTCCAGGTGCTCCGGCAAAGGCAGCTGCACGAGAATTCCATGGATGCCGTCATCAGCGTTCAGTTGATGCACCAGGCCCGCAAGCTCCTGCTGTGTCGTTTCCTTCGGCAGCGTGTGCTGGACCGAAAAGAAGCCGCACTCCTTGGCCATGCGGCTTTTTGCGCCGACATAGGCATGACTTGCGGGATCGTCGCCGACGATAATGACGGAAAGTCCGGTTTTCCTGCCTGTCTGCTCCTGCAGCTCGGCATTTGCGTCTTTTATCGCGCCGTTGATGGAAGCCGCTACGGCCTTGCCGTCGATGATCGTCGTCATGTTCGCTCTCCGACAGTGGGGTTCAGCCGAATTCCAGGCCCATTCGGGCAAGATCGTTCCAGAGACTTTCGGCAAAGCCGCGCAGCACGATGATCTCGAAGGTTTCCGCTCCGACGCGGGTGACATGGGCTGCGATATGGCCGACCAGTGTCACCGCGGATTGACCGATCGGGAATGCGGACGGGTCAAGGTCGAGCGCTGTGCCTTTCGAAAGCGCGCGATGCGCCATCTTTCCCTCGATCCGGATGCGCACGCGGCCGTGGCTCTGATCGACACCGGTGGCGCGCGGTTCGAGGGCGGCAAAGAGGCTCTTCATTTCCTGATGCGGGATAGGTGCGTCGCTGATGATGAACCACTGGTCGGGCGAAACCGGGCGCAAAGCGTGCGGAGCCGCATCGGTGAACCTGCCGAGAAAGGGCACGATGTCCTCCTGACCCGGCCGGGCGAGAACATGGATGATCGTGCCTTCCGGCAGTGGCGAGAGCCTGAAATCGGCGGAAGCGACCGCCTGCCGGCTGCCGAGCGCCGGGCGAAGGGTTGGACGGAATTCAGACATGGAGCCTCTCGTTCTGAGGGTCGAAGAAAACCGGATTGCAGAGACGCGCAGGCGTGGATTCTCCGTGAAGGCCACTCCAGACCAGCACCTCTTCGCCGTGACGGTTGCGGCCGTTCCTGACCAGTGCCAGCGCGATGGTGGATCCGACATGCGGCGAATAGGCGCTCGAGGTGACATAGCCCTCGTCGTTTTCGAGCGTGGCTGCCGCCCCCTTGGCGAGAATGTGCGAGCCGCTGCGGAACGACTGTTGCGGATCGAGCGGCACGACGCCCACCAGCTGCGGCCGGTCGGGCGCGGTCAGCCCCTCCCGCTGAAGCATCGCCTTGCCGACGAAATCCGGTTTGCCGGCCGAAACCATTTTCCCGAAGCCCAGATCGGCCGGCACGATGGTGCCGTTGATCTCGTTGTGCGTCACATGGCCCTTCTCGATGCGCAGAACGCTGAGCGTCTCGACGCCGTAAGGCATGATGCCGTGATCCTTCCCCGCCTCCAGGAGGGCATCGGCGATGCTCTCGCCATAGCCGGCCGGAACCGCAAGTTCGTAGGCGAGTTCGCCGGAGAAGGAAATCCGAAAGAGGCAGCCGTGAAGGGCGCCTCCGAACAGCGAAACCTCCTTCGCTGCAAGAAACGGGAACGCCGCGTCGGATATATCCTCATCGACGATCTTCTGCAGGATCATGCGTGCCTTCGGACCGGCAATCGCCATTTGCGCCCACTGGTCGGTGATGGAGGCGAGACGCACGTCCAGTTGCGGCCAGAGCACCTGCGCACAGAATTCGAGGTGGTTCATGACGCCGGCCGCATAGGCGGTGGTCGTCGTCATGAAAAAGCGGTTCTCCTCGAGGCGGCTGGTCGTGCCGTCGTCGTAGATGAAGCCGTCCTCGCGCAGCATAAGCCCGTAACGCGCCTTTCCGACGGGCAGTTTGAGGAAGGCGTTGCAGTATACGCGATTGAGGAATTCGGCGGCGTCGCTTCCTGTTATCTCGATCTTGCCGAGCATCGAGACGTCGCAGAGTCCGGCATTCTTCCGCACGTTCAGCACTTCTCGCTCGACGCTCTCCCGCCATGTCCGTTCACCGCTCCGCGGAAACCAGGAGGATCGATACCAGAGACCCGTCTCAACGAAGACGGCACCGTGTTTCTTTGCCCAATCATGGAGCGGCGATTTGCGGACCGGCTGGAAATGATGGCCCGTATGCGCGCCGGTCAGCGCACCGAAGGATACCGGCGTGTAGAAAGGGCGGAAGGTCGTCGTCCCGACCTCGGCGGGCGAGACGCCGCGTGCCTTGGCGATCAACCCGATCGCATTGACGTTCGAAAGCTTGCCCTGGTCCGTCGCCATGCCGCTGGTGGTGTAGCGCTTGGCAAGCTCGACATGGCTGTAGCCTTCGCGGACGGCCAGGCCGATATCCTTGAGATGCACGTCGTTCTGGAAATCGACGAAGGCTTTGTCCTTGATACCGGGGATCGACCAGAGCGGGGCAGGGGAACGTATCCCTTCCTCGCTCTCGACCTTCACAACGGCGACCGGGGGGCAGGGCAGACCGAGCTCCCTGACGATGGCTTCAGCGCGGGCGGCGCCTTCGCCGAGGCAGGCAGCGAGGCCCGTCGTCGCTGCTGCACCGCCGGCAACCTCGAGCCCCTTCAAGCTCCCGGGCGCGAGAAATGCCGCCTTTTCCGCAGACCAGACGGGCTTGCCGCCCCGGTGGCAGGCAAGATGGATGATCGGGTCGAAGCCGCCCGCCATGGCGAGCGCATCGACCGCGATCGTTTCGGTCCGACCGCCGTGATGGACTTCGATCGCCGAGATCGCCTTGCCGCCCTTGGTGCCGCAAACCACCGCTTCCCGGACAAGGCGTGCTTTGCCGCGATAGTCGACGCCGGCCGCCGGGCGGCTGTCGACGATGGCGACGACGTCGACGCCCGCGGCCTCGAGCTCCTGCGCGAGCGTATAGCCGGTGTCATTGGTGGTGAAGATGGCGGGCGTCCGGCCCGGGGCGACGCCGTAGCGGTTGAGATAGGCGCGCATCGCGCCTGCCATCATCACGCCCGGACGATCGTTGCCGCCGAAGACGAGCGGGCGCTCTTCGGCGCCTGTCGCAAGCAGGGCCTTTCCGGCAACGATCCGCCACAGCCTCTCGACAGGCAGATGGCTGGCGGGCTCGCGCACATGCTTCTGCACGCGCTCGACCGCGCCGAAGACGTTGCCGTCATACCGGCCGAAGGCGGTCGTCCGTACCAGGACTTGGACATTCGGCATCGACCGCAGTTCGTCGCTCGTGTCGCGGGCGAAATCAGCCGCCGCCTTGCCGTCGATCGTCGCCGTATCGGACAGGAGCGAGCCGCCAGGCAGCGAGCCCTCGTCGACGAGAATGACCCGTGCGCCGGCGCGGCCGGCGGTGAGTGCCGCGGCAAGTCCCGTCGGACCGGCGCCGATGACCAGCAGGTCGCAATGTGCCCAGCTCTTCTCATAGGCGTCGGGATCCGCTTCGTAGCTTGCCTTGCCGAGTCCGGCGGCCCTGCGGATGACCGGTTCGTAGAGCTTCTCCCAGAGCGGCGCCGGCCACATGAACGTCTTGTAGTAGAAGCCGGCGCCGAGGAAAGGTGACAGCAGACCGTTCAGCGCACCGATATCGAAGGCGAGCGAGGGCCAGCGGTTCTGGCTCCGCGCCTCGAGACCCTCGTAGAGCTCCTGCATGGTGGCGCGCGTGTTCGGCTCGGCGCGGCCGCCGCGGCCCACGGTGACCAGCGCGTTCGGTTCGGCGGCCCCCGCCGTCAGGATCCCGCGGGGCCGGTGATATTTGAAGCTGCGGCCGACGAGCATCCGACCGTTCGCAAGCAGTGCCGAGGCGAGCGTGTCGCCTTCCAGGCCCTGCATGGGGCGGCCGTCGAAGGTAAAGGAGAGCGGGACGTTGCGGTCGACAAGACCGCGTTTCGGCAGACGGTAGGAGCTCATTTGCGCGCCTCCGATCGAGCGCGGCCGGCCGCATCGCAGCACGCTGCAATCTCATGCGTCACGGTGTCCCGGGCAACGACGAGCCAGCGGCGGCACCCGGACGTGTGGTGCCAGTATTCCTCGTAGGCGCCGCGCGGGTTCTCGCGCAGGTAGACGTAGTCGAACCAATCGATCGAATCCGCGTCGGCCTCCGGTCGCGACAGGGCCGCGCCCTTGATCGTGAATTCTTCCTTGGGTCTTCGCCCGCAATTCGGGCAGGGCACGAGGCTTGCCATTTGGGATGTTCCTTGGTCCGCGAAATCAGTGAAGGTTGGGCTGAGCGCCCTGTCCCTTTTCGTCGATGAGGAAGCCGCGCTCGAAACGGTCGAGGCGAAAAGCTGCGGCGGTCTTCTGCGGCGCGCCCCGGGCGAGAAGATGGGCGAAGCAGAATCCTGAGGCGGGGGTGGCCTTGAACCCTCCATAGCACCAGCCGGCATTCAGATAGAGATTGTCTATCGGCGTGCGGTCGATGATCGGCGAGCCGTCCATGCTCATGTCCATGATACCGCCCCAGGAACGCAGCACGCGCACCCGCGACAATGCCGGGATCATCGCCTTGCCGGCTTCCGCCACGTGTTCCACGGTCGCGAGGTTGCCGCGCTGGGCGTAGGAGTTGTAGCCGTCGATATCGCCACCGAAGACCAGGCCGCCCTTGTCCGATTGCGAAACGTAGAAGTGCCCGGCTCCGAACGTGACCACGCCGTCGATGAACGGCTTCAGGCCCTCCGACACGAAAGCCTGAAGCACGTGGCTCTCGATCGGCAGGCGCAGTCCGGCCATTTCGGCGACTTGCGAGGAATTGCCGGCCGCCGCCAGCGCCAGCTTTGCACAGCCGATGAAGCCGCGGCTGGTCTCGACGCCGATGACGCGCCCGTTTTCCCGCCTGATCCCGGTCACTTCGCAATTCTGGATGATGTCGACCCCGCGGCTGTCTGCGCCGCGTGCATAGCCCCAGGCGACGGCATCGTGCCGCACGGTGCCGCCGCGGCGCTGCAAGAGCCCGCCCTGAATGGGGAAGCGGGCATTGTCGAAATCGAGGAAGGGCAGCATCTTGCGCACGGCCGCCCGATAAAGGAGTTCCGCGTCCACCCCGTGCAGCCGCATCGCATTGCCGCGCCGCGTGTAGGCGTCGCGCTGAGCGTCGGAATGGAAGAGGTTGAGAACGCCGCGCTGCGAGACCATGGCGTTGAAGTTGAAGTCCTGCTCCAGCCCCTCCCAGAGCTTCATGGAGAGCTCGTAGAACGGGTTGTTGCCGGGGAGCAGGTAGTTCGAGCGGATAATCGTCGTGTTGCGGCCGACATTGCCCGAGCCGATATAGTTCTTTTCCAGCACCGCGACATTGGTGATGCCGAATTCCTTTGCGAGATAGTATGCCGTCGCCAGGCCATGGCCACCGCCGCCGACGATGATCACGTCGTAATGGGGCTTCGGATCGGGCTGGCGCCATGCCGGGGCCCAGTTCCGGTTGCCGCGCAGGCCGTTCAGGAGGATGGAAAGTGCAGAGTAGCGCATGGATGCCGCCCCATAAGTGATCCGAGGGGGCAAGTTAGCATCCGAAACCTCCGGAGAGTTGCAATTTTAGGACCTCCCGATGTAGGAATCGGTCATGGCAGCATCTTCCGACAGCAGGAACGTACAGAGGATCGGCTTTTTGCTGGTGCGCAATTTTGCGCTGATGAGCTACGCATCGGCGACGGAGCCCCTGCGTGCGGCCAATCTCCTTGCCGGCCGGCCGCTCTACCAGATCGTCCCGCTTGCGCCGGGAGGAGGGACCGTCGCTTCATCTTCCGGGCTGTCGGTCGGCTGTGCGGATCTGGAGAGTGAAGGAGAGAGCTGCCATACCGTCTTCGTCTGCGCGGGCGGAGAGCCAACCGACTGGGCGGATACGTCTGCGTCCCACACGACGCTCCGGCGGCTCTCGCGCCTCGGCATTCGCATCGGCGGCATATCGAGCGGGGCTTTCGTGCTTGCCGCAGCGGGCCTGCTCGACAACCGCGACTTCACCATTCATTGGGAACACGCGCCTGCGCTGAAGGAAGCATTTCCCCATCTCAACCCGAGACACGCCCGCTTCGTGCTCGATGGCGGAATTGCCACCTGTGGCGGCGGGGTGGCGCCGCTCGACATGATGCATGCGATGATCGCCGAACGCCTGGGGACCGACTTCGCTCGCCGGGTCAGCGACTGGTATCTGCACGCGGCCGTCGCCGAGCCGGCAGCGCCGCAGCGCGGTTCGGCCGCAGAGCGGTTCGGTACCAACCATCCCGCCCTGCTCGCGGTTCTCGAGAAAATGGAAACTGCGATCGAACGGCCGCTCGACCGGACCGCCATGGCGCGCCTCGCCGGGGTTAGCCCGCGGCATCTCGATCGGCTTTTCCGGGAGCATCGCGGGACCGGCTTTCTCGACACCTACCGGGAGATCCGGCTCCGCCACGCCCGCCGGCTCCTGCAGCAGAGTCCGCTCTCCATCCCGGAGATCGCCTACGCCACCGGCTTTTCGAGCCCCGCGCATTTTTCGAATGCGTTCAAACGCCTGTTTTCGCAGACACCGGGAAGCCTGCGCCGCCGCAGCGGCTCATGAGCGGAGGCATCTGAAATTGCCTACTAAGAAAAAAATATTCTCCCCAGTTGATGGTCCCGCGGCTGCGTGCTAGCATCGTTCCATGCACGAATGGAGGGACTACGCGAATGTGCGGCATTGTTGGTTTGTTTCTGAAAGACAGCAGGCTCGAGCCGCAGCTTGGCCAGCTTCTTTCGGACATGTTGATCACCATGACGGACCGTGGTCCGGACTCGGCCGGGCTGGCCATTTACGGCTCGGCTACCGAGGGGAAGGCGAAGGTGACGATCCAGTCTGCGAAGCCCGAGATCGACTTCGCAGACCTTGAACGGGACCTCGCTGAAGCAGGCGTGCCGGCACGCGTTGCCGTCAAGAGCACTCATGCGGTCGTTGCGATCGCAGCTGCCAGGCTCGCGGATGTCCGTGCCGTTCTCGCCGCCATCCGTCCGGATGTACGCATCATGGGTGCCGGCGACAGCGTCGAGATCTACAAGGAAGTCGGCCTGCCGAAGGATGTCGTCGCACGGTTCGATGTACGCTCGATGGGCGGTTCGCATGGCATCGGCCATACCCGCATGGCTACGGAATCGGCCGTGACCACACTTGGCGCGCACCCGTTTTCCACCGGGTCGGATCAGTGCCTCGTGCATAACGGATCGTTGTCGAACCACAACAATCTGCGCCGGGAACTGATCCGTGAAGGCATTGCCTTCGAGACGCAGAACGACACCGAGGTTGCTGCCGCGTACCTGACGGCGGAAATGGCCAAGGGCAAGGATCTCGGACAGGCCTTGACCGGCGCGCTCGACGACCTCGACGGCTTCTTTACCTTCGTCGTCGGCACCAAGTCGGGCTTCGGCGTCGTGCGCGACCCGATCGCGTGCAAGCCGGCGGTCATGGCCGAAACGGATCGCTATGTCGCATTCGGTTCCGAATACCGGGCGCTGGTCAACCTGCCGGATATCGAGAGCGCGCGCATCTGGGAGCCGGAGCCCGCGACCGTATACTTCTGGGATCATCAGAAGGCCGCCTGACGGGTGATTTCGGCCCCTTTCCAAGGAATTTTCAAGTATGCCTGTTATTGATCTCGCCACCACGCCGCTGCGTGAATTCAATAGGTCCTTGCATAATATTCAGCAGGGCTCGAACGATCTGTCCTACGAAGTCGCCAATCCTCGTGGCAGCCATGCGGTCGCCGTCGGGATCGACGGTCCCGTCGTGGTCGATGTGAACGGCTCCGTCGGCTACTATTGCGCCGGCATGAACGATGGCGGAACGGTCACGGTTCACGGCTCGGCAGGACCGGGCGTCGCGGAAAACATGATGTCCGGCAAAGTCGTGATCGAAGGCGATGCCAGCCAGTATGCGGGCGCTACCGGGCGCGGCGGCCTGCTCGTCATAAAGGGCAATGCGGCGTCGCGCTGCGGCATCTCGATGAAAGGCATCGATATCGTCGTCCACGGAAATATCGGCCATATGTCGGCTTTCATGGGCCAGTCGGGCCACCTCGTCGTGCTCGGCGATGCGGGCGATGCCTTGGGTGACAGCCTCTACGAGGCCAAGCTCTTCGTACGCGGCACGGTCAAGAGTCTCGGCGCCGACTGCATCGAGAAGGAGATGCGTCCGGAGCACCTGCAAAAGCTGGCCGAGCTCCTGGAGAAGGCCGATGTCAAGGATGTCCGGCCGGAAGAGTTCAAGCGCTACGGCTCGGCACGCAAGCTCTACAATTTCAACATCGACAACGCAGACGCGTATTAAAGGCAGGGACCAGTATGAGCTATCACAACCCCTATACCCCGCCGCGCAAGTCCGCGACCTTCGACGACTATACGCTTGCGGAAATCCGCCGTGCGGCTGCGACCGGCATTTATGATATCAGAGGCGCCGGCACCAAGCGCAAGGTCCCGCATTTCGACGACCTTCTCTTTCTCGGCGCATCGATCTCGCGCTATCCGCTCGAAGGCTACCGCGAGAAATGCGACACCTCCGTCGTTCTGGGAACGCGCTTCGCGAAGAAGCCGATCCATCTGAAGATTCCGATCACCATCGCCGGCATGAGCTTCGGAGCACTCTCCGGTCCCGCCAAGGAAGCACTCGGACGCGGTGCGACGGCTTCGGGAACGTCGACCACCACCGGCGACGGCGGTATGACGGATGAGGAGCGCGGTCATTCTCAGACGCTCGTGTATCAGTACCTGCCGTCGCGTTACGGCATGAATCCGAAGGATCTGCGCCGCGCGGATGCGATCGAGGTGGTGGTCGGGCAAGGAGCCAAGCCCGGTGGCGGCGGCATGCTGCTCGGCCAGAAGATCTCCGACAGGGTCGCCAACATGCGCAACCTGCCGAAGGGCATCGACCAACGTTCGGCCTGCCGTCATCCGGATTGGACCGGGCCGGACGACCTCGAGATCAAAATCCTCGAACTGCGCGAGATCACCGACTGGGAGAAGCCGATCTACGTCAAGGTCGGCGGCGCGCGGCCCTATTACGACACGGCGCTCGCGGTCAAGGCCGGTGCGGATGTCGTCGTGCTCGACGGCATGCAGGGCGGGACCGCGGCGACGCAGGACGTCTTCATCGAGAATGTCGGCATGCCGACGCTTGCCTGCATTCGGCCAGCCGTCCAGGCGCTGCAGGATCTCGGCATGCACCGCAAGGTACAGCTCGTCGTGTCCGGTGGTATCCGCTCCGGCGCGGACGTCGCCAAGGCGCTGGCGCTTGGAGCCGACGCAGTGGCCATCGGTACCGCAGCCTTGGTCGCCATCGGCGACAACGACCCGCACTGGGAAGAAGAATACCAGAAGCTCGGCACGACGGCCGGCGCCTATGACGACTGGCACGAGGGCAAGGACCCCGCCGGCATCACGACGCAGGACCCCGAACTGATGAAGCGCCTCGACCCGGTCGCCGCCGGCCGGCGGCTGGCCAACTATCTGAAGGTGATGACGCTCGAAGCACAGACCATCGCCCGTGCCTGCGGCAAGAACCACCTCCACAATCTCGAGCCGGAGGATCTGTGCGCGCTGACGATGGAAGCCGCAGCCATGGCGCAGGTGCCGCTCGCGGGAACGAGCTGGTATCCTGGCAAAGGTACCTTTTGAATGAAAGGATGACGGGCCGCACTTGAGAGGGTGCGGCCCTTTCTTTTGAAATTGAGTGTCGGAATCCAAAAGGGGAACGAAGTGACACTGGATCTCTCCACATTCGCCCGCGAAAAGGGCGTCAAATATTTCATGATCAGCTACACCGATCTCTTCGGCGGGCAGCGTGCCAAACTGGTTCCCGCGGAAGCGATCGCCGACATGCAGAAGGGCGGCGCAGGCTTCGCAGGTTTTGCCACCTGGTTCGATCTCACGCCTGCGCATCCCGATCTCTTCGCTCTCCCGGATGCGTCCGCGGTCATCCAGCTCCCCTGGAAGAAGGACGTCGCCTGGGTGGCGGCAGACTGCATCATGGACGACGCGCCCGTGGAACAGGCACCGCGCGTGGTGCTGAAGAAGCTCGTCGCCGAGGCGGCCCAGGAAGGGCTTCGCGTCAAGACCGGCGTCGAACCGGAGTTCTTTCTGATCTCGCCGGATGGATCGAAGATTTCCGACACGTTCGATACGGCGGAAAAGCCTTGCTATGACCAGCAGGCGATCATGCGCCGCTACGACGTGATCGCCGAGATCTGCGACTACATGCTCGAACTCGGATGGAAGCCCTACCAGAACGACCATGAGGATGCGAACGGCCAGTTCGAGATGAACTGGGAGTATGACGACGCGCTCCGGACCGCCGACAAGCACTCCTTCTTCAAGTTCATGGTGAAGTCGATCGCCGAGAAGCACGGGCTGCGCGCGACCTTCATGCCGAAGCCGTTCAAGGGTCTGACGGGCAACGGTTGCCATTGCCACATTTCGGTCTGGGATCTGGCAGGCGAGGTGAATGCCTTTGCCGACAACAAGGCGGAGTTCGGCCTTTCAGCCGAGGGACGCCACTTCCTGGGCGGCATCATGAAACATGCAAGCGCGCTCGCCGCGGTCACCAATCCGACGGTCAACTCCTACAAGCGCATCAACGCGCCGCGCACGATCTCCGGCGCGACCTGGGCGCCGAATTCGGTGACCTGGACCGGCAACAACCGCACCCACATGGTGCGCGTTCCCGGCCCCGGCCGTTTCGAGCTGCGCCTGCCGGACGGCGCCGTCAATCCCTATCTCCTGCAGGCGATCATCATTGCGGCCGGCCTTTCGGGCGTTCGCTCCAAAGCCGATCCCGGCCGTCACTACGACATCGACATGTACAAGGACGGCCACAAGGTAACCGATGCACCGAAGCTTCCGCTGAACCTGCTCGACGCATTGCGGGAATACAATCGGGACGAGGAGTTGCAGGAGGCCTTGGGACGAGAGTTCTCCGCGGCCTATCTGAAACTCAAGCAAGGCGAGTGGAACACCTATTGTTCGCAATTCACCGAATGGGAACACCAAACCACGCTCGACGTGTAGACTAGAATCTCCACAGGAGCCTTGCGGCCATCCCCGTGCCTCGGCACGGGGATTTTTGACGTCGATCGCGGCGTGAGCGGCACGTGAGGAACTTAACGTCCCTTCAGCTCTTCCGGGCCATGACCGTACGGATGCGCGCACGGCGGTAGGCGTCGGGGATCGACAGGGCCCAGACGAAAATGCCGCCCGCATGCCGTCCGATGAAGGAACGGTCCGGTGGCGCCGTCATGTAGGTGATCACCGAAAAGAATACGACGAAAAAGGCAAAGGCCAAGCCCCGAGCCGCGTCGCGCAAGGCGACATGGCCGGCCCCAGGCAACACCGCAGCCAGCATCAGCACCAGATAGGGATTGATCGGCTTGGCCACGGCGACCTCCTCAGCAATTCGAAACTACGCACTCCCGGTCCGAAAACCGCTGAATACTTCTGGAAATGCCCCCGCCGACGGCGGCAGCGAATAAGCGGGCTCATCGTCCGCCAGCCATCCGCTCAGGGCCTCTGCTTCGGCGATCGTCCGGCGTATCACCTCGGGCGCAATGGCCGTGATTGAAAAGTGCGCCTGCCGCAACAGCAGATGGGCGCCGCGTTGCCCCTGCGCCGCCTGGCGGACCAGCCGCACGCCGCGTGGAGTGATCGCGGCCTCCTTGAGCGTGGGATCGGCAAACAGCTTGGCGAACATGGCCGCGGCGCGTTCGACCTGCCGGCGCGATGCGTTGCCGTCGCCGCGCATCAGGAGGGCGGCCCCGCTGGGCGGCGGGATCAACAGATGCGGCATCTCGTGCACCAGCGAGTAGAATTCGGCGCCGGTCGGCCGCGCCAGCGCACCGATCTTGAGCCTGGCACAGGGGCTCGTTTCAAGCAAAGTGAGCTTCAGCCACAGTTGCGGCAATCGGCGGCAGACCAGCGTGTCGGGGACGAGTTCGACCCTTACCTGCCGCCCGTCGTCCAGCCTGCCGGCGAGGATCGGAAAATGATCTGCGCCGTGAGTTATGCGGGCGCCGGGAAAGTGCCGCGCCGCGTCGTCCAGAAGGCCGCGGCGCTCGGCGATGGCGGCCCGGCGGTCGCGGACCGCGCGAACGCTCATCCATATGCCGGAAGCTATTGCGAAGGCAGAGAAGGCAATTGTGGTGATCATACGATCGCCCTGGCTTGGTCGGCGGCTTCTGCGCGGGAAGCGCTCCGGACAGTTTCAGAAGCAGCCGGAGCGCGCGATCCGAAACGGGCGGCGCGCTCCAACCGATCAATAGCCGTGTGGCTTTGGCCACGGCATCGTGAACTGATCGCCGCGGCGTACGAACTTGTAGCGCCGGAAGTGAAACCACAGCGAAGCCACGATGTAGAAGCACATCATCGCGCTGAGCTGCGTGCCGTAGCCCAGGAACACGGCGAAATAGGCGGTCGAGCACAGAATGAGCAGCACGACCGTCGGTAAAGGATGAAACGGGTGCACGTAGCCGCGCTTGATCCTGCCGAGCGGCCACTTGTTTCGGAACATCACCATGTTGAAGGTCATGAAGGTGTAGCCGAGCAGACCCGACAGGATCGAGAAGGTCACGACCTGGTCGAGCGGGGCGCCGAGCGCGAAGATGAGCGCGATCGGGACCAGGAATACGATCGCGCGATAGGGCGTGCGGTAGACCGGATGGACGGCACCGAACCAGCTTGGCAGATAACGGTCACGGCTCATCGAGAACCAGGCGCGGGAAGCGTCGTTGATGCAGCCGTTGGCGGAGGCGAGCGTGGCGAATGCCGTGCCGACGAAGAGCAGGACCATCAGTCCGGTGCTGCCGGTGACGCGGGCGGCGTCGAACAAAGGCGTGCCGGCCTGGCCAAGATATTCCCACGGCATCAGGCCGGAGCAGATATACCAGGTCATGGTCGCCGCGATCAGCAGCGTCATGATGCCGGCCATCGTGCCGTAGGGAAGCGAGCGGGCAGGAGAGCGCACCTCCTCGGCCGCCTGGCAGGTACCCTCGATGCCGAGATAGTACCAGAGCCCGAAATGCAGCGATGCCACGATGCCCACCCAGCCATAGGGTAGCGGATCGGAGGTGATGGCCGAAAAATCGAGCGGCACCGCCGAGGCACCGAACTGCACCGATACGAACAACGCCACGATCGCAAGGAAGGCGATGGCGGTGATCACCAGGTTGAAGGTCAGGGTGGCGAGCACGCCGCGATAGTTGAGCCACGCCAGGAACATGATCGCGAGAACGATGAAGGGTTGCTGATTGAGTCCGGTCTGGCCCTGCATTCCGGCCACGGTATCGAGCAGGAAGCCGACCGTGATGGCGTTGGCGGCTTCGAGCATGGTATAGGCCATCACAAGGAAGAGGCCGACATTGAAGGCCATCAGCGGCCCGACGATGTGCTTGGCCTGAGCGTACTGGCCGCCGGCCGCGGCGACCGTCGAAGTCACTTCCGAGTCGATCATGGCGACGCAGGTGTAGAGCAGGCCGGCCACCCAGCAGGCCATCAGGCCGGCGATCATGCCGCCTTTGCCCACCGAGAAATTCCAGCCCATATATTCGCCGACGAGCACGATGCCGACGCCGAGTGCCCAGACGTGAGCAGGCCCCAGCACCCTCAGCAGGCGCAGCCGGTCCGGCTCGGGTGCGGCGGATGTAGTATCGTCCATTTGCCGTCCTCCCCTCAGATCTCGTGGCGCTCTGCCGTCGCCTCGATCTCGCCTTCGCGAGAAGAGATCAGCAGTTCGTTGTCGTAAGTGGTGTCGATGCGGACGAGGTCGGCGAGCATCAGCACGCCGAACAGCGCCGAAAGCGCCCAGGCCGCGTATTCGAGTATGTCCCACATGGCCGCCGCCTCCCTAGTGTCGTTCCGTGCCGAAGCGCTCTTCGATCACTTCGCGGTATTCCCTGTCGGAAAGCCGAACCACCATCACGAAATAGCCGATGACGAGCACGGCCATGACGATGAGCGAGGCCCAGCTGAAGCTGTAGTCGAAGCGCGCGGTGATGATGTCGTTGGCGGCCGCCGGATCGGTGATGCCGAGCGCGGCCCACTGCTGCTGCTCGGTGGCGTTCTGGCCGAGCGCTTCCCAGGTCGGATCGGGGATTGGATCGGGCACCTTGGCCGCGCCCGCAAGGCCGAGATAGAGCGGTATGTAGAGCGCTCCGATGGTCAGCACGAGCAACGTGATCACGTCGAAGATCTGGCCTGCAAAGCTCTGTTTCGGAGGTTCGTATGCCATGATACCTCCTAGCGGCTTTGCGGGCGCATCTCATCGAGATGCTTGAGATCGAGGCTGTAGATGAAGTGCTTGTCTTCTTCGTAATGTCGCAGCATGGCAACGATGGCGGCTGTGTTGAAGAGCAGCACCAGGCCGCAGGCGACCGTCAGGATGACGGCGATGGCGGGCGTTGCGATGTAGGGCCAAACGGTAAACAGCGCGAAGAGCAGGGTGCACCAGAGGACCACGACGAAGGCCGTAAGGCAGACGCGGTCACGTCTGTGCATTGCATCGATACGCTGGCTGAAGCTCGCATCTTCGCCAAGCTTGCTTAGTGTCGCTTCCATTCGCTTTCCTCCTCCAATGTTTCCTCCTCCGGGTGGTTTTTCGTTCCTTGTAATTTCGATGCGGGAAGTCGGCCGTTTTCTGCTTAGAAAAAATATTTGCCTAACAGGAATGTCAGGCAAAGCGAAACCACTGTCAAGTGACGCTGTCCACGCCTCTTCACGCGCACCATATCGCCGGAGCAGGCATAGGCTGCAGTGGGAGTTGATCTTCTACTCAGGGCGGAATACTTCCTCGCCCACGCGGGTATAGCGTTGTGAACCACGCAGAAATATTTACTATCAGTAAAAACAAAGCGAGATTGGCATGGGCAGGGAAAACGCGGAAAAGCACCGGAACTCGAAGAAGAACGGCAAGGCGGCGACAAGCGCCGGCGGCGCGCGCAAGACGGCGGCGGAGTTGGCACGTGTCACGCTGACCCAGGATCCGCATGCAATCCGCGACACCCGTGAAAAGGTGCTGGAAGTCGCGATCGGCCATGAAGTGCGTGCCTTCCGCAAGAAGCTCGGCATCACAGTAGCCGACGTCGCCTCCGCGACCGATATTTCGGTCGGCATGCTGTCGAAGATCGAGAACGGCAACACATCGCCGTCGCTCACGACTTTGCAGACGCTGTCGCGGGCGCTCGGCGTGCCGATCACCGCCTTCTTCCGCCGTTTCGAGGAGGAGCATAGCGCCGTGTTCGTCAAAGCGGGGGAAGGCGTCGACGTCGAGCGGCGCGGCACCCGCGCCGGCCACCAGTACAACCTCCTCGGCCATATCGGATCGAACACCTCCGGCGTCGTCGTCGAGCCTTATCTCATCACGTTGACCGAAGACTCGGACGTCTTTCCGACATTTCAACACGATGGCCTGGAGTTCCTCTACATGCTGGAAGGCGAGGTGGTCTACCGGCATGGCAACAATCTTTACCGCATGACTCCGGGGGACAGTCTGTTCTTCGACGCCGACGCGCCGCACGGGCCGGAAGAACTGACCACGCTGCCGATCCGGTATCTGTCTATCATTTCCTATCCGCGCGGCCGCGGAGAGGACTGAGGCGCACGGCAGAGCGTCGCTTCTGCCGCATCTCTTCTCACCCACGCTCCGTTTTCCGGCACGCGCTGAAAGCGAAAAAGTTGCCTGAGGAGAAATATATTTTCCTGTGGATTGATTTCGTCGATCTGCTCTGGTAGCAATTTGCGACGTCGACAACGGGGATGGGATCGACACCCGTGCGCGCGAACGGCGAGGGAAGAGAAATGAACATGCAGAATTTCGTTCTGACCGTGTCCTGCAAGTCAACGCGTGGCGTAGTTGCGGCGCTATCGGGATATCTGGCCGAGCAGGGCTGCAATATCGCCGACAGCTCGCAGTTCGACGATCTGGATACCGGCAAGTTCTTCATGCGCACCAGCTTCATCTCGGAGGAGCGGGTTGGCCTTGCGGCTCTCGAGGAAGGGCTGAAGCCGATCGCCTCGAAGTTCGAGATGGAGACGGCTCTCCACGAACAGTCCGAGCGCATGAAGGTGCTGCTCATGGTGTCGCGCTTCGGCCATTGCCTGAACGATCTTCTCTACCGCTGGAAGATCGGCGCCTTGCCGATCGACATCGTCGGCGTCGTTTCCAACCACTTCGACTACCAGAAGGTGGTCGTCAACCACGACATCCCCTTCCACCACATCAAGGTGACGAAGGAGAACAAGCCCAAGGCCGAAGCCCAGCTGATGGACGTCGTCGAGCAGACCGGCGCCGAGCTGATCGTGCTGGCCCGCTACATGCAGGTGCTTTCGGATGCGCTCTGCAAGAAGATGTCGGGGAAGATCATCAACATCCACCACTCCTTCCTGCCGTCGTTCAAGGGGGCGAACCCCTATAAGCAGGCCTATGAGCGCGGCGTGAAGCTGATCGGCGCGACGGCGCATTACGTCACCGCCGATCTCGACGAGGGCCCGATCATCGAGCAGGATATCGCCCGCATCACCCATGCGCAGTCGGCCGAGGATTATGTCTCGATCGGCCGCGACGTCGAAAGCCAGGTGCTGGCCCGGGCCGTGCACGCCCATATCCACCACCGCTGCTTCATCAACGGCAACCGCGTCGTCGTCTTCCCGCCGAGCCCGGGTTCCTACGCCTCTGAACGGATGGGCTGAGGCCGATCGAGGCCGAGACCCGCCTTACTCCAACGCCGCCATTACCGCCCATCGCGCCAGAGCGGGAAGCCGCACCAACGCGTGCGAATCGCTGCCGCAGCGGCGCGACAAAAATAATCGGGCCGGCTTGCTTCCCCGCGGAATTCTGAATATATTCAGGAAATAAATATTCCGTATGGGAAAAAAGAGGGAACGAAATGGCTTTATCTTGGCGTTTCTCCGCCTTGGCGGATCGGCATCGCGCTCTCGGATCGAAACTGGAGGACTGGAGCGGCATGGGAACCGCCTGGACCTACGAGAAGGACATGTCCGAAGAGCATGTCGCGATCCGCACGAAGGCCGGGATCATGGACGTTTCCGGCCTGAAGAAGGTGCACCTGGTCGGTCCGCATGCCATCGCCGTGCTCGACTACATCACCACCCGCGACATGACGAAGATCTATCCCGGACGCTCCGTCTATGCCTGCATGCTGAACGATCGCGGCCATTTCACCGACGACTGCATCGTGTACCGCACCGGTCCGAATTCCTGGATGCTGGTTCACGGCTCCGGCTCCGGCTACGAGGAGATCGTGAAGCAGGCTGCGGGCCGCAACTGCGCAGTCCTGTTCGACGACGACCTGCATGATCTCTCGCTGCAGGGCCCGCTTGCGGTCGACTATCTCGCAAAATATGTGCCGGGCATCCGCGACCTTAAATATTTCCACCACATGCAGACGACGCTCTTCGGCGCGCCCGTCATGATCTCGCGCACCGGCTATACCGGAGAGCGTGGTTATGAAATCTTCGTGCGCGGGCAGGATGCGGTCATGATCTGGGATCGCATCGTCGCGGAAGGCAAGGAGATGGGCATCATCCCCTGCTGTTTCAGCGTGCTCGACATGCTGCGGGTCGAAAGCTACCTGCTCTTTTATCCTTACGACAATTCGCAGATGTATCCCTTCGCCGACCAGCCGCCCGGCGACAGCCTTTGGGAACTCGGCCTCGATTTCACCGTCAGCCCCGGCAAGACGGGCTTCCGTGGTGCCGAGGAGCATGCGCGCCTGAAAGGCAGGGAACGCTTCAAGATCTTCGGCATGCTGATCGATGCCGACGGTCCGGCGGATCTCGGCGACGAAGTCTATGCCGAGGGCAAGAAGGTCGGGGTGATCACCTGCCCGAGCTATTCGACGCTGACGAAGAGATCCATGGCGATTGCCCGTTTGGACGTCGACAAGGCCGTCCAGGGCGCGAAGCTCGAGGTGCACGGCAAGAACCTCAATGCCAGAGCGATCGCCCACACGCTGACCTTCGACGATCCGGAGAAGAAAAAGAGGACGGCCGTGGGCTAGGGAGGCGGCCATGCTTGTCGAAGGCATTAAGAGCCGTCCGGTCTATACGGGACTTTCCATCCAGCCGCGCGCCCGGCGGCACATCTTCGCACTGGAAGGGGAGGGCGCCCATGCCCTCCTCGACCGGAAGCCGGCACTCGACGAGACGGCGCTTTCCCGCAGCGAGATCCTCTATGTCGCGCGCGGCTCGCAGGGCAAGGGAAACGACGAGGCGCTGCGCGCGCTTGGCGCCGATTTGTTCTTCGCAGCCCCGACGATCGCGACGTTGCTCTTCCGCCTCAGGGGGAAGCTGACGACCGCCCATATGGGGACGCGGCTTTATATCGCCGGCACGGAGGGTTTCATCGGCCAGGCGATGATGGTGGCGCTCGATCACGGCATGGACCATGCCTCGATCATCACCGAACACCGCGGCTCGCTGGCGCGCCGCGTGCAATGTGTCCACTGCAAAGGCGTCACCGAGGACGTCACCCACAGCCCCTTTCCCTGCGGCCATTGCGGTCTGCCGCTTCTCGTACGCGACCATTACTCGCGGCGCCTCGGCGCCTTCCAGGGCGTCAATATCGATGCGGAGGAACCCGGCAGCGCGCCTGATCCGGAGGAGTTGTTCCTGTGAGCGGTGGTACTGAAATTCCCGTCCGAGTGACCCGCGTGACGCCGGTCGCTCATCGCATCAAACGATTTCGCTTCGAGCGCCTCGACGGCCGGCCGATGCCCTATTTCTCCGGTGGCGCCCACGTCATCGTTTCGATGAACGACAATGGTCACGTGCGGCGCAATGCCTATTCGCTGATGTCGGCGCCATATGATTGCTCGGCCTACGAGATCAGCGTGCTGCATGTCGAGGATTCCCGCGGCGGCTCGTCCTTCATGCACGAGAAGGTGCGCGAAGGCGACGAAATGAGGGTATCGCATCCCGTCAACCTGTTTCAGCCGGATTGGCGCGGCCGAAAGCATCTGCTGATTGCCGGCGGCATCGGGATCACGCCCTTCATCGCCATGATGGAGCAGTTTGCCCGCGAAGGCGCCTGTTTCGAAATGCATTATGCCATTCGAACGCGCGACCGCGGCGCATATTGCGAGGACCTCGTCGCCCGCTACGGATCGCATCGGGTGAAGATCTATTGCGATGCCGAAGACAGTCGCATTCCGGTCGCCCGCTTGCTCGACAGCCAGCCGCTCGGCACGCATCTCTATGTCTGCGGTCCCGCGGGCATGATCGACGGCGTACTCAAGACCGGGCTGGAGGCTGGCTGGCCGGAGCAGAACCTGCATTCCGAGCGCTTTCTGTCCTCCCAGCCCGGCAAGCCCTTTTCGATCGAGCTGACGCGCTCCGGCAAGACCGTCCATGTCGGTCATCACGAGAGCATGCTGGAGGCGATCGAGGCGGCCGGAATCGATGCGCCCTTTCTCTGTCGCGGCGGTGCCTGCGGGCAGTGCGAAACGATGGTCGCCCTCTGCGACGGGAGGCTGCTGCACAACGACGTCTATCTGACCGACGAAGAAAAGGCTTCCGGCCGAAAGGTGATGCTCTGCGTCTCCCGATTCGAGGGAAAGGCTTTGCATCTCGACCTCTAGAGCCGTTCCAGGAAAACCGTCCAACAGTTTTCCGCCCAGAAATGCGTAGTTCAAAGACTTGGATTGTTCGACGAAACGATCCATCGGGCCGATCAGGAGGAGAACGGGCATGGCAATCGCCTTCAAGCAGGAAACGTTCCGGGACGACTTCAGCTATCGCAACAGTCCGGAAAACATCCGGCGCTTTCCGTTTCCCTTCGACCGCGACGAATACATGTACGCGGTCAACATGGAACCGCATGTGAAGGGGCAGAAGGGCACTGCCTTCGAAAGCCTGATCGACGTCGATGAGCACTACGTCGCCGAGATGCACGATCGGGCCCTGGTTCTGAAAGAGGATCCGCTGCGCTACCAGGCGTTGCCCCATATGATGACGGCCCAATGGGATACGCTGGAACTTCTGATGGAGGAGCAGGCCGCCGGCTTCTCCGAACATTTCACGCTCATCAGGAACGGCGATCAATGGCGCTGGATCAACCGGCCGCTCGGCATCGACGACACCTTCACCTTCGGCGATCGCTCGACGCTGCCCTATGAACCGCTCGAATACATCACCCGCCAGGCGCAGGGGGATTTCTGCATCGTAGACCAGCGCGACGGCAATCTCTGGATGGATGCCGGCATGGTCACGACCCAGGCCGACTGGTCGCTCGATTTCGACATCGGCATGAACTTCATGGAATGGCACGGCCCGGTGCCGCTCGCCCATCAGATGGGCGTCTTCGACCGCGCACTGAAATTCCTCCTGAACCTGCAGCAGGGCAAGCCTACGCGCCGTTTCAACTGGACGATGACGATCAATCCGCGCCTCGATACCAGCCCGGAAAACTACCATAAATGGGGACCCGACCGCGCGACGGTCACACCGGAAAACGTCGGCGAGAAGGTACATCTGCGCGTCGAGGTGCAGAGCCTGTGGCGCCTGCCGCGCTCGAACGCCATCCTCTTCGTCATCCGCTGCTATCTGATGAATATGAACGAGCTCGTGACGGTGCCTAAATGGGCGCGCCGCTTTCCGCGCGTGCTCAGCACGCTGCCGCCCGAGCTCATCGATTACAAGGGCCTGACGCGCTATCGCCAGACGACGATCGACTGGCTTTCGAAATTCGACGACGGCGCGCCGACCAGTCCCGGCACATTCCCGGATTGACGCCGTTTCCAGCGCCAAGACGACTGCATGCAATTGCAACTTCACAAAAGCAAAAGGGGAATGCGTCATGACAAGAGTTGCCGTCATCGGTGCCGGTCCATCGGGCCTCGCCCAGTTGCGGGCCTTCCAGTCGGCCGCCCAGAAGGGTGCCGAGATTCCGGAGATCGTCTGCTATGAAAAGCAGTCCGATTGGGGAGGGCTGTGGAACTATACCTGGCGCACCGGGCTGGACGAATATGGAGAGCCGGTGCATGGCAGCATGTATCGCTACCTCTGGTCGAACGGTCCGAAGGAATGCCTGGAATTCGCGGACTACACCTTCGAGGAGCACTTCGGCAAGCCGATCGCCTCCTACCCGCCGCGCGCGGTGCTGTGGGATTATATCAAGGGCCGTGTGGAGAAGGCGAATGTACGCGACTGGGTGCGTTTCAATACGCCGGTGCGCATGGTGCATTTCGACGAAGAGACGAAGAAATTCACGGTTACCGCTCATAACCGCCTCGAAGACCGCATGTATGACGAGGAATTCGACTACGTCGTCGTTGCGAGCGGCCACTTCTCGACACCGCACGTCCCCTATTTCGAAGGCGTGAAAACCTTCAACGGCCGCGTTCTGCACGCCCACGATTTCCGCGATGCATTGGAATTCAAGGGTAAGGACGTTCTCATCGTCGGCCGGAGCTACTCGGCCGAGGATATCGGTTCGCAATGCTGGAAGTATGGGGCGAAATCGGTAACGACGAGCTACCGCTCAAAGCCGATGGGCTTCAACTGGCCGGAAAATTTCGAGGAACGGCCGCTGCTGACGAAGCTCGAAAACAAGACGGCTCATTTCGCGGACGGCTCGACGAAGGAAGTGGACGCGCTGATCCTGTGCACCGGCTACCAGCACCATTTTCCGTTTCTGCCGGATGAACTCAGGCTCAAGACCGCCAACCGCCTTTGGGCCGACCATCTCTACAAGGGCGTGGTCTTCGACAAGAATCCGCAGCTTTTCTACATCGGTATGCAGGATCAGTTCTATACCTTCAACATGTTCGACGTGCAGGCCTGGTGGGCGCGCGACGTCATGATGGGCCGCATCGCGCTGCCGCCGGAAGAGGAACTGAAGGCCAATTTCGACATGTGGCGCGCCCGCGAGGAAACGCTCGAGCATGCCGAGGAGATGATCTGGTATCAGGGCGACTATGTGAAGGAGCTACTGGCCGAAACCGATTATCCGAGCTTCGATATCGAAGGGGTCAACCGGACCTTCATGAAGTGGGAGCACCACAAGGCGGAAAACATCATGGGTTTTCGCGACAATGCCTATCGTTCGCTGATGACGGGCAATATGTCGCCCAAGCATCACACGCCTTGGGTGGAAGCGCTCGACGACTCCCTGGAGGAATATCTGCGCGCTTGACGATCTTCGGCTCGGCGCATGCCCTTCCCACCTGTGGGAGGGGCTAAATTCCACTTGCGCGGCCGGCAAGGCGTAGAGAGGATTTCCCAAATCGGTTCAGGAGCGCGGCCGCTTCTTCTGCGGATCGTAGTGCGACAGCGGCACGACGATTGCGGGCAGGCGCTTCTGCTGGCCGTCGAGCTTGCCGATCTCCACCTGCGTACCGACCGTCGCATGCGTAACGTCGATCCGGGCAAGCGCGATCGTCTTGCCGAGGACCGGTGAGCGGGTGGCACTGGTGATGACGCCGATCTGCGCGCGTCCGACATGCACGCAGTCGCCGTGGCCGACCGCCTCGTTCGCCTGTATGTCGAGGCCGACCATCAAGTGGCGCGGGTTTTCCTTGCGGCGGATCAGCGCTTCGCGGCCGATGAAATCGTCATGCTTGGACTTCAGTGGCACCGTGAAGCCGATACCGGCCTCGAACGGGTCGGTCTGATCGTCGAAGTCGTAATGAGCGAAGATCAGGCCCGCCTCGATGCGGACCATGTCGAGCGCTTCCAGCCCCATCGGCCTCAGCCCATGCGGCTCGCCGGCCCGCCAGACCGCGTCGAAAACGGTCAGGGCGTCTTTTGGGTGACAGAATATCTCGTAGCCGAGCTCGCCGGTATAGCCGGTGCGCGAGACGACGATGGGCGCCCCCTCGAAGCCTCCGATGCGACCGACCGCGAAACGGAACCATTCGAGCTCGCCGATCGTGGGCTGACGCGGTGCCGTCCAGACGATCTCCTTGAGGATGTCGCGGCTCTTCGGGCCCTGAACGGCAATATTGTGCATCTGATCGGTCGAGGAACGTACCCAGGCCCTGAAGCCTTTCTTCTCCGCCTGCTCGCGCAGCCAGATGCCGCTGTAATCGTCCCCGCCGATCCAGCGGAAGTTCTTGTCGCCGAGGCGGAAAAGGGTGCCGTCGTCGATCATGCCGCCATGCTCGTAGCACATCGCGGAATAGACGACCTGCCCGGTCGAAAGCTTGCGCACGTCGCGCGTCAGGCAATATTGCAGCAATTCCTCGGCATCCGGACCGGTGACCTCGAACTTGCGCAAAGGCGAGAGATCGATCACTGCCGCCCTTTCCCGGCAGGCCCAGTATTCCTCGACCGGCCCCGCCGACGAAAACCGGTTCGGCAGCCAATAGCCGCGATATTCAGCGTAGTCTCGCGTCAGCGCCGAGAAACGGGGGTGAAAGGCGGTTTCACGCGTCAGTTCGGGATCGGCATCGGGTGTCATGCGATAGGCTACCGCTCGTGAGAATTGCTCTTTTCCGGAAAAGGTCCGGACGTGGATGTCGGTCGGATCCCAGCCGTTTGCCGCGTCGATATCGTCGGGGCAGGAGGAGGAGACGCAGACGAGGTCGGTCAGGGCCCGCATCAGCACGTAGTCGCCCGGACGCGACCAGGGCTCATCGAGATAGAGCTGATTGTTGTGGTCGATATCGGTGTTGTAGAAATAGTTGAGCGCCTCCCAGCCCTTGCGGCCGGGAATGCCATAAGGCGCAAGCGCCGCGTTGAAATTGTCGGTACAGTTGACGTGGCCGGGATAGCCCATGTCATCGTAATAGCGCGAATTGCAGGCGGTGGCGAAAGCGTCGTGACGGCCAACCGTGTCCTGCACGATCTCCACCAGCGGCTCGAAATCGCGATCGAAAGCCTTGGAGGGCAGGCCCGGCGCCGGGTAGCTGCGCCCGAGCAGGGTACGGGTGACGGTTGAGTCGAGAGCCAGGTCGAGGCCCTTGTCGACCTTGCGGGCGGCAAAGGCCTGAAAGTCCGTGCACTGGCGGCCATAGACGTCGATGATCTGTATGAATTCTCCGGCCCGCACGAAATACGCCGAAGCGGTTGCAGCCTTGATGCGGATGTCTTCGATCGGATCGGCAAGCGGCTCCGGCAAGGCGGAGGAATAGTCGCGGACCACCCTGCTGCGGCGGACCCTGACCTCGATGGGCGTTGCCGTGTCCTGTGCCTCGGGCGACATCGCCTCTGCAGGCGCGGCAACGATCAGCAGCCCCTTCAGCGCGATCGTGAATTCGACCCTGCTGCCCGGCGTGGACCGTTCCCCGAAGATGCGGAGCGCGCCGGCCGTAGCCAGATCCGCACCGCGGCGCCGAAGCGCGCTTCGAATGCGCAGCGTGCCCGCTTCTTCGCGGGAGAGAATGGTCTTGAGGCCCTCGGCGGCATTGGTGAACGCCGCGCCGAGGCCTGCCGCCTGGAAGCGGCCGCTTTCGTCAACGAAGGAAAGCTCGCATGCCTGGCCGCCCTCCGCATCGGTGACCGTCACCAGGTCTCCCGCTTCGACGCGTACGACCAGCGAGCCGCCACCCTTGCATCGGTATCGTTCAGTGTCCTTCGGCAGCGCCGGAACGCCCGGATAGCGGATAATGCTCGCCGAAACGGGCCTCCCCCCAAGCATCCCAGGATGGCGATTTTCCATAGCACCCTCGCGGCCGAATGTTGGCCCCTGCCCGGATCATGCTGGCAAAATACCGAACTGAAGTAAAGGAGATATATTGACTATGAAGAAACTTTCTTCACTATGCATAAACGGCCGGATCTGAATTCAATGCATAAATGGGGCACCAAGACATCGGGCCGGCTGCCGTGGGAGGCACGTTCAGGGAGACGTATCGAAGAACACGTCCGGAACAAATAAAAGGGGAATTCAGCGATGACAGATGTGGTGAACGCCGGCATTGCTGCCGGCACCGAGGGGAAGCTTATACGCGCGCTCGACTGGAAGGGCGCTTTCTGGGTGGCAGCTGGCGTGCCGCCGCTCGTGCTCTTCTCCATCGGCGGCATTGCCGGCACGACCGGCAAGCTGGCCTTCGCGGTCTGGATCATTTCGATGGTCATGGGCTTCCTGCAATCCTTCACCTATGCGGAAATCGCCGGGATGTTCGCCAACAAGTCCGGCGGCGCCTCGATCTATGGAGCGACCGCATGGCTGCGCTATTCGAAATTCATCGCGCCGCTTTCCGTCTGGTGCAACTGGTTCGCCTGGTCGCCGGTGCTCTCGCTCGGCTGCGTGATCGCCGCGGGCTATATCCTCAATGCCCTCTTCCCGATTCCGGCGGCGGACTCGCAGGCGGTGCTCGACTGGATCGGCGCCCATGCCGCCTCCGTCACCGCCGATAGCCCCCGTGTCGCCGAGTATATCGCGGCCCATGCCGGCACCCCGCCGGAGGATGCCGTCAAGGCGGTTCTCGCAGCCGACGGCGTAGCGGCGCTGACGCCCATGATCCGCAACTGGTCGTTGGTCAGCTTCAGCATACCCTTCCTCGCCACGGCCAATATCAACGCCACATTCCTGATCGGCGGCATCCTGATGCTGATCATCTTCGCGATCCAGCATCGCGGCATCGCCGGGACCGCCAGCGTTCAGAAGTGGCTCGCTATGCTCGTCCTCATTCCCTTGCTGATCATCGGCATCTATCCGATCGTCAGCGGCCATATCGTTGCCTCCAACGTCACCGGCCTCGTGCCACCGACGGCCGCCTATTCCGGCGAGGACGGCACCTGGAGCAATGGCGGCTGGACGCTCTTTCTCGGCGGCCTCTATATCGCCGCCTGGTCGACTTACGGGTTCGAGACGGCGGTCTGCTATACGCGCGAACTGAAGAACCCGCGGACCGACACCTTCAAGGCGATCTTCTATTCCGGCCTCGTCTGCTGCCTGTTCTTCTTCCTCGTACCCTTCGCCTTCCAGGGGGTGCTTGGTCATGCCGGCATGCTGGCGCCCGGCATCATCGACGGCACGGGTGTGGCCGAGGCGCTCGGGGGCCTGATCGGCGCCGGCCGTATCGTCACCCAGCTTCTCGTCGTTCTGATGATTCTCGCGCTCTTCCTCGCCATCATGACGGCGATGGCCGGTTCCTCGCGCACGCTTTACCAGGGCTCGAAGGACGGCTGGCTGCCGAAATATCTCAACCATGTGAACGAGAACGGCGCGCCGACCCGGGCCATGTGGACCGACTTCGCTTTCAATCTGTTCCTGCTTGCCATCGCCTCGGACGTCGGCGGCTACTTCTTCGTGCTCGCCGTCTCCAATGTCGGCTACATCATCTTCAACTTCCTGAACCTCAACTCCGGCTGGATCCACCGTATCGACTCCGGCCATATCGAGCGGCCCTGGAAGGCGCCGACCTGGCTGATCGGCCTGAACACCGTGCTGGCCTTCGTGAACGCGCTCTTCCTGGGCGCCGGCGCCAAGGTCTGGGGCTACTCCAATGCGTTGTGGGTCGGCTTCATCTTCGCCGCGCTCATCCTGCCGGTCTTCGCCTATCGCCACTACTTTCAGGATCGCGGCAGGTTCCCGCTCGAAGCCATGGAGGATCTCGGCCTCTCCGGGCAGAACCTCGGCGTCAGGAAGGCGGGCATGTTACCCTATCTGGCGCTCGGCGGAGGCCTCGCCATCGTGCTGTTTGCCAACTGGTTCTTCCAGCTGCCGGCCTGAACTCGGGGGCAGTGGCACGTTCTGCATCAGACCCTGCGATCGATACACAGAAAAAGGCCCGCTTCGGCGGGCCTTTTGTGATGGTATGTCCGGTCGCGGAAGTGCGTCCTCTCAGACATTGTCGCCTTTGGTCGATGTTCCCTGTGCCTTGCCGGCGCTGCCGGCGCCCCATTTCCAGCCGCTGATCACCGGCATGTCCTCGCCGTATTTCTCGATATGGTGCCTGTGGTCGATCAGCCGCTCGTGAATCGCCTGCTTGAAATAGGCCGCGCGGGCGCCGAGTTGCGGCAGCCGGTCGATGACGTCCTCGACCAGATGGAACCGGTCCAGATGGTTGAGCACCACCATGTCGAAGGGTGTCGTCGTCGTCCCCTCTTCCTTGTAGCCGCGGACATGCAGATTGGCATGGTTCGTTCGGCGATAGGTGAGGCGGTGGATCAGCCAGGGATAGCCATGAAAGGCGAAGATGATCGGCTTGTCCTTGGTGAACAGGGCGTCGAAGTCGCGGTCCGGCAGGCCGTGCGGGTGCTCTCCCGATGGCTGCAGCTTCATCAGATTGACGACGTTGATCACCCGCACCTTCAATTCCGGCAGGTGTTCGCGCAGCAATTGCACCGCGGCGAGCGTCTCCAGCGTCGGAACATCGCCGCAACATGCCATGACCACATCCGGCTCGCAGCCTTTGTCGTTGCTTGCCCATTCCCAGATGCCGAGGCCCTCGGTGCAATGCTTCACCGCCTGGTCCATGGTCAGCCATTGCGGAGAAGGCTGCTTGCCGGCAACGACGACGTTGATGTAGTTGCGGCTCCTCAGGCAATGGTCCGTCACCGACAGCAGCGTATTGGCGTCCGGCGGCAGATAGACGCGGATGATGTCCGCCTTCTTGTTGACCACGTGATCGATGAAGCCGGGGTCCTGATGGCTGAAGCCGTTATGGTCCTGGCGCCAGACATGCGAGCTCAGGAAATAGTTCAGGGAAGCGATCGGGCGCCGCCACGGGATCTCGTTGCAGACCTTCAGCCATTTGGCGTGCTGGTTGAACATCGAATCGATGATGTGAATGAAGGCTTCGTAGCAGGAAAAGAAGCCGTGGCGTCCGGTCAGGAGATAACCTTCGAGCCAGCCCTGGCTTTGATGCTCGCTCAGGACCTCCATCAGCCGTCCGTCGGGCGACAAGTGGTCGTCTTCCGGATAGATGTCCGCCATGAAACAGCGATCCGTGACCTCGAGCACGTCCTGCCAGCGGTTCGAGTTGTTTTCGTCCGGACTGAACAGGCGGAAGTTCCCGGACTTCAGGTTGAGCTTCATCACGTCGCGCAGATAGCTGCCCATCACGCGGGCCGACTCGGCCGTGGCCGCTCCGGGGCTCTGAACCGCAACCGCATAATCGCGGAAGTCGGGCATCTTCAGGTCGCGCAGCAACAGCCCGCCATTGGCATGCGGATTGTCGCTCATCCGGCGCCGTCCTGTTGGGGCAAGCGCCGCCAGTTCCGCCGTCAGCCGCCCGTCACCGTCGAAGAGCTCCTCCGGCCGATAGCTCTTCATCCAGCCTTCGAGGATGCGGATATGCTCCGGCTTGTCCATGTCTCCCATCGGGACCTGATGCGATCGCCAGTAATCCTCGCATTTCTTGCCGTCGATCTCGGCCGGGCAGGTCCAGCCCTTGGGTGTGCGGAAGACGATCATAGGCCATGCAGGGCGTTTCAGATTGCCGTTGACCCGGGCGTCGGTCTGAATGCGCCTGATATCCGCGAGCGCGGTATCGAGCGCGGCCGCCAGCTGCTGATGCACGTCTGCGGGATCATGACCCTCGACGAAAAGCGGCGCATAGCCCATGCCCTCGAAAAACTTCTGCAGCTCCTCTCTGGGAATACGTGCGAGAAAGCAGGGATTGGCGATCTTGTATCCATTGAGGTGCAGGATAGGCAGGACGCAGCCGTCGCGCGCCGGGTTCAGGAACTTGTTGCCGTGCCAGCCGGTCGCGAGCGGGCCCGTTTCGGCTTCCCCGTCGCCCACCACGCAGGCGACGATCAGCTCCGGATTGTCGAAGGCGGCACCGTAGGCATGGCTCAACGCATAGCCGAGCTCGCCGCCCTCGTGAATGCTGCCCGGCGTTTCCGGCGCGACATGGCTCGGGATGCCGCCGGGGAAGCTGAACTGCTTGAACAGCTTCCGCAGGCCTTCGGCGTCCTGGCTGATGTCCGGATAGACCTCGCTATAGGTGCCCTCCAGATAGGCGTGGGCGACAAGCGAGGGCCCGCCATGCCCGGGGCCGATGACATACATCATCTCCAGATCGTCGCGCTTGATCACCCGGTTCAGGTGCACATAGAGCATGTTCAGGCCGGGCGACGTACCCCAATGGCCGAGAAGCCGCGGTTTGATGTGCTCCCGCTTCAGCGGCTCGCTGAGAAGCGGGTTGTCGAGGAGGTAGATCTGGCCGACGGAGAGATAGTTCGACGCCCGCCAGTAGGCGTCCATCCGCTGAAGTTCATCTGCAGACAGCGGACCGGCGGATAATGGCTCTTGGCTGGAAACGTCACGTGCCGTCCTGGGGGAAGTCATGTATTCCTCCTGAAGCGAGAGCTCGGATAGCGACGGTGCAACGAGCCGCCGAAGCTGCCGCTGCAGAATCTATGGCGGTGCGGCGCCAGGGCAATGCCGAGCGTAGCGGCAGGGACGGAAAACCGTGGTCTTGCGGAGCCGGTCGCCTCAACCCGGCAACTTCGCCGCCGCATGACGCCCGCCCTGATAGCGCACGCCGTCCGAAGGCTCCTCCTCACGCTTCTCAATCTCGTGCCGGTAAGGCTCGCTGCTGTCCTGCGGGCGCCAGCCGAGGAAGTCCGCATGCCCGTTAGACCACCAGACGTCGCGGTTGGCGGAGACGCCGTAGAGCACCAGATGGCCGATTTTCGGGGCATCGAGAAGCCGGCGCACAAGCGCCAGGAAATCACGCGGGCTCAGCCAGGTGGAGAGCATGCGCCGGTTGGTGGGTTCGGCGAAGCAGCTGCCGATCCTGAGGCAGGCGGTTTCCATGCCGTATTTGTCGAAATAGAGCCGGGAAAGGTCCTCGCCGAAGCACTTGCTGACGCCGTAAAGGCTGTCCGGCCGCCGCGGCGACAGGTGGTCGAGCGTCTCGCCGATGGGATGGAAGCCGGTCACATGGTTGGTGCTCGCAAAGAGGATGCGGTTCACGCCGGCTTTTCGCGCCGCCTCGTACAGATTGTAGGTGCCGAGGATGTTGGCCTGAAGAAGAGCGTCGAAGTCTGACTCCACCGAGATCGCACCGAGATGCAGGATCGCATCGCAACCGCGCACGAGTTGGTCGACCGCCTCGCGCTCGGCGAGGTCGCATCGCACGATCTCCTCGCCCTCTCCGGCGGGAGAAAGCGTGGCGACATCCGAAAGGCGCAAAACATCGGCGCAGCCCTTCAGCCCCTCGCGGGCATAGCGGCCGAGGCCGCCCGCGGCCCCGGTTATCAATAGTCGCGTCGTCATGCGTACAACCTGCTTGGCACGGATCGCGATGATTTCGGGTCTAATGACCAGTCGTCGTCGGGATCAATGAATCTCGGGTTCGGGCAGCTTATGGGGCGATTGCAGGAAGGTGAAGTCGCAGCCTTCCGGCGCCTGCTGGATATGCTCCGCATGCATCTTCAGATAGCCCCTCGAATAATCGCGCTCCGGCGGCCTCCATTCGGCGAGCCGGCGCTCGATCTCCGCCTGATCGACCTCGAGCGTGATCGTGCGGCGGGCAACGTCGAGCGCGATGATGTCGCCGTTGCGGACCGCTGCCAGCGGGCCGCCGACATAGGCCTCCGGTGCTACGTGGAGGATGCAGGCGCCGTAGCTGGTGCCGCTCATGCGGGCGTCGGAAATGCGCACCATGTCGCGCACGCCTTCTTTGAGGAGCTTCCTCGGGATCGGCAGCATGCCCCATTCCGGCATGCCCGGTCCGCCGACCGGCCCGGCATTGCGCAGGATCATCACCGTGTCGGCTGTGACGTCGAGATCATCGTCGTTCACCGCTTTCATCATAGCGTCGTAATCGTCGAAGACGAGCGCCGGACCGCGGTGTTGGAGCAGGGCAGGGTCGGCCGCCGCTGGTTTCATGACGCAGCCCTGCGGCGCAAGGTTGCCTTTGAGAATGGCCGTGCCGCCGCGCGCGGCCACCGGCCTGTCGAGCGGGCGGATCACCTCCGGCAGATGGACCTCGGCCTCATCGAGGGCGCCGCCGATCGTGCCGATCACATTGCGTTCCCCGGTATGCAGGAGCGGCTTCAATTGTTTCCAGAGCGCGATCAGGCCGCCGGCATAGTAGAAGTCCTCCATCAGGAATTCACCGGTCGGCCGGATGTTGCAGAGAACAGGGACTTCGGCCGATACGCGGTCGAAATCATCGAGCGTCAGAGGAACGCCGCAACGGCGCGCGATCGCGATAAGATGGATCATCGCATTGGTCGAGCCGGCCATCGCCATGTGCACCGCGAGCGCATTCTCGAATGCCTTCGCCGTCAGAATGTCGGACGGCTTCAGATCCTCGAAGACCATCTCGACGATGCGCGCGCCGGAAAGCGCGGCCATGCGCGCATGACCGGCATCCGCCGCGGGGATGGCGGAGGCGCCGGGCAGCGAAAGCCCCAGCGTGTCGGCAAGCGCCGTCATGGTCGAGGCCGTGCCCATGGTCATGCAGGTGCCGAAGGAGCGGGCGATTCCGCGCTCCATTTCGCTCCATTCGTTCTCGGTGACGCGGCCGGCTTCCTTTTCCGCCCAGTATTTCCAGACGTCCGATCCCGAACCCAGCATCCGGCCGCGATAATTGCCGCGCAGCATCGGCCCGGCCGGCACGAAGATCGTCGGCAGGTCGACCTGGATCGCTCCCATGATCGTTCCCGGCGTGGTCTTGTCGCAGCCGGCAAGCAGGACGACGCCGTCGACCGGATGCGAGCGGATGAGCTCCTCCACCTCCATGGCCAGGAAATTGCGGTAGAGCATCGTCGTCGGCTTCACATAGGTCTCGGCCAGCGACATGGCCGGCAGCTCGATCGGAAAGCCGCCCGCCTGCCAGACGCCGCGCTTGACCTCCTCTGCCCGAGCCCTGAGATGTGCGTGGCACGGATTGATGTCGCTCCAGGTATTGATGATCGCGATGACGGGCTTGTTTGCGAGTTCCGCATGGTCGTAGCCCATCTGATAGAGGCGGGACCTGTGACCGAAGGCGCGCAGGTCCTTGACGCCGAACCAGCGAAAGCTTCGAAATTCCTCCGGCTTCTTGCGCCTGGTCATCGGCACGCTCCTTTGCATTTGCGGGCGGGTCGGCTAGATTGCGCCTGTACAGAAAAATGACAGGTGAAGGCAGACCCTTGAACGACGTAACGTTGAAACTGAAACCGGCGCGGCGGGAGCGGCTTGCCGATGTTCTCTACGGGCAAATTCTCGAGCAGATCGCCAGCGGCCAGATGGCCGAGGGGGCGAAGCTGCCGTCCGAAGCGCATATCTGCCGCGACTTTCAGGTTTCCCGTCCGGTCGTGCGGGAGGCGCTGATGCGGCTGCAGGCCGACGGCCTGGTGGTTTCGCGCCAGGGTATCGGCACCTTCGTGAAATCGCGTCCGTCCGACAAGCTCACCAGTCTCGCCGCTTCGGCCGAGATCGCGAGCTATCTGAGGGCTTTCGAGCCCCGGCTCGCGCTGGAGACGGAATGCGCGGGGCTTGCCGCGATGCGCCGGACAAAGGCTCAGCTCAATCAGATCGGCGAGGCGCTGGCGGCGCTGGAAGGCGCCTTCGCGCGCGGCGAAACCGGTTGGGAAGAGGATTTCGCCTTTCACCACGCCGTGGCAGAAGCCGCGGGAAACGAGCTTTTCCCTCGGCTTCTGGAAGAACTGCGTGACATTCTCAGCGGCTCGATGCGCATGGCGCTCGGCCTGACGCGGCAGGGCTCCGATGATCGCCGCCGCCGTGTCCTCGAAGAACACCGCAAGATCTACTCTGCCATTTCGGGCCAGAACCGGGACCTCGCCCGCCTTTACATGCGCTACCATCTGACGGAATCGCGCGCCCGTATCACCGGCTCCCATGGCGATCTCTGATCCGGTCATGCTCCGATCCACTTCAAGCGCTCGCCGATAGCCCGGCTCACGCTGCCGCGGCGCACCGCGCGGAGCGGCAGGCCTTCAGAATCGCGGTTTCAAGGGGCGTCTTCATGCAAATCTCCCGGCCGGTTTCTTGTATTTTTATTTTACAAGTTGAGCGAGGGCAAGAGCAATGATAGAGCAAACACCTGCGGCAACGAATTCAAATATGGACTTTAAGCGCCTCTGTACGCATTTCTCCTGGCAGCGGCCCGGGCCCATGGTGTGAAACATGTCTTTCGATTTAACATTTGAGTGTCTTCTGGATTCGCGCTGCGACGTCGCCGAAAGCCCGGTTTTCGATGAGCGCCGGAACTGCCTGTTCTTCGTCGATATCGGCCGCAGCGCCCTTCATCGCGTCGATCTTTCAGGCGCCGGCCACGTCGAATGGACCATCGAGGGCGGCGCCTGCAGCACCGGCCTTGCGCGCTCCGGACGCCTCGTTCTGGCGCAGCGCGATCGCGTGGTTCTGTTCGATCCCGACGCCGGCGCGGTCACCAGGGAAATCGCCGCGATCGAGCCGGACATTGCGGATACGCGTCTCAACGACGGCAAGGTGGGACCGGACGGCGCCTTCTGGGTGGGGACGATGCACGATGTGCCCGACCGCCGCCCCGTCGCGTCGCTCTACCGCGTCTCGCCCGAGGGCGCGGTGGAACGCAAGGTGGAAGGCGTGGTCTGCTCCAACGGCCTCGCCTGGAGCGGCGACGGTTCCCTTCTGTTTCACTCGGATTCGCGCGGGGCCTGGATCGACCGCTGGCAGTTCGATCCCGCAACGGGCGCGCTTTCCGGGCGCAGGCGGCTGGCAAGCCTGGACGAGGCGAGCGGCCGGCCGGACGGAGCCGCCACCGACGCGGAAGCCCATTACTGGAGCGCCGGCGTGTCGGCGGGCATCGTCAATCGCTTCTCGCCCGAAGGCCGCCTTGTCGGGACGCACCGCTTTCCGGTGCCGGCGCCGACCATGCCCTGCTTCGCCGGACCGGACTTGAAGACGCTTCTCGTCACGTCGCTGCGGCCCGCGGGCATCGGCAAGGAAAACCGCTCCGGCGGCATTTTTGTCGCAAGAAGCCCCGTGGCGGGTGTGGCCGTCCACCGCTTCGACGATCGTTGGATTTGAGGCTGGCGTCTGCGGTCCGATCAGCGCTCCGGGACAGGCGGCAGTTCGGGCGCATCCAGTCCCCTGAAGGGATCGCGCCAGGCATCGATCTCCTCGAGCCGGTCAATCCAGCGGCAGATGTTGGGATAATCGCCAAGCGGCAGCCCGGCGGCATCGTTGAAGGGCAGAAAGGTCGCCATTCGGAAATCCGCATGGGACACGGCGCCTCCGACCAGCCAGTTCCGCCCGGAAAGCTCCATATCGAGTATCGCCGCTGCCGTACGGAACATGCTCAGCCCCTCCTCGACCAGCTGCTGGTCGATCGGGCCGAGCCCATAGCGCTGCTTCGTGCCGCGCTCGAACTGCACCATGTCGCAAGCTCGTACGAAGTTTTCCTTGCCCCAGCTGATCCATCGGACCATGTCGGGTTCGTCGTCGCCGATGCGCCAGAAATCCGATTGCATCGCGCGTGAAAGCCGGCAGGCGATCGCGTCGGCCTCCCAAAGGCTTTTTCCGGCCTCCACGAGTATCGGCAGCGAAAGGTTCGGGTTGAGCGGCCGAAACCGTTCCGCCTGCCCCGGCGCGAAGGGCGAGGCGAACTCGAACTCGACCTCGGCTGCGAGATGGCGTGCCACCGCGACGGCAAGACGCGGATTGGGATTGCGGCTGTAGAACAGTTTCATCGCATGGCCCTGCCGTCGGCGCCGAAGACATGGCAGCGCGACGGGTCGAAGTGGACGGCGAGATTGGAGCCGCGCTCGACCTTCTGCTGCCCCTCCAGCGCGACGGTCAGCTGCTGGCGATCCGGCGTGATCCCGTAGAGCATGGTTTCGCCGCCGAGATTCTCGACAATCTCGACATTGACGGTAGCGAGCTCGATACCGCCCTCGCGCGCGGAAAGATGCTCCGGCCGGATGCCGAACGTGACGTCCTGTCCCTGTGTCGCACCGTTCAGGCGACGGGGAAGGCGGATCGTTCCGCCGCAGACCTCGATCGCCGTCTCGCTTCCGGTGACGTCCGCGATCCGCGCCTTGAGGAAATTCATCTTGGGGCTGCCGATGAAGCCGGCGACGAAGCGGTTGACGGGATTGTTGTAGAGATCGAGCGGTGCGCCCACCTGCTCGATTCGGCCGGAATTCAGGACGACGATCTTGTCGGCCATGGTCATGGCCTCCACCTGATCGTGCGTCACATAGATCATGGTGTTGCCGAGGTCCCGATGAAGCCTCGAGATCTCGACGCGCATCTGCACGCGGAGTTCGGCGTCGAGGTTGGAAAGCGGCTCGTCGAAGAGGAAGATGCGCGGCTCGCGCACGATCGCCCGGCCGATCGCCACGCGCTGCCGCTGACCGCCGGAGAGCGCCTTCGGCTTGCGGTCGAGCAGCTTTTCGATCTGCAGGATCTCGGCCGCCCGGCGCACCTTCGGCTCGATTTCGGCCTTCTTGAAGCCGGCCGTTTCGAGGCCGAAAGCGAGATTCTTGTAGACCGACATGTGCGGATAGAGCGCATAGGACTGGAACACCATGGCAATGCCGCGTCTGGCGGGTGCCACTTCGTTCATCCGGTCGCTGTCGAGCATCAGCGTGCCGCCGGAAATCTCCTCCAGTCCGGCGATCATTCTGAGCAGCGTCGACTTGCCGCAACCGGACGGACCCACGAAGACGGCGAACTCGCCGGGGTCTATGGTCAGGTCGATGCCGTGGATCACGTCGAGCGCGCCGTAGCGCTTCTCGACCTTCTGAAGAACGACGCTCGTCGCCATGTCAAAGTCCCTCCCTGCGGCCTTTATCGGGTATTCGCACGCCAATCGGCATATTTCGGGCTGTCCGGCCCAAGCGGTAACTCAATTTCGCGGCCGGTATCGGCGGATTGATAGATCGCGGTGACCAGTTCCAGTGCGCGGCGCGCGTCCTGCGTCGTCACGGGCAGGGGTCCCCTGCCGCTCAGGAAATCGTGGAAATGCGCCATCTGGGTGGTAAAGCGTGGCGAGACCGGGCGCCAGTCGCCGGTCACTTCGTCTATCCGCGCCTGCACTTCGTCATTTGCCGCGATGATCTTCCACGGATCCTTACCCGGCGCATAGGGTTCGTGGCTGCTTTCGAAGGTGACGTTCTCGAAATGCAGCCTGAGCCGGCTGATCTGCTCCTGCGAGCCGAGCGTACAGGAAAGCGAAACGAAGGCGCCGTTCTTCATGAGCAGGCTCGCCGAGGCGCAATCCTCGACCTCGATGTCGTTGACCCGGGTCGCGACGCGGCCGAATACGCGCGCCACCGGGCCGAGAAGATGCAGCATCATATCGTGCAGATGCAGCGCGTGGGTGACGAGCACGCCGCCGAGCTCCGTCGCCCACTTGCCGCGCCAGGGGACGGAATAATATTCGGGCGTGCGCAGCCAGAACGTCTCGACCGAGCCGACATAGGGCTTGCCCGCGATGCCCGCCTCGATGATGCGCTTGGCTTTCTCGATGCCGTCGCCATAGCGGTACTGGAAGATCGGCATCAGCACGCCGCGGGCCTCTTTCTCGGCTTCCATGATCGCATCGACGCCCTCGAGCGATCCGGTCAGCGGCTTTTCGCAGATCACATGCTTGCCGGCGGCAAGTGCTGCGAGCACCTGTTCGAGATGGATGCCTGGCGGGGTGCAGATGTCGATGATGTCGATGCTGTCGTCGTCGAGCAGTTCGTTGAAGGAGCGGGTCCGCTGCTCGATGCCGAATTCGTCGCCGACCTCGTTCAGCCGCTCCTCGTTGAGGTCGCAGAGAGCCTGGACCCGGAACTTGTCCGGGTGCGGCTGATAGCCTTCGACGATGTGCGAACGCCCGATGCCGCAGCCGATGATGGCAACTGTCTTCACGCTCATGTCAGTTCCTGTCCCCGTTCTGTTCGGCGATCGCCTGCGCCTGAAGCGCAAGCTCCATGGCCTTGAAGCAGCGCTCCTGCGGCATTGCGGTTTCGGTCCTGTCGCGGATGTCGGCGAGGAACTGGCGCCCGAAGGGCAGGTCGACGCGAGAGCAGTCGATATGTTCGACGCCGTTGCGGTCCGCGAGAAACAGGTGGTTGCCGCCTTCGCGGCCGGCGAGATCGACCGTCTTGCGGACCTCGATCGTTCCGGAGGTGCCGACGATGAAGAGCCGGCCGTCACCCCAGGTCGGCATTCCCTCCGGGGTCAGCCAGTTCACATGAATCATGCCGGTGGTCCGCCCCGTCGAGAGGTGGATACTGCCCGTATCCTGCAGTTCCGGAGCGTCGGGAACGCTTCGGTTGCCGACGCTTGCCGATAGCACGGTCGCGTCGTTGACGCCGGTGAAGAACAGGAACTGCTCGCACTGGTGCGATGCGATGTCGGTCAGGATGCCGCCATAGTCCGCGCGGCGGAAGAACCAGTCGGGCCGCGTCTCGCGGCGCAGCCTGTGCGGGCCGAGGCCGACGATGTGCACCACCTCGCCGATCGCGCCGGCGGCGACGAGCTCGCCGGCCTTGACCGTGGCCGGGCTCTCGAAATGCTCCGAATAGAGGATCGAGAAGATGCGGCCCGTCTCGGCCTGGACCCGGCGCAGCTTGGCGAGCTGGTCGAAGCTCGTCATGCCCGGCTTGTCGACGAGCACGTCCTTGCCGTGCTGCATGGCACGGATCGCCAGTTCCGCGCGCTCGCTCGAAACGGCGGCCGAGACGATGAGGCCGATGTTCTCGTCCTCGAGGATTTCCTCTGCCGTCGCGATGCGCCGGGCGTCCGCGTAGACGGCGGAAAATTCCGCGGCCAGCGCATCGTCCTTCTCGTGGAAGCCGGCGAGGCGGGCGCCGGCCCGAAGCAGGCAGTTGACCTGGCCGTAGATGTGGTTGTGGTTGAGCCCGACGGCAGCGAAACGCAGTTCGTCCATGATGATTTTCAAGCTCCGTCGCTCAGCGCTTCATGCCGGTTGTGGCGATGCCCTCGATCAGAAGGCGCTGGAAGAAGAGGAAGAAGAAGAACACCGGCACGAGCGAGAGCGTCGACATGGCGAAGAGCCCGCCCCAGTCGGAGGTGCTGCTGGAGTCGACGAAGGTCCTCAAGCCGAGCTGGATCGTGTAGCTGTTCATGTCGTTGAGGTAGATCAGCGGCCCGAAGAAATCGTCCCAGGTCCAGATGAAGGAGAAGATGGCGGCCGTCGCCAGAACGGGAAGCGATAGCGGCAGCATGATCTTCCAGTAGATGCGCCAGGCGCCGCAGCCGTCCATCATCGCCGCTTCGTCCAGTTCGCGCGGTATTCCGCGGAAGAACTGCACCATCAGGAAGATGAAGAAGGCATCGCTGGCGAGGAACTTCGGGACCACCAGCGGCAGGAAGGTGTTCACCCAGCCGAGATCGAGGAAGAGCACATATTGGGGAATGAGCGTCACGTGATAGGGGATCATCATCGTGCCGAGCATGACCGCGAACCAGAAATTCCGCCCCGCGAAGCGCAGCCTCGCGAAGGCATAGGCCGCGAGCGAGCAGGCGACGACATTGCCGACGACGGTGAGGACCGCAATGACCAGCGAGTTCCAGAAGAACCGCCCGAAGCTGACGTCGAGCCCGAACCAGCCGCGCACATAGGAGGAAAAGTCCACCGAGGAGGGCCAAAGCGACGTCGAGGCGAAGATCTCGTCCTCCGGCCTGACCGAGGCCGAGATCATCCACAGGAGCGGATAGATCATGGCGATCGAGGCGGCGATCAGGGCGGCGTGAACGAGGAACGATCCGACAGGGCCGCGGCGGCCCGTCGGGACCGGCGGCGGGGCGGTTACCGAGCTCATGGTCGCGTCAGTCATCGTAGTGCACCCAGTAGCGAGAGGTGAGGAACGAGAAGGCCGTGAACAGCCCGATGATCAGCACGAGAATCCAGGCAAGCGCCGAGGCGTAGCCCATGCGGAAATTACCGAAGGCCTCCTGGTAGAGGTAAAGAGTGTAGAACAGCGTCGAGTTGATCGGGCCGCCGGTGCCGCCGGAAATGATGAAGGCGGGGGTGAAGGCCTTGAAGGCGTCGATCGTCTGCACGACCGCGTTGAAGAAGATGACCGGCGTCAGCAGCGGCAGCGTGATCTTGTAGAACTGACGGAACTTGGACGCCCCGTCGAGGCTTGCCGCCTCGTACATGTCCGTCGGGATCTGCCGAAGGCCCGCGAGGAAGATGATCATCGGCGATCCGAACTGCCAGACGCTCAAGACCACGAGCGTCCATATCGAATAGTCCGGATGCGAGATCCAGCTCGGCCCCTCGATGCCGAACTGGGCCAGCAGGCTGTTGATCAGGCCGTCGCCGGCAAAGAGCTGCCGCCAGAGCACGGCGATAGCGACGCTGCCGCCAAGCAGCGACGGCAGGTAGAAGATCGCCCGATAGACGGTGAGCCCCCGGACGCCGCGGTCGAGAAGGATCGCGACGAGCAGCGCGAAGGCGAGCTTGAAGGGCACCGAGAGCACGACATAGAGAAACGTCACCTTGACGGCAGCGGCGAACTTCGGGTCGGCCGTCGCGATGCGCGCGTAGTTGGCGGTGCCGATCCATTCCGGCGCGCGGATCAGGTCGAAGTTCGTGAAGGAGAGATAGAGTGACGCGATGGCGGGCCCGAGCGTCAGGCCGAAGAAGCCGATGAGCCATGGCAACAGGAACATGTAGCCGGCTCCATGGCTTGCCCATATCCTGGCCAGGCGACCCTGTGCGGCCGGGCGCGAAGACGCGCCCGTGCCGACTGCGACAGCGGTGTCCTGCACGGCCGCCATCCTCCTTAACCCCGCGCGAGGATCTGGCTGACCTCGTTCACCAGCGTCTCGCCCCCTTGCTTGGCGTCGAGCTGACCGAAGCCGACCTGTTCGGCGACGTTGCGCAGAGCGAATTCCGCCTCGCCGGCACCGCTGGGCGGCGGCGGCGGCAGATCGCCGGCAAGCGCTCCGAGGCCGGAGACATAGTCGAGCATGGCGCGGCCGAGCTCGTCGAGCGTCGACGCCAGTTTTTCGCGCACGGCTGCCGATTCCGGTACGCCGCGCTCGACGCCCAGGATTTCGGCGGCTTTCGGATCCTTGACGAAGAAGTTGACGTATTTGGCGCCGAGTTCCGGGTCCTTGGTCTGGGCCGAGACCGAGAAGAACATCGACGGCTTGCGGTAATGGCCGCCCTTCGCATCCTTGCCGATCAGCGGATGGCTTCTCAACGCCAGCTTGTCCTTGTTTATGCCCTGATAGGCGACGAACTGGTTGGAGTGCGCGAAGGAAGCGGCGGCCTTGCCGAGCGACAGCGGGCTCGTCTCCACATTGTACTGGTCGAGCGCCTGGATGTCCGGCGGGACGCAGGCCTTGTCCTCTCGCATCTTCTGCCACATGGCGAACCATTCGGCCGCATCGTTCGCATCATAGGCGATCTTGCCGTCCGCGGTGAACAGTGCCTTGCCGCGCTGGCGCAGCCAGTTTTCGAAAAGCGGCTCGACCGCGCTGCCGTCGGAGAGGCCATAGAAGCCCTTGCGCTTGCCTGCCTTGGTGATCTCGGCGCCGATTCGCGCCATCTCATCCCAGGTCGTTGACGGCGTCGGAAGTTCAATGCCGGCTTCCTCGAAAGCGGCGGCATTGACCATCATCGCTGCCGAGTTGGCGCCGAGGCTGATGCCGTAGAGCTTGCCTTCGACGCTGCCGCCCTTGATCTGCACCTGGTCGAAATCCTCGACCTTGAGCACGGAGCCGAGATAGTCGTCGAGGGGCGCGAGCGCGCCGCGCCGGGCATATTCGACGATGTAGCGATAGTCCATCTGGATGATGTCGGGCGCATTGCGCCCGGCGACCTGGGTCGCAAGCCGTGGCCAGTAGTCGCTCCAGCCGAGGAATTCGCCATTGATGGCGACGCCCGCGTTCTGCTCCTGAAAGAGCTGATTGACCTTGTTCGTGCGGTCGGCACGGGCCTGCGAACCCCACCAGAGCACCCGCAGCCGCGCCTCCTGCGCAAAGGCGGGCGCCAGTGCGGACATCGAAAGAAGTGCCGCCCCTCCCGCGAGTACATTTCGCCTGCTGATCTTATGCGTCATCTGTTCCTCCTCCCTTCGGAACGCCTCCACAACGTTCCGGCCTCTTGCAACAAATAACTATTTGGTTACAAGTTATGGACAAGCAATGATCCTGTCAAGCAGTTGTGTGCGGAACTATCATTGACTTGTAAATTATTATGACAAAGTTGCACCCGAATGCCGCTAAAGGCAAGAGGATGCGGAGGTTGCGTGTGATGGAGAAGATGCGAGACGGAGCGAAGGGGAGGAACGGGTCCGGGGGGCGGGCGGAACGGACGCTGCAGCGCGACCCCGAGCGCACGCGCGCATCGATCCTCGCCGCTGCGACCCGGGAGTTCGCCGAAAACGGCATAGGCGGCGCCCGCGTCGATGCCATCGCCGAGAGGGCGGGCATCAACAAGCGCATGCTCTACCACTACTTCGGCGACAAGGAGCAGCTTTATCTCGCGGTCCTGGAAGAGGCCTATGTCGGCATAAGAACGGCGGAAAAATCCTTAAACCTCAGCGACTTGGAACCTGAACAGGGAATTGCCGAGCTCGCCATGTTCACCTGGGGCTACTTCCTGGAGCATCCGGAGTTCCTCAGTCTCCTCGGCACCGAAAACCTGCACCGGGCCCGCTGGCTGCGTCAGTCGACGCGTCTAAAGGAACTGCATTCGAGCTTCATAGACAAGCTCTCCGACCTTCTCCAGCGCGGCAAGGCCGGCGGCCTCTTTCGGCCCGATGTCGACCCGCTGAACCTCTATCTGACGATCGCCGCCCTCGGCTATTTCTACCTTTCCAACCAATACACGCTCTCGACGATCTTCGGCCGCGACCTCATGGACAAGAGCAATCTCGACGTCTGGCAGCGCCATATCGTCCATGTCACGCTGGCATCGATCCGGCGCTGATCCAGGCACATGTCGTTTTTTTTGTTGACAAGTGTGATTCTCCTCTGCCACAAAGTAACCGATTAGTTACTGGCTTGGGAGGGCTGGTTCTTCCCCTCACGGGCCTCTCAGGGAGGAACGGCATGCCGCGTTTGGGTATAATATTGCACGGTGTCACCGGCCGCATGGGATACAACCAGCACCTGGTGCGTTCGATCCTGGCCATCCGTGATCGGGGCGGGATCACGCTCCAGTCGGGCGAAAGGCTGGAGATCGATCCGATCATCGTCGGCCGCAATCGCGACAAGATGGAGCAATTGGCCAAGCGCCATGATATTGCCCGCTGGTCGACCGATCTCGACGCGGCGCTTGCCGATCCGAACGACCAGATCTTCTTCGATGCCGGCACGACGCTGATGCGTGCCGAGCTCATCGGCCGCGCGCTCGACGCCGGCAAGCACGTCTATTGCGAGAAGCCGATCTCCGATGATCTGAGGACGGCGGTCAAACTGGCGCGGAAGGCGCGCGCCTCCGGGCTCAAGCATGGGGTCGTTCAGGACAAGCTGTTCCTGCCCGGCCTTCGCAAACTGGCCCTGCTGAGGGATTCAGGCTTCTTCGGCAAGATCCTCTCGGTGCGTGGCGAGTTCGGCTACTGGGTGTTCGAAGGCGATTGGGGCGTTCCGGCCCAGCGGCCCTCATGGAACTACCGGAAAAAGGACGGCGGCGGCATCATCCTCGACATGCTCTGCCACTGGCGCTACGTGCTCGACAATCTCTTCGGGGAAGTGAAGGCGGTCTCCTGCCTCGGCGCGACCCATATCCCAAGCCGCATCGACGAACAGGGTCGCGCCTACGACTGCGACACCGACGACGCGGCCTACGCCACCTTCGAACTCGAGGGCGGCATCGTCGCGCATATCAATTCCTCCTGGGCGGTGCGCGTGCGGCGCGACGATCTGGTGACGTTTCAGGTCGACGGAACCCATGGTTCCGCTGTCGCCGGGCTCACGAAGTGCTGGACGCAGCACCGCGTCAATACCCCGAAACCGGTCTGGAATCCCGATCAGCCGCAGACGATCGATTTCTACAGGACCTGGGACGAGGTGCCGGATACGCAGGCCTTCGACAACGGCTTCAAGGCGCAGTGGGAAATGTTCCTGCGCCACGTGGCGGAGGACGGTCCCTGGCCCCACGGGCTCGAGGCCGGCGCCAAGGGCGTGCAGCTTGCGGAACTCGGCCTCAAATCCTGGGCGGAGCGCCGCTGGCTCGACGTTCCGGAATTGGAGCTCTGAGCCATGGTCAGCATCGATCTTCCAATCGAAGGCAGGCTTGCCCGCTACGACCTTACGGGCCGGCCGGTGCCGTTCAACAGCCGCGATGCCAAGGCCTTTTCCAGGGTCGCCTTCGCCGCCGCCCATGTGGTCGCCGACCCGCTCGCCGACAACGATCCCTGGCTGGCGCCGGCGATCGACTGGGAGCGCACGCTCGCCTTTCGTCACCGCCTCTGGGATCTCGGTCTCGGCGTCGCCGAGTCGATGGATACAGCCCAGCGCGGCATGGGCCTCGGCTGGCCGGAAGCGCGCGAACTCATCCGCCGCTCGCTTGCCGAAGCGCGCGGCCGCCCGGACGCGCTGATCGCCTGCGGCGCCGGCACCGACCATCTGGCGCCGGGGCCGGACGTGTCGATCGACGATATTCTCGCGGCCTATGAGAGCCAGATCGAGGCGATCGAGGCAGAAGGAGGCCGGATCATCCTGATGGCGAGCCGGGCGCTTGCCGCCGCGGCAAAGGGCCCGGAGGACTATATCCGCGTCTACGACCGCGTTCTCTCCCAGGTGAAGGAGCCGGTGATCATCCATTGGCTCGGCGAGATGTTCGATCCGGCGCTCGAAGGCTATTGGGGCAATGCCGACCACATGGCGGCGATGAAGACCTGCCTCGACGTCCTCGAGGCGCACGCCGCCAAGGTCGACGGCATCAAGATTTCGCTCCTTTCCAAGGAGAAGGAGATCGTGATGCGGCGGCAACTGCCGAAAGGCGTGCGCATGTATACCGGCGACGACTTCAATTATGCCGAGCTCATCGCCGGCGACGAGGAAGGGCATTCGGACGCGCTGCTCGGCATCTTCGACGCTATCGCGCCGGTGGCTTCGGCGGCGCTGGAAGCGCTGGGTAGCGGGCGGAACGGCGAATTCTTCGAATTGCTGGAGCCGACGGTGCCGCTGTCGCGCCACATCTTCAAGGCCCCGACGCGTTTCTACAAGACCGGCGTCGTCTTCCTCGCCTATCTGAACGGTCTACAGGACCATTTCGTCATGATCGGAGGGCAGCAGAGCGCCCGATCGCTCGTCCATCTCGCCGAGCTTTTCCGCCTGGCGGACAAGGCCGGGGCCCTCGCCGATCCGGAGCTTGCGACCGCGCGCATGCGGCGCGTGCTCGCCATGCACGGCGTCGAGTGAGGCCTTTGCGATGACGGAAGCCCCGCGCGTCAGGCTGGCCGAAGCGGAGGTTTTCGAGCGGCCGGTCGAATTCCGTTTCCCCTTCCGCTTCGGATCGGCGCGCGTTGCGACCGCGCCGCAGGCCTTCGTCCGGGTGCGGGTCGAGGATGCGCGCGGCCGGTCCGCCATCGGCTGGTCGGCCGAGATGATGATGCCGAAATGGTTCGACAAGAACCCGGGCCTTTCGCCGGAGGATAATGTCGAGCAGCTTCGTGCCTCCCTGCGGCTGGCGATCGAAGGACTGACATCGCTGCAGGCGCAGACCCCCTTTGGCCTGCATGCGGCTGCCGAGGGTGATCACCACCGGGCGGCAGCCGGGCATGGTCTGCCAGCCCTTGTCGCCTCCTACGGCCTGGCGCTTCTTGACCGCGCTATCCTCGATGCGCTGTGCCGCATGACCGGAGCAAGCGCCGCCGGGGCGGTCAGAGCCAACCTGCCGGGCATCACCGGCGCCACCGCGCCCGATCTGGAAGGCTTCGACCTTGCGCGGTTCCTTTCGCGCCTCGAACCTGGCCCGAGGCTGGCCGTTCGCCACACGATCGGCCTTGCCGACGCGTTGACGGCGGCCGATCTAGCGCCCGGGCAGCGGCTGGAGGACGGACTGCCGCAGACTCTGGAAGAGGTGATCGCCGCCTATGGCCATCGTTATTTCAAGATCAAGGTTTCGGGCCGCCCGGCCGAGGACACCCGGCGTCTGCTCGCCATCGCCGCGGTCCTCGACCAGCGCGTCGATGCGTATAGGGTGACGCTCGACGGCAACGAGCAGTTCGAAAATGCCGATGCCGTTGCCGATCTTCTCGACCGGATCGCCGAAGAGCCGCGTCTCGAAAAATTGCGCGCCTCGGCGCTCTTCTTCGAGCAGCCGATCGTTCGCGCCGAGGCGCTGTCGAGGCCGGTCACGGAGGTCGCCGGGCGGATGCCGCTCGAAATCGACGAGTCCGATGGCGATATCGGCGCATTTCTCCGTGCCCGCGCGCTCGGTTATGCCGGCATCTCCTCGAAGTCCTGCAAAGGCTTCTACCGGGCACTCGTCAACCGCGCTCGCGTGGAGATGTGGAACGCCGAGGCCGGGGCCGCACGCTCTTTCATGTCCGCCGAGGACCTGACGACGCAGTCGGGCCTGGCGCTCCAGCAGGACCTCGTGCTGGCAGCGCTTGTCGGCGCCGGCCACGTCGAACGCAACGGCCACCACTATGTCGACGGCATGGCCGGCGCCCCGGCGGCGGAGCAGGCCGCCTATCTCGCCCATCATGGCGATCTCTACGAAAGCGGTTCCGGGCGGGCGCGGCTGGCGATCCGGGGCGGCGAAATCACTTTTTCCACCGTCTTGCGGTCCGTCGGCCTCGGCTCATCCGTCGAGCCGGACTGGGTGGCGATGGTATCCTGAAATCGGGAGGAGAACATATGCAGGTCGAGGGGCTTTCCATCAATCTGGCGACGATCCGGGAGCAATGCGGCTTCGCCGAAGCCGTGGATATCTGTCTGAAGCACGGCATCACGGCGATCGCGCCCTGGCGCGACCAGGTGGCGGCGATCGGCCTCGGCGAGGCCGGGCGTATCGTCCGGGCCAACGGGCTGAAGCTGACCGGGCTCTGCCGCGGCGGCTTCTTTCCGGCGCCGGACGCGTCAGGCAGGGAGAAGGCGATCGATGACAACAGGCGCGCGGTGGACGAGGCAGCGGAGCTCGGCGCCGACTGTCTGGTGCTGGTCGCCGGCGGCCTGCCAGGCGGCTCGAAGAACATCGACGCGGCCCGCCGGATGGTTGTGGAAGGGATCGCGGCAGTGCTGCCGCATGCGCGCGCGGCCGGCGTGCCGCTTGCGATCGAGCCGCTGCATCCGATGTATGCCGCCGACCGCGCCTGCGTGAACACGCTCGGCCAGGCTCTCGACATCTGCGAGACCCTTGGTCCGGGCGTCGGCGTGGCGATCGACGTCTATCACGTCTGGTGGGACCCCGATCTGGCCAATCAGATCGCGCGGGCCGGCAAAATGAAGGCGATCCTCGCTCACCACATCTGCGATTGGCTCGTGCCCACGAAGGACATGCTGACGGATCGCGGCATGATGGGCGACGGCGTCATCGATCTCAAGGGCATCCGGCGCCGGATCGAGGCGGCCGGCTTCCACGGGGCGCAGGAGGTCGAGATATTCTCCGCAGACAACTGGTGGAAGCGCCCGGCCGACGAGGTGATCGCGACCTGCGTGGAACGCTACCGGAATTGCTGCTGATATGCTGGGGCAGGATGTTTCTCCTACAAGATATGACAGGGATTGCGTGAGGGTATGATGGACAACAAGCGTCGCTTTGCGCTGGTCGGCACCGGCAACCGCGGAACAACCATGTGGGGCAGGGATCTGCTGGCCGGCTGGCGCGGCCTCGTCGATCTCGTCGCCATTGCCGATACGAACGCGCTGCGGGCCGAGCGCGCCCGCACGATGATCGCCACCAATGCGCCTGTTTACGGCAATGTCGATGCGATGCTTGCCGAAACGCGCCCCGATCTCGTCATCGTCTGCACGCCGGACGACACGCATGACGATATCGTCGTGCGCGCATTGGAGTCCGGCGCCGACGTCATCACCGAAAAGCCGATGTCGACCACGGTCGAGAAGATCCGCCGCATTCTCGACGCGGAGAAGCGGACCGGGCGGCGGGTGGACGTTTCCTTCAACTACCGCTTCGCGCCGACCGCAGCGCGCATCAAGGAACTCCTCAATGCCGGCGAGATCGGCCGCGTCACCTCGGTCGACTTCCACTGGTATCTCGATACGCGCCACGGCGCCGATTATTTCCGCCGCTGGCACGCCTATGCGGAACACTCGGGCAGCCTCTTCGTGCATAAGGCGACACACCATTTCGATCTCCTGAACTGGTATCTCGACAGCGATCCGGAGGCGGTCAGCGCCTTTGCCGACCTGCAGATGTACGGCCGCAGGGGACCGTTTCGCGGGCCGCGCTGCAAGCTCTGTCCTCACAAGAGCGAGTGCGACTTCTACCTCGATCTCGAAGCCGATCCGTTTCTCGACTCGCTCTATGAGGAACCTTCCGAAATCGACAGCTATTTCCGCGACGGCTGCGTCTTCCGCGAGGACATCGACATCCCCGACACGATGGTCGCGAATATCCGCTACCGCAACGACGTCCACGTCTCCTATTCGCTCAATACCTTCCAGCCGATCGAAGGCCATCACATCGCCTTCAACGGTACGAAGGGCAGGATCGAGCTTCGCCAGTACGAGGACCAGCCCTGGGAGACGCCGCCCGAGGACGAGATCCTGCTCGTCCGCAACTTTCCGAAGGGCAAGCCGGCGATGGAACGGATCACGGTGCCGCATTTTCCCGGCGGGCACTATGGCGGCGACGACCGGCTGCGGAATACGCTCTTCGAGCCGGATGCGAAGGATCCGCTGGGACAGCGCGCCGGCGCGCGGGCCGGTGCCATGTCGGTCCTTTGCGGCATTGCGGCGCTTCAGAGTTCGCGTACCGGCAAGATCGTCCGCCTGGCTGATCTGATGCCGGAATTGTTCACCGACGGGGCGCAGCCGATGCGCGAGCGATTAAAGGAAACATGCAGTAGGCGCTAACCGCGTCAAAGTCGGAAGTCTGACCTGCACATTTTCCCTCTTGAACCTCTAGCCGCTAGAGGACTTAGCCTGCTTCCGGTTTCGTAAGGAGCATGGAATGACAGGCATATTTCGGGAAACGAGATTTCGCGTCGATGGGATGGATTGCGCATCCTGCGCTGCCAAGATCGACACGGCCGTAAGGCGGGTTGCAGGGGTCGAGGACGTCAATGTCTCGGTGGCCGCCGGCACCATGACCGTCCGGCATGCGGCGCGCGACGATATCGGCGCGCAGGTGATGCGGAAGGTCGGTGTCCTCGGCTACGGTCTTTCGCCGCTTGACGTTGCGGCGGAACGGCAGCCGGCTCAGAGCGAGCACGCCTGCTGCGGCCACGACCATGCCGCGGGCTCTGCGCATGGCGAAGCGAGTCACGATCACGGGCATTCAACCGCCCTTCCGGCAAGCACGAAGCCGTCCTCCCGTTTCACGGCGCCGTTGCCATGGTGGCGAACGGCAAAAGGCAAGCTCACGCTCGCCTGTGGCGTTGCCCTTGCCTCAGCCTATGCGATCGGCCAGTTCGTTCCCGCCACCGAGCCCTGGATTTTCACCCTCGCCATGCTCGTCGGCCTGTTGCCGATCGCAAGACGTGCGCTCATGGCAGCACTTTCCGGCACACTTTTCTCGATCGAGATGCTGATGACCATTGCGGCCGCCGGTGCCGTCTTCATCGGCGCCGGCGAGGAAGCGGCCATGGTCGTCTTCCTCTTCCTGATCGGGGAACTGCTGGAGGGCGTTGCCGCGGGCAAGGCGCGGGCGAGCATACAGGCGCTGACGGCGCTCGTGCCGAAATCGGCGCTCCTCGAAGAAAACGGCAGGACTGTGGAGGTTCCCGCCGAAAGCCTGGCCCCTGGCGCCATCGTCCTCGTCCGTCCCGGCGACCGGCTCCCGGCCGATGGCATCATCGTCTCCGGCGAGAGCAGCGTCGACGAGGCGCCGGTGACCGGCGAGAGCACGCCCGTCCTGAAGGAAGCCGGCGCGAATGTCTTTGCCGGAACCGTCAATGGTGACGGCGCGCTGCGGGTGCGCGTCACCGCCGCGGCGGCCGACAATACCATCGCGCGCGTCATCAGGCTTGTCGAAGAGGCGCAGGAGAAGAAGGCGCCGACGGAGCGTTTCATCGATCGCTTCTCCCGCTATTACACGCCGGGCGTGGTGCTCGTCGCGGCATTGGTCGCGGTCATCCCGCCGCTCTTCTTCGGCGGCCTGTGGCAGGATTGGATTTATAAAGGGCTCGCGCTTCTCCTGATCGGTTGCCCCTGCGCCCTCGTCATCTCCACGCCGGCCGCGATCGCCGCGAGCCTTTCGGCAGGTGCACGCCGCGGTCTTCTGATCAAGGGCGGCGCCGTCCTCGAAAATCTCGGCAGGATCACAGCCGTCGCCTTCGACAAGACCGGAACGCTCACCGAAGGCAGGCCGAAGCTGACCGACATCGTCGGCTTCGGCAGATCGGAGGCGGAGATCCTCGGCTACGCCGCTGCGCTCGAACAGGGATCCAGCCATCCGCTGGCCCATGCCGTCCTGTCGCGTGCCGAAGCCGATGGCTTGGCGCTACTTCCCGTCGAAGGCGCCAGGGCCATCGGCGGCAAGGGTGTTGCCGCCTCCGCAGACGGCGTCGAGCTTTTCCTCGGCTCGCCCGAGGCGGCCCGGGAGCGCGCGCCGCTGGCCGCGGAAGACCTGGCTCGGATCGAAACCCTGCAGGGTGAGGGGAAGACCGTCTCCGTGCTCGTCGTCGGCGGGAGGGCAGCCGGAGCGCTTGCCATGCGCGACGAGCCGCGTGCGGATGCCGCGGCGGGCCTGAGGGCGCTCGCCGATCAGGGTTTGCGCGTGGTGATGCTCACCGGCGACAACCGGGCGACGGCCGAGGCGATCGCCGGCCGGCTCGGAGGCATCGAGGCGCATGCCGGTCTTCTGCCGGAGGACAAACAGCGCATCGTAAGCAGGCTCAGGGCCGAGGGTCTCGTGGTGGCGAAGGTCGGCGACGGCATCAACGACGCGCCGGCTCTGGCGGCGGCGGATGTCGGCATCGCTGTTGGCGGCGGCACCGATGTGGCGCTGGAAACGGCCGATGCCGCCAGCCTCCATGCCCGCGTTTCGGATGTCGCGGCGATGGTGAAGCTGTCGCGGGTGACGATGCGCAACATTCACCAGAACATCGCGATCGCGCTCGGCCTCAAGGCCGTGTTCCTGGCGACGACGATCGCCGGCGTGACGGGTCTCTGGCCGGCGATCCTCGCCGATACCGGCGCGACTGTCCTGGTGACGATCAACGCATTGAGGCTGCTGCGCTAGTTGGCCGAGATTTACCGCGGCCTTCCGCAGGACCCCTCCCCACAAGCTAAGGCATATACATATCTGCTCCTCTGGCGGGAGCCGTTGCCACGGAGAGAAACCGGCTGGCTCTCGCTTCCAATTATGCGGCATCGTTCGGGAGGTGAGGTCAAGCCGCTTGTCGTCTCCCCCCTTGTGGGGAGATGGCCGGCAGGCCAGAGGGGGTTGAACGCCAAACTCTAGATGCCGCCGAAGATGAATTTGCCGCGAGGATACCCTGCGGCATTTCCGAAGATGCGGTCATACGACTGCGTCATGTAGTCCTGATGGGCGAGCAGGAGAGCAGACCCCCTCTGGCCTGCCGGCCATCTCCCCCACAAGGGCAGGGGAATCGCATTTAGCAAATAAGCGGTTGTTTTGTTGCGGCAAATCGATTCTTGGAGTTCTCCGCTGACTTGGAGGTCTCGATGAGTAGATTTGCCGCTTGCTTTGAAGATTTGCCCGATCCGCGCGGTCGCAATGCGCGCCATCCGTTGACGTCGATCCTGTTCATTGCCGTTGCGGCGATTGTCTGCGGTGCGGAAAGCTGTACCGATATGGCCGATTTCGGCGTTGCCAAGAAGAAATGGCTGAAGACAATCGTGCCGCTGCCCTATGGCATTCCCAGCCATGACACCTTCTCCACCGTCTTCCGCCATCTCGATCCGGATGCCTTTGACGCGGCCTTTCGCCGTCTCACGGCGAGCTTTGCGCAGGGTCTCGAAGGGGTGGTAGCGATCGATGGCAAGGCGGTGCGCGGTGCCTACCGGCGCGCCGCCAAGGCCACGCCACTCCACTTCGTCAATGTCTGGGCTGCCGGTCCCGGTCTGGTCATCGGCCAAAAGCTCGCGCCGGGCCGCAATGAGGTGCAAGGGGCTCTCGATGCGCTCGCGCTGCTGGCACTGGAGGGCTCTATCGTCACCGCCGATGCCCTGCATTGCCGGCCCGACACCGCCCGCGCCATCCTCGCTGCCGGCGGCGATTATGCTCTGGCACTGAAGGCCAACCAGCCCGGCCTCTTGGCCCAGGCGCTCGCCCGCATCGAGGACGCCGACCACGTCGAGAGCATCCAGATTGCAGCCGAGACTGCCCATGACCGCACCGAGACACGCCGCGCCAGCGTTGTGGCTGTCGACGATATCAACTTTCCGGGCCTGCAGGCCATCGGCTGCGTCGAGACCACAAGCCGTCATACCAACGGCCATTTGACCAGCCATGTCCGCTACTTCCTGCTCTCCACCACCATGTCGCCGAGCGCGCTGATCGAGGTTGTAAGAACCCATTGGCAAATCGAAAACAAACTGCATTGGGTTCTGGATGTCCACTTCCGCGAGGACGCCGCCAGAAACCGCAAGGACAACGGCCCTCAGAACATTGCCTTCTTGCGCAAGATCGCTCTCAACCTCTTGCGATCTCACCCCGACAAGGCCTCCATCCGCCGGAAAATCAAAAAGGCGGGCTGGGATGACCAATTCCTCACTTCTCTTATCGCTCATATGCGATAGCCCTGCCCACAAGGGGGGAGAATACCTGCGGCGGCCCTCACTTCCGCTTCTGCGTTCTGCCCGTGGCGTTCGTTTTGGGCATGCGAAGGTCAAACCATTGTCGTCTGCCCCAAGGCAATGGTCCCGCGGGAGGGTCAGATGTGTATGCCCTAGCCCCCCACAAGGGGGAGGGGCTTATCCGGCCGCACCAACGCAGCTGTGTATATTCGCGCTGGACTCTCACCAGCGATCCTATGAAAGTATAAGGAGATCTCGTCGCCCAGGCTTTCGCGCCTGAAAATCGATGATAAACTTATACCAAATGGTAAAAAAATTGTCGGCACGGTTTCTGCGATGAGCCGAAGCGGGCAAAAAGGGGATCGCAGGCCAATATGAACAATATTGCCATCGAATTGCGTGGAATAGACAAGAGCTTCGGGCTGGTCCACGCCAACAGGAACATCAATCTTAGGGTTCGCAAGGGCACGATCCACGGCATCATCGGGGAAAACGGTGCCGGCAAGTCGACGCTGATGTCGATCCTTTATGGCTTCTATCAGGCCGACAACGGTGAGATCCTGGTCGACGGCAAGCCTGTTTCCATTCGCGATGCGAATGCGGCGATCTCCGTTGGGATCGGCATGGTCCACCAGCACTTCATGCTGGTCGAGAACTTCACCGTGCTCGAAAACGTCATGCTCGGCGCCGAGGACAGCCAGATCCTCAACAAGGGCATCGCCAAGGCGCGGCAGGAGCTGAAACGGCTCGAGAAGGAATATGCCCTCGAGGTCAATCCGGACGCCCTGATCGAGGAGCTGCCGGTCGGCCTGCAGCAGCGCGTGGAGATCCTGAAGGCGCTTTATCGCCGGGCCGATATCCTGATCCTCGACGAGCCGACCGGCGTCCTGACGCCGGCCGAGGCGGACCACCTGTTCCGCATCCTCGGCCAGCTCAAGGCTCAGGGAAAGACGATCATCCTCATCACCCATAAGCTGCGCGAGATCATGGCGATCACCGACGAGGTCTCGGTCATGCGCCGCGGCGAGATGGTGGCGACGCGCACGACGCGTGAAACCTCGGTCGAGGAGCTGGCCGAGCTGATGGTCGGCCGGCGCGTGCTGCTTCGTGTCGAGAAGGGCGAGAGCAATCCCGGTGACGTGAAGCTCGCCGTCCAGGGGCTGACGGTCAAGGACAGCCGCGGCGTGACCATGGTCGACAACGTCTCCTTCGATGTTCGTGCAGGCGAGATCGTCGGCATCGCCGGCGTGGCCGGCAACGGTCAGTCGGAACTGCTCGAAGCGATCGCCGGCATCCGCAAGGCCGCCTCCGGGACGGTTCTCCTCAACGGCAGGCCGGTGGACGTGACGGGCAACGCAGACGCGGCCGAACTCAGGGGTCGCGGACTGGCGCATGTGCCGGAAGACCGGCATCACGTCGGGCTCGTGCTCAAATTCGAGGAGTGCGAAAACGCGATCCTCGGTTACCACCATGACCCGCGCTTCGCCAACGGCATGTTCCTGAACATCGATGCGATCCGCAAGGATGCCGAGGAGAAGATTGCCAAATATGATATTCGCCCGCCGAATGCGCGGCTGAGGACGGCCAACTTCTCCGGCGGCAACCAGCAGAAGGTCGTGCTTGCGCGCGAGATGGAGCGGGATCCGGACGTCCTCATCATCGGCCAGCCGACCCGCGGCGTAGATGTCGGCGCAATCGAATTCATCCACAAGCGGATCATCGAGATGCGCGATCAGGGCAAGGCCGTTCTGCTGGTCTCGGTCGAACTCGACGAGATCCGTTCCCTTTCCGACCGCATCCTCGTGATGTTCGCCGGACGCGTCGTCGGCGAACGCAGCCCCGAGGCGACCGAAGGCGAGCTCGGCCTGCTGATGGCCGGCGTCGAAGGCCGCAAGGAGGCCGCAGAATGAGTACGCCCTATGCGAAACTGCCGGGATGGGTGGAATATGGCCTCATCCCGCTGATCAATCTTGCCGTCGCCTTCCTCGTCGCCGGCCTCGTCGTTCTCCTCGTCGGCGAAAACCCGCTCGAAGCCGCCTATCATCTCATCAACGGTGCCTTCGGCCGCGGCGAATATATCGGCTTCACGCTCTATTACGCGACGACCTTCATCTTCACCGGACTCGCGGTGGCGGTCGCCTTTCATGCCGGTCTTTTCAACATCGGCGGCGAGGGCCAGGCCTATGTCGGCGGCATCGGCGTGGCGCTCGCCTGCCTCTGGCTCGACCAGACGATGCCCTGGTACGTGGTCTTCCCGCTCGCCATCGTCGGCTCTGCCTTCTTCGGCGCGCTCTGGGCGTTCCTGCCCGGCTGGCTGCAGGCCAAACGCGGCAGCCATATCGTCATCACCACCATCATGTTCAATTTCATCGCGTCGAGCCTGATGGTCTATCTGCTGACCCGCGTGCTGAAGCCGCTCGGCTCCATGGCGCCGCAGACGCGGACCTTCGCCGAGGGCGGGCAATTGCCGAAGCTCGACTGGCTGCTGTCGATCTTCGGCCTCAATATCGGTACGGCGCCGTTCAACATCTCGTTCCTGCTGGCGCTGGCGGCCGCCTTCGCGGTCTGGGTGCTGATCTGGCGCACCAGGCTCGGCTACGAGATGCGCACCATGGGCCATAGCCCGTCTGCCGCGCGCTATGCCGGTATCAGCGAAAGCCGCATCACCGTCGTCGCCATGATGATATCAGGCGGTCTTGCCGGCATGATGGCGCTGAACCCGATCATGGGCGAGCAGTTCCGCATGCAGCTCGATTTCGTGCAAGGCGCCGGCTTCGTCGGCATCGCGGTCGCGCTGATGGGGCGCTCGCATCCGGGCGGCATCATTCCCGCCGCGATCCTTTTCGGCGTGCTCTATCAGGGCGGCGCCGAGATCGCCTTCGAGATGCCTTCGATCTCCCGGGACATGATCGTCATCATCCAGGGTCTCGTGATCCTTTTTGCCGGGGCGCTCGAGAACATGTTCCGGCCGGCGATCACGCGCGCCTTTTCGGCGCGGGGTCAGCGCGCGGCCGCCGTCGTGCAGACCAAGGAAGCCTGAAACCATGGATTTCTTCCACGTTCTCGTCGTGCTCCTGGAATCGACGATCCGCGTCTCCGTGCCGCTGGTCTTCGCAGCCCTTGCCGGCCTCTTCACCGAGCGCGCCGGCGTCTTCGACATCGGCCTCGAGGGCAAGATGCTCGGTGCGGCCTTTGCCGCCGGTGCGGCGGCAGCCGTCACGCAGTCCGTCTGGGTGGGGCTCGGTGCGGCGATCCTCGTTTCCGTGGCCCTGTCGCTCGTCCACGGCTATGCTTCGATCACCCAGCGCGGCAACCAGATCGTCTCGGGTGTGGCGATCAACTTCATCGTCGCCGGTTCCACCGTGATCCTGGGGGAGGCCTGGTTCCGGCAGGGCGGCCGCACGCCGGCGCTTGCCGAAGGCGCGCGGTTCCAGACGATCAACTTCCCCGACGCGGACATGATCCGCGAGATCCCCGTCCTCGGGCCGGTCTATGCGGACCTCCTGTCCGGCCATTTCCTGCTCACCTATCTCGCCTTCGCGATGGTGCCGATCAGCTGGTGGATTCTCTACCGCACCCGTTTCGGCCTGAGGCTGCGCGCCGTCGGCGAGAATCCGGGCGCGGTCGATACCGCCGGCATCTCGGTGATCTGGCTCAGATATCGCGCGGTCATCTGCTGCGGCATTCTCTGCGGCTTTGCCGGCGCCTATCTGTCGCTGGCGATGACGGCGGGCTTCGTCAAGGGCATGACGGCGGGCAAGGGCTATATCGCGCTCGCGGCGCTCATCTTCGCCAAATGGCGCCCGCTCAATATCATGTTTGCCTGCCTGCTCTTCGGCTTCCTCGACGCGCTCGCCATCCGTCTGCAGGGCACGCCCTTGCCGCTTGTCGGCCAGGTTCCGGTGCAGCTCATGCAGGCGCTGCCCTATATCCTCACCGTCATCCTGCTTGCCGGCTTCATCGGCAAGGCCATTCCGCCGAAGGCGGGCGGCGTACCCTATGTGAAGGAGCGCTAATGCATGCCGCCCGAAAGTGCGCAGCGGTTTCGGGATAACGATATGCATAACTATAAGGAAAAACCCATGTCCAAGGACGAACTCTTTGTCGCGGCGCGTGAAGCCATGGCAAAGGCGCATGCGCCCTATTCCAAGTTTCCGGTCGGCGCCGCCATTCGCGCCGAGGACGGCAGGATCTATACGGGCGCAAACATCGAGAACCTGTCCTTTCCTGAGGGCTGGTGCGCCGAGACGACGGCGATCAGCCATATGGTGATGGCCGGCCAGCGCAAGATCACGGAAGTCGCGGTGGTGGCCGAGAAACTCGCGCTCTGCCCGCCCTGCGGCGGCTGCCGCCAGCGACTGGCGGAATTTTCCGGTGCGAGCACCCGCATCTATCTTTGCGACGAAACGGGGATCAGGAAGACGCTGGCGCTCTCCGACCTGCTGCCGCACAGCTTCGAGACGGAGATTCTCGGATGACGGGGGCGGCGGACTTCCTCAAGGGCAGGCTCGGAGCGCATGCGCCCCGCTACGGAATCGTACTCGGTTCCGGCCTCGGCTCTCTCGTCGACGCGGTGGCGGAGCCGCTGCGCATCCCCTATGCGGAGATACCGGGCTTTCCGGTGAGCAGCGTTTCCGGCCATGCCGGCGAGTTCGTGGCGGGCAGGATCGGCGACACTCCCGTCGCCGTGCTTTCCGGCCGTGCCCATTATTACGAACGCGGCGACGCCAAAGCCATGCGCGTGCCGATCGAAACGCTGAAGCGGATCGGCGTCGAGAACCTGATCCTCACCAATTCCGCCGGGTCGCTGCGCGAAGACATGCCGCCGGGCTCGGTCATGCGCATTGCCGATCACATCGCCTTTGCCGGCGCCAATCCGCTGATCGGCCTCGAAAGCGATGAGCGTTTCGTCGGCATGACAAATGCCTATGACGCGGCGCTGGCCATAGGGATGGAGGAGGCCGCCGAACGCCTCGGCATCCCGCTCGCGCGCGGCGTCTATATGTGGTTCTCCGGGCCGAGTTTCGAGACGCCGGCCGAAATCCGCATGGCCCGTATCCTCGGTGCCGATGCGGTCGGCATGTCCACGGTGCCGGAGGTCATTCTCGCCCGGTTCTTCGGGCTCAAGGTCGCCGCCGCCTCCGTCGTCACCAATTTCGCCGCCGGCATGACCGGGTCGGAACTCAGCCATGAAGAAACCAAGCAAATGGCGCCGCTCGGCGGCACGCGGCTGGCGGCAATCCTGAAAGAGATGATCTCGAGCGAAGGCTGAATGGCCATGCTTCCGCAGGAAATCATACGAAAGAAAAGGGACGGCGATCGGCTCGATCCGGCGGAGATCGCCGGTTTCATCGCGGGCGTGACCGATGGCTCGGTCTCGGAAGGGCAGGCGGCTGCCTTCGCCATGGCGGTCTGGTTCTCCGGCATGAATCGCGACGAATGCGTGGCGCTGACGCTGGCGATGCGCGATTCCGGGGAAACGCTCGACTGGAGCGATCTCGCACGCCCCATTGTCGACAAGCACTCGACGGGCGGAGTCGGCGACAATGTCTCGCTCATGTTGGCGCCGATCGTCGCCGCCTGCGGTGCGGCCGTGCCGATGATTTCGGGCCGGGGGCTCGGCCACACCGGCGGGACGCTCGACAAGCTCGAATCGATCCCCGGCTATGACATCCAGCCTTCGCCGGAACTGTTCCGCCGCGTGGCCGACGAGGTCGGCTGCGCGATCATCGGCCAGACGGCCGATCTGGCGCCGGCCGACAAGCGCCTCTATGCGATCCGCGACGTGACGGCGACGGTCGATTCGGTGCCGCTGATCACCGCATCGATCCTGTCGAAAAAGCTCGCCGCAGGGCTACGGTCGCTGGTGCTCGACGTCAAGCTCGGCAACGGCTCCTTCATGACCGATCCTGCCGAAACCGAAGTCCTGGCGCGTTCGCTTGTCGAGGTCGCCAATGGTGCGGGCGTGCGCACCTCTGCGCTGATCACCGACATGAACGAGCCGCTGGCGGACGCGGCCGGCAACGCGCTCGAAATCGAGAACTGCCTGGCCTATCTGCGCGGCGAGAAAGCGGGAACCCGCCTCGATCAGGTCGTGATGGCCTTGGCTGCGGAGATGCTCGTTGCAGCGGGTATTGCGGCTCACGAAGCCGAAGCCGAAGCCATGGCGCGGCGCGTTTTGGGGAGCGGGGAGGCGATGGAGCGCTTCGGCCTCATGGTGCATCGGCTCGGCGGCCCTGCCGATTTTGTCGATCGCCCGGGCGCCTATCTTGCCAAGGCACCCGCGATCCTTGCCGTGCCGGCGGGCCGGCATGGTTATCTCACGTCCTGCAAGACGCGCGAACTGGGAATGGCAGTCATCGAGCTCGGCGGCGGGCGCATCCGCCCGGATGACCGGATCGATCACCGCGTCGGTCTTACCGGCCTGAGGCCGCTCGGGACGAAAGTCGAAAAGGGCGAGCCGATCGCCTTCGTCCATGCTGCCGACCAAAGCCAGGCCGAGGCGATCGCAAAACGGGTCGTAACGCTCTATGCGATCGCAGACGAGGAGCCGGCGCGACGGCCGGTGATCGTTTCGAAGCTCAGAGCGGGATGAGGAAAAGCGTGTGCGGTTTTACGCCCGCATCCCGCAACTTATCAGACTCGTTGACGAGATGCAGCGCCGTTTTCCGAGGCGACAGGACGGTAGGCCGACAGCCCTACTTCGTTCCGTACATGCGGTCGCCCGCATCGCCGAGGCCCGGCACGATATAGCCCTTCTCGTTGAGATGGCTGTCGATCGAGGCCGTGAAGATCGGCACGTCCGGATGGGCGCCCTGGAAGTTGCGGATACCCTCCGGAGCGGCAAGCAGGCAGAGGAAGCGGATGTTCCGCGCACCGCGCTCCTTGAGCTTCTCGATGGCCGCGATCGCGGAATTGCCGGTGGCGAGCATCGGGTCGACGACGATGACGAGGCGTTCGTTGATGTTGTCCGGAGCCTTGAAGAAATATTCGACCGCCTGCAGAGTCTCGTGGTCCCGGTAGACGCCGATATGCGCAACGCGCGCCGAGGGTACCAGTTCGAGCATGCCCTCGAGCAGGCCGTTGCCGGCGCGCAGGATGGAAGCGAAGACGAGCTTCTTGCCCTCGAGCACCGGCGCGTCGGTTTCCACGAGAGGCGTCTCGATCCGTTCGGTCGTCAGCTCCAGGTCGCGCGTGACCTCATAGCAGAGCAGCGTCGAGATTTCCTTGAGCAGCCGGCGGAAGCCCGCAGTCGACGTTTCCTTCTTGCGCATGATGGTCAGCTTGTGCTGCACCAGCGGATGACCGATCACCGTTACGCCGTCCATGGCTCATCTTCCCCGCGAAAATTGGCTATCCACCCTCTTTTCCATGGAAAGGGCGGGGGCCGCAAGGGTGTAGGCGGAACTTGTGCAGTTGCGCCCTCTCATCCGCGCAACTAGACATGTAACGCAGCCAGCAACTTCTCTCGCGTCGGCTCGTCCACGAAGGCGGCTTCAATCGCGGTCTTCGTCATCCGGTCGATCTCGCTGTCCGAGAAGCCCATCGCGTGGAAGGCGATCTCGTATTCCTGCGCGAGCGACGTGTGGAAGAAGGGAGGATCGTCGGAATTGAGCGTCACGCGGACGCCGGCTTCGTAAAGCCGCCGCAGCGGATGCGAGGCGAAGTCCGGGAACACCTGAAGCGCGACATTCGAGCCCGGGCAGACTTCGAGCACGACGCCCTCGTCGGCAAGGCGCTTCACGAGATCGCCGTCCTCGATCGCCCGGACCCCGTGGCTGATGCGGGCCGGGCGGACATGGTCCAGCGCATCGCGCACGCTGAATGCGCCGGAAAGCTCGCCGGCGTGGATGGTCAGGCCGAGGCCGGCATCGCGGACGATGTCGAAGGCGCGGGAGAATTCCGCGACGCTGTGCATGCGCTCCTCGCCGGCCAGATTGAAGCCGGTCACGAGCGGATGCCGGCGCATCGCTGCATATTCGGCGGTCCTGATGACCGAGTCGGGACCGAGATGGCGGATGCCGGTGATCAGCATGCGGGATTCGATGCCGGTCTTCACCCTCGCCGCCTCCATGCCGGCGGCGAGGCCCTCGATATAGGCATCGGCGCCGAGTCCGATCGTTACGCCGTGGTCGGGCGAGACGATGATCTCGCTGTAGATCGTACCCGCTTTGGCAAGCTCCGTCAGATAGGTCTCGGCGAGAAGCGCATAATCACCCTCGGTGCGAAAAAGCGAGGCGACGGCGTCGTAACACCTTACGAAACTGGTGAAATCCTCCCAGACATAGGCCCTGTCGCGGATGATCGCGCTGGTGTCGACGCCGTATTTGCGGGCCTGTCTCAGCGCCAGTTCCGGCGGCGTCGCGCCTTCGATATGGCAATGCAGTTCGGCTTTCTTCAGATGAGCGGTCAAATGAGGCTTCTCCCATGTGGGCCGACGCCAATGCCGAGATGTCTTGCGACGGTTTCGCCGATATGGGCGAAGCTGTCGGCGATGCCGAAGGAGCGGCTGCGAAGCGTCGGGCCGAACATCAGGACCGGCACGCGCTCGCGCGTGTGGTCGGTGCCGCGCCAGGTCGGATCGCAGCCATGGTCGGCGGTCAGGATCACCATGTCGCCCGGTTTCAGCCGGCGGTCGAGATCGGGCAGGCGTGCGTCGAAGGCTTCGAGCGCGGCGGCATAGCCGGACACGTCGCGGCGATGGCCGTAAAGCATGTCGAAATCCACGAAATTGGTGAAGACGAGCGCCCCGTCTTCGGCCTCTTCGATGGCTTCCAGACTGGCGTCGAACAGCGCCATGTTGCCGTTGGCCTTGGTGAGCCTGGTCACACCCTGATGCGCGAAGATATCGCCGATCTTCCCGATCGCGTGCACCGTGCGCCCGGCCTCCTGCAGCCGGTCGAGAACGGTCGGCTCCGGCGGCAGCACCGAATAGTCACGACGGTTGCCGGTGCGCGTGAAGCTGCCCGGGTCGCTGCCGACGAAGGGCCGTGCGATCACGCGGCCGATATTGTAGTCGTCGACGAGCCGGCGGACGACCTCGCAGAGGTTCAGCAGGCGCTCCAGCCCGAAGGTCTGTTCATGCGCGGCGATCTGAAAGACGGAATCGGACGAGGTGTAGCAGATCGGCTTGCCGCTCCGCATATGCTCTTCGCCGTGGCGGGCGATGATGTCGGTACCCGAAGCATGGCAATTGCCGAGAATGCCGGGCACGTCGCCCTCGCGACAGATCGCTTCGACGAGTTCGGGAGGGAAGGCGTCGCCTTCGGCCGGAAAATAGCCCCAGTCGAAGGTCACCGGCGTGCCGGCGATTTCCCAATGGCCGGACGGCGTGTCCTTGCCGCGCGAGACTTCGCTTGCCGCGCCGTAGATCCCATAGACGCGTTCCGGCAGCGCCATGCCGGCGGGAAGCCGCCCGGTTGCAAGCCGCGCCGCATGCATGAGACCGAGCGCCGACATGTTGGGCAGATGGAGCGGCCCTTCCCGGAGGCCCGCCCGGTCGGCGGCTCCCGCCGCGCAGAACTCCGCGATGTGTCCGAGCGTATCGGCGCCGAGATCGCCGAAAGCCTCTGCGTCCGGCGCATTGCCGATGCCGAAGGAATCGAGGACGAAAAGGAACGCACGCGCCATGAAACACCCTGACTGATCCCGGGCGCGAGCGCGATAAGCGGCGAGCCGGTGCCATTAAGACTTTCGCGGCCGTCGCCGCACAATCCGGCAGAAATAGCGCGCCGCCTTGTCCATTGCAATTGATGCATGTCGTCGGAGGCGCACCCCCTCTGGCCTGCCGGCCAGAGGGGGTAGGCGGGCGGAAGACCGCGCACACTTTCCTCATCCCGCTCCAGACCGGTCAGCAATCCGTGCAGTTGATGGTCGTGCCGAAGCGCTGGCGGTAATAGGAGGTCCTGGAGAGCGGGATCGTGCCGCCGGCGTCCGAGCCGAACAGGGAAAGCTGGTGGTTGACGACGAGTTCGGTGCGCACGACGAAGGCATTCACCGCGTCTAGATCGGCCGGAACGCTGACGACGGAATTGACCGCGTAGGGAACCGTGGCGCCGTCGCTCGCGTCCGACCAGCCCCGGGACCAGGCGACCTTGCCTTCCGTCGTGCCGTTCACCTGGATACCGGTGATCTTGAGGTCGTAGTCGGAGCCGTCATAGGGGACGAGCATGTTTCTCGCGACGTTGCGCATGCCGTCCAGGAAGGCCTTGCTCACCTGCTGCTCCTGGGTGACGATATCGCTCACCGCACTCGACGCCCGCCCGACCTTGCGCGCGACCGTGAACCCCAGAGAAAGCTCGAAAGCGCCGACATAGGCCGCGATCAGAAGCGGCGCGACAATGGCGAATTCGACGGCACCGGCGCCGCGGCGGTCCCGTAACAGGCCGTGGAAGGCTCCCCACAGGTGCTGTTTGCGCGTGTGAAGGCGGTCCATGGCAGCCTCAATAGTTTTCGTTGCGGAAGGTGGCGGTGGAGACCATCAGATAGTCGCGCGGCATGCTGTCGCCGGCGGGTCTGAGCTTGGTCACCAGGGGACGAACGAGATCGGTGATCACGGTCCAGCGGTAATAGGCCCGTACCATGGTGTAGTCGTTTGGCCCGCCGGGCGCGAAAGTGAAGCCGCTGGTGTCGAGATCGGAGCCGTTCCGCGGCACCGCTTTCGGAAACGCGCTGAGATCGGCGGGAAGCTTGCGGACATCGAGATGGAGTTTCGAGGCTTGCTCCGCCTCGGTCGCCGAACAGGTCATCATGATCGCGATTTCGTCGCAGAAAGCCTGACGGAACTGGGTTTCTGTCGTGAAGCCGGGCTTGCCGATATCGGTGGTGATTTCACCCGTGCGGATTTTCCGCGCCAGCGTATCCGTCGCATTGGCCAGCAATTGCTCGCCGGCAAAAGCGATGAATGTCTCGATCGAGGCGAAGACGACGATGAAGAAGGGCAGCGCAAGGATCGCGAATTCGATCGCCGTCGCACCTTTCCGGTCGCCGATGAGGCGCCGAAACAGGCCGCGCGGCAAGGGCGCCCGGGGAGTGGATGCTTTCTCGTCGATCGACATCGCGCCGTTCCATCATGTCAACTGGTTGGCGCAAAAATACACGGCGACTGTTGAAGATTCGTTTTCGAGGACCCGGAGAATTTTAGTGGTTCTGAAGCAGAGGCCGGAAGGGCCCCTCATCCCGCTGCCGCGACCTTCTCCCCGCAAGCGGGGAGAAGGGATAAGCGGCTCGCTTTGCGGCTTAAGTCCCCTCTCCCCGCTTGCGGGGAGAGGGTTAGGGTGAGGGGCAGGGCGAATTTCCCGGTCTTAATTGCCGCTTGAGGCGGAAGCCTGTCGTTCCGCACGCTCGCAATTGGGCGTGCAGGAGAGAACGGTGCGGACGGTCTGCTTGTACACGCGTACGGTGTTGCCCTCGTCGATCGATACCAGGATGCGCTCGTCGACCATGGCGTTGCCGTCCTGGTCGAGGATGACGAGATTGGTGGTGCCGAAATTGCGCCCGGTCAGCACGATGGTCTTCGCATCCGCCACGGTCGCGTCGGCAACCTCCGCATTGCCGATGATCACCTTGCTGACCGGCCGGTCGAGCTTCAGCACGCGGGCGTGGTCCATATAGACGCGCATCATTTCTTCGGCCGCGCGGGCTCCGCCCGGTGCGGCGATCGCCAGAAGTGCAGTGGTTGCAAGCAGTGCGGCCCGCGGGGCCGCTGAGGGCATGTTCATGGCGCGTCCTGACGGTCTATCTGCCGCATCTTGGCGCCTTTTGGTGAACGAATGGTTACGTCGATGCGGCGCAATTTAAGGCATCCATTTTCCGGACATTTACCCAGGAAAAAGCGAGTTTCCCTTAACGTGACGGTAACCGGTTTCCTTAAGCGGAAAGCAATTAGCCCCCGCTAAATTCAGGGTATCCGATCAACGGCAACAGTTTGACGGACGTGCTGAACAACAAGTGAAGTTTGAGGAGAATAGTCATGAAGACCATTTTTGCACGCCTGATGAAGGACGAGTCCGGCGCAACCGCAATCGAATACGGGCTGATCGCAGCTCTGATCTCTGTGGCGCTGATTGGCGGCGCGCAGACGCTCGGCGGGGCACTTAGCACTCAGTTCACCAATTTGGGCGGATATCTGAACGTTGAACCGAACGCCCCGTAACGGCCGACTGATTACCTAACAGGGGGCCGCCCTTAGGGGCGGCTTACTTTTTCTAATCTTGTCTTTTCGCCGGGGACAGCCGGATGGAGCTCGAGATGATCAATGCGACTATTCTGGTTGTCTTTCCCTTTTCCCTTGCACTAGCCGCGTTGTCCGATCTGCTCACAATGACAATTCCGAACCGCGTTTCCCTGGTTTTGCTCGTGTCGTTTTTCTTCGTCGCGCCGCTTGCTGGTCTTGATCTCGCGCAGCTTGGCTTGCACACCGTAGCCGCGGGGCTCATCTTTGCGGTCTCCTTCGCCCTATTCGCGGCAAACGTGATGGGTGGCGGAGATGCAAAGCTGTTAACGGCAAGCGCCGCTTGGTTCGGTTTCAACGAGTCACTCGTGACATTCCTCGTATACGTTTCGTTCTTCGGCGGATTCCTGACTCTGATCGTTCTGCTCTTGCGCAGCAAGGAGAACCTAATTCTTGCCGCTCGCATCCCAGTTCCGCGTCTCTTGCTGACCGCCAAGAAAATCCCCTACGGCATCGCCATCGCTCTCGGCGGGTTCGCAGCCTATCCCTCTTCCCCGCTGATGCAGCTAGCCTTCGCGCAGCTCTCCTGATGCGGATTTCGCTCAGCGGCCCCGGCGCAGCCCCCGCTAACCTTCTCCATAAGCAAACCGTTAACCATAATTACACCAATTCCTGATCAACCTGATCCTGGGCAATTCTCGGGGATTTGGGGCGATCATGAGACCGGTGCGCATTATCATTCTGGCGGTGGCCATCGGCTCGGCTGCCATGGCCGGGCTGCTGGCGATGAAGCTCACCCGGGCGCCCGCCCCGCAGACGGCGGAACCCGTCATCGAGCAGGCGCCGACCATCAATGTGCTCGTCGCCGGCAAGAGCCTGCCGGTCGGCTCCCGTCTCGGCGCCGATTCCATCCATTGGAAGGCCTGGCCGAAGGACGGTGTCGCCGAAGGCATGATCACCGAGGAAAACCGTCCCGCAGCCGTCGAAGATCTTGCCGGCGCAGTGGTCCGTCTGCCGATCTTCACCGGGGAGCCGGTCCGCCAGGAAAAGATCGCCGACGCATCGAACCGGATCATGTCGTCGCTGCTGCCGGCCGGAAAGCGCGCCGTCGCCACGGAGATCACGGTCGCGACCGGCGCCGGCGGCTTCATCCTGCCGAACGATCGCGTCGACGTGATCATGGTGCGCAAGTCCGACGGCGATCTCTATCTGACCGAAACCGTCCTGAGCAATGTCCGCGTGCTCGCGATCGATCAGCAGATCGAGGAGAAGGAAGACGGCTCGAAAGCGGTCGTCGGTACGACCGCGACGCTGGAGCTGACGCCGGATCAATCGAAGGTCATGACCGTGGCGCAGCAGATGGCGGACCGCATCTCGCTGGCGCTGCGCAGCGTCGCCGATGCGCAGGAGCCGGACACCACGGCTGCCGACTACCTTCTCAACGGCGACGGCCGGCCGAGCATTCAGGTCATCAAGTCGGGCTCCATCGTCAAGGGCGACGGTGTGGCCCTCCAGAACCAGAAGTAGGACGGGCGCAAGGTGAAACCGATCGCAAAAAAGTTTCGGGCGTCTCTCGCAGCCGGCCTCTCCTTCTGTCTGACCTTTTCGGGCATGGCGCTGCCGACCCTCCCGGCCGCAGAGGCCGCATCCTCCTCTGTCGTGAGGATCGTCGATAGCGGCCCGGGCGCCCGGAAGACCATCAATCTCGGTCTCAACAAGGCGGTCGTCGTGGATCTGCCGAGCGACGCTCACGACATTCTCGTCGCCGATCCCTCGCTCGCCGACGCGATCACCCGCACCTCGCGCCGCATCTATCTCTTCGGCAAGTCCGTCGGCCAAACGAACATCTTCGTCTTCGGACCTGGCGGCGAGGAGATCGTCAGCCTGGAGGTCGCCGTCGAGCGCGACGTTGCCGGTCTGGAGGCGAACCTCCGTCGCTTCATTCCCGATGCGGATATCAATGTCGAAATCATCTCGGACAACGTGGTGCTGACAGGCACGGTCCGCACGCCCCTCGACTCGACCAGGGCCGTCGATCTCGCACGCGCCTTCCTGAAGGGCGGCGAGGCGACCACGCGCAACATCACCGCCCAGGGCAATAACGGCGATGCCGATATTTTCGCCGAGGACCGGCAGAACTCGCAGATCGTCAATCTGCTGACGATCGAGGGCGACGATCAGGTGACGCTGAAAGTCACCGTGGCCGAGGTCAGCCGCCAGGTACTGAAGCAGCTCGGCTTCAACGGCCGCGTCTCCGATGGCGAAAGCGGCATCAGCTTCCGTAACCCGGCCAATCTCGGCGACGCGATCGCCGTCGGCACGAATGCCCTCATCAAGGGTTCGATCGGCCCCACAACCATTTCGAGCTATATCAACGCAATGGAACAGGCCGGCGTCATGCGCACGCTCGCCGAGCCGAGCCTGACGGCGATTTCCGGCCAGGAGGCGAAGTTCTACGTCGGCGGCGAGTTCCGGCTTGCCGGCGTGCAGGAGGTCTCGACGGACGACGAGACCGGCCAAACCACGGTAGAGCGTGAGGTCAACGACGTGGAATACGGCATCCGGCTGAATTTCAAGCCGGTCGTTCTCGGCCCCGGCCGCATCAGCCTGCAGATCGAAACCGATGTCTCGGAGCCGACCTATGAGGGCTCGGTGGTCACGGGCAACAGCATGACCGCCATTCCCGGCAACACCTTCCTCGGCATCCGCCGGCGCGAAGCCTCGACCAGCGTCGAACTGCCGTCCGGCGGCTCGATCGTGATCGCCGGCCTCGTCCAGGACAATATCCGCCAGGCGATGTCGGGCCTGCCCGGCGCCTCGAAGATCCCGATCCTCGGCACGCTCTTCCGCAGCAAGGATTTCCAGCGCAGCGAAACGGAACTCGTCATCATCGCAACGCCCTATCTCGTAAGGCCGGTTGCCCGCAGCGCGATCTCGCGTCCGGACGACAACTTCAACCCGGCGAACGATCTCGAAAGCTTTTTCCTCGGCCGGGTCAACCGGATCTATGGACGCCCCGAGGCGCAGCCGCCCGCCGGCCGCTACCACGGCAATGTCGGCTTCATCTACAAATAGGCCGGGCCATGCAGAAGCGAAGCGCAGCTCGAACCAGTCTTGAAAGGCAGCCCCCGATGGCCCTGAACCGCTTGCCGCATCGTGTGGTCCTGTATGCGATCGTCGCCGCCCTCCTGGCAGGCTGCGCCAGCAAGGACAAGCTCGCGACCGGTGCTCTTCCGGACGATTACCGCACCCGGCATCCGATCGTGCTGACGGAGGGCGAGCGGACGATCGACATTCCCATTGCCTCCGGCGATACGCGGCTCACCCAGGGGACGCGCGACGTCATTCGCGGCTTTGCCGCCGAATATCGCAATGCGTCCAGCAGCGTCATTCAGATCATGCTGCCGCGCGGATCGGTGAACGGCCATGCCGCGCAGATCGTCCGCAAGGACATCCGCCGCTTGCTGGCGGCCAGCGGCGTATCGCCGAAGAAGATGATCGAAACCACCTATGACGCCTCCGTGACGGGCGACGCCGCACCGATCCGCCTGAGCTATGTCGCGATAACTGCGCAGACCGCGCCCTGCGGCGCGTGGCCGGAAGATCTGGCGCTGAACACGCTGGAAAACCGCAACTACTACAATTTCGGCTGCGCCACCCAGTCCAATCTCGCGGCACAGATCGCCAACCCGACGGATCTCGTCGGCCCGCGCCAGATGTCGCCGATCGATGCCGAGCAGCGGGGCCAGGTGATCGACAGCTGGCGCGGCACGGATAAGGGCGACGGCGGAACGACGATCGTCTTCAACTGATACGGGCCTTCGAGGAAAAACGATGAACGCCATTGAATACACGATCGACAGCGGCGGAACCGGCGATTGGCCCGCGGACGGAACGCGCCCCGGCGACCTCGAGCAGCTCCGGCCTCTGCCGCGCATCTCGATCCATGCCTTCTGCGAAAGCGAAGCCGTGCAGCGGCTCATGGAGCGCTGCGGCCAGGATCGCCGCATGGCGAAGGTGAGCCTGCGGGTTACCGGCGGCGGCATCGCAGCCGCCGCGAATACCTTCGCCGGCGCCTCGACGCCCAATCTGATCATCCTCGAAACCGCCACCGAGCCCGGCGCGCTGCTTTCGGAGCTGGCGCCGCTCGCCGAGGTCTGCGATCCGAGCACCAGGGTCATCGTCATCGGGCGTCACAACGACATCGCGCTCTATCGCGAGCTGATCCGCAACGGCATTTCCGAATATATGGTCGCGCCGGTCGGAATGGCCGATATGCTGAGCGCCGTCTCGGCGATCTTCGTGGATCCGGAGGCGGAGCCGCTCGGACGCAGCCTTGCCTTCATCGGCGCAAAGGGCGGCTGTGGCTCGTCGGTCATCGCCCATAATTGCGCCTGGGGCATTTCCAATCTTTTCTCGACCGAGACGATCCTTGCCGATCTCGATCTGCCTTACGGAACAGCCAATATCGACTTCGACCAGGACCCGCCACAGGGGATCGCCGAGGCCGTATTCGCGCCGGAGCGGCTGGACGAGGTCTTTCTCGACCGGCTCCTGACCAGGTGCTCGGAGCATCTGTCGCTGCTGGCGGCGCCCTCCATGCTCGACCGCGCCTATGATTTCGAGACGGGTGCCTTTCAGCCGATCCTGGAAATCCTCCAGCGCAGTGCGCCGGTATCCGTCCTGGACCTGCCGCATGGCTGGACCGACTGGACCCGCTCGGTGCTTTCGGCGGCCGACGAGGTGGTCATCACCGCCGCCCCGGATCTGGCAAGCCTCAGGAACGCGAAGAACCTGCTCGATGCCTTGAAGAAACTGAGGCCGAACGACAAGGTGCCGCATCTCGTGCTCAACCAGGTGGGCGTGCCCAAGCGTCCGGAGATCGCTCCCGACGAGTTCTGCGCGTCGCTGGAGATCGAGGCCGCCGCGATCATTCCGTTCGATGCGGTCCTCTTCGGCAATGCCTCCAACAGCGGCCGCATGATCGCGGAGATCGACCGGAAGTCGCCGGCCGCCGAGACCTTCGCGCAGCTGTCCCACCTCTTGACCGGGCGCACCGCCATAAAGAAGGCGCGCCGGGGGGGGCTCGGAAAGGTTCTGGCGAAGCTCGGCAGGCGGTAGCGGAATATTTCCGATCCTGCACCCGCAGGGCGGGGATCGATGAAGCAACTGGAATGAAGTGATGTTTGGCAAACGCGGAAATGAAGGTCCTGGCAAGGGTGGTGCGCGCGGCTTCTCGCCTGCGCCCCCGATGCCCGCCGTCCAGCCGGTACCGGTGGAGCGTTCCGCCGCGCCCGTCCTCGGCGAGACGGTCGCTGCGCCATCCCGCCCGCAGGCGGCAGCGCCGCCCCAGCGGCGCCGCGCGCCGAGGGCGGAAGATTATTACGACACGAAATCGCAGGTCTTCTCCGCGCTGATCGACACGATCGACCTGTCGCAGCTCTCCAAGCTCGATATCGAGAGCGCGCGCGAGGAAATCCGCGATATCGTCAACGATATCATCACCATCAAGAACTTCGCGATGTCGATCTCCGAGCAGGAGGAACTGCTCGACGACATCTGCAACGACGTGCTCGGTTACGGACCGCTGGAGCCATTGCTCGCGCGCGACGACATCGCCGACATCATGGTCAACGGCGCCGGGCAAATCTTCATCGAAGTGGGCGGCAAGGTCGAGGAATCGGAGATCCGGTTCCGCGACAACGGGCAACTGCTGTCGATCTGCCAGCGCATCGTCAGCCAGGTAGGCCGGCGCGTCGACGAATCGAGCCCGATCTGCGATGCGCGTCTGCCGGACGGGTCACGCGTCAACGTCATCGCGCCGCCGCTCGCGATCGACGGTACGGCGCTCACCATCCGCAAGTTCAAGAAGGACAAGCTGACGCTGGAGCAGCTGGTGCGCTTCGGCTCGATCACGCCCGAGGCCGCCGTCCTGCTGCAGATCATCGGCCGCGTCCGCTGCAACATCGTGATTTCCGGCGGCACCGGCTCCGGCAAGACGACGCTGCTCAACTGCCTGACGCGCTATATCGACAGCACCGAGCGGATCATTACCTGCGAGGACTCGGCCGAATTGCAACTGCAGCAGCCGCATGTCGTCCGGCTCGAGACGCGCCCGCCGAACATCGAGGGCGAGGGCGAGATCACCATGCGCGACCTCGTGAAGAACTGCCTGCGCATGCGCCCGGAGCGAATCATCGTCGGCGAAGTGCGCGGCCCGGAAGTCTTCGACCTGCTGCAGGCGATGAACACCGGCCATGACGGCTCAATGGGAACGATCCACGCAAACACCCCGCGCGAATGCCTGAGCCGCATGGAATCGATGATCGCCATGGGCGGCTATACCCTGCCGGCCAGGACCGTTCGCGAGATCATCTCCGGCTCGGTGGACGTGATCATCCAGGCCTCGCGCCTGCGTGACGGATCGCGCCGGATCACCCACATCACCGAGGTCACCGGCATGGAAGGCGACGTGATCATCACCCAGGACCTGATGCGCTACGAGATCGACGGCGAGGACGCCAATGGCCGGATCGTCGGCCGCCACGTCTCGACCGGCATCGGCCGGCCGCATTTCTGGGACCGGGCCCGTTATTTCAACGAGGACAAGCGGCTCGCTGCGACCCTCGACGCGATGGAAAAGCAACAATAGAGCGGTACAGGCAGGCTGCGGTTCCGCATGCCTTCGACGCGAAGGGACAGACCGAGCGATGTTCGGCATAGACATCACCGTCCTGGGATTGGCCGGCCTCGTCGCCCTGGCGGCGGCAGCACTCGCCTATGGTGTGCTCTACCCCCAGATCGAGACCGAGAAGAAGGCGGAGGGCCGCCTGCGCCGGGTCAGCGCCTCCGAGACGGACCGCACCAAGATCAAGGCGGCGCGCGACCGCGTCAACGAGATGTCGAAGCGACGCAAATCCGTTCAGGATTCGCTGAAGGAACTCGAGAAAAAGCAGCAGGAAAAATCCGCCAATACGGCGCCTTCGATGAAGAAGCGCCTGCTGCAGGCCGGTCTTTCGATATCGCTCGCGCAGTTCTACCTGTTCAGCGCGCTTTTCGGACTGTTCGCCTTCCTTGTCGTCCTCCTGGCAGGGGCGGGGCTGCTCATTGCCGCGGGCGTTGCCCTGATAGGCGCGGCCGGCCTGCCGCGATGGATCGTCGGCTCCATGGTCAAACGCCGTTGCAGAAAGTTTCTCGACGAGTTTCCGAATTCGCTCGATGTCATGGTCCGTTCGATCAAGTCGGGGCTGCCGCTGAACGACGCCTTGCGGCTGATCGCCAGCGACGGGCAGGAGCCGGTCAGGACGGAATTCCGCCGTGTCGTCGAGTCCCAGCAGGTGGGCCTCAACGTTCCCGAAGCCTGCGCCCGCATGATTCACAGCATCCCGCTGCCGGAAGTGAACTTCTTCGCGATCGTCATCGCCATTCAGGCGCAGGCGGGCGGCAATCTGTCCGAAGCGCTCGGCAATCTCTCCAAGGTGCTGCGCGAACGCAGGAAGATGAAGGCGAAGGTCAGCGCGCTGTCGATGGAGGCCAAGGCGTCCGCCTGTATCATCGGCGCGCTGCCGTTCATCGTCGCAACCCTCGTCTATCTGACTTCGCCCGATTACATGATGGTTCTCTTCACCGACCCGCGCGGCCACATCATCATGGGCGCTTCCGCCGTCTGGATGAGCATCGGCATCTGGGTGATGCGCAACATGATCAACTTCGACATCTGAGGATCCCGTGGCCGGCTGGATAGAGACGCTTACCGATCCGAACATCCTCGTCGCGGCGCTCGTCTCGATGGCCGTGCTCGCCACGTTCTATTCGCTCGTGGCGCCCTTGCTCGAGCGGGGAGATCTCGCGAAGCGGATGAAATCGGTCGCCACCGAACGGGAGCAGATTCGCGCCCGCGAGCGCGCCCGGCTCAATGCCGAGGCGACGACCGGCAGGGCGAGCCTCAGGGCACAGCACAACACCTCCGTCCGGGAGATCGTCGAGCGGCTGAACCTCAGAAAGGCTCTGGTGGACGACAACACCGTCAACCGCCTGAAGACGGCCGGCTACCGCTCGCAAAACGCGCTCAACACCTTCCTCTTCGCCCGCTTCTGTCTGCCGTTCCTGTTTCTGACCGTTGCGGTTCTCTATATTTTCGTGCTCGGGAATTTCGCCGACAAGCCGATCATGGTCAGGGTGTCCTTCGCCATCGGATTTGCCTATGTCGGCTTCTACGCGCCGAACATCTTCATCGCCAATGCGATCTCCAAGCGCCAGCAGTCCATTCGCCGCGCCTGGCCGGATGCGCTCGATCTCCTGCTCATCTGCGTCGAATCGGGCGTCTCGATGGAGCTCGCCATGCGCCGCGTCGCCGACGAGATAGCCGTGCAGTCGCCGCCGCTGGCGGAGGAACTGGTGCTGACGACCGCGGAACTCTCCTTCCTGCCCGAAAGGCGCATCGCGCTCGAAAATCTCGGCCTGCGCACCGGCCTCGACGAGGTGAAATCGGTGACGCAGGCGCTGATCCAGGCCGACCGCTACGGCACGCCCGTCGCCCAGGCGCTGCGCGTGCTGGCGCAGGAAAGCCGCGACCAGCGGATGACCGCCGCAGAGAAAAAGGCGGCCGCACTGCCGCCGAAGCTGACGGTACCGATGATCCTGTTCTTCCTGCCGGTCCTCGTCGCCGTCATCCTCGGCCCCGCGGGGATACAGGTGGCGGACAAGTTTTAGGGTGAAAGGCGAGGGTGGTTTACCCGCCCTTGAAGGTATTGCCGCCTCTTGCCGGCTGTGCTGGCCCCTCTCCTCGGGTTTAACCCGAGGACTAGCCCTCTCCCCGCGAGCGGCAGGGCTGTCCGGGGAAAGTTCCGGGTGAATCGAAATGTCGCAGGCGCATGCCCCGTCAGACGGCGTTTTTCCGTCTATTTTCTGGTTGTCGAGACTCAGAAAAGGAGACGGAGCATGCGGTTCACCCCTAGCATTTTCGCCCAGCTGCTGAAAGCGATTGATCGCCGCAGCTTTCAGGCGATTGTGGATCGTCATGCCGGGGATGCCTACGACAAGTGCTTTACCAGCTGGGATCATCTGGTGGCACTGATCTATGCCCAGTTGAGCGCCACGACCAGCCTGCGCGGGTTGGAGGCGAGCTTCAACGCCAACAGTCAGCATCATTACCATCTCGGCAGTGGCCGGCTGATGCGCTCGACGCTGTCGGACGCCAACCGCCGCCGCCCGGTCGCCGTCTTCGCCGAGACCTTCGCGCTTCTGGCCGGTCAGCTCGACCGGCAGACGCGCCGGGAGGGCACCAAGATGCTGCGGCTGATCGATTCGACCCCGATCCCGCTGGGTAAGCTGTACGATTGGGCCAAGTCGAACGGCCGCATCCGCGGCATGAAGCTGCATGTCGTCTATGATCCCAAGGCCGATTGTCCAGGCATCCTCGACATCACCGACGCCAACGTCAACGACGCCCAGATCGGCCGCACGATCACCATCGAAAAGGGCGCAACCTATGTCTTCGACAAGGGCTACTGCCATTACGGCTGGTGGACGGCGATCGCCGAAGCCGGCGCCAGTTTCGTCACCCGGCCGAAGACCAACATGGGACTGGCTTTGGTCGCTGAACGCCCCGTTGAGCAACCTCAAGGCGATGGCTTCCTGGTCCTCGAAGACAGCCAGGTCAGCCTCGCCAGCAAGGGCGATTCCAAGCTGCCGATCGGCTTGCGCCGGGTAATCGTCAAGCGCCAGGACGGCGATACGATCACGCTTCTGACCAACGACCTCGAGCGCTCCGCCGTCGAGATCGGCCAGCTCTATAAGGATCGCTGGCAGATCGAGCTTCTGTTCCGCTGGATCAAACAGCACCTCAAGATCCGCAAGTTCCTCGGCAACAACGACAACGCCATCCGCCTGCAGATCTTCGCGGCGATGATCGCCTATGCACTGTTGCGCATCGCCGCCCGCCTCGCCCGCGTCCCTCTACCGATCCTGCGCTTCACCGACCTCGTCACCCAGTGCCTGTTCCAGCGCAAAAGCATCGCCGAAATCCACAAGCCGCCGCAGGTCAATCCAAGCCGACCAAAACCCCGGACCATCCCAAACCAAATGGTCTTCCGCTATGCATGAATTTTCCCCGGACAGCCCTGCGCAGGCGGGGAGAGGGGACCTACCGCATGTTTCCTTTAATCCTATCCGATTAAAGGACAAAAACATGCAGCAGATCAAAGTGCTACAGCGACCTTTGCGCGTCTGATAAGACGCGCGGCGCTGTAGAGAGGGCGGCATATCCCTTCTCCCCGCCTGCAGGGAGAAGGTCGCGGCAGCGGGATGAGGGGCGGGTGCCGCCGCCCGGCGCGGGGTGGCAGTGCCGGGCGATCAACCTTCAATCCGCCTTCGCCAGCTGCTTCCACGCGCCCTGCTGCGACAGCACGGAGCGCAGATAGGCGACATTGGCCTCGGCCTGCTCGGATGTCAGTTCCTGGCCGGCGATGGTTTCCGCTTCCTGGAAGCGGCCCTGCAGGCCGACGGCAAGCGCGAGGTTCTGGCGCACGCTGCTGCCGGCATCCGGTTGGCTCGCCGCGGATTTGAGGTAGGTCTCGGCGGTCCGCAAATCCTTCGTCAGCAGATAGGACATGCCGAGATTGGAGAGGACCGAAGGCTCGTTGGGCTTGAGGTCCAGAGCCTCGCGATAGCGCAGCCGTGCCTCGGCGGAACGGCCGAGCTGGTCGAGAATGGCGCCTTCCGCGGATTTCAGCTTCCAGTCGGGCCGGTCCGGCGTCTGTGCGCGGCTGATCGTTGCGAGCGCCTGTTCCAGCTGACCGGCTGCGGCCTGGGCCTTGCCGTAGGCTCCGAGCACCTCGCGGTCCGCCGGATGGTAGATCGCCACCTGCTGCATGACGGCAAGCGCCTGTTCGTTGCGGCCCGTCATGCGCAGGAGATTGGCGTAGTTGAGGCCGGCTTCCCGATCCTTCGGATTGCGCTCATAGGCCTGGCCGATGCGTTCGGCGGCGGCCGCCAGTTCAGTCGCGTTCATCGACTGCACCGGCCTCGTGAGCTTCGGGATGGATCCGGTCGTCAGTTCCTTCCTGCCCTGTTGTCCGGCGCAGGCGGAGAGCGACAGCGCCACCATCGCAACGGCAACCCCCGTTGCGAGCCGGCGCAAAGAGAAGGAGAAATTGTCTTGCATCGTCATCGAAGCCCCAGCATCCAGTCCTGCACCGGAACTCCAGACAAAAGCGGCGCAACTTTCACTCCAGCAATAATCTGTTAACCCTAACGGAGCGTTAATCGCACCTGTTCGTATCCGCCAGTCGAGGATTCCCATGGCCCCCTTTCAATTCATCGAGCGGCAATCGCCGTTCAACACCAGCAACGGCAAGACGCTGCCTATCTTTGCGGTGACGCCGGCGCATATCGAAACGGGGAGCATCGATCCGATCGCGCTCGATTGGGCGAAGAAAGCCGGCTTCAAGGCGGAATCCGGCGCGGTGCTGCTCATCCCCTCGGCCGATGGTCATCTCGGCGGCGCGCTTTTCGGGCTCGGTGCCAATCCGTCCGACGCGCCTTTCCTGACCGGCAAGCTCGCCCGGGCGCTTCCGGCCGGCAAATGGCATATCGAGACGGCGCCGCTCACCGCCAATCGGCTGGCTCTCGGCTACGGCCTCGGTTCCTACCGTTTCGAGCGCTACAAATCGGCGAAGACGGACGCGCCGACGCTGCTCATTCCGGCCGATTCGGATGCGACCGATATCAAGCGGCAGCTCGCCGGCGTGTTCCTGGCGCGCGACCTCATCAACACGCCGACCAACGATATGGGACCGGAAGCGCTGGAGGCCGCATTCCGGGCGCTGGCCGCCCATTACAAGGCCGACGTATCGGTCATCTCCGGCGAAGCGCTGCTGACCGAGAACTTCCCGCTCGTTCACACGGTCGGCCGCGCCAGCGCCGAAGCGCCGCGGCTTCTTGAAATGCGCTGGGGCAGGAAGGGTCACCGCAAGGTGACGCTCGTCGGCAAGGGCGTCTGCTTCGATACCGGAGGGCTGGACATCAAGCCGGCCGCGTCGATGCTGCTCATGAAGAAGGACATGGGCGGCGCTGCCAACGTCATGGGGCTCGCGCTGATGATCATGGATGCGAAGCTCAAGGTGGACCTGCGCGTCATCGTTCCTGTGGTCGAGAACTCGATCTCGGCGAATGCCTTCCGTCCCGGCGACATCTACAAGAGCCGCAAGGGCCTGACGGTTCAGATCGACAACACCGACGCGGAGGGACGGCTGATCCTCGCCGATGCGCTCGCCTATGCGGACGAGGAGAAGACGGACCTCGTCGTCGACATGGCGACCCTGACGGGCGCCGCCCGTGTGGCGCTGGGCCCGGACCTGCCGCCCTTCTTCACCGATGACGATGACCTCGCCCGCGATCTCGCCGAGGCGAGCCTGACGGTGGACGATCCGGTCTGGCGGATGCCGCTCTACAGGGGCTACGACAAGGATGTTTCCGCCCGCATCGCCGATCTCACCAACGCCCCGTCCGGCGGCATGGCCGGTTCGATCACGGCGGCGCTGTTCCTCAAGCGTTTCGTCACGAACGCGAAAAGCTGGGTCCATTTCGACATCTTCGGCTGGGCGCAGTCCGAGCGCCCGCATTCGCCGATCGGCGGTGAAGCTCAGGCGATCCGGGCGCTTTATCATCACATCGGGAGGATCGCGGGGTAGCTATTCGCGCAATCGAGCTGCAAAGAAACGCTTGCGTAACGGTCGCCGGCTATGCTCCCGGACCAGTGATCCACGCAGGAGTTTCCTTTGCCGGTCGAACTTACCCCTTCTCAGGCGCTGGGGCTCTGGCATGCCGTGTCGCTCGAACAGGTGCGCGTCGACAGCCGCGATCTGACCTTGCGCCAGATGGCGATCCTGTTACAGATCTACCTCGTGCCGCCGCCCCATACGGTGCGCGGCCTCGCAGCGTCGCTCGGCGTGACGAAGCCGGTGATCACGCGCGCGCTCGACACCATGGGTGCGCTCGGCCTGGTCGACCGGATCCGCGACGAGCGCGACAGGCGCAACGTCATCATAAAGCGCACCGTCGAAGGCGCGCTTTATCTTGAAAAATTCGGCGATTTGATCATCAATCAGGGCCGGAAAATGTGAGCTTATCCATGCCAGAAGTCCTCGACCGCCGACTCAATGCCTATCGCGAGGATATCGCCGAGGCACGTCTGCGCGGTCTCGTCGAGGCAAAGCGCTTCGTTGAAGGAACGCCGGCGGCCGTATCCGTTCCGGTGACGCCGCTGCGGGCGAGGCCGGAGGCCGGCTGCGGCACGGATACGGAGCTTCTCTATGGCGAGACGGTGCGCGTGCTCGACGTCGCCGACGGATGGGCGTGGGTCAGGTCCGACCTCGACGGCTATGTCGGCTACGTACCGGAGAATGTCGTGCAGCCCCCGCAAGCGCCGGCGACGCACCTCGTGGCGGTGCCGCGGACATTCGTCTATCGCGGCGCGGATCTGCGCTTTCCCCAGGCCTTTGCCCTTTCCATGGGAAGCCGGATTGCCGTCGTCGGCGAGGCCGAGACGCGCGGCACGCGCTATTTTCTGCTGGATGGCGGGCTGGCGATCGTCGCCGATCATTGCATTCCCGCAGCCGGCGCGCTCACGGAAGACTATGTCGCAATCGCGGCCCGCTTTCTTGAAACGCCTTATCTCTGGGGCGGCCGCTCCGGCTTCGGCATAGACTGTTCCGGCCTCGTGCAGCTCGCGATGCAGATGGCCGGACGCAACGCGCCGCGCGATTCCGACATGCAGGCAAGCGGCCTCGGCCGCGCCATCGAGCGCGAGGAACTCACGCGCGGCGACCTCGTCTTCTGGAAGGGCCATGTGGCGATCATGGAGGACGAGAAGACCCTGCTGCATGCCAACGGACACACGATGACGGTGGCGCGCGAAGGCCTAGAAGACGCCATCCGGCGCATCGGCTGGCTGTATGCGCAGCCGACGGGGTACCGGCGGCCTTGATCCCCGGATTTTGCGGCTTTCTTGAGCCGCAGCCGCCCCTCATCCGCCTGCCGGCACCTTCTCCCCGCATGCGGGGAGAAGGGAATCGCGGGTTCGCCTTCGCACCATCTCCACACGCAGGCGCGCCGTGGCGTACGTCCCCTCTCCCCGCATGCGGGGAGAGGGTTAGGGTGAGGGGCGGTCGTCCCCGCGCGCGGGGAGAAGGTTAGGGTGAGCGGCGATCGCTGCGCGCCTAATCAATAGCCGGCTACCTTATCCACTACATGCTCCAGGGGCAGCCCGCTCTCGAAGCGCGCGATCTGGTGCTCCACATGCACGAAGAGCGCCCTGACGTCGGACGAGGCGGCGACATGCGGCGTCACATAGACGTTCGGCATGTCCCAGAAGCGGCTTTCCGGGGAGAGCGGCTCCCGTTCGAAGACATCGAGCGAGGCGCCTCCCAGGACACCCGAATCGAGGCACTCCAGGATGTCGGCCTCGACCTGGCTGCCGCCTCGACCGGCATTGATGAAAACGGGCGCGCCGAACGGCCCGTTCCGGCTGAGCTTGGCGAAGAGAGCGGCGTTGAAGATACCCCTGGTATCCGGCGTCAGCGGCAGCAGGCCGACGAGAAAATCCGTCCTGCCGAGAAATGCATCCAGTCCGGCGGCGTCGTAGGTCTCAACACCCTCGATCACCCGCTTGCTTCGCGACCAGCCGATCACCTTGAAGCCCATCGCGGCGAGCTTACGGGCGGCGTCCTGGCCAAGCACGCCCATGCCCATGATGCCGACGGTCACGTCGGCTGCTTCCGGCTGGCTGAGGTCGCGCCATTCGTGCTTCTTTGCCAGCGCCTCGTAGGCGCGGTGCTGGCGAAGATGCAGGAGGCACTGCATCATCACCCACTCGCTCATCCTTGTCGTCAGGGTCCGGTCGACGAAGCGCACCAGCGGCACGTCGGGCAGGCCCGGCAGCGTCAGCACGTGGTCGACGCCGGCGCCGCCGGAAAAGACCACCTTGAGGTCGGGTGCGCGGGAGAAGAGGTCGGGCGCGGATTTCCAGACCACCGCATAGTCGATGCCGGATAGGTCACGCTCCTGATGCGCCGGGTCGGCGAGATCGATCACCTCGCGGCCGGGAAAGGCGCCCGCAAGCGCGGCTTCGACCTCCTCGGGAATGAATTTCAGGTCGACGATCACGGGGCTCTTGGCGGGCATGGGAGAAACTCTACTGATGAACGGCGGCGAGATTGACCGCTTCGAGGTTGAAAGCGGCGGCCATCAGCGCCTTGGTATAGTCTTCCGTCGGTGCCTCGAAGATGCGCTCGGCGGGTCCCTGTTCCACGACCTTGCCGAGCCGCATGACGATCACCTCGTTGGCGAGCGCGCGCACGACCCTGAGATCATGGCTGATAAAGAGATAGGCGAGATTGTGCTTGCGCTGGAGATCGCGCAGGAGATCGACCACCTGGGCCTGCACGCTCATGTCGAGGGCGGAGGTCGGCTCGTCGAGCATGACGAACTGGGGCTTCAGCACCATCGCCCGGGCGATCGCGATGCGCTGGCGCTGACCGCCGGAAAATTCGTGCGGATAGCGCCAGCGCGTGGCGGGATCGAGGCCGACCTCTTCCAGTGCTGCGGCGACGCGCTGGTCGCGCTCGCCGTCCGTCAGCGCCTTCTCGTGGATCTTCAAACCCTCGCCGATAATGTCGGCGATCGACATGCGCGGGCTCAGCGATCCGTAAGGATCCTGGAAGACCACCTGCATCCGGTTTCTGAGCGGCCGCATCTCGCGGAAACTGTAGGCGTCGATGTCTTCCCCGACGAAGGCGATGCGGCCCTTGGACGAGATCAGCCGCGTCAGCGCAAGGCCAAGCGTCGTCTTGCCGGAACCGGACTCGCCGACCACGCCCAGCGTCTGACCGGCGCGGAGCGTCAGGTCGATGCCGTCCACCGCCTTGACGTGGTCGACCACCCGGCGCAGGAAGCCCGCCTTGATGGGAAACCAGACCTTCATGTCCTTGGCTTCGATCACGATCGGCCTCGAGGCATCCGAGGGCGGCGGTTCGCCCCGCGGCTCGGAGGCAAGCAGGTGGCGGGTATAGGCGTGCTGCGGATTGGCGAAGATCTCGGCGGTCGGCCCGGTCTCGACGATCTTGCCCTTTGTCATCACGCAGACCCGATCGGCGATCTTGCGGACGATGCCGAGGTCGTGGGTGATGAACAGCATGGACATGCCGTGCTCGTCCTTGAGCGACTTCAAAAGCTCGAGGATCTGCGCCTGCACCGTGACGTCGAGCGCCGTGGTCGGCTCGTCGGCGATCAGGAGCTCCGGACGGTTGGCAAGCGCCATGGCTATCATTACGCGCTGGCGCTGGCCGCCCGAGAGCTGATGCGGGTAGGCCCCGAGGCGCTTTTCCGCCTCGCGGATGCCGACCTGTTCCAGGAGCTCCAGCGTTCTCGCGCGGGCGGCCGCACCCTTGAGGTCCTGATGGATCTCCAGGATTTCGCCGATCTGCTGCTCGATCGTGTGCAACGGATTGAGCGACGTCATCGGCTCCTGGAAAATCATCGTGACGTCGTTGCCGCGAACATGCCTGAGCTCGTCGTCGCTCGCCTTCAGGAGGTCCTTCCCGTTGAAGAGGATTTCGCCGCTCGGATGGCTTGCGGCGGGGTAGGGCAGGAGCTTCAGGATCGAGTTGGCGGAGACCGATTTGCCCGAACCGGACTCCCCGACTAGCGCCACGGTCTCGCCGCGCTTGATGTCGAAGGAGATGCGGTCGACCGCAAGCGACGTTTCGCCGCCCTGGTGAAAGGCGACGGAGAGGTCGCGCACGGAGAGGAGGGTATCTGTCATCGTCGCGCTCACCGGAACGTCTTTCTCGGGTCGAAGGCGTCGCGCGTCGCTTCGCCGACGAAGATCAAAAGCGACAGCATGATCGACATGGCGAAGAAGGCGGTCAGCCCCAGCCAGGGCGCCTGCAGGTTGGACTTGCCCTGCGCGATCATCTCGCCGAGCGACGGGGAACCAGGAGGCATGCCGAAGCCGAGAAAGTCGAGCGAGGTCAGCGTGGTGATCGAGCCCGAAAGAATGAAGGGCAGGAAGGTGAGCGTCGCCACCATCGCGTTCGGCAGCAGGTGCCGGTACATGATGGTGCCGTTGCCGACGCCGAGCGCGCGCGCCGCGTTGACATATTCGAAATTGCGGGCGCGCAGGAATTCGGCCCTGACGACGCCGACGAAGCCGACCCAGGAAAAGAGCAGCATGATGCCGAGCAGGATGAAGAAGCCCGGCGGCAGGATGGCGGCGATGATGAGCAGGATGTAGAGCACCGGCATCGACGACCAGATCTCGATGAAACGCTGCATGAGCAGATCCGTCCAGCCGCCGAAATAGCCCTGCACGGCACCGGCCGAAACGCCGATGACCGCCGAGGCGATTGTCAGCGCGAGACCGAAAAGGACCGAGATGCGAAACCCGTAGATCATCCGCGCCATCACGTCGCGCGCCTGGTCGTCGGTACCGAGCCAGTTCAGGTTGCCGGCTATGCATCCGGGGTCGTCGGCCCCTTGCGGGTAGGCGGAGCAGCGCTCCTCCTCGCTCATCAGCCAGAAGGGAGGCGTGGGCGCCGAATGGGGGATGCTGGAGTTGACCGTCTGGTAGGAATAGCGGATCGGCGGCCAGATCATCCAGCCGTTCGCCCCGATCTCGTCGCGGATGAAGTCGGAGCGATAGTCGGTTTCGGCGAGGAAGCCGCCGAATTTCTCTTCCGGATAATCGAACAGCACCGGGACCAGGATCTCGCCCTTATAGGAGGCGAGGATCGGCTTGTCGTTGGCGATGAACTCGGCAAACAGGCTGAGGCCGAAGAGGAGGAGGAAGAGCCAGAGGGACCAGTAGCCGCGGCGGTTGGCCTTGAAGTTCTGCCAGCGGCGGCGCCCGATCGGCGTGAGCCAGCCCTTTTCCGGCGCGCCGGCATAGGCGGTAGCGGTGCTCATCAGACGTCCCTCCGCTCGAAATCGATGCGCGGGTCGACCCAGGTATAGATGAGGTCGGAGACGAGGCTCACGACAAGCCCCATCAGCGAGTAGATGAAGAGGGTCGCGAAGACGATCGGATAGTCGCGCTTGACGACCGCGTCGTAGCCGAGCCGCCCCAGCCCATCGAGCGAGAAGATGTATTCGATGAGCAGCGACCCGGTGAAGAAGGCGGAGATGAAGGCGCCGGGAAAGCCCGCAATGATGATCAGCATCGCGTTGCGGAACACGTGTCCGTAGAGAACGCGCCGCTCGGTCAGACCCTTGGCCCGCGCCGTCGTCACATATTGCTTCTTGATCTCGTCGATGAAGGAATTCTTCGTGAGCAGCGTGGTGGTCGCGAAGGCGGAGAGCAGAAGCGTGATCAGCGGCAGCGTCATGTGCCAGAAATAATCGATTATCTTCTCGTACCAGGAAAGCTGGTCGAAATTGTCCGAGACCAGGCCGCGCAAGGGGAACCAGTCGAAGAAGGATCCGCCGGCAAAAAGCACGATCAGGAGAATGCCGAAGAGGAAACTCGGCACCGCATAGCCGACGATGATGACGCCCGAGGTCCAGACGTCGAAGGTCGAACCGTCGGAGACCGCTTTCTTGATGCCGAGCGGGATCGAGATGGCATAGGAAAATATGAGGATCCAGACCCCGAGCGAGATCGAAACCGGCATTTTCTGGATGATGAGGTCGATGACCGGCGTATTGCGGAAGAAGCTCTCGCCGAAGTCGAAGCGCATATAGTCCCACATCATGGTGACGAAGCGCTCGAGCGGCGGCTTGTCGAAGCCGAACTGTTTCTCGAGCTTGGCGATGAAATCGGGATCGAGCCCTTGCGCCCCGCGATACTGCCCGCCGTCGCCACCGCCGACAGGCATGAGGTCGCCGGCATTGCCGGAAAGCCTGTCAGAGCCTGCCGCGTTGGTGAGGTCGGAGATCACCTGTTCCACCGGCCCGCCCGGCGCAAACTGCACGACGGCGAAGGAGATCGCCATGATGCCGACGATCGTCGGGATCATCAGCAGGAGCCGGCGCAGGATATAGGCACCCATCAGGCGAACCTCTGGATCGACGAATTGCTGGCGAAGCAGACCGGCGCAGCGTCGACTGGAATTGCTCTAATGTGCCTCAAATCCTGCATCTCCCAGCGGCTGCGGCCTCTGCGGAGCCGTTCGTGTTTCGTGATTCGTTTCCCGCATTTGGAATCGAGAGAGCGCCTGAGCGCAAGAGCTTCATTTTGCAGCCGTGTTTTTCGACCACCACGCATCCGGGAAATCCATCCCGTAATAGGGAAGCTCCTTCGGGCGGGCCAGGTGGTTCCAGTAGGCAACGCGCAAGGCCTTCGAGTAGAAGAGCGGCACGACGTAGTGATGCGCGAGAAGGACGCGGTCGAGAGCCCGTGTCGTCGCGACCAGCTCTTCGCGGTTCGGCGCGAAGACAATTCTCCGGATAAGTTCGTCGATCGCCGGATCAGCGATGCCGGCATAGTTCCTTGATCCCGGCTGGTTGACTGAGGCCGAACCCCAATAGTCGCTCTGTTCGTTGCCGGGCACGAGCGTTTGCGCCCAGATGCCGTAGATCATGTCATAGTCATAACTTCTGACGCGGTTGGTGTATTGCGAGTCGTCGACGGTGCGGATGCGAGCATCTATCCCGATCTTCCTCACGCTGTTCACGAACGGTGTGACCGTACGCTCGAAGGTAGGATTGGACAGAAGGATCTCGAAGCTGAACGGCTCGCCGGTCTTCGCGTTCACCAATCGGCTGCCCTTCAGTTCGTAACCCGCCTCCTTGAAGAGTGCGAGCGCCTTGCGCAAGTTGTCGCGCACCTTTTGCGGATCGCCGTTGACAGGGTTCTTGTAGGGCGTGGTGAAAACGGCGGCAGGAACCTTGTCTTTCAGTTCTTCAAGGATTTCTTTCTCGCGCCCTTCGGGCAAGCCGGAGGAGGCAAGCTCCGTGCCCCAGAAATAACTGTCGACGCGCTGAAACGCATTGTGTGCGAGGCTGCGATTCAGATCCTCGAAGTCGAAGGCATAGTTCAACGCCTGGCGCACCCGCTGGTCCTTGAATTTTTCGCGGCGCATATTGGGCACGAAGGCCTGCATTATGCCGGTAGCACGCAGCGGGTTTTCGATTTCCTCTCGGATAACCCGGCCGTCCTTCATTGCCGGAAAGTCGTAGGCCGTGGCCCAATGGCTTGCGCTGTTGTCCTGATAGAAATCGACATTGCCGGCACGGAAGGCCTCGAACTGCACGCTCCTGTCGCTGAAGAAGGCGTAATTGATGGTGCGGAAATTATATCGGCCGACATTCACGTTGAGATCCTTGCCCCAATAGTCGTCCCGCAATTCGAAGCGGATCGAGCCGCCCGCTTGGAACGAGGCGATCTTATAGGGGCCGGAGCCCATGACCGGCTCCAGCGTCGTGCGGCTGATATCGCGCTTGCTGCCCTTGGCGTCCTGCCCTTCCCACCAGTGCTTCGGCAGGATCGGAAACTGGCCGAGAATGTTCGGCAGTTCGTGGTTATTCTTCTCGTCGAAACGGAAGGTGACGTCGCGCTCGCCTGTCTTTTCCGCCGAAATCACGTGGCGGTAGTAGTTGGAAAAAAGCGGATTGTGCTCTTTCACCATATCGAAGGAGAAGACGACATCCTCCGGCGTCACCGGTTTGCCGTCTGCCCACTTGGCCTCTGCCCGCAGGCGAAAAGTGGCGGAGGAAATATCGTCCGGATATGAGATGCCCTCTGCGAGCAGGCCGTAGGAGGTGGTGATCTCGTCCTCGGCGGATTTCAGGAGTGTTTCGAAGACCAGCGAAGAAACGCCCGTCGCCACCTCGCCCTTGGCGAGGATCGGGTTGAACGAGTCGAACGTCCCGCTCTCCGAGAGCCGCAGTTCTCCGCCCTTTGGAGCATCCGGGTTGACGTAATCGAAGCGCGCGAAGCCGTCCTTGTATTTGGGTTCTCCGATCGACGACGTAGCGTGGTGCCAGACGGGTTGTTCCTCGGCATTGGACGCAGGAGGAAGGAGGAGAAGCGCTGCTGTCAGAAGCGAGGCCGCGAGGCCAGGCTTCACGGTCCTGCAGAAGTTTGGCATCCGGCCGGTACCCCTTTTTTGTCTCAATGTTCTTTTTAACGAACATAGGCGAAATCAGGGCAATTGACAGGACTTGCCCAAAATCAGGCGAAATTCTTCGGTCACATCCCGGTGAGTCGCAAGGCTGCTGCAACCGCGGCGAATCAGGATAGGAGAGGGCAGCGGACTGAGGGCGCCGCGCGTCCCGTCAGACGCGCAGAGGTCGCTGCAACGCTTCAGGTTGCTGCATGTTTTGTCCTTTGATCGGGACGAGCAAGAAAACATGCAGCAAGCAAGGTCATGGGGAATGGAATGAAATTTGATGCGCGTGCTGCGCTTCGGCGCTGCGGTTCGACCGTCCTGGCTCTGATCATGGGGGTGAGCCTCGTCTCCGCCGAGGCGGCTGCGAACGACGCTCCCCCGGCCAAGGAGCTCTTCGGCGCCAAGGACTTGCCGATGCAGGCGGCGCCGGCTTCGTTCGGGTTCTACTCCAAGGGCTGCCTTGCCGGTGGGGTCGCCATCCCCACCGACGGCCCGACATGGCAGGCGATGCGCCTCTCGCGAAACCGCCGCTGGGGGCATCCCGCGATGATCGCGCTGATCGAGCGCTTCTCCCACGATGCCGTCGAGAAGATCGGCTGGCCCGGCCTTCTGCTCGGCGATATCTCGCAGCCGCGCGGCGGTCCGATGCTTTCGGGTCACGCTTCGCATCAGATCGGGCTCGATGCCGATATCTGGCTGACGCCGATGCCGCAAAGAACGCTGAGCTACCAGGAACGCGAGACGATTTCCGCGACGTCCATGCTCGACAAGAGCAAGTTCCTGACGGTCGATCCCTCCATCTGGACACCCTCTCACGCCCGGCTGATCATGATGGCGGCGAGCTATCCGCAGGTCGAACGGGTCTTCGTCAATCCCGCCATCAAGAAGAAGCTCTGCGACACCTGGCGCGGCGACCGCGCCGCACTCGGCAAGGTCCGGCCGATCTACGGCCACGACTATCATTTCCACATCCGGATCAAATGCCCTCCAGGTTCCAAGGGCTGCAAGGACCAGGCCGTGGTTCCGGCGGGTGACGGCTGCGACAAGTCGCTCGCCTGGTGGTTCACGGACGAGCCCTGGGCAAAGCCGAAGCAGAAACCCGGAGCGAAGCCGCCGAAGCCGAAATTCGCGAAGCTTGCCGATCTGCCGAAGGCCTGCGCGCTGGTGCTGAACGGCCCCGCACCCGCTTCCGAACAGGAGGCTACCTACGGCACCGCCTATCGCGCCCCTGCCGCAATTCCCGCTGCCGCGACCAGCATAGAGGCCGTGATCGAGGCGGCCGGCGAAGCGCCGCTCGCAAACATTCCGGTACCCTCGCCGCGGCCCGGGCTGCAATAGCGCCTTTGCAAATTCACGGTGCTCATGTATAGGCCCTTCAAATCGATTTAAACGGTTCGTTTGCGCGCGCCAATCGAGCCGCCCAACCGCTCCATGTACTTTCGCCGAGGGGGCTCTCGCATGGCAGATCGGAAATGTCTCGCCCTGATCGCCCATGATCAGAAGAAGGATGACCTCGCGGCTTTTGCAAAGGCGAACGAGGCGGTCCTGTCCAAGTGGAAGATCGTCGCCACGGGGACCACCGGCGGCCGTGTTCTCGACGTGTGTCCGGCGCTCGACATCGTCCGGTTGAAGAGCGGTCCGCTCGGCGGCGACCAGCAGATAGGCGCGCTGATCGCCACGGGCGACGTGGACTGCCTGATCTTCTTCGTCGATCCGTTGACGGCCATGCCGCACGACGTCGATGTCAAGGCACTGATGCGCCTGGCGATCGTCTATGACATCCCGATGGCGCTCAACCGCGCGACTGCCGAGCAGTTGATCGACTTCAGGCGCAACTGATACATAATCCCGGGACCTTCACGCCGCGACACTCACACCGCGACCAGGACGGACTTCTTCCATGCCCAATGCGAGTGAACACAGCTTTCCCTTTCCGATCCTGATCGGCGACATCGGCGGCACCAATGCCCGCTTCGCACTGCTCACCGACGCCTACGGCGAACCGAAGCAGTTGGCCCCGATCAGAACGGGCGATTTCGCCACGATCGAGGAGGCGATGCAGAAAGGCATCCTCGACAAGACCTCCGTCCAGCCGCGCTCGGCGATCCTCGCCGTGGCCGGGCCGATCAAGGGCGACGAGATACCGCTGACGAATGCCGGCTGGGTGATTCGTCCGAAGGACATGCTGGCGAGCCTCGGGCTGGAGGATGTGCTGGTCATCAACGACTTCGAGGCCCAGGCGCTCGCCATCGCCGCGCCGGCCGATCAGGATGTCGTTCAGATCGGCGGCGGAGCCGTCCGGCCCTTCCATTCGCGCGTCGTGCTCGGCCCGGGAACCGGTCTGGGCGTCGCCGGACTGGTCTATGCGCAGCATACCTGGATACCCGTGCCCGGCGAGGGCGGTCATGTCGATATAGGTCCCCGGACGGAGCGCGACTTCCGGATCTGGCCCTTCCTCGAACCGATCGAGGGACGCATGGCCGGCGAGCAGATCCTGTGCGGCCGCGGCATCATGAATCTCTATCGCGCTGTCTGCGCCGCCAATGGCGAGGAAGCGGTTCTTGCGGATCAGGCGGCAGTGACGACGAGCGCGCTCTCCGGCGCCGATGCGGCGGCGGTCGAAACCGTGTCGCTCTTTGCGACCTATCTCGGGCGCGTTGCCGGCGACATGGCGCTGATCTTCATGGCGCGCGGCGGCGTATTCCTTGCCGGCGGCATTTCGCAGAAGATACTGCCGGCACTGACGAAGCCCGAATTTCGCGCGGCCTTCGAGGACAAGGCGCCTCATTCGGCATTGATGCGGACGATTCCGACCTTCGCCGTCATTCACCCCATGGCGGCGCTCTCCGGCCTCGCGGCCTTTGCCCGCACGCCGAGGGACTTCGGTGTTGCAATGGAGGGACGCCGTTGGAGAAGGTGACGCTGCGGCCGGCGCAGAGACTCGCCAAAACGGCAGCAAAGCACTATAGAGCCCCCGAAAGCGATGCCGGGGTGCGGTACGCGAGCGGGCTCAGGGAAGACGGGCTTATTGAACGCCAAGGATAGAAACAAGCGCGCAGTCGATTCCGAGACGATCACGGGAATCCTCAAGCGCGTCATCGCCGAAAACGGCCGCGACCACATCCGCGGCTATGCTTTCGCAATCGCATGCCTTGTCGTGGTGGCGGCGACGACCGGCTTCACCGCCTGGATCATGGAGGCGGTCGTCAACGAGGCTTTCGCCAACAGGCGCGCCGACATCGTGCTCCTGATCTGCGGTGCGATCTTCGCCGCCTTCGTCCTCAGGGGGCTTGCGACCTACGGGCAGGCGGTCGCCCTTTCCAAGATCGGCAACAACATCGTGGCGCGCTATCAGCGCCGGCTTTATGCGCATCTGATGGCGCTCAGCGTCGGCTATTTCCACGAGCACCGCTCGGCCCAGCTCGCCGCCAAAGTCAGCCAGAACGTCAGCGGCATCCGCGACGTGCTCAACATGACGGTCACGTCTATCGCCCGCGACCTCCTGACACTGATCGGCCTGGTCGTGGTCATGTTCAGCAAGGACTGGCTCCTGTCGTTGATCGTCTTCTTCGTCGCACCGCCATTGCTCCTCGGGCTCCGCTACATTTCGAGGCGCCTGCGCCTGGCGACGCGCGAGGCCGTCGAGGTCAACAGCCGGGTTCTCGGCGCCATGCAGGAGACGATCCAGGGCATCACCATCGTCAAGGCCTTCACGATGGAGAACGAATTGCGGCGCAAGGTTGAGTCTATCATCGATCGTGCCGAGAACCGGGCAAACCGCATCGCGCGCCTCAGCGAGCGCACGGCGCCGATGACCGAGACCTTCGCGGGACTGGCGATCTCGAGCGTGCTTGCCTATGCGGCCTTCCGCACGATCTATCACAACGTGCCGCCCGGGGCGTTCTTCGCCTTCGTTACCGCCCTGCTCATGGCCTATGATCCGGCTCGGCGTCTCGCGCGCCTGCAGGTTTCGATGGAGCGCGCGGCCGTCAATGCCCGCATGATCTACGAGATTCTCGACACGGTGCCGCACCAGCGCGACCGTCCGGACGCCACCGAGCTGAGGCTCGGCGAGGCGACCGTCGAATTGCGCGACGTGCGCTTCGCCTATGGCACCGGCGAGGAGATCCTCAAAGGCGTCAGCTTCCGCGCGGAGGGCGGCAAGACCACCGCGCTCGTCGGCCCCTCGGGCGCCGGCAAGTCGACGATCATCAGCCTGATCCCGCGCTTCTACGATCCGCTGTCCGGCGAGATACTGATCGACGGCCAGAATATCGCCGGCGTCACCAAGCAATCGCTTCGTGCCGGCCTCGCCTATGTCTCGCAGCAGCCCTATCTCTTCGAAGGCTCGATCCGCGACAACATCCGCTACGGCCGGCCCGATGCGACCGATGCCGAGATCGAGGAAGCGGCGCGGCTGGCCTACGCGCATGATTTCATCCTGGCGCAGCCGCAGGGCTATGACACGCCCGTCGGCGAGCATGGCGTGACGCTTTCCGGCGGCCAGCGTCAGCGCCTGTCGATTGCCCGCGCACTCGTCCGCAACGCGCCCGTCCTGCTTCTGGACGAGGCGACTTCGGCGCTCGACACCGAGTCGGAAGCCGCCGTTCAGAAGGCACTCGAAGAGGCGATGAGCGGCCGCACCGTGATCGTCATCGCGCACAGGCTCTCCACCGTCGTGAATGCCGACAAGATCGTCGTCATGAAGGAAGGCATCGTCGTCGAGGAAGGCTCCCATGAGGAGCTTGCGCGGCGTCCGGACGGTCTTTACGCTCGCCTCCACAATCTCCAGGGCAGCGGAGCGGATACGGTCGCCGAGGCACAGATCCTGTAGCACAAGGGAATTGCACGATGAACGAAACGGACATGAAGCTCGTTGTGGTCGGCGCGGCCGGCCGTATGGGCCAGACATTGATCCGGATCATTCACGAGACCGCCGGCGTGCGCCTTCATGCCGCGATCGAGCGGACCGGCTCGCCGTTTATCGGCCGCGATGCCGGCGAGCTTGCCGGTGCCGGCCCGATGGGGGTCGCCGTTACCGACAAGCCGCTCGAAGCCTTCGTCGAGGCCGAAGGCGTCCTCGATTTCACGGCGCCCGCCGCCACGGTGGAATTCGCCGGCCTTGCGGCGCAGGCGCGCATCGTGCACGTCGTCGGCACGACCGGCTGCTCGGCGGATGACGAGGCGAGGATCCGCGCCGCCGCCCGTCACGCCCGCGTCATCAAGTCGGGCAATATGAGCCTTGGCGTCAACCTGCTCGGCGTGCTCACGGAAAAGGCGGCGCGTGCGCTTCCGGCCGGGGGGTGGGACATAGAGATCCTCGAAATGCACCACAAACACAAGGTCGATGCGCCCTCGGGCACGGCGCTGCTTCTCGGCGAAGCGGCGGCCAGGGGGCGCGGCATCGATCTTGCGGATCACTCCGTGCGGGTCCGCGACGGCCACACCGGTGCGCGGCCCGAAGGGTCAATCGGCTTTGCGACGCTCCGCGGCGGCTCCGTCATCGGCGAGCACTCGGTTGTGATTGCCGGAGAGGGTGAAATGGTCACCCTTTCGCACAGTGCGACCGACCGCTCCATCTTCGCCCGCGGCGCCGTCGCTGCCGCCCTCTGGGGGCGGAGCCGGAAGCCAGGCTTCTACTCCATGCTCGACGTTCTCGGGCTCGACTGACATCCGATAATTCACAAAGAGGAAATCGAAATGAGCGGCACCCTCGTCCTTGTCCGGCACGGCCAGAGCGACTGGAACCTGAAGAACCTCTTCACCGGCTGGCGCGATCCCGACCTCACCGAACTCGGCATCGAGGAGGCAAAGGCCGGCGGCAAGGCGCTTGCCGATTACGGCATCAAATTCGACATCGCCTTCACCTCCGTCCTCATCCGGGCCCAGCGTACCTGCCAGCTCGTCCTCGACGCCGTCGGCCAGTCGTCGCTCGAAACGATCCGCGATCAGGCCCTGAACGAGCGCGACTACGGCGACCTCTCCGGTCTCAACAAGGACGATGCGCGGGCGAAATGGGGCGAAGAGCAGGTCCATATCTGGCGCCGCTCCTACGACGTGCCGCCGCCCGGCGGCGAGAGCCTGCGCGACACCGGCGCGCGCGTCTGGCCCTATTACCTGACCGACATCCTGCCGCGCGTGCTTTCGGGCGAGAAGGTGCTCGCCGCCGCCCATGGCAACTCGCTGCGCTCCCTCGTCATGGTGCTGGACAAGCTGACCAAGGAGCAGATCCTCAAGCTCAACCTCGCGACCGGAGTGCCGATGGTCTACAAGCTGAACGCGGATTCGACCGTCGCTTCGAAGGAAGTGCTAGGGGATATGTCCGGGGCGCATTGAGGCACACACCTCTTGCGGGCTGGTGCGGCGGATACTGCTGATGAATGGATCCCGGGATCCCTCGGGAACCCAACCGCCTCAACCTCCCTCGGTCGTCATCCTCGAGATTTGCCGTTTGCAGACCTGGTGGGTTCGAGGGAAGGGATTGCCCCTCAACCGGCTGCCGCCACCTTCTCCCCGCAGGCGGGGAGAAGGGATATGCCGCGCCCGCTCGCTCCCTTGAGCCGGCGGTGAATGCGAGGTTCAGTCGGCGCCGCTTGTCCCTTCGCCCCGCTTGCGGGGAGAAGGTGCCGGCAGGCGGATGAGGGGCAATCTACTGCATGTTTCCTTTAATCGTATACGATTAAAGGAAACATGCAGCAGATCAAAGTGCTACAGCGACCCTTGCGCGTCTGATAAGACGCGCGGCGCTGTAGGGCAACCCCTCAAGCCTTCCCCGCCTCCCAGCCGAGGATCGCGCGCTTGCGCGTCAATCCCCAGTGATAGCCGGTGAGATCGCCGGTCTTGCCGAGTGCACGATGGCAGGGCACGACGAAGGAGATCGGGTTGCGCCCGACCGCGGCGCCGACCGCACGCGAGGCCGTCGGCTGGCCGAGGTTTTCGGCGATCCTGGAATAGGTCGTGGCCTTGCCGAGCGGAATCTGCAGCAGGGTCTGCCATACGCGGATCTGAAAATCCGAACCGATCAGGAAAATCCGGAGCGGCTCTTCCGCGCACCAGCGGTCGGGGTCGAAAATGCGTGCCGCATAGCGCGCCGTCGCCGCGCTGTCCTCGACATAGGTGGCGTTCGGCCAACGGGCGGCCATGTCTTCGAAGCTCGCGCGCTCCTCGCCCGAATCGGCGAAGGCAAGGCCGGCGAGGCCGCGATCGGTCACCATCACCAGGGCCGTACCGAAGGGCGAGGGGTGAAAGCCGTAGCGGATGGTGAGGCCGGCGCCGCGCGCCTTCCACTCGCCGGGCGACATGGCCTCATGGGTGACGAAGAGATCGTGCAGCCGGCTCGGACCTGAAAGACCGACCTCGATGCTGGTCTCGAGCAACGGCATGTCCTCCTGGCGCAGGAGGCGCTTGGCGTGATCGAGGGTGACCGCCTGCAGGAAGGCCTTCGGCGAAAGCCCGGCCCAACGGGTGAAGACCTTCTGGAGCTGCGTCGGCGACTGGCCGAGGCGCCGGGCGAGCGACTCGAGCGACGGCTGCTCGCGATAATCTTCGGTCAGCATCGCGATCACACGCCGGACCGTGTCGTAGTCGGTGCCTTCCGGGGTGATGTCGGTGGGAATGGATGTAACGACGTTCATGATCATCTCCTTGTGCCACAGATAATCATGCGGGCGATCCTATAACCACCCGATTCTTGTCGGTCGGCCGGCCGGCTCAGCGCGACCTGGCGGTCGCCAGCGCCCGTGCGAAGGCGGCGGCGAAGGTTTCGCGGTCGTCGCGGTTGAGGAAGGAGCCGATATCGGTCTGCCGGCCGCCGCCACTGATCTTCATCGACACGATGCCGATCTCCTGATGGCGCTTGATGCTGAAGCGCGCCCAGAAGGTGTTGAAGCGGTGTTCGATCATCCTCCCCGACGGCGCGAACTTCCTGACCGAAACGTCGGTGCGCGAAACGCTGATCTCCTCGCGGGCCCGCGCAGCGTGGTAGTTGAGCCAGAAGGCACCGAAGAGCAGGATCAAATCGAGGCCGAAGAAAAAGACGATCGGCCAGGCGCCGATGACCAGAAACACGACGATGTGCATCAGGCTCATGATGCCGGCGATCATCAGTAAAATCTTGAAGCCCCTGTATCCCAGCGAGCGGTAGGGGGTGAGTTCGGCCGCAAAGATCGGCTCGTCATCGATGTTTGGCGCGGCGTTGCCTTTGATCATGACCCTTGACTATAGATGCAGCATGAAAAACGTGAAGCTCAAATCGCCACCACAAGAGCCAAAGCCTGCGAAAGCGACAACGCGCCGCACGGGAGGCCGCACGGGGCCACGCAGTGCCTACCGCACGGCGGAAGTCGAGGAAATCTTCCGCCGCTTTTCGGTGCAGCGTCCGGAGCCGAAGGGCGAGCTCGAGCACGTCAATCCGTTCACGCTCGTCGTGGCGGTGGCCCTCTCGGCGCAGGCGACGGATGCCGGCGTCAACAAGGCGACCCGGCAGCTCTTCGCTGTCGCCGATACGCCGGAGAAGATGCTCGCGCTCGGCGAGGAACGGGTCCGCGACTATATCAAGACGATCGGCCTCTACCGCAACAAGGCGAAAAACGTGATCGCCCTCTCCGAGAAGCTGATCGCCGACTTCGGCGGCGAGGTGCCGCGCACGCGCGAGGAGCTCGTGACGCTGCCCGGCGTCGGGCGAAAGACCGCGAACGTCGTGCTCTCGATGGCCTTCGGCCAGCCGACAATGGCCGTCGACACCCATATCTTCCGCATCGCCAACCGTATCCGTCTTGCGCCGGGCAAGACGCCGGACGAGGTGGAGGCGCACCTCCTGCGGGTGATCCCCGAGCACTATCTGTTCCATGCCCATCACTGGCTGATCCTGCACGGCCGCTATGTCTGCAAGGCGCGCCGGCCGGAATGCGAGCGCTGCGTGATAGCGGACCTCTGCAAATCGCCGGAAAAGACCTGCGATATCCCGGCCCCGCTCGTGGAATTGCCGCCGCAGGCGATCTCCGTCGCCGCCAGATCACGATGATTTCAGGTCGGGTCGACCTAAAATCACGGGCGGAAAACCGCACACACTTTTCCTCATCCGCTCGCAATCACTTTCCTCATTGAGCGATCAGGCGGTCGATCAGCCTGTCGATGGCGTAAGCATAGTCGGCCCGTGCAGCGCCCGCATCGATCTCGAGCGCAGCGCGGTCGAAGGCGGCGGACAACAGGAATGCCATCGCCTTGACCGTCTTCTCCTCCAGGCGGTGCGGAGCCATGGCGGCGGCGAGGCCTTCCTCCAGCGTTCTGCCGCCATGGGCGGCGTCGAGAGCCGCCATTTCGGTGACGCCCAGCACGGCCGGCCCGTCGAGCAACAGCAGGCGTACCCTGCCCGGAACGGCCATGGCGTCGAAATAGGCCGCCGCTCCTGCAAGCAGTGCCTCGCGGGGTGGGAGGGGAGCACCGGCCAATTGCTCGATCATCGCCGCGACCTCGCGTGCTTCCCTTTCTACGATCGCCCGAAACAGCGCCTTCTTGTCCTCGAAGTGATGATAGAGCGCGCCGCGCGTGAGCCCGGCTGCGGCAACGATGTCCGGCGTCGCGGTTTCGGCGTAGCCCCTGGAGACGAAGAGCGTGCGTGCGGCATCGAGGATCGCCGTGCGGGTTGCATCGGAGCGCTCCCGGTTGGAGCGTCTTGTTTCTCTCTGTTGCATACATGCAGCCTGTATGTTATTGAAGGATACATGCAGATTGTATGTGATCGAACAACGGAGGGAAAGGATGAAATCCACAAGCTATTATCCGGTGATCATGACGCAGGACGTTCGGCAGACGGCGGACTTCTACGTCAGGCATCTAAGCTTCGAGGCGCTTTTCGTAAGCGATTGGTACATGCACCTCCAGTCGACCGAGAACGAACATGTGACGCTCGCGGTCCTCGATTACCGTCATGAGACGGTGCCCGAACGGCACCGGGCGCCGGTGCAGGGCCTGCTCCTGAATTTCGAGGTGGAAGATCCCGATCGGCTCTATACCCAGATGCGTGAAGCGGGCCTGCCCATCCTCAAGCCGATCTGCGACGAAGACTTCGGCCAGCGTCATTTCATCACGGCCGATCCGAACGGCGTGATGATCGACATCATCAAGCCGATCCCGCCGAGCGCCGAGTTCGCCGCCGCCTATGACGCAAAGGCGTTGCCGACGTGATCGTCGGCATCCCCGGAATTTCCGCTGCATGCGGGAGCCTTACTGCATTTGAAAAGACGCATAACGCTGTTGCGTCTTCCAAATGGCCGGAAAACCGCTATTAACGAACACCGGTCACTAAGGAAACCCGGACGGAGTTCATGGCAAAATACGACGTTCTGACGATCGGCAACGCGATCGTCGATATCATTGCGCGCTGCGATGACAGCTTTCTCGAAGAAAACGGCATCATCAAGGGCGCGATGAACCTCATCAATGCCGATCGCGCCGAGTTGCTCTATTCGAGAATGGGACCGGCAGTCGAAGCCTCCGGCGGCAGCGCCGGCAATACGGCGGCAGGCGTCGCGAGCCTCGGCGGCCGCGCCGCCTATTTCGGCAAGGTCGCCGACGACCAGCTCGGCGAAATCTTCACCCATGACATCCGCGCACAGGGCGTCCATTTCCAGACGAAGCCGCTCGACGGCCATCCCCCGACGGCCCGCTCGATGATCTTCGTGACCGAGGACGGCGAGCGCTCGATGAACACCTATCTCGGCGCCTGCGTCGAGCTCGGCCCGGAGGATGTCGAGGACGACGTCGTCGCCCAGTCGAAGGTTACCTATTTCGAAGGCTATCTTTGGGACCCGCCACGCGCCAAGGATGCGATCCGCGAAGCGGCGCGCATCGCCCATGCCCATGGGCGGGAAACGGCGATGACGCTGTCCGACAGTTTCTGCGTGCATCGCTACCGGAGCGAGTTTCTCGAGCTCATGCGCTCGGGCACGGTCGATATCGTCTTCGCCAACCGTCAGGAGGCGCTCGCGCTTTACGAGACCGAGGACTTCGATCGCGCGCTCGAGCTGCTGGCCAGGGACTGCAAGCTTGCGGCGGTCACGCTGAGCGAGGAAGGCTCCGTCGTCGTGCGCGGCGCTGAGCGCGTACGCGTCGGTGCGAGCGTTCTGGAGCAGGTGGTCGACACCACCGGCGCCGGCGATCTCTATGCCGCCGGTTTCCTCTTCGGGTATACCAGCGGCCGCTCGCTCGAGGAGTGCAGCAAGCTCGGCAATCTGGCCGCCGGTATCGTCATTGGCCAGATCGGCCCGCGGCCGCTGGTCTCGCTTGCAACCGCCGCCCGCCAGGCAGCTCTCGTCTGAGGCTCTCGTCCGAGCGACGAATGGAAAGCACGCGTTGATGCTCATCATCTTGGGAGGCTTGCCCGGATCCGGGAAGACGACGATTGCTCGCGCTTTGGCGAAGCGATTACGCGCGGTGCATGTGCGCGTCGATACGATCGAGCAATGCATTCGGGCTTCGGGCGTACCGGGTTCCGTCGTCGGCGCCGCAGGATATGTAACGGCCTACGGGGTGGCTGAAGACAACCTCACGCTCGGCCACACCGTCATCGCGGATTCCGTCAATGGCCTGGGTGTGACGCGAGCCGCCTGGCTCGCGGTAGCAGACCGGTCGGCGGCGCCGGCCGTCGAGTTGGAGGTCGTCTGCTCGGACAAGGCGGAACATCGCCGCCGCGCGGAAACCCGGCTTTCCGACGTACCGGGTCTGACGAAACCGACCTGGGAAGAGATCACCGATCGCGTTTACGAAGATTGGGGATCGCGACCCCTCGTCATCGACACCGCGAAGAAGAACCCCGACGAGCTCGTCGCCGATCTTATTTCCAAGCTCGAACGCCAAAAACCAGGGAGCTGACGCCGTCCCGCCCGAAACGCTTACTTGAAGGCCTCGCCGGGATAGGCTCCCCAGATCTCGCTCTGGGCAATCCAGCCTTCGACCCCTTGAGTTTCGGCGTGGCACCAGTCGCCGTTGCATTCGCCGATGTGCAGCATGACGCCTGGTTCGACGCGCGCGACGATCGACGCCGTCCCCTGCGGATCGCGCCGCATGTTGACGAACACACCCTCTCCCTTGCTGCGCATCCACGGGGCCGCCAGCGCCGTGCGGTCGCCGGACAGAAGCGCCTGGTTGACCCAGCCCTCGGTTCCGTCGGCGTCGCGGATACGGCGCCAATTGTCATATTCCTGGATGATCTCGACAGGCACGCCGGATTTGAGATAGCGGAAGGCGACGGCATAGTCGACGCTCGGACCGATTCTCAAGTTCACGCTTTTCGCCTTCAGGCTGACGAAGCGGGGGAGGGGAAGGCCGCTCGGCCCCTTCGCCGCCTGCGCCTGGGCGGTGCCGGCCGTCAAGACCACTCCGAGCAAGGCTGCCATCGTGAGGGTGGAAACTCGTGAAATGAAGTGACGCATGACGAAGCTCATCTTCCGAACGTAAGCAGGGCTTGGCGAAAGCCCTTGCGGTGCTGACCGGCCAGGCGCTCGCAAATCCCCGCACTTTTCAAATCCCCGCACGGGGCGGCGACTTTCAATTGTGTTCCCCACCGGGTCTGGTAGAAATTGCGGCTATGGGGAGAACTATCACCCGACTTGGTTAAGGACCCGTCAACGAGGGCGCCGCTCACAGCAATGACAAGCAAGAAAAAGCCAACGGTCTACATCACCCGCAAACTGCCGGATGTCGTCGAAACCAGGATGCGTGAGCTCTTCGACGCGGAGCTGAACATCGATGACACGCCGCGCAGCCAGCCGGAGCTGGTCGCCGCGGTCAAGCGGGCCGACGTGCTCGTGCCGACGGTGACGGACCGGATCGATGCGGCGCTGATCGAGCAGGCCGGGCCGCAGCTGAAGCTGATTGCCGCCTTCTCGAACGGCGTCGACAACATCGATGTGGATGCGGCCGCACGCAAGGGCATAACCGTCACCAACACGCCGAACGTCCTGACCGAGGACACGGCCGACATGACCATGGCGCTGATCCTCGCGGTGCCGCGCCGGCTCGCCGAAGGTGCGCAGGTGCTGACCGACCGCAAGGGGGAGTGGGCAGGCTGGTCTCCCACCTGGATGCTGGGCCGGCGCATTGCCGGCAAACGCATAGGCATCGTCGGCATGGGGAGAATCGGCACCGCCGTCGCCCGCCGTGCCAAGGCCTTCGGGCTTTCGATCCACTATCACAATCGCCACCGCGTCAAACCGGAAACCGAGGAGATGCTGGAAGCGACCTATTGGGACAGCCTCGACCAGATGCTTGCCCGCGTCGACATCGTCTCCGTCAACTGCCCGTCGACTCCGGCGACCTATCATCTGCTCTCGGCCCGGCGGCTGGCGCTGATGCGGCCCGACAGCTACATCGTCAACACCGCGCGCGGCGGCATCATCGATGAGGCGGCGCTGATCAAGAGCCTCCGCGAGGGCAAGATCGCCGGCGCCGGGCTCGACGTCTTCGAGAACGAGCCGTCCGTCAATCCGAAGCTCATCAAACTTGCCGGCGAGGGAAAGGTCGTGCTCCTGCCGCATATGAGTTCCGCGACGCTCGAAGGCCGTATCGACATGGGCGAGAAGGTGGTGATCAACATCCGCACCTTCTTCGACGGCCATCGCCCGCCGGACAGGGTCCTGCCGGGGCGGGACTGAACCTTTGCGCGTCCGATAGGACGCGCGGCGCTGTAGGAAACGCATCGGAGAACTGCAGTCTCCTCTTACCTCATCCCTGTGACGAGCACAGGATGAGGTAATCGAACAAGCCGCTGCGGGTACCCCGAATCTCGACAGGCCTTAATGCGCCTCGTCCCAGTTGTGTGCCGCGCGCGCATCGACCTTGAGCGGCACCCTCATGTCGAGCGCGGGCATCGCGGCGTTCTCCATCACCGAGATGATCACCGGAATGGTCCGCTCGATCTCGCCATCCTCCACCTCGAAGATCAGCTCGTCATGGACCTGAAGCAGCATTCGCGCGGAGAGCTTCGCCGCTTCGAGTGCCGGTTCCATCTTGACCATGGCACGGCGGATGATGTCGGCGGCCGAGCCCTGGATGGGGGCGTTGATCGAAGCGCGCTCGTTGAAGGCGCGCATCGACGGATTGGACGAGCGGATGTCCGGGTAGTGGGCCCGGCGGCCGAAAATCGTCTCGACATAGCCGTTCTCGCGGGCAAAGGCCTTGGTGTTCTCCATATAGTCCCGGATGCCGGGGAAGCGCTCGAAATAGCGTTTGATGTAATCCCCCGCCTCCGAACGCTCGATCGAAAGCTGGTTGGCGAGCCCAAAGGCGGAGATGCCGTAGATGATGCCGAAATTGATCGCCTTGGCGCGGCGGCGAATTTCGCTCGGCATGCCGTCCACCGGCACGCCGAACATTTCGGAAGCTGTCATCGCATGGATGTCGACGCCATCGGCGAAAGCCTGGCGCAGCTGCGGGATGTCGGCCACATGGGCGAGCACTCTCAGCTCGATCTGGCTATAGTCCGCCGAGACAAGCTTGTGTCCCGGCGTCGCCACGAAGGCCGTGCGGATCTTGCGGCCTTCGCCGGTCCTGATCGGAATGTTCTGCAGGTTCGGATCGGAGGAGGAAAGCCGCCCCGTCGTCGTCGCAGCCATTGCAAAGCAGGTGTGGACGCGCTTCGTCTCCGGGTGCACGAAGCCGGGCAGGGCGTCGGTATAGGTCGATTTCAACTTGGTCAGCTGCCGCCAGTCGACGATCTTGCGGGGCAAGTCGTGTCCGGCGGCCGCGAGGTCCTCGAGCACCTGCGCGGAGGTCGACCATTGCCCGGTCTTGGTCTTGGAGCCGCCCGGAAGACCCATCTTGCCGAAGAGAATGTCGCCGAGCTGCTTCGGCGAGCCGATGGTGAATGTCTCGCCGGCGAGGCGATAGATCTCGTCTTCGAGCGCCGCCGCCCCCTGCGCCAGCTCGCCGGAGAGGCGTGACAGAATCTGCCGGTCGACGGTTATGCCGCGTTCCTCCATCCCGGCAAGGACGGAGATCAGCGGCCGCTCCAGCCGCTCGTAGACGCGCGTCAACCCCTTGGCGGCGAGCCGGGGCTTCAGCACATGCCAAAGCCTCAGCGCGATATCCGCATCCTCCGCCGCATAGGCCGTCGCCTTGTCGATGTCGACGAAGTCGAAGGTGAGCGAAGACCGGCCGGTGCCGGTGACGTCCTTATAGGCGATCGGCGTGTGGCCAAGCCACCGCTCGGCAAGCGAATCCATGCCGTGGGCGCCGTTGCCGGCATCGAGCACATAGGACATCAGCATCGTGTCGTCGAAGCTTCGCATGGCGATGCCATGCCGCTTCATCACGAGGTAGCCGTATTTCAGGTTCTGCCCCACCTTCAGGACGGACGGGTCCTCCAACAGCTCCTTTAGCCGGCTTAAGGTCTCCCGGACCGGAACCTGGCTGTCGACAGGTCCACCCCCCAGGAGGTCGCTGACGCCGCTCTTATGGGCGAGCGGCACGTAGGCCGCCCTGATCCTCGAGCCCGACGGGTCGTTCGCGTAATCGGCGACCGCGAGCGAAAAGCCGACGAGGTCGGCGCGCATGGCGTCGGGCGACGTCGCCTGGGTATCGAAGCCGACGAGCCCCGCCTCGCGGGCGTCTGCGATCCAACGCTCGAGCGTATCGATATCGCGGATGGTGCGATATCCGGGATGGTCGAACGGGGCTTTGCCGAAATAGGCCGCACGCGCCTCGGCGAGGCCGGTGGGCGTCGCGCCGGTCGTATCGGCATCCTGGCCGGAGGAGAGGAACGAGACAGCCGCCCTGGCCGCATTTCCCCTAGGCGGCGTCGCGCTCGATGATTGCGGCGACGGCGGCGGGCCGCCGGCCTCTCCGACGTCTAGATCCGGCCCATGCGCTTGCGCGCCCCATTCGACCGGCACATGAGCCGGTTCGATCGCTTCTGCATCCGTATCCGTCGCCGCTGCGACGCGGCGCGTGAGCGTGGTGAATTCCATCGCCTTCAGGAATGCGATGAGCTTCGGGCCGTCCTGCGAATCGAGCCTGAAGTCCTCGGGCGGAACGTCGAGCGGCGTGTCTTTCTTCAGCGTCACGAGCTCACGCGAAAGGCGCGCCAGATCGGCATTGGCGATGATGGACTCGCGCCGCTTCTGCTGTTTGATCTCGCCGGCCCGCGCAAGCAGCGTGTCCAGATCGCCATACTCTTCGAGGAGCTGGGCTGCCGTCTTCGGCCCTATCCCGGGGATGCCCGGCACGTTGTCGGTCGAATCGCCGGTCATGGCCTGGAGATCGATCATCTTTTCCGGCGGCACGCCCCACTTTTCGATCACGTCCGGAACGGTGATCTGCTTGTCCTTCATGCTGTCGTACATCGACACCTTCGGCGTGACGAGCTGCATGAGGTCCTTGTCGGAGGAAACGATGGTCACGTCGGCGCCCGCCTCCTCGGCAAGCCGTGCATAGGTCGCGATGAGGTCGTCGGCCTCGTAGCCTTCCTTCTCGATGCAGGGCAGGTTGAAGGCGCGGGTGGCGTGGCGGATGAGCCCGAACTGCGGGATCAGATCCTCCGGCGGCGCTGTCCGGTTGGCCTTGTACTGATCGTAGAGCCCGTTGCGGAAGGTCTTCGAGGAATAGTCGAAGATCACGGCCAGATGTGTCGGCGTCACGCCCACGGAGGTGTCGCGCGCGTCGGTCAAAAGCTTCCAGAGCATGTTGCAGAATCCCGCGACCGCATTGACGGGAAGTCCGTCCGACTTGCGGTTGAGCGGCGGGATGGCGTGGAACGCCCGGAAGATGAAGCCCGAGCCGTCGACGAGGAAGAGATGATCACCGTTTTTCATGCGGCCATGGATAGCGCGAGGCAGGGGAAAGGTCCATTGCGCTTTTCCCGCACTACCCTATTAAGTCGAGCGGCAAAGGCATTGCCGGAGCCCTGAAGTTCGGCGCCGAACACTCACGCAAACGTTACGCATTTGTAATGCGCGATTCGGTCGGCCTATCCTTGAAATGCCACATTTCAATCCACAAATCATGTCGAGCGGCACTCATACAATGCCGTGAGTCTGGTGATTGGCCTGTCCCCCGCCCGCACCAGATGAGGACAAAGGCCTCATCCCCCTCTCCGGGCCTTTGTCCCGCTTTCAAAGAGCCGCCACGGCGCAGCCTCCGCGCCGTGGCGGTTTTTTGTTGCCTTTGCCCGACGGTCGAAAGCGTTTCGCCACGCAGTCTCAAATCCCCGTGAAGTCGGCGCAGTTCGGCTTCATTGCAGGCATTGTAACTTGTCTTCGCGCTCCTTCCCGCGTAGGCATAGGCATGGCCTTCAATCGTATGGAATCTGCGACTTACCTGGCCAGCTTGTTGGCGAGGGGTTTCTCGCGCGCCCTACAGGAGCGCGGTCAGAAACTCGGCTTTGCCCCCGGGCAGTTCCCGGTCCTCCTGGAATTATGGTCCGAGGAAGGGCTGACGCAGAGACAACTTCTCGACCGGCTCGACATCGAGCAGGCAACCATGGCCAATACGCTCGCCCGAATGGAGCGCGACGGCCTTATCGTCCGCCGCAAGCATCCGAACGACAAGCGTTCGCAGCAGATATTCCTGACGGAACGAGCCCGTAAGATGGAGGCGGCCGCGAAGGAGGCTGCCGCAGCAGCGGAGCAGTCGCTGCTTTCCGGCTTTCGCCGCTTCGAGAAAGAACTCATGCTCCAATATATGCGCATGGCGCTCGCGAATACGGCGCGCCACGGCGACGCCTCCTGATTCTCTTCATCTGACAATTTATCGTTGCATCAAAAGTTTTCGCTTAAAGCCGCCGGGTTTCGATTCTAGTTTTGCCGCGAAAACCAAAAAGGATTCGCATGATGGCAGATATCACCCCGGTTCTCGAGCGCGCCGACGCAAATCTCCCGCAGAGCCTCGAGCGGCTCTTCGACCTCGTCCGCATCAAGTCCATTTCCACCGACCCCGCCTTCAAGGCGGAGTGCCGCAAGGCTGCGGAGTGGCTGGTGGCGGAACTCGGAACGCTTGGATTCGAAGCCTCGGTGCGCGACACGCCCGGCCATCCGATGGTCGTCGCCCATCACGCTGCCGGGAAGGCGGACGCTCCGCACCTGCTCTTCTACGGCCATTACGATGTGCAGCCGGTCGATCCCCTGAACCTCTGGGAGACGCCGCCTTTCGAGCCCTCCCTCAGGGAGGTCGAGCCCGGCCGCAAGATCATTACCGGCCGGGGTACGGCCGACGACAAGGGCCAGTTGATGACCTTCGTCGAGGCAGTGCGCGCCTATAAGGAAGCCCGTGGTGTCTTGCCCTGCCGCATCACCATTCTCTTCGAGGGTGAAGAGGAATCCGGCTCTCCGTCGCTCAAGCCCTTCCTCGAAGCCAATGCCGGGGAACTCAAGGCCGACTACGCGCTTGTCTGCGACACCAGCATGTGGGACCGGGAGACGCCCGCGATTTCGGCAGGCTTGCGGGGCCTCGTCGGCGAGGAGGTCGTCGTCAAGGCGGCGGACCGCGACCTGCACTCCGGTTATTTCGGTGGCGCGGCGGCGAACCCGATCCACATCCTGGCCGAGATTCTCGCCGGCCTTCACGACGAGACCGGCCGCGTGACGCTCGACGATTTCTACGAAGGCGTCGAGGAGACGCCGGCGGAGATCAAGGCTACGTGGGAAACGCTCGGCCAGACCGCCGAGAAATTCCTCGGCGAGATCGGCCTCTCGATCCCTTCCGGCGAAAGGGGCCGCTCCGTGCTCGAACTCACCTGGGCGCGGCCGACCGCGGAGATCAACGGCATCACCGGCGGGTATACCGGCGAAGGATTCAAGACGGTGATCGCCGCGGAAGCCTCCGCCAAGGTTTCGTTCCGCCTCGTCGGCAAGCAGGACCCGGCCAGGATCCGCGAAAGCTTCCGCGCCTATGTGCGCTCGAAAATCCCGGCGGACTGCTCCATCGAATTTCATGCGCATGGCGGTTCGCCGGCTATTCATCTGCCCTATGATTCGGCGCTGCTGACCACGGCGAAGGCGGCACTTTCGGATGAATGGCCGAAGCCCGCCGTCGTGATCGGCATGGGCGGCTCCATACCGATCGTCGGCGATTTCCAGCGGATGCTCGGCATGGAATCGCTGCTCGTCGGGTTCGGTCTTTCCGACGACCGCATCCACTCGCCCAATGAGAAATACGAGCTCACGTCCTTCCACAAGGGCATCCGCTCGTGGGTCCGCATTCTCGACGCACTCGGCACGCGGTAAGGCATTGCAGGCGGGGGGCTATGGTGAACACCGTTCGGCCATTGTCCACCGCCGTCAGCCCTGAATGACAAATCGCACCCGCTCGACGGATATCAAGTCGACTTTGCTTGACCTGCCTGCCTTGGGATGCTTCCCTTTTTGAAAACAAATCAAAGTGGGAAATGGGCTGTTGGCAAGTGCAAGGATCGGGACGCGTCGTCCCGAGCATGTTTCTTTCAATACGCAGAATGGGCATCGCCACCTCGGCAGAACCGCGATGCGCTTGGCGTGCCTCCAACCGGCCGCTGCTGATGGACACGCGCATCGCCGCGACACTTCGCTTGTAAATCGATTTCCGCCGGGGAATCGCGCAGAAGCCCCGGTATGAAACGGCTCAAGGCATATTTCTGGCCCGTCGTCGGGCTGGCGGCGATTTTGATTTCGGTGCGCGCGCTCGTCGATGAACTGCGCGGCCTGTCTCTCAACGAATTCCTGGCGAGCTTCCAGGCCATATCGCTCGAAAGCTGGCTGCTCGCGATCGGTTCGACGCTTGTCGCCTATGCGGCGCTTGCCGCCTATGACCGGCTGGCGCTCGATCATCTCGGCCACCGCATCTCGCTGTGGTTCATCACCCTCTGCTCGTTCACCACCTATGCGCTTTCGCACAATCTCGGCGCCTCCGTTTTTTCCGGCGCGGTGGTGCGCTACCGCGCCTATCGGTCGAAGGGCCTGACGCCCGGAGAGGTGGGCGTGCTCGTCGCCTTCTGCTCCTTCACCTTCACGCTCGGCACGCTGATGCTCTCGGCCATCGTGCTGCTCCTGAGGCCGAATATCATCGAGAGATTTTCGGAGTTCCTGCCGATCGAAATGTCGTTGACGACGGGCTGCCTCATTCTCGCGCTCATCGCGCTCTACGTCCTCGGCAGCCTGGTCGGCATGCGGCCGCTGCGCACGCGCTGGTTTCAGCTACATTACCCGCGGCCCTCCATCGTGCTTAGGCAATTGATCATAGCCCCCGTCGAGCTCCTGGGCGCTGCCGGCATCATCTATTTCGCGCTGCCGGAAGCCGGCAATCCCGGCTATGTGGTCATTCTGGGCATCTTCCTCGCATCCTTCTCCGCTGCGCTGCTCTCCCATGCGCCGGGCGGAATCGGTGTGCTTGAGTTCGTCTTCATCGCGGCGCTGCCGGAAATGGATCCGGCCGACGTTCTGGCCGCGCTTGCCATTTTCCGGCTGCTCTACCTCCTCGTGCCTTTCGTGATGGCGCTCGTCGTCATCCTCGTCTTCGAGCATTCCCGCTTTCTGGCCGAGCGTGGCGCGAAGGAGCCGTAGGGTTTCGATTGTGCTAGAGCGCCTCCAGCAAACCGCTACGCACTTTTCCCGGAATTGCTCGAGGCATCAGGGGACGTTGCAGGTGGCGGGGATCGCCTCCTCGATGGGGCCTTCGGCTTCGTCGAGCCGCGCCGTCTCGATCTGATAGGGCGTGAAGGGCGGCACCTGCAGCGACGGATTGATGATCCTCGTCACGTAACAGCCGGAGAAGAAGCGGGCCTTTCCGCCTTCTTCGATGGATTTGATCGCGACCGGAACGGCAGAATAGATGCTGCCGGCAGCGCCCTCCGTGAGGACCTTGCCGAACTTCGCTTCCACTGACACCGTCTTCGCGTAACCGTCCGCGAAGGCTTTGAATTCGCCGACGGGCCTCGACGCGCCGAAGTAGCCGTAGGCTCTGGCATATTCCTTCCGATTGATCGCGTTGTAGAGCGAGCGGACGAGCGCCGCGCCGTCGGAGCGGTCGTCGACATAGGGGAATTCTTCCTGTGCCCTGGCCTCGATACCCTGCGCGGCAAGGGCGGCAAGGGCAATCAGCGCGGTGCAGCGAATCCTCATACTCTCTCCTTTCGAACGACGAGCCCGCCGGCCGAGAAGCCGGCGCGATCGCGAGTGTCCGGCACGAACCCGACGATTTTGAGTCGAAGGAGAAGACCTTACCGCGGCGGCAGGCGGGATTTCTGCCGGCCGACGACATGCTCGCGCCAGAGGGTGAAGATGCCGGCGGCGACCACCAGCACCGAGCCGATGATCATGCCAGTCGTCAGCGTCTCGCCGAAGATGGTCACCCCCATGATGGAGGCGAAGACGAGCTGCAGGTAGGTAAGCGGCTGAACCGCGGCGGCATCGAGCATGTCGTAGGCGCGGATCAGAAAATAATGGCTCGACGTGCCGGTGATGCAGAGCAGCACCATCCAGACCCAGTCCGCCCCCGAAAGCGTCGCCCAGAAGAAGGGCCCGACGAGACTGATCGCGAAGGCACCGACGATGCCGGTGTAGAAGAAGCTGGTCATCGCCGAGTCCTCACGGCTGGCAAGCCTGGTGGTGATGACATAGAAGGCGAACATCACGGCTGCGGCCAGCGGCAGCAGAAAGTTCAGGTCGAACGAGCCGTCTTCCGGCCTCAGGATCAGAAGAACGCCGAGGAGTCCGACGGCAATCGCCGACCAGCGCCGCCATCCGACCCGTTCGCCGAGCAGCGGCATCGACAGGAGCGCCACGAAGAGCGGGGTGGCGGCGAGGATCGCCTGCGAATGCGCCAGCCCGACGATGGTGAAGGACGTGATCACCACGACGATCTGCACGGGCAACAGGACGCCCCGCAGGAGCTGAATGAGCGGCTTTCTCGTCACCGCGGTCGCGGCAAAACCGCCTGGCGCCCGCGCCGCGATGGCCGCAGCGAACCCGGCAAAGGCCCAGTAGCGGATCATTGCCACGAAGACCGGCGGGTAGATGGCGCCCAGATGCTTCGAGATGCCGTCCTGGATCGAGAAGATGACGATCGCCAGAAGCGCGAAGACGTAACCGTTTGTCTTGGATCTCATGGGGTGGTGATACACGCGCTTTGCGGCCGCAGCCACGAGTTTTTCGCCCTATGCATCTCGCCTGACCCGAAGCGCGTCGCGCGAACGCCACGCGTTTTAGGCATCGCCAGATACAGAAAGACCCCGAGCCGGGAGGAGGTGGCTCGGGGTCTTAAACTTGATCGGTTCTGGGAGGAGGAGTGAACCGACCGAATGCCGGGCGCCGTGGGAGGAGGTACAGCGCTTCGACAAGGAGGAGGATAGATCATTCTCGCTGAGGTAATAGTGCGAATGTTGCATTGCAGCATTGCACCAGATGCAAGACGGCGTTCAGCCTTCCAAAGGTCCGGACCCGGGAAGCCAGCGCCGATGCAAGGTTTTGAACAATCTGCCTTTTTCGCAAGAGAGCTCTTAACTCCCCCTTAAATTGCCGCATTTAAAGTACAACGGATCGGCACCAGCGGAGGGGGTGGAGCCTCCCGCACGACAACGGCACGGCCGGGATCGCTTGCGGGCGATGGGCACCCGGTCCGGCCCCAAAGGGATATTTCCTTCCGGCATGGCGAGCGGCAAATCAGGACAGCGGATCGAGCCTTCCTTCGGCGGTAACGACGGCGACGGCGGCGACCTGCGCGTCGATGCGAGCGATCGCGTCGCGGGCGGCGGCAGCAAGCCGAGGCGCGCCAAGTCGCCCGAACGCGGCGCCAAGCGAGAAAAGCGCGGCAGGCGCGCCGGCGGCCGCGGCTCCGGGAGAAGTGGTTCCGGCGGCGGGTTCTTCGGCCTCGTCCGGCGGCTCGCCTATTGGTGCGTCGTGCTCGGCATATGGGGTGCGATCGGCGTCGGCGGGCTCGTGCTCTATTACGGCGCGCGCATGCCGAGCGCGACGAGCTGGTCGATCCCCGAACGGCCGCCCAACGTCAAGATTCTCGCGGCGAATGGCGACATAATCGCCAACAGGGGCGCGACCGGCGGCGAGGCGGTCGCTCTCGAAGACATGTCGCCCTATATCCCGCAGGCGGTGATCGCCATCGAGGATCGCCGCTTCTATTCGCACTTCGGAGTCGATCCGCTGGGGCTGGCGCGCGCCATGCTCACGAACGTCATGAGCGGCCGCATGGTCCAGGGCGGCTCCACGCTCACCCAGCAGCTTGCCAAGAACCTGTTTCTCTCGCCGGAGCGGACGCTGGAGCGCAAGGTGCAGGAGGTGCTGCTCGCCTTTTGGCTGGAGCAGAAATACACCAAGGACCAGATCCTGGCGATGTATCTCAACCGCGTCTTCTTCGGGTCGAACGCCTATGGCGTCGAGGCGGCCTCGCGGCGCTACTTCAACAAGTCGGCGCGCGACGTCAATCTCGGCGAAGCGGCGCTGCTCGCGGGCCTTCTGAAGGCTCCTTCACGGCTGTCGCCGGCCCGAGACCCCGAAGCGGCGGAGGAGCGCGCACAGCTCGTGCTCGGCGCAATGCGCGAGGAAGGCTTCATCAGCGATTCCGAGATCAAGACGGCCATGTCGCAGGCACCGACACGGGCAAAGAGCTTCTGGTCCGGCGCCGAGCACTATGTCGCCGACATGGTGATGGACCAGGTCCCCGGCATGATCGGCGAAGTCACGCAAGATCTCGTCATCGATACGACCATCGACCTTACGCTCGAGAAGAAGGCGGAGGAGGTGCTCGCCGAGAGGCTCGAGACCGAAGGCGGCAAGCTCAACGCCTCCCAGGCGGCGCTCGTCTCGATCGACGGCACAGGCGCCATCCGGGCGCTCGTCGGCGGCAGGGACTATGCCGAAAGCCAGTTCGACCGCGCCTCCAAGGCGAAGCGCCAGCCGGGCTCGGCCTTCAAGCCCTTCGTGTATGCGGCGGCGCTCGAGATCGGCCGCACGCCGATGTCCGTGCGCAACGACGCGCCGGTCCGGATCGGCAACTGGACACCTGAGAACTACGATCAGAAGTACCGCGGCGAGGTGACGCTCGCCGATGCGCTCGCCAATTCGCTGAACACCATCGCCGCCCAGCTCGTGATGGAGGTCGGGCCGCAGAACGTGGTCAAGCTCGCGCACCGGCTGGGCATAGATTCCGACATGCAGGCCAATGCATCGATCGCGCTCGGCACGTCGGAAGTGACGCTGGTGGAGCTGACGTCCTCCTATGCGCCCTTCATGAATGGCGGCTTCAAGGCGACGCCGCACGTCATCCGGCGCATCTCCACCGCCGATGGCACCGTGCTTTACGAAAACACCTACGACAACCCGCCGCGGGTGCTCGATCCGGCGATCGTCAGCGAGATGAACCGTATGATGGTGCGCGTGCTGACGGACGGCACCGGCAAAAATGCGCGCCTGCCGGGCTGGGAGGCGGCAGGGAAGACCGGAACGACGCAGTCCTTCCGCGACGCGCTGTTCGTCGGCTACACCTCCAACCTCGCGACCGGCATCTGGTTCGGCAACGACGACGGAAAATTTATGAAAAAGGTCACCGGCGGCGGCCTTCCCGCCAGGGCCTGGCACGATTTCATGGTTGCGGCGCATGAGGGCCTTTCGCCCTCGCCGCTCTTCGGCACGACGGGCGTGCAGCCGGTCTTTGACGAGGGCGGCATCGCTGCTGCCGGCGAAATGCCGGCCGATGGCTTCGACGCGGGTAGTCCCGATGTCTTCCCCGAGCGTCCGGCAGGCATGGACGGCGTCGAAAGCATGGACGGCATGGCCGCCGTCGATCAGGTCCGGCCTGCAGAACAGGCCGGAGGGCCAATCCCGCCGGCCGGCGTCGGAGAGACCACCGGTGGAACCCGCCGAACGACGCTGTTCGACCTGCTGACCGGCGGCTGAACCAGCGGCAGCGGGCCGCCGCCGGGTGTTTGTGGAAGACGGCTTGCATTTGCCGTCGATCCCCCCGCAGAATGCCTTGCAGTCCGAAACGCCGGTCCTTATATACGCCGCATCGATGCAGCCGCGGCTGCGATGAGACACAAAGACCATCCCGTTAGGGGCTGTCCCACGAATGCCTGACCGGGTTCCGACAGTCCGCTGCAAGGAGAGAACGACATGGCTAAAGTTATTGGTATTGACCTGGGAACGACCAACTCCTGCGTCTCCGTCATGGACGGCAAGGACGCGAAGGTGATCGAGAACGCGGAGGGCGCGCGCACGACCCCCTCCATGGTGGCATTCACCGAAGACGGCGAACGTCTCGTCGGCCAGCCGGCCAAGCGCCAGGCGGTGACCAATCCAGAAAACACGCTTTTTGCGATCAAGCGCCTGATCGGCCGCACCTTCGAGGATCCCACGACCCAGAAGGACAAGGGGATGGTCCCCTACAAGATCGTCAAGGCCGACAATGGCGACGCCTGGGTCGAAGCCCACGGCACCAGCTACTCTCCGTCGCAGATCTCCGCGATGATCCTTCAGAAGATGAAGGAAACGGCCGAGTCCTATCTCGGTGAAAAGGTCGAAAAGGCCGTCATCACCGTTCCGGCCTACTTCAACGACGCACAGCGCCAGGCCACGAAGGATGCCGGCAAGATCGCCGGTCTCGACGTGCTGCGCATCATCAACGAGCCGACCGCAGCGGCACTTGCCTACGGCCTCGACAAGAAGGAAGGCAAGACGATCGCCGTCTACGATCTTGGCGGCGGCACGTTCGACATCTCGGTTCTGGAAATCGGCGACGGCGTCTTCGAAGTGAAGTCGACCAACGGCGACACCTTCCTTGGCGGTGAAGACTTCGACATGCGCCTCGTCGAATATCTTGCCTCCGAGTTCAAGAAGGAGCAGGGCATCGACCTCAAGAACGACAAGCTCGCGCTGCAGCGCCTGAAGGAAGCTGCCGAAAAGGCGAAGATCGAGCTCTCGTCCTCGCAGCAGACCGAAATCAACCTGCCGTTCATCACGGCGGACGCTTCCGGTCCGAAGCACCTGACGATGAAGCTGTCCCGCGCCAAATTCGAGAGCCTGGTCGAAGACCTGATCCAGAAGACCATCGCGCCCTGCAAAGCCGCGCTCAAGGATGCCGGCGTTTCGGCTGCCGAGATCGACGAAGTCGTTCTCGTCGGCGGCATGACCCGCATGCCGAAGGTTCAGGAGACGGTGAAGCAGCTCTTCGGCAAGGAGCCGCACAAGGGTGTCAACCCGGATGAAGTGGTTGCCATGGGCGCCGCGATCCAGGCCGGCGTTCTGCAGGGCGACGTCAAGGACGTGTTGCTGCTGGACGTCACCCCGCTATCGCTCGGCATCGAAACGCTTGGCGGCGTCTTCACCCGCCTGATCGAGCGCAACACCACGATCCCGACGAAGAAGAGCCAGGTCTTCTCGACGGCCGACGACAACCAGTCCGCCGTGACGATCCGCGTCTCGCAGGGCGAGCGTGAAATGGCGGCCGACAACAAGCTGCTCGGCCAGTTCGATCTCGTCGGCATTCCGCCGGCACCGCGCGGCGTGCCGCAGATCGAGGTCACGTTCGACATCGATGCGAACGGCATCGTGCAGGTGTCCGCCAAGGACAAGGGCACAGGCAAGGAGCACCAGATCCGCATCCAGGCCTCCGGTGGTCTTTCCGACGCCGAGATCGAGAAGATGGTCAAGGATGCCGAAGCCAATGCGGAAGCCGACAAGAAGCGCCGCGAAGGCGTAGAGGCCAAGAACCAGGCCGAAAGCCTGGTCCATTCTTCGGAGAAGTCGCTCCAGGAACATGGCGACAAGGTTTCCGAGACGGACCGTAAGGCGATCGAGGATGCAATCGCAGCGCTCAAGAGCGCCGTCGAAGTTTCCGAGCCGGACGCCGAGGACATCAAGGCCAAGACCAATACCCTCATGGAAGTCTCCATGAAGCTCGGTCAGGCGATCTATGAGGCTCAGCAGACGGACGCCGCCCATGCGGATGCCGCCGCCGACGCCAAGCGCTCCGGCGATGACGTGGTCGACGCCGACTACGAGGAAGTCAAGGACGAAGACGACCGTAAGCGGTCGGCCTGACGGCTTCGCCTTTCGATGAACGGGCCCGGGAGCAATCCCGGGCTTTTTCATGGATGGTTCACCGGCTGCAGTCCCAAGGCGTGGAAGCGAACCGACCCTGCGGAGGAAAGTGGCTGCGAAACCGCCGTTTTCCGACAAAAAACCGCTTCCGCCCCGACTTGGCTATGGTATCGCGCTTAAAGGTTTACTAAATCCTGTGGCAAGATAATCAGGCAGCCGTCGGATCCTTCGCGCTGGCAAGCCCTGTCGCTGATAACAGGACGATCTTTGAAGCATGAAACGTGATCTTTACGAAACGCTTGGCGTTCAAAAAAACGCGGACGAAAAGGAGCTGAAGAGCGCCTTTCGCAAACTCGCGATGAAATATCACCCGGACAGGAATCCCGGCGACCAGGAGTCGGAAAAGTCCTTCAAGGAAATCAACGAAGCCTATGAGACGCTGAAGGATCCGCAGAAACGCGCGGCCTATGACCGCTACGGCCATGCGGCCTTCGAGCAGGGCGGCATGGGCGCAGGCTTCGGCAACGGCTTCGCCGGCGGCGGAGCGCACGGCTTCTCCGATATTTTCGAGGACATCTTCGGCGAGATGATGGGTGGCCGTCAGCGCCGCTCGTCAGGCGGACGCGAGCGCGGCGCGGACCTGCGCTATAACATGGAGATTTCGCTCGAGGAGGCCTATTCCGGCAAGACGGCGCAGATCCGCGTGCCGACGTCCATCACCTGCGACGTCTGCACCGGCACGGGCGCCAAGCCCGGTACCAGCCCGAAGACCTGCGGCACCTGTCAGGGCACCGGCCGCGTCCGCGCGGCCCAGGGCTTCTTCTCGATCGAGCGGACCTGCCCGACCTGCGGCGGCCGCGGCCAGACGATCGCCGACCCCTGCACCAAATGCCACGGCCAGGGCCGCGTCGTGGAGGAGCGGACGCTCTCGGTCAACATTCCGGCCGGTATCGAGGACGGCACGCGCATCCGGCTTTCCGGCGAGGGTGAGGCCGGCCTTCGCGGCGGCCCGGCGGGCGACCTCTACATCTTCCTCTCAGTGAAGCCGCACGAATTCTATCAGCGCGACGGCGCTGATCTCTATTGCGCCGTGCCGATCTCTATGACGACGGCGGCGCTCGGCGGCAAGTTCGACGTCACCACCCTCGACGGCACCAAATCGCGCGTCACCGTGCCGGAAGGCACGCAGGCCGGCAAGCAGTTCCGCCTCAAGGGCAAGGGCATGCCGGTGCTGCGCTCCAGCCAGACCGGCGATCTCTATATCCAGATTCAAATCGAGACGCCGCAGAAGCTCACCAAGCGCCAACGCGAGTTGCTGCAGGAATTTGAGCAGATCTCGTCCAAGGAGAACAATCCCGAATCGACGGGCTTCTTCTCCCGGATGAAGGATTTCTTCGACACGTTGAGCGAGTGAGCCAATGCTCTGGGCGATTACGCCGCGCGCAGCCCCTCATCCCGCTGCCGCGAACTTCTCCCCGTTCTGACGTGGAGAAGGGACAAGCGGCGGCGCTACCAGTCCCCTTCGCCCCGCTTGCGGGGAGAAGGTGCCGGCAGGCGGATGAGGGGCCAAGCCGCGGCGCCATCACTTAAATCGAAGCCGAAATGAGCTGCCAAAGGCCGAACGCCGCGAGCAGAGATCCGGCGACGCGTGAGAGAACGCGGCCGGTCGGTATCACCTTCTCCGCGAGCACGAAGATGGCGATTGCCGCAATCCAGAGCACATTCATGATGCCGCCGACGAAAAGAAGCGTCATCAGCGCCCAGCAGCAGCCGATGCAATAGACCCCGTGGCGCAGGCCCAGTCCGACGGCTCCCGCGGGATCGCGGCGAAAACCGCCGTGCCGCTGCAGGAAGACGATCGGCGTCTGACATTGGCTGAGGCAGGCATCCTTGAGCGACGTCCATTGGTAGAGACCCGCGATCACCAGCACGACACCGCTGAAGATGCGACTGGCGCTTGCCAGCGCCGGCGTCAGCAGGGTTCCCTCCATGAGCCATTGTCCAAGCGTCGCGACGAGCGCGAATCCCGCCCAGGCAAGGAGATAGCCGCCGGCGAAGAAACCGGTCGCGGCGAAGGGCTTGCCCGCTATCCGGCTTTGCCGGCCGACCCGGGCGTAGAGCAGGATCATCGGCGTTGCCGAAGGCAGCATCATGCCGACCATCATCACGATCCACATGGTCAGGGTGACGCCGGCTTCCACGGAACTCCAGGGACGCGGCGAGATGCCGAGGACGGTGCCGAGCGACAGGGCGCCACGGGATCCCATCTCCATGCCATCCATATCCATGGCAGGGTCCATCTTCATGTCCGCTTCCATGCCGGGGGCAGACATGCTCATGCCGTCGATGTTCATGGCTGCCGCCAGCCAGAGCGTGTATGTCCAGGCGACCACCGTCAATGCGACGAGCGACGCTGCCACGATTGCCCGATCCCGTCGCAGCAAGCTTTCAAGCGCGGTGTCGGGCGGCATGGCGTCAGTGAACCACGCCGCTTCCGGTCATGTGCAGTCTGGCGAAGTGGGCGTGCGAATCGGCGAGCGAAACTGCCAGCGGCCCGCTCGTCTCGGCCCAGCCGCGCCCCACCTCGCAGCGGTCATATTCGAACCCGTGCGGAAGGTTGATGCGCGCGTGATGCTCCTCACCGGTCACCGGATTGACGATGGGCTCGCCGCGAGCCTCCATCCATCCCGGAATATTGACCCGCGCCGAGCGTCTTTCGACGTCGATCTCGAAATCGATCGGCGCGAAAACCGGATCGTGGAAGGTCTCGAAAGTCGTCGCGAACACCTGGAAGAAGGTGGCGCCGGGCTCGGTGTCCTGGCCGCTCATGATCCGCAGCAGCGCCTCCCGCTGCTCGTCGGAGGCACGCTCGTCGATGATCGGAACCACCGCGCCCCTGCCCTCGTGAATGGCACCGGGCCAGGATACGATCATGCCGCACCTCAGGCCGTCGAGCCGGGTATCGCCATGGTGCCCCTCGTCGATGTCGACGATCCCGATCGCGCGGCAATGCCCCTCGGTGGGCAGTGCGTTGAACTGGCACGGGCAGCCACGGGCAGCCATAGGCGCAATTGCAATGGATGAATTCGCGGCCCTTGATCGTCCACTCGACGTCCGTCATCGTTTCCTCCCCAGATACGATGGAAGTTCACTCTTCTCCGGATGCAATTCCATTAGATCGCGGAAATATACTCCCCGCCGCCGGCAATGCCAACGGGGTGCCCGGCGAAAGCGTCAGGCGACGAGGTCCGCGGCGAAATAGCAGAGCGCCGAGATCAACGCTGCCGCCGGCATGGTGATCACCCAGGCAACGACGATGTTGCCGGCAAGCCCCCACCGCACCGCCGATACGCGCCGCGCCGCGCCGACGCCGATGATCGCGCCGGTGATTGTGTGGGTGGTCGAAACCGGAATGCCGAGCCAGGTCGCGGCGAACAGCGTGATGGCGCCGCCCGTCTCGGCGCAGAATCCCTGCATCGGGTTGAGCTTGGTGATCTTCGAGCCCATCGTGTGGACGATTCTCCAGCCGCCGAAGAGCGTGCCGAGCGCGATCGCCGCCTGGCAGGTGATGACCACCCAGAAGGGCACGTAGAATTCCGAGCCGAGATAGCCCTGCGAGAAGAGAAGCACGGCAATGATGCCCATGGTCTTCTGCGCATCGTTGCCGCCATGGCCGAGCGAATAGAGGGAAGCCGAAACGAATTGCAGCACCCGGAAGGTGCTGTCGACGGCAAAGGGTGTCTGGCGAACGAACAGCCAGGAGACGATCAGCACCAACAGCAGCGCCAGAACGAAGCCGATGCCCGGCGACATGACGATGGCGCCGGCCGTCTTCAGCAGGCCTTGCCAGACGATGGAACTGAAACCGGTCTTGGCCAGGCCGGCGCCGACGAGACCGCCGATGAGCGCGTGCGAGGAACTCGACGGGATGCCGAAGACCCAGGTAACGATGTTCCAGGTGATGGCGCCCATCAGCGCCGCGAAGATCACCTGCGGCGTGACGATACCCGGATCGATGATGCCGGTTCCGAGCGTTTCGGCGACGTGCAGCCCGAAGAAGAGGAAGGCGATGAAGTTGAAGAACGCCGCCCAGAAGACCGCATATTGCGGCCGGAGCACGCGGGTCGATACGATGGTTGCGATGGAATTGGCCGCGTCGTGCAACCCGTTGAGGAAGTCGAAGAAAAGCGCGACGGCGATGAGCCCCACGAGCAGCGGGAAGGCGAGCGTCGCATCCATCAGACGTTCTCGATCACGATGCCGCTGATTTCGTTTGCCACATCCTCGAAGCGGTCGACGACCTTTTCCAGTTCGCCGTAGATCTCGCTGCCGATGATATAGGCCATGGGGTTGGAAGCGCCATGGCGCTGGAAGAGATCCTTCAGGCCCTGCTCGTGCAGCTGGTCGGATCTATCCTCGACATGCGTCACCTCCTCGGCGATGGCGCTGAGGCGATGAGCATTGGCACCGATCCGGCTGAGGAGCGGAATGGCCTCGGCGACGAGATGGGCGGCCTCGACGACCGCCGCACCCATGGCCTGCATGCCGGGATCGAAGCTCTTCTGCTCGTAGAGACGGATGGTCTTCACCGTCTTGTGCATCATGTCGATCGCATCGTCCATCGACTGGATGAGATCCTTGATGTCGCCGCGGTCGAAGGGGGTGATGAAGCTGCGGCGGACGGCCAGCAGAACCTCGCGGGTGATTTCGTCGGCCTCATTCTCGAGCGCGACGATGCGGTCGCAATGGCTTTCGATGTCCGGGCCGCCGGCAAGCAACGCGTTCAGTGCCTCCGCCGCACCCATGACGGTGCGCGAATGATCGGCGAAGAGGTCGAAGAAACGGTCTTCCCGGGGGAGGAGCTTGCGAAACAGGCCGAGCATCAGCGATCCATCCAACTGTCGATTGTCACGCAGTTGTCATATTGTACTTGCGCGCTCGGGGAAAGTTCCGATGCGGCCGAAAAAAACGGCTTTCCCACAGGCGATTGGGGCGGAAATGCGCAGCCCGGATACGGAATCGCCGCAGGCGGGGGAGAGGCGGACAGAACACCCTTTCCGCCTTGCCTTGGCCGGGCTTTCATCCTACCTGACAGCAACGTCGATATCGGACTTGCAATGCCCCACAAGGTCTTTCTCACACGCCTGAAACTGAGCGACTTCCGCAACTATGCAACGCTGGCGCTCGACCTCGACCAGCGCCATGTGGTGCTGACCGGCGAGAACGGTGCGGGCAAGACCAATCTGATGGAGGGGGTCTCCTTTCTTTCGCCCGGGCGCGGTTTGAGGCGCGCTGCCTATGCGGATGTCGCCCGCGTCGGCGCCCCCGATGGTTTCTCGGTCTTCGCCGCCGTCGACGGCATGGAAGGGTCGGTGGAGATCGGCACGGGCACTCAAGGGACCGAGGAGGGGCAATCACGGCGCCTCAGGATCAACGGCACTGCGGCCCGCACGGTCGACGAACTCACCGATCACCTCAGGGTGCTGTGGCTCACTCCGGCGATGGATGGCCTCTTCACCGGCCCTTCCGCCGACCGCAGGCGCTTTCTCGACCGGCTGGTCCTGTCGCTCGATCCCGAACACGGCCGCCGCGCCAGCGAGTTCGACCGCGCCATGCGCAGCCGCAACCGGCTTCTCTCGGAATTCCGGCCCGATCCCGCCTGGCTGTCGGCCATCGAGCGCGAAATGGCCGGGCTCGGCATCTCCATGGCGCTTGCCCGTCAGGAGATGCTCGGCCTGCTCTCGGCCCTCGTCGAGCGGAGCCGGAGCGATGGGACCTTTCCGTCCGCAAGCCTGTCGCTCGCCGGCTTTCTCGATGACTGTGCCGGCATTCCCGCCTTTGAACTCGAAGAGCGATATCTGGCAATGCTCGCCGAGGGCCGTGCCCGCGATGCGGCCGCGGGCCGCACGCTGGACGGGCCGCACCGCAGCGATCTCCTGATCCGCCACCGGGAAAAGGACATCGAGGCCGAGCGTTGCTCGACCGGCGAGCAGAAGGCGCTGCTCGTCGGCCTGGTGCTCGCGCATGCACGGCTCGTCGGGGATATGACCGGCCACGCCCCGGTGCTGCTGCTCGACGAAATCGCCGCCCATCTCGATCAGGGACGCCGCGCCGCCCTCTTCGATCTGGTCGATGGGCTCGGCGGCCAGTCCTTCATGACGGGCACCGACCGGGCGATGTTCGACGCCCTTGGCGAGCGCGCTCAATATCTGGCCGTTGCAAACGGCCGCGTTTCGGGGTGACATGCAGCGCCCTGCGCGAAAATTACATGGAGACGGACATGACGACCGATGCGACGCTCGCTCCTTCGGAGATTGCGCGCTACGCACGCCACATCGTGCTGCCGGAGATCGGCGGCCCGGGGCAGCAGAAACTCAAGGCCGCGCGCGTGCTCGTCATCGGCGCGGGCGGGCTCGGCGCGCCGGCTCTGCAATATCTGGCGGCCGCCGGGGTCGGCACGCTCGGGATCGTCGACGACGACGTCGTCTCGTTGTCGAACCTGCAGCGTCAGGTGATCCATGCCACCGCCGATATCGGGCGGCCGAAGGTCGAGAGCGCCGCAGCGGCGATCGACGCCCTCAACCCGCATGTGAAGGTCGTGGCGCACCCGGTCAGGCTCGGCCCCGCAAATGCCGATGCGCTCTTCCGGCAATACGATCTCGTCGTCGACGGGTCGGATAATTTCGATACGCGTTATCTCGCCGCCGATACGGCCGAGGCGGCAGGCGTGGCGCTCGTCACCGGTGCCGTTGGACGCTTCGACGGCTCCGTCACCGTGCTGAAGCCCTACGGGACCGATGCGGAGGGGCACCCGAACCCCTCCTACCGCGACCTCTTCCCGGAGCCGCCGCCGCCGGGCACCGTACCGACCTGCGCCGAAGCGGGCGTCTTAGGCGCGCTCACCGGCGTCATCGGCACGCTGCAGGCGATGGAAGCAATCAAGCTCGTCACCGGCATCGGCGAGCCGCTGATCGGCCGTCTGCTGCTCTACGATGCGCTCGCCGCCCAATTCAACACGATCCGCTATCGGCGCGGCACGCGCTGAGGACGGCATGGAGACCGTCCGCATCGACGAGGGCTTCGACCGTTACGAGGAGTTGCTGTCGCTGATCCGTGCGTCCTTCGCCTATATGGACGGCCGTATCGATCCGCCCTCGTCGGCCCATGCGCTGACGGCGGCGTCCCTCAACCGGAAAGCAAGAGACGAGATCGCCTTCGCGGCCGTCGCCGGGCGCGAGCTCCTGGGCTGCATCTTCTGCAAGCCGGAAGCGGATTGTCTCTATATCGGCAAACTCGCCGTCGCTCCCGGCCGCCAGGGAAAGGGAGTAGGGAGGATGCTCATCGCCGCCGCCGAGGAAACGGCGCGCGATCTGGGCCTGCCTGCGCTGAGGCTCCAGACACGCATCGAGCTCGCCGGAAACCAAGCCACTTTCGCGGCCTGGGGCTTCGTGGAGACGGCGCGAACCGCCCATCCCGGCTTCACCCGCCCGACCTCGGTCGAGATGCGCAAAGTGCTCAGTTAGGGCCGAGGCGGGAGGAGGTATCGCCGCGAGCCGGCACCCGCCGGAAGCCCGCAAAGAGAGACTGGAGTGCTTCGCTCCCCTGGGCCACGAGGTCGAAGCGGCGGCCGAAGAGCAGCCATTCGGTACAGAGCCCCATCATCATCCAGCGCAGGGCCCGCGCCGCAGTCGGCGGCGCCCAGTGCTCCTGCAACTGACCCCTTTCCAGTGCGCGGGCGAAGGCAAGCTCGAGAAGGGCATCGTGGCGCTCCTCGATTTCGCGCTGGCGCACGAGAACGGCGGACATGTCATTGTCGTAGTCGCAGCGCAGCATGATCGCGAGAATGCGCTGCCGCTGCTCGTCCGCGGCCAGGGTCGTCAGCCAGTCGCTGGTCGCGCTCTCGACGATGGCGAGCGTGTCGAAGGCTTCCGTTTCGATCTCGCGTGCGATCATGTCTTCGTGGGGCAGCGGCACGGCCTCGTAAAGGGCGAGGAAAAGATCCGTCTTGTTGGCGAAATGCCAGTAGATGGCGCCGCGGGTGACGCCAGCCTCCTTCGCCACTTCCTCGAGCGTCGTGTTGGGAACGCCCTTCTTGTAGAACATCCGCTCGGCGGCGCACAGGATCTTCTGTCTTGTAGCCTCGGCGTCGGCCTTGGTTCGGCGCATTTATTCAAATTCTCCTTGAGCGACGGCCCGCCCGCCGTAGGTGGGCGGGCCGTCTTCGATATTACTCGGCCGGGCTGGTGGTTTCGGATGCGGGCTTAGCCGCCTCCGGCGCCGCTCTTCCGCGTTCGAAGATCTTCATCACGAACACGAAGAAGACCGGGACGAAGAAGATCGCCAGCACCGTCGCCGAGATCATGCCGCCCATGACGCCCGTGCCGATGGCGCGCTGGCTGCCGGAACTTGCGCCCGTCGCGATCGCCAGCGGCAGAACGCCGAGGGTGAAGGCGAGCGAGGTCATCAGGATCGGCCGGAAGCGCAGATGCGCAGCCTCCAGCGTCGAGTCGATGAGCGATTTGCCCTGTTCGCGGAGTTCCTTGGCGAACTCGATGATGAGGATCGCGTTCTTCGCCGAAAGCCCGATGATCGCGATCAGGCCGACCTTGAAGTAGACGTCGTTCGGCATGTCGCGCATCGTCACGGCGAGCACGGCGCCGATGACGCCGAGCGGCACGACCATGATGACCGAGACCGGAATGGACCAGCTCTCATAGAGTGCCGCCAGGCAGAGGAAGACGAGCAGGCAGGAGAGTGCTATCAGGAGCGGCGCCTGCGAGCCCGACTGGATTTCCTGCAGCGACTGTCCCGTCCACTCATAGCCGAAGCCCGCGGGAAGCTCAGCCACCAGACGCTCCATCTCGGCGATCGCATCGCCGGAGGAGTAGCCGGGAGCGGCCTCGCCGCTGATGCGGACCGCCGGGTAACCGTTGTAGCCCACTGTCTGCGTCGGCGCCTTGACCCATTCCACGTCCGCGAAGGCCGAGAGCGGAACCATGCCGCCGTTGGAGTTGCGGACGTTCAGGTTCAGGAGGTCAGCGGTCTGCATGCGCTTCGTCTCGTCCGCCTGCACCGTCACGCGCTGCATGCGGCCGGCATTCGGGAAGTCGTTGACATAGGACGAACCGAGATTGGTCGAGATGGTCGAGTTGATGTCGGCAAAGGTCACGCCGAAGGTATTGGCCTTCTCGCGGTCGATATTGACGCTGACCTGCGCCGCGTCGGGCATGCCCTCGAAGCGGACCCCGGTCAGGACCTTGCTCTGGGAAGCGAGGTCGAGAAGCTGGTCGCGCGCTTCGGCGAGTGCCGCCTGGCCGAGACCCGCACGGTCCTGGAGGCGGAAGGAGAATCCGCCCGTCGTTCCGAGGCCCTGGATCGCCGGAGGCGACAGCGCGAAGCTGATCGCGTCCTTGATCTGGCTCATGGCCATGGTGGCGCGACCGGCGATCGACTGGGCGGAGTTGTCTGCATCGCGCTCGCTCCAGTCCTTGAGCGTCACGAAGGCGAGCCCCGCATTCTGCCCGCTTCCGAAGAAGGAGAAGCCATTGATCGCGACGATCGTGTCGACCGCCTTTTCTTGGCCGAAGATGGTCTCGGTCTGCTCGATCACCTCCGTGGTGCGGTTTGCAGTCGCTTCCGAAGGCAATTGCATCATGACGATGACGAAGCCCTGGTCCTCGTCCGGCAGAAAGGACGAAGGAAGCTGGAGAAAGGCCCAGCCGAGACCGGCAAGCAGCGCCAGATAGATGACCATGAAGCGGCCGGTCCGCCTGACGATGCCTCCGACGGCGCGCGTGTAGCCGTGCGACGTCCGGTCGAAACCGCGATTGAACCAGCCGAAGAAGCCGCGCTTGGCGTGATGGTGACCCTTCGGAACCTGTTTGAGGAAGCTCGCGCAGAGTGCCGGCGTCAGCGAGAGCGCAAGCAGCGCCGAGAACAGGATCGAAACGACCATGGTCAGGCTGAACTGGCGATAGATCACGCCGACGGCGCCCGGGAAGAAGGCCATCGGGATGAACACAGAAGCCAGCACCAGCGTGATGCCGATCACCGCACCGGTGATCTGCTTCATCGCCTTGCGGGTGGCATCCTTCGGCGTCAGGCCCTCTTCCGACATGATGCGCTCGACGTTCTCGACGACGATGATCGCATCGTCGACGAGGATGCCGATCGCCAGCACCATGCCGAACATCGTGAGCACGTTGATCGAGAAGCCCATCGCCAGCATGACCGCGCAGGTGCCGAGCAGGGCGACCGGCACGACGATGGTGGGAATGATCGTATAGCGGACGTTCTGCAGGAACAGGAACATCACCAGGAAGACGAGGCCGACGGCCTCGACGAGGGTGTGCAGCACCTTCTCGATCGACACCGCGACGAAGGGCGAGGTGTCGTAGGGGATCGAATATTCGAGCCCCTCCGGGAAGAACTCCGCGAGCTCGTCCATGCGGGCCTTGATCGCTGCCGAGGTCGACATCGCGTTGCCGCTCGGAGAGAGCTGCACGGCGATGGCCGCCGAGGGGCTGCCGTTGAGGCGGGTGGAGAAGGTGTAGCTTTCGCCGCCGATCTCGAGGCGCGCGACGTCGCGCAGCCGCACGGCAGAGCCGTCGGCATTCGCCCTGAGCACGATGGCACCGAATTCCTCCGGGCTCGAAAGCTGACCCTTGATGACGACCGGAGCGGTGACTTGCTGCGTGATCGGATTCGGCTGGGCGCCGATCGAGCCGGAGGCGATCTGCGCGTTCTGAGCCTGGATCGCCGCCGTGACGTCGGCCGCCGTCAGGTTGAGGCCGAGCATCTTGTCGGGATCGAGCCAGACGCGCATCGAGCGCTCGGTCGCGAAGAGCTGGGCGCGTCCGACGCCGGGCACGCGCTGGATTTCGCTGAGCACGTTGCGGCTGAGATAATCGCCAAGCCCGATCGCGTCCATCGAACCGTCGGTCGAGGTCAGCGAGATGATCAGCAGGAAGCCGGCGCCGGCCTCGTCCACCTGTACGCCTTGCTGCCTGACGGGATCGGGCAGGCGCGGTTCGACGCGCTGCACCCGGTTCTGGATGTCGACCGAGGCCTGGCTCGGATCGGTGCCCGGCTGGAAGGTGGCGTCGATCGAGACCGAGCCGGAGGAGCTGGTCGACGATTCGAAGTAAAGCAGCCCCTCGACGCCGTTCAACTCATCCTCGATCAGCCGCGTGACGCTCTGATAGGTGTCCTGCGACGAGGCGCCGGGATAGTTGGTATTGATCGATATCTGCGGCGGTGCGACATCCGGATACTGCGAAACCGGCAGGAGCGGGATAGCGATGATGCCGGCGATCATGATGAAGATCGCCACCACCCAGGCAAAGATCGGCCTGTCTATGAAAAAACTGGGCATGATATGGGTCTCACTTCACTTCGGTGGCAGGCTTTTCGCCGGCATCTGCCGAAGCGCTGGCCTGTTCGGGCGCGGGCTTTGCATTCGGGTCCCAGTCGGATGGCTGCACGGGCGCGCCCGGGCCGACCTTCTGGAAACCCTCGACAATGACCTTTTCGCCGGGCTTGAGGCCGGAGGTCACCTGCCAGCGCTCGCCGACGGTGCGTCCGAGCGTGACGTTGCGGAATTCAACCTTGTTGTCGGCATTCACCACATAGACCTGCGACTGGCCGGCATTGTTGCGCTGCACGGCCTGCTGCGGCACGGTGATCGCGTCCTTTTCCAAACCCTGCTGGATCTGGACGCGGACATACATGCCCGGCAGCAGATCGTTGTTCGGGTTGGGGAATTCGCCGCGCAGCGTCACCTGGCCCGTCGTCGCGTCGACGGCGGCTTCGGAGAAGAGCAGCCTGCCCTTGAGCGCGTAGGGCGTTCCGTCGTCGAGGATCAACTGAACCTCGGCCTCGTTCTTGGCACTCATCCACTGGCCGTCCTTCAGCGCCTTGCGCAGGCGGATCAGGTCGGTCGCCGACTGGGTGAAGTCGGCATAGATCGGGTCGAGCTGCTGGATCGTCGCAAGGTTCTGCGGATCGTTGGTGTTGACGAGCGCGCCTTCGGTGATCAGCGCCCGGCCGATCCGGCCGCTGATCGGAGCCGTGACGTTCGTATACTGCAGATTGAGCTTGGCCTCCGCGAGCCCTGCCTCGGCGATGCCGACATCGGCCTCGGCCTGGGCGAGGGCCGCGATGGCATCGTCGTACTGCTGCACCGCGGTGACCTGCGCCTCCTTCAGCCGCGACTGGCGGTCGGCCGTCCGCTTGGCCTGATCGACCACCGCCTGAGCGCGCTTCAGCGTCGCCTCGGCGCTGTCGACCTTGACCTGAAACGGTGCCGGGTCGATGCGGTAGAGCACGTCGCCTTCCTTGACCATGGTGCCCTGCTCGAACACCCGCTCGACGACGATGCCGGAGATGCGCGGGCGGACTTCGGCGATGCGGGTGGCGGTGATGCGGCCCGGCAGTTCGTTGGTGATCGGCAGCGGTTCCGCCTTCGTCGTGAAGACGGCGACCGGCGACGGCGGAGGGGCGGCAGCCGCTGCCTGCTGTTCTTCATTCTTCTGGCAGCCCGCGAGAAAAATCACGGATGCCAGCGCGGCGGCCAATATCGGTCGGTTCATGCGCATCGCAATGTCCATATTGTCAAAGGACCGGCCGCAGTCGCGGCGTTTCGCAAGCGCTGCGCGGTCCCAAAGTGAGGTGAAGCGGAGCCGGTATCGGCGTGGAAAATACCGGAAAGCTAATATACAGACGCCAATGTATGTTAATTTCTGCCGCAGTGCAACAGAGTTTCGACGCGCCGGCAGGGGAGGCAAAAAAGTGAAGATCACCAAGGCGTTCGGCCTCGCGGCTTGGCAGGGTCACGCAGATTTGATTTGGATTAGGACGCTCGGCGAGCGGCCCCTCATCCCGCTGCCGCGACCTTCTCCCCGCAGGCGGCAGGGGAATCGCATATGCGGAACAGGCATGGAACATCGAAGGGTTTGTTCTCGATGCGATTCCGTTCTGTTCGCCATTCGATTCCTCGAAATCGGCCATATGCGAAAGCCCTACCGCAGGCGGGGAGAAGGGGCAGGTGGGACCCGCCCGCGGCCCGATGCCTCGGCGTTCCACGTCGTAAGTCCCCTCTCCCCGCGCGCGGGGAGAGGGTCAGGGTGAGGGGCAATTCCCCGCGCCGGCAGGTGGCTGGTCCTCGGGGTTAAACCCGAGGAGGGCCAAATCATAGGCGCTCCGTCCGCTATTGTCCCGACTTGATCACCCGCCCGTCCGCATCGAAGCGGTGCATGCTGCCGATTACCGGCGTCGCGTGGACGATGTCGTCGGTAGCGTAGCGGTGTTCGCCGAAGAGGCGCACCGTCAGCAGGCCGACGGTCTCCGATTCGATGTAGATGATCGTGTCGGCGCCAAGATGCTCGACATGGATCACCTTGCCCTTCCAGTCGCCGCTTTCACGGGAGAGGCCGATATGCTCCGGACGGATACCGATCGTCTTTGCCTCTCCGTCGCCGAGCTTTGCGGCTTCGATGAAATTCATCTGCGGCGAGCCGATGAAGCCGGCGACGAAAAGGTTGGCCGGGCGATTGTAGAGCTCCATCGGCGAGCCGACCTGTTCGATCCGGCCGGCATTCAGCACGACGATCTTGTCGGCAAGCGTCATCGCCTCGACCTGATCGTGGGTGACGTAGATCATCGTCGCCTTGAGGCTGCGGTGAAGACGGGCGATCTCGAGCCGTGTGTTGACGCGCAGCGCCGCGTCGAGGTTCGACAGCGGCTCGTCGAAGAGGAAGAGCTTCGGCTCGCGCACGATCGCGCGGCCGATCGCCACGCGCTGGCGCTGGCCGCCGGATAGCTCGGCCGGACGGCGGGCGAGATAGGGTTCGAGCGACAGCATGCCGGCCGCCTTGGCGACCTTTTCTTCGATCTCGGCCTTCGGCACACCCGCCTGCTTCAGCCCGAGGCCCATATTGTCCTTGACGGTCAGGTGCGGATAGAGCGCATAGGACTGGAACACCATGGCGATGCCGCGCTTGGCCGGCGCCACATGGCCGACCTCGACACCGTCGATCTGTACGCTGCCCGAGGTCGCGTCCTCGAGGCCGGCGATGGTGCGCAGAAGCGTCGACTTTCCGCAACCGGACGGACCGACGAAGATGACGAACTCGCCGTCCTTCACGTCCAGGTCGATGCCCTTCAGCACCTCATGACTGCCGAAGGCCTTGCGGATGGTTTTGAGTTGAAGTGATCCCACGTGTCGCCCTCTTGGGTTAAAGCTTGACCGGCTTGCCGGTGCGCACACTGTCGTCGGCGGCGAGACAGATCTTCAGCGACTGCACCGCATCGTCCATGTGCCGGCCAAGATCGATGTCTTCTCGGATGGCCTTGAGCACGAAGGCCTGCTCGCGGTCGCAAAGCTCCTGGTGGCCGGGCTCGCCCTCCATCACCAGGTCCTCGTCGGATTTCAGGAACCGGCCGTCCGGTCCCGTAGCGGCGCTGTGCACGCGGATGACGGAGGTTTTCGTGTGCACGTCGATGTCGTCGGACTTGGCGTTCTGGTCCATGACGATCGACACGGAGCCGTTCGGAGACATCACGTCCTTCACGAAGAAGGCCGTCTCGGAGATCATCGGCCCCCAGCCCGCCTCGTACCAGCCCACCGAGCCGTCCTCGAAGATCACCTGCAGATGCCCGTAATTGTACATATCCGCGGCTATCTCGTTCGAGAGCCTCAAGCCCATGCCGCGCACCTCGACGGGGTTGGCATCGGTGATCTGGCACATGACGTCGACATAGTGGACGCCGCAATCGACGATCGGCGGTGTCGTCTGCATCAGCGACTTGTGCGTCGCCCAGGCCGGGCCGCTCGATTGCTGGTTCAGGTTCATGCGGAAGACGTAAGGCCCTCCGAGCTTGCGGGCTTCCGCGATCAGCCGCATCCAGGACGGGTGGTGGCGCAGGATATAGCCGACGACCAGCTTGCGGCCATTGGCCCGCGCACAGGCGACGACGCGCTCGGCATCGGCGACCGTCGTTGCCAGCGGCTTCTCCACGAAGACATGGGCTCCCGCCTCTATCGCCATCACGGCGTAGTCCGCATGCGTGTCCGAATAGGTGTTGATCGAGCAGAGCTCCGGCTCCAGTTCGGCGAGCGCCTCCGGAAAGGACGGCAGAATCTCGTATCCTGCAAGAGCCTCGGGCAGCGCCACCTTCGAGCGGTTGACCAGCCCGGCGATTTCGAAACCGGGGTTCTGATGATAGGCGAGCGCGTGGCTGCGGCCCATATTGCCGAGCCCGGCGCTGAGCACGCGGATCGGGGGTGCGGATGAATTCACTTGACTGCTCCTGCCGTGATGCCGCGGATCAGCTGCCGCGAGAAGATGACGTAGAGGACGAGGACCGGGAAGATCGCCAGCGACAGCGCCGAGAGGACCGCGTTCCAGTTGGTGACGAACTGGCCGATGAAGATCTGCGAGCCGAGGGTGACGGTCTTGGTCGCCTCGGCGGGTGCGAGGATCAGCGGGAACCAGAGATCGTTCCAGATGGGGATCATGGTGAAGACGGCGACCGTCGCCATGGCCGGGCGGATGAGCGGCAGCACCAGCCGCAGGAAGATCGCATATTCCGACAGGCCGTCGATGCGTCCGGCATTCTTCAGGTCGTCGGATACGGTGCGCATGAACTCGGACAGGATGAATACCGCCAGCGGCAGGCCTTGCGCCGTATAGACGAGGATCAGCGCGGTCAGCGTATTGACGAGACCGGTCGCCACCATGCCCTGCAGGATCGCCACCGTTCCGAGCCGGATCGGGATCATGATGCCAAGCGCCAGATAGAGCCCCATCAGCGTGTTGCCGCGGAAGCGGTATTCGGAAAGCGCGAAGGCGGCCATGGCGCCGAACAGCAGGACGAGCGCGATCGAGACGACGGTGACGATGATGCTGTTTTGGAAATAGCCGATGAAGTCGCCCTGCTTCAGCACCGTTTCGTAGCCGATCAGGCTGAAGGTCTCGGGTGTCGGGACCGCCAGAGGTTCCCGGAAGATCGCGTTGCGGCTCTTGAACGAATTGACGATCGTCAGGAACACCGGAAAGAGTGCGATAAGCGTGTAGGCGATCAGAGCCGCGTGAACGGCGCCCGTGCGCATGAAGGAGGCGCGTGCTTTCGACATCTTTTATCCTCCTTAGAACTGATAGCGGCGCATGCGGCGCTGTATGCCGAAGAGATAGAGCGCGACGCCGGCGAGAATGATCAGGAACATGATCGCGGCGATCGTCGCGCCCATCGAACGGTCGCCGAGCTGAAGCTGGAAACCGAAGAAGGTGCGATAGAGCAGGGTGCCCAGGATGTCGGTCGACTTGTCCGGGCCGGCCAGCGCCCCCTGCACCGTATAGATCAGGTCGAAGGCGTTGAAATTGCCGACGAAGGTGAGGATCGACACGATGCCGATGGCAGGCAGGATCAGCGGAAGCTTGATCTTCCAGAACTGGCTCCAGCCGGTGACGCCGTCGAGCTCCGCCGCCTCGGTCACCTCGTCGGGAATGTTGAGGAGCGCCGCATAGATCAGCATCATCGGGATGCCGATATATTGCCAGACGGAAATCAGCGAGACTGCGATGAGCGCGGTGTCCGGCTTGCCGAGCCAGGGCCCGAACAGCGATCGCAGGCCGACCGTGTCGAGAAGATAGGGTGCGACGCCCCAGATCGGCGACAGGATCAGCTTCCAGATGAAACCGACGATGACGAAGGAGAGCAGCGTCGGCAGAAAGATAGCCGTGCGGTAGAAGGCGCCGAAGCGCAGCTTCGGGACGGACAGCATGGCGGCGAGCGCGATGCCGATCGGGTTCTGCACGGCCATGTGGATCAGGAAGAAGACGAAATTGTTCTTGAGCGCGTTCCAGAAATCCGCCGCCCAGCGAGGGTCGCCGAACAGAACCTTGAAATTGCCCAGGCCCACGAAGGTCAACTGACCGTCGACCGTGTTGTAGAAGGACTGGCGCAGCGTCTCGAAAAGCGGAAGGATCATCACCGCCGTGTAGACGACGAGCGCCGGCAGCAGGAAGACGAGGATGTGCCAGCGCCGCGGGCGCTTGATCTCGGTGACGTAGGTCGTGATTTCACGTGGGTTCATCGGCCTCTGGCCCGTTCTCAAACCGGCTGGCCTTCAGGGCGCAGCCTCGATTTCGCTCGAAATGCGGCGCGGCTTCCTGCCGTGCACCGTGCTTCCGTCAGGCGTCCCGCGGGAGCGGAGAGCCGGCAAGCCGCTTCGATCCGCCCGTTACGGGCGCGCGGCGCCGTAGCGCCGGTGCCCGAGCAATCCATGACGCCGTCCCGCATGCGATACGTTTGCACATGTCGGGGAGGGTGCGCGGACAGCGTCCACACACCCCGGTTCGGTCTTATTTTACCGGCTTGAACCAGCTGTCGAGCCCGTCCTGGAGCTTCTTGGCGGCCGCCTCCGGCGTGTCCGTGCCGTTGATGACGTTGGCCGACATGACCCAGGTCTCGTTTTCGAGGTTAGGGGTTCCGCGCGACAGGATCTGATAGGTCGAGCGGATGGTCGGCTTGCATTTCTCCCGCCAGGAGACGAATTCCTGGGCGAGCGGATCGGACATCTTCACCGCCGTCGAGTTCAGGCTGAAGAAGCCGGGCAGGGCGTTCGCATAGATTTCCGCGAACTCCGGCGAGGCCACCCAGGTGAGGAAGGTCTTGGCGGCATCCGCATTCTTGCTCTTGGCGTTCAGTCCGATACCGATGTCGTTGTGGTCGGAGATATAGCAGGTATCGCCCGCCTTCTTCACCGGCGGCGGAAAGGCGCCCATCTTGAATTCGGCCTGCGTGTTGAAGCCGGAGATTTCCCAGGAGCCGGCCGGATAGATCGCCGCCCGGCCGAGCGTGAAGAGGTTCTGGCTGTCCGGATAGGTCTGTGCCTCGAAGCCGTCGCCGAGATAATCCTTCCACTTCGCCAGTACGCGGAAAGGCTCGACCCACGGCTCGTCGGTCAGTTTCTGCTCGCCTTTCAGAAGAGCCAGACGGCCTTCCTCGCCCTTCCAGTAGTTCGGGCCGATGTTCTGGTAGCCCATCGTCGCGGCTTCCCAGAGATCCTTGGTGCCCATCGCCATCGGGATGTAGTTGCCGTCCGCCTTGATCTTTTCGAGGACCGCGAAGAACTCCTCCTCGGTCGCCGGAACGGAAAGGCCGAGCTGGTCGAAGGCATCCTTGTTGTAGATGAAGCCGTGAATGACGGAAGCCATCGGCACGCAGAAGGTCGCCTTGCCGTCGTCGGTCGTCCAGGCGGATTTGGCGACGTCGGAGAAATTCTCCATGCCGGAAAGACCGGTCAGGTCGGCAAGATGCTTCTTGTTGTAGAGTTCGAGCGAGGCGTCGAAGGGGCGGCAGGTGATGAGGTCACCCGCGGAGCCGGCGTCGAGCTTGGCGTTGAGGGCGGCGTTATACTCGGTGGGGGCCGAGGGAGCGAATACCACCTTGATGCCCGGGTTCTTCGCCTCGAAGGCCGGGATCAGCTTTTCCTGCCAGATCGCCAGGTCGTCATTGCGCCAGCTTTCGATCGTCAGCGTTGCGTCCTGGGCTTGCGCAAGCCCGGCCGAGCCGAGAATGCTCGATGCGAGCAGCAAGCCTTTCATTGTAGTGCGGGTCATGCAGTTTCTCCCCTTTAGGCGCGTGTCGCGCGGTTTTGAATTCCCAGTTTATCCCTCACGTCCCGACGATGGCGATCGCCCGGCGCAAATTTTGATCGGCGCGCTCGAGCGCGTCTTCGGCATAGGCGATGTCCCTCGCTCCGGATGCGAGCAGGATCGCCAGCTTGACCGACCCGCCGGCAAGGCCGAGCAGCCTGTCCGCGTCGGCGGCGCCGATACCGGCTATGTCCGAGACGATCCGGATCGCCCGGCCGCGCAGTTTGATGTTGTCGGCACGCAGATTGACCATGTGACCATCGAGCACGTGGCCGAGATGGATGCCGACCATGGTCGAGAACATGTTGAAGGCGATCTTCTGAGCCGTCCCGGCACCCATTCGCGTCGACCCGGACACGACTTCCGGAGGCGTCTCCAGGAGGATGGAGACGTCGGCGTTCAGAAGGAGCGGTGCGCCGGCATTGTTGGCCATTCCGATGACGCGGGCGCCGCGTTTCCCCGCCTCGTCGGCAGCGGCGATGGCATAGGGCGTGGAGCCGCTGGCGGAAACCGAGATCAGGCAGTCGCCCGCCCCGATGCCGGCACTTCGCACATCGGCGCGCGCAAGTTCCATGTCGTCCTCATAGCCGCCGGCAAGATCGGTGAGGCTTGCGGCGCCGCCGGCAATGAGAATGACGACCTGCTCCCGAGCTATGCCGTAGGTGCCAGGCAGTTCGAGTGCGTCCGCCATCGCCATCAACCCGGAGCTTCCGGCGCCGGCATAGGCAAGCCGGCCGCCCGAGGCGAGGCTGTCCGCGGCAAGGCGGGCTGCCGCTGAAATCGGCTCGATCGCCTGTTCCACCGACTTTGCCGCCTCCTGCTGACCGGCTGCGAGCAAGCGAAGGGCGAGCTCCGGACGCATGACGTCCAGGCCCTTGGCATTGTCGCGGCGCTCTTCGGTCTTGGCTGGCGGCATGGCGTCGTTCTCCTCTTCTGGAAATTAATGCCAAAAAAATACCACTTGTCTAGGAGAAATTTAACTTTTACCGCAAGAAACCGCTGCGTACAGAAATAAGTTCAGCCTTTTCAAGGAAATAGACTGGGGAATGATCTGTAGTCGGAAATCTCGCTTGGTTAATGGTATTTTTTTGGTATCTTGTGACGACGGAGGTGCCCATGACGTTTTACCTGATCGGAATTGATGGCGGCGGAACGAGCTGCCGTGCGGCTGTAGCAGCCCTCGACGGCCGTATTCTCGGCCGCGGCAAAGCGGGCGCCGCGAATATTCTTACCGATCCGGAAACGGCGCTGCAGAACATAACGGATGCGGCGCGCGACGCCTTCGGGGATGCGGGCCTCGACCCGGCCGGAATCGGGGCATCGCGCGCGATCGTCGGCGTCGCCGGCCACAATGTGGGCGATGCCGTTCATTACGTGAAGAGGCGGCTTCCCTTTGCTCAGGCCGATATCGAGTCCGATGGGCTGATCGCGCTGCAGGGCGCTCTCGGCGACGGGGACGGGGCCGTCGCGATACTCGGGACGGGCACGATCTATATCGCGCGCCGGGGCGATGAGGTCAGCTATGTCGGCGGCTGGGGGTTCACGATCGGAGATCACGGCAGCGGCGCACGCATCGGTCACGCGCTGCTGCAGGAGAGCTTGCTTGCCTATGACGGCATACATCAAGGCTCGGGCGTGACGGATGCCGTTCTTGCCGAGTTCAACGACGACCCGCGCGACATCGTCGATTTCGCACGGCTCGCCAAGCCCGGCGAGTTCGGCCGCTATGCGCCGCGCGTCTTCGAATTTGCCGAGCGCGGCGACCCTGTGGCGATCAGCCTGTTGAAGGCTGCCGCCGCGACGGTGGACGAGGCGCTCGACGTGGTGGTTTCGAGGGGGAGCGAGAAGCTGTGCCTGCTCGGAGGATTGGCGCCGCTTTATCGCCGCTGGCTCGCCGACCGGCATCAGCCGCGCTTCGTCGAGGCGCGGGCCGATGCTTTGACCGGCGCCGTCGCGCTCGCGGCGGCCCGTTTCGGCTCCCATTCCGGGGTATCGGCATGAACCAGCAGCTCGCCGCCATTCTGCCGCTCGAAACCCTGCAGTCCGGGGGCGCCGGTCCGCTCTATCTGAAGCTCAGGCAATCGCTCGAGGAGGCGATCCTGTCGGGCAAGCTCAATCACGGAGATGCGCTGCCGCCGGAGCGGGATCTCGCGGATTACGCCAATGTCAGCCGCGTCACCGTCCGCAAAGCCGTCTACGATCTCGTGCGTGACGGGCTCCTCGTGCGCCGCCACGGTTCCGGCACCTTCGTCGTCCGCCCGGTTTCGCGCGTCGAGCAGTCGCTCTCGCGCCTGACCTCCTTCACCGAGGACATGGCCCGGCGCGGACTCAACACGCGTGCGGAATGGCTGGAGCGCGGTCTCTTCCATCCCTCGCCCGACGAGATGATGACCCTCGGGCTTGCGGCCGACGCGCTTGTGGCGCGACTCGGGCGGCTCCGCATTGCCGACGACATGCCGCTTGCGATCGAGCGCGCCTGCGTTTCGGCGGAATTCGTCCCCGACCCGCTCGCCGTCACCTCCTCGCTCTATTCAGAGCTCGAGAAGAAGCAGGCTCGGCCGGTGCGCGCGGTGCAGCGGATCTCCGCCTGCAATATCAAGGAACCGGACGCGGCCATGCTCGGCGTCGCCGTCGGCGCCGCCGGTCTTTCGATCGAGCGCGTCTCCTATCTTGCCTCCGGGCGCGTGGTCGAATTCACCCGGTCGCTCTACCGCGGCGATGCCTATGATTTCGTTGCGGAGCTGACGATCCCGGAAAACTGAGCCGGCGTGGCCGGTCGAGGGAAGGGTGGGATGAGGAATAGTGTAAAGCGGTTCTCCGCCCGCATCTCGCCTATTTGATGAAAGGATATGACGATGCAGACCAACATGCGGCGAGAAATCGACGAGATTCCCGAGGCCGCAGCCCGGTTGCTGGAGCGCTCGGCCACGAGGCTGGCGCAAGCCGGCGCGGCGCTGCGCGCCAAGGATCCGGCCTTTCTGGTAACGATCGCCAGGGGCTCTTCCGACCATGCCGCGCTGTTCCTGAAATACGCGATCGAGCTCACGACCGGCCGTCCGGTCGCCTCGCTCGGACCCTCGCTGGCGTCGATATACGGTGCCGATCTGAAACTCGGCGGTGCGGCGGCGATTGCAATCTCGCAGTCCGGCAAGAGCCCGGACATCGTGGCCATGGCCGAAGCCGCGACGCGCGCCGGCGCCGTTTCGATCGCGCTGACGAACACGCTGCCGTCGCCGATTGCCGAGGCCTGCACCCACCCGCTCGACATTCTCGCCGGACCCGAAATTGCCGTGGCGGCGACCAAGTCCTATGTTAACTCGATCGTCGCGGGTCTTGCCGTGCTCGGCGAGTGGACCGGCGACGCGACGCTCAAGCACGCGGTCGCCGATCTGCCGAACCAGCTTGCCAAGGCCGTGAAGCTCGATTGGCAGGATTTCGCCGGCGATCTCGCAGAAGCCGAATCGCTCTATGTGCTGGGCCGCGGTCCGGCGCTGGCGATCGCCAGCGAAGCGGCGCTGAAGTTCAAGGAGACGTCCGGCATGCATGCCGAGGCCTATTCCGCGGCAGAGGTGCTGCACGGACCGGTGGCGCTGGTCGGGCACCGGTTCCCGGTGCTCGTGCTGGCCGCCCGCGATGCTGCCGAGGCCTCGGTCGCCGATATCGCGGACGGCATGAGCGCCAAGGGCGCGGTGGTGCACGTGACCTCGGCACGCGCGGGCAAGGCAAAGCGCCTGCCCTTCGTCGAGACCGGGCACCCGCTCACCGACGCCTTGGCGCTGATCCTGCCGTTCTATGGCTTCGTCGAGGCCTGGTCCCGCTCTCGCGGTCTGAACCCCGACGCACCGGAGAACCTCAAGAAGGTGACGGAGACACGATGACTGCGAAGAAGACGATCAGCGGAGCGCGGATTTTCGACGGCATCGACTGGCACGACGGGGCAGCCCTCGTGATCGAGGCAGGACACGTCAAGGCGATTGCGCCGGCGGGAAGCGTCCCCGCCGGTGGCGAGATCATCGACGCGCGTGGCCTGCTTCTCGTGCCCGGCTTCATCGATCTGCAGGTGAACGGCGGCGGCGGCGCGCTTCTGAACGAAAAGCCGTCCCTCGAAAGTATCCGGCAGATCTGCGCGGCGCATGCGCAATTCGGCACGACGGCGCTGCTGCCGACGCTGATCACCGACACGCGCGCGGTCAGGACCGCGGCCATCGCCGCAGGCATCGAGGCGAAAGCCGCGGCGGTTCCCGGCTTCCTAGGCCTGCATCTCGAAGGCCCGCATCTTTCCGTCGCGCGCAAGGGGGCTCACGATCCGGCGCTGATCCGTCCGATGGGCGATGACGATCTTGCCGAGATACTCGCCTGCGCAAAGGCGCTCAGCCGTCTGATGCTCACCGTGGCCCCGGAAAACGCCACCAAGGAGCAGGTGCGGGCGCTGGCCGATGCCGGCGTCGTGGTGAGCCTCGGCCATACCGACGTGGATTACGACACCGCCTGCGCCTATGCCAAAGCGGGTGCCCGGACCGTCACGCATCTCTTCAACGCCATGAGCGGACTCGGCCATCGCGAGCCTGGCGTGGTCGGCGCGGCGCTTTCGACCGGCACGCTCCACGCCGGCATGATCGCCGACGGTTTTCACGTTCACCCGGCCTCGATGGGCATCGCGCTGCGCGGCAAGAAAGGCCCGGGACAGATCTTTCTGGTCACCGACGCCATGTCGCCGATCGGCACCGATCAGACGAGCTTCTTCCTGAACGGACGGGAAATCCTGCGCCAGGGCGGGCGCCTGACGCTTGCCGACGGCACGCTTGCCGGCGCCGATATCGACATGCTTTCGTCTGTCCGCTTCGTCCACCAAAAGCTTGGCCTGCCGATCGAGGAGGCGGTCCGCATGGCCTCCGCCTATCCCGCCGACGCCATGGGGATCGCCTCGCACAAGGGCCGGCTCCTGCCGGGTACGGATGCGGATTTCGTGCTGCTCACGCCGGAACTCGCAATGAAATCGACCTGGATCGGCGGGGAGACGGTTTTTGCGGCTTGAGCTGTTTTGGCTCCTCGCAGGCGAGAGGACGTGCCCCTGGAACGCTGGCGGGATCCCTCGGGAACCCAACCGCCTCAACCCCGCTCGGTCGGGGTTGCCCCTCAACCGGCTGCCGCCACCTTCTCCCCGCAGGCGGGGAGAAGGGATATGCCGCGCCCACTCGCTCCCTCGGGCGGGCGGTGAATGCGGGGTTCAGTCGGCGCCGCTTGTCCCTTCTCCCCGCCTGCGGGGAGAAGGTCGCGGCAGCGGGATGAGGGGCGGACGCCGGCGGAAGCCTTTGTTCTCAAGCCTTTGCCGCCGGCGCATCGAGCCGCGCCCGCATCGCCCTGATCTTTGCCGCGTCCGTGCGGCGGCGCTCCGGCGCGGCGAATCCCATCTCGACGAGGCGCATGTCATTAGCCGGCTCAGCACTTGAGCAGGACGAATGGACCTCGGTGATGGCGAGCCGAGGCACGAGCGCTTCGATCGTGTCGCTGGTGATGCCCGAGCCGGGCATGATCGAGATCCGTCCCGCCGACAGTTCGATGAGCCGTTCCAGCGTATCGACCGCTTCCGGTGCCGTTTTCGCGCCGCCCGAGGTCAGGATGCGTTCGAAGCCGAGATCGACGGCGATCTCCATCGCTTCGGCGAAATCCGGCACCAGATCGAAGGCGCGGTGTAGCGTGAGCCCCATCCCTGCCGCGTGGCCGGCGAGTTTCGTCAGCATGCGCGCGTCCAGGCGGCCGTCGGCGAGCGATGCGCCGAGCACCACGCCTGCGAGCCCGGCATGCCGCGCCGCATCGATGTCGCGTCGCATGACCTCGAGGTCTGCCCTGTGATAGATGAAATCGCCCGCCCGCGGCCGGATCATCGCATAGACCGGCACCGGCGGCGGAGCGGCGACGGCCATCAGGCCGGGACTTGGGGTCAGCCCTCCGGCGCCAAGTGCCGAACAGAGTTCGATGCGATCGGCGCCGCCGGCAACGGCTGCCTCCAGACCATCCGGATCGTCGACGCAGACCTCCAGTGATATGCGGCTCATGCCGATCTCCCTCCGAAGCCGAGCAGGGCGGCGCCGATCAGGCCGGGCTCCACCCGGCACTCGCCACGCACGACGAGCGGCCGGTCGAAACGCCTGAGGATGCGCGCCCGCACCGCCCGGTCGATCTCGGCGAGCAGCGCTTCGGCATTGGAAAGGCCGCCGCCCACCGGCACGATCGTCGCCCCGGTGATGTTGATCACGAGCGCCAGCGGCGAACTCACCAGATCGACGAAGACGTCGATCGTCCGCGCCGCCTCGGCGTTTCCGTTCTGCCAGCCTTCGATTATGTCGTGACTGGAGAGCGCCTTGCCGTGGACCGTCTCATGAAGCCGTTCCAGCCCGCGGGCACCGCCGACCGTATCGACGCAGCGGCTCTGGCCGCAGCCGCAGGGAAAGGCCGGTATGGCAATGGGCGGGTGTCCGGCCGCGGCCGCAACGGCGGGGCCGTGGCCCCATTCGCCGGCAAAGCCGCCATCGGCATTGATCAGCCGGCCGTCGATCACGAGCCCTCCGCCGACGCCGGTGCCGAGGATGGCACCGAAGACGATGCGATGGCCGCGCCCGGCGCCGACACCGGCTTCGGCAAGCGCGAAACAATCGGCGTCGTTGGCGATCACCACCGGCAGGTGCAGTGCCGCTTCGAGTTCGGCGACGAGCTCACGCCCGTCGATGCAGGGAATGTTGGCGCACTTGATCCGGCGCGTCTCCGGATCGATCACCCCGGTGATCGAGATCGCCACCCTTTCGGGCAGGCCCCCCGCTTCGTCGAGCACGGATTCCATCGCCTCGACGAAGCGGCCGAAATCCGTGAGCGGCGTCGCGCGCCGGGGCAGCGGGAATATCCGCTCAGGCGAATGGGTGATCGCGCCCTTGATCGCCGAGCCGCCGATGTCGAAACAGACGATCATGCGTCGCCCCGGATGCTCGCCTCGGCGGCGAGTGCTGCGGAAAGCAGGCGGTCGTCCTGGTGATGAGGTGCTGCAAGCTGGAAGCCGGCCGGCATGCCGGCCGCACCCGTCCCGCAGGGTATGGAGACGCCGCAGAAATCCAGGAAGTTGCCGATCGAGGTATTGCGCAGCGTCCTGGCATTGACCTTGAAGAAGAGATCGTCGTCGGCAAGAAGCGGATCAAGCGGCGGCGCCACATGCGGCAAGGTCGGATGTGCAATCAGTTCGCCGGCCTTGAGAGTCTCGATGGTCTCATGGATCAGCCGGTCTCGGGCGTCGAGGAGGGCGATGTAATCGCTGACGGTGATCTTCTCGCCGAGGCGGGTGCGGGCGACGACGCGCGGGTCCATGCGCTCCGCTTCAGGCCCTGCCAGCCGTTCCCGGTGCAGCGCATAGGCCTCTGCCGTCACCAGAGCGCCGTGGCGGGCGGTAAGCTCGAAAATTTCCGCAAAGCTCGGGAAGGCCTGCCGCCGGACCTTCGCGCCCGCCGCTTCGAGGCGCTTGATCGCTTCCTCGAATGCGGCCACGACTTCCGCTTCGGCATCGTCGAAGACGATCGTCTCGGGAACGACGATGGAAAGATCGGCGATCTCGGCGCGGCGGATCACCGGCGCGGTCAGCCCATGCATGGCGGCGTCGGCCCAGACTGCATCCTGCACCGTCTGGCAAAGGGGGCCAAGCGAATCGAGGCTTTGCGCGAGCGGGAACACGCCCTTCATCGCGTAGCGGCCGCGTGTCGCCTTGTAGCCGACGATGCCGGTCATTGCGGCCGGGATACGGACCGAGCCGCCGGTGTCGGTGCCGATCGCCAGCGGTACGAGGCCGGCCGCGACCGCAGCGGCGGAACCGGAGGAGGAGCCGCCGGGGATGCGATGGACATCCGCGGACCTCGGATTGCGCGGCGTGCCGTAATGCGGATTGATACCGAGGCCGGAGAAGGCGAATTCGCTCATATTGGTCCGCCCGATGCTGACCATGCCGGCGCTGCCGAGGTCCGCGATCACCGTTGCGTCGGCGGCGGCCGGCGACCCTTCAGCCAGAACGACGGAACCTGCGGTCGTGATGCTGCCGGCAAGATCGAAGAGGTCCTTCCAGGCGACGGGCAAGCCGTCGAGCAGCCCGAGGGAGCGGCCGGTCTTGATGCGCGCGGAGGCAGCCTTCGCTTCGCGCGCCGCACGCTCCTGCGTGAGCGCGACGAAGATCGATCGGTCGGGGTGGTCTTCGATCCGCGTCAGGGTTTCCGCGACAAGCGCGACGGGATCGAGCTTGCCGGACTGCACGAGAACGGCGAGGCTCGCAAGTGTTCGTTGGTTGATCATGGCACCTTTTCCGGCTGGCGTTCCAGCGCTCGGATACGATTTTCCTTCCCCTAGATCACGATGTTTTTAGGACGGGTCGACCTAAAAACATGAACGTGATCGATTCCAAGAAGTTGAGACGGGGGATGCGGCGGAAAACCGCACACACTTTTCCTCATCCCGCTCCAGCATATCGCATTCGTTCGACGCACACGACAATGCCCTCCTCGTTATCGCGGTAGAGTTGGCGGGGCTCTTCTCCGACGGTAAGGCAACCGGCGGCTTGAGGGCTGTCGCTACAGAAGGAAGCAGCAGCAGGCCCAAAAACCGCCTCCGGCCGGCTTGCCCCTGCCGGTCGCTCTGCCTACATGCCTTCCGGTTGCACTTATCGGCCAGGGAGACGGTCATGATTCTCGATGCGGCGCGCCTTGCCTTCGCCAATCTTTTCGCGACGGAGACCCGCACGGTCTTTTGGAAAGTCATCGGGCTGACGCTGCTGGCGCTCGTCGCGCTCTGGTTCGCGCTGCGCGAGCTCTTCGTCTGGCTTGCGCTGCCCTGGATCGATGCGCTGATGCCGGGCACGCCCGACTGGGCGGGGTGGCTCACTTTCGTCGTCGGCATCTTCGCGAGCCTGGGGCTCGCGCTCGCGCTGGCGCTGCTGCTGGCGCCGGTGACGGCGCTGATTGCCGGCTTCTTCCTCGACGATGTCGCCGAGGTGGTGGAGAAAAGGGACTATCCCGGCGAGGCGCCCGGCACGCCGCTGCCTCTCGCCGAGGCGATCACCGGTTCGGCGAAATTCCTCGGCGTCGTCATTCTCGGCAACATCGTCGCGCTCTTCCTCCTGTTGGTGCCGGGCGTCAATCTTGTCGCCTTCTTCCTCGTCAACGGCTATCTGCTCGGTCGAGAATTCTTCGAGTTCGCCGCCATGCGCCATCGTCCGCCGGCGGAGGCGCGGCTCTTCCGTGCCAAACATCGCTCCACCGTGTTCCTTGCCGGCCTCGTGCTGGCGGCCTTCCTTGCCGTGCCTCTGCTCAACCTGCTGACGCCGCTCTTTGCCGCCGGCATGATGGTGCACCTGCACAAGATGCTCTCGGCGCGGGACACCGGTTTTGCGGGCACGGCTGCGGCTGCGAGAAGCTGATCGCACCGCTGTCCCTTGACACCCGGCCACGCGCCGACATTCTGCGCCCGACTTTGAACCCGACCGACGGAGAAGCATGATGCGCGATGCGGAAGAGCGGATCACCCGGCTCGAAGAGACGGTGGCCCATCAATTGAAGACCATCGAGGAGCTTTCGGACCAACTGGCGGAGCAATGGAAGGTGGTCGAGCAGACGCGCGCCAAGCTCGATCGTCTGACCGAACGGTTCCTGAGCCTCGAAGAACAGGCGCAAGATGCGACTCCGGTGACGCGCCCGCCGCATTATTGATGCCTCATGATCCGACGAAAAAAGCCTCCGGTCGGATGAACCGGAGGCTTTTGAATACGGTCTGATGTGCGACGATCAGTACGGGCAGGTCTCGTCGGTCATATAGTCGTGAACCTGGACCTTGCCGGAGATGATGTCGGCCTTCACCTTCTCGACCGCTTCCTTCATTTCCGGCGTGATCAGCACCTGGTTGTGCTCGTCGAGCGCGTAGCCGACTCCGTCTTCCTTGAGGCCGAGGTTGGAGATGCCGAATTCGAACTTGTCGTCCTTCGCGGCCATGAAGGAGTCGTAGACCGCGACGTCGACGCGCTTCAGCATGGATGTCAGCACCTTGCCCGGCTGCAGCATGTTCTGGTTGGAATCGACGCCGATTCCGAGCTTGCCCGCATCCGCTGCCGCCTGCAGCACGCCGACGCCGGTGCCGCCGGCAGCATGATAGACGACGTCGGAGCCCTGATCGATCTGCGACTTGGCGATTTCGCCGCCCTTGACCGGGTCGTTCCATGCATCGGGCGTGGTGCCGGTGTAAGCTTCGAGCACCTTTACGTCCGCGCCGGTCGACTTGGCGCCGCCGACATAGCCGCAGGCGAATTTGTGGATCAGCGGGATGTCCATGCCGCCGACGAAGCTGACCGTCTTGGTCTTGGAGGCGAGGCCGGCGAGAACGCCGACGAGATAGGAGCCTTCCTGCTCCTTGAAGACGATCGACTTGACGTTCGGCTTTTCGACGACCATGTCGATGATCGCGAACTTCGTATCCGGATATTCGCCGGCGAGCTTCTCGAGCGACGCGGCCCAGTTGAAGCCGGCCATGACGATCGGGCTGTTGCCGTCGCTGGCGAAGCGGCGCAGCGCCTGTTCGCGCTGGGCGTCGTTGGCGATCTCGAACTCGCGATATTCGATGCCGGTTTCGGTCTTGAACTTTTCGGCCCCGTTGAAGGCCGCTTCGTTGAAGGATTTGTCGAATTTTCCGCCGAGGTCGTAGATGATCGCCGGCTTGATGTCGGCGGCCAGTGCCGTCGCGGACATCATCGAGAATGCAAGGAGACCGAGGATGGTTTTTTTCATTGTAAAGCCCTGTTGTCGCTATTGATCTTTTCGGGTCTTCCGCCGGTCCCGAACGGGGCCCCCACCGCGGAACCCGCCCCTCTCTTTAAGGCTTGGGTGGGCGCATCCTTGCACGGCTTCGGCAAAAAAACATCCAAATTTTTTCGGATGGTAAAAAAGCAGTCCGGCCGCTGAAATGGCCGGCGGAGGCGGCTCACGGCGCAAAAAAGGGGAGCGGACATAGGTCCGCACCCCATTAGATCGTAGGCATGTCGAGAGCGTCGGCTTCGCGCGCCGCGGAGGGGTCAGGCGCCTATCGGGCAGCTGACGCCGGTGCCGCGCAATCCGCAATAGCCGTCCGGATTCTTGGCGAGATATTGCTGGTGATAGTCCTCGGCGAAGTAGAATGGCCCCGCCTTCGCGATTTCGGTGGTGATCTCGCGATCATGGTTGTAGACCCGTAGCGCCTTCTGGAAGGCGTTGCGCGCAGCATTCGCCTCGGCGAGCTGCTCCTCGTCATAGACGTAGATCGCCGAGCGATAGGTGGTGCCGACGTCGTTGCCCTGGCGCATGCCCTGGGTGGGGTCGTGCTCCTCGAAGAATGTCTTCAGCAGGCGCTGAAGCGAGACCTTGGCCGGATCGTAGACCACCAGCACCACCTCCGTGTGGCCGGTCAACCCTGTCGTCGTCTCCTGATAGGTCGGATTGGGCGTGAGCCCGCCGGAGTAGCCGGCAGCGGTCACGTAGACGCCGGGGATCTCCCACAGGAGACGCTCGGCCCCCCAGAAGCAGCCCATACCGAAGAGGACCTTCTTCATGCCCTCCGGATAAGGGCCCTTGAGCGGCCGCCCCGACACGAAATGCGTCGTCGCGGTCGGGATCTCCTCCTCTCGGCCGGGCAGCGCCGTTGCGGCATCGGGCAGGATGGTCTTCTTGTTGAACATGTCGATCAGAAACATCTGAGGCTCCTTTCGTCAGCGCTCATGGGAGCGAGCCGTGCGGCTCCGGCGCTCAGGCGGCAAAGCGCCCGGCAGCGGGTTTCTTCCTGTATCCGGCCATCCACAGGAGGAGGGCGAGGGCGAGGAATACGGCAAAGGCGGGCTGCGCCAGAACCCAGTGCAGCGCCCTGAGCCACATTGCAGGCCCGGCTCCGGTCCGCTGCAGCGACTGAACCCAGTTCAGTTGATCGGATCCGATCGCAGCTATGCCGTCGGCAAGCGAAGTGATGACCGGCTCCGACGCCGCTACCGACTGAATGGAATCGATCGTCCCTGCAAAGACCGCAGCCATCAGCGCCAGAAAGCTCGCAAACCGCAGCAGCAACCGCATCCGCTCCCCCTTTCGGCTCGTCCTGCGCAAGAGATAGGCGCAAGGGCGGGCAAGCGCAATGGCCGGTCATCCGCAGCACCTTTCAAGGCATGTCAATAATATGTCAGAAACCAGTTGATCCCGCGCGCATCATCGGTATATATCGCGCCCGTCTCCCGGTTTCACCGGTGACGCGGAGAAGCTTCGCTTTTCCCCATCCAGCCGGATCGACCGCCGGCTGCAGAAGGATGGACAGGTGGCCGAGTGGTTGAAGGCGCACGCCTGGAACGCGTGTATACGTGAAAGCGTATCGAGGGTTCGAATCCCTCTCTGTCCGCCACTTCAGTCCACTGCGTGGGCACTGAGTTAGTCCTTTATTCGCCACCAGCATTCTTGACGCTATCTGCCAGTGCCGAGCGCCCGTCTCCGCTATTCAGCGGCGGCTTCCCTGATCGCTCCGATGACCCATTCATTCAGGCTCTTGCCCGCTGCTGCGGCAGCGACGGCCGCTGCGGCATGATCTTCGGGATCGAGGCGGACATTGAACTTGCCGGAGAATTTCCGGCGTGGCTCGATGCCCTTTTCCCGGCACATTTCGAGATAAACGTCCAGTGACCTACGGCCTTCCTCGATCGATCGTGGACGCTTTCGGCATAGAAGTCGGCACCGCCATTCAGGCCGACAAACTCGCCGCGCAGCATCTGAATCTCGGGGTCGAAAGCGACAACCGCCTTCTCGCCATTGATTTCGACGACATTGTTCATGGCTTTACTCCGTGTTCGTCCAGCCATTTCCGGACGCTGGCAGCCGCACCTTTGATGAGGGCGGTGTAAGACGCCCACTTCGTCTGATCACCACGCTGTTTGGATCAGATGGCGCCGAGTTTTCGATGAATTACGGGTTTCCGACTTGATCGCCGACGGCAGGACACCGAACTCTCTCAAAAATACACGCGCAAAATGGCTCGTGCTGGTGTAGCCCACTTCAAGTGATATCTCCGTCACATTTCTGTCCGTCTCGGCCAACATGCGCTTGGCTTCGGTCAGTCGCGCGAGTTGAAGATAGCGATAGACCGGCTTCCCGAACTCCTTCTGGAATCCTGCCTTGAGCCGCTTTTCGCTGAGACCGCATCTCCGGGCCAGTTCTGCGATGGTCCATGTCCGGGAAAGATCATCGAGCAAGATATCGCGAGCGGCCTCGATACGGCGGCGGTCGCGATTGGTCGGCGCCGGAAGCGGAGCCGGCGAGGACACGCAGGCGATCGCAGCGTCGATGATGTCGAGGCAACGCGCCTCCATCGCCAGATCGTTCTCGTTCAAAAGACTGCTGTCGAGCAGGCTTTTCGCCTGTCCTGCGATGCGCTCCGGCAGAGATAGCGCGCCGATCCAGCAGGCGCCGCAGGAAGCGACATGGTGCGGATGCCCTCGGGTCAGGACGGCGAAGGCCCCGAGCCATCCCAAGCGCTCCAGGAAATCGAGCCCAATGCGTATGTCGATTCCATGAAACCGTGCTCCCGCGGGAACATCGTATCTGCCCGTGGCTCCGTGGGGCGCGAAGGTGAGATACATCATTCCCCGCCGGTAGGGTATGGACAGGTCTTCTCCGCCGTCCGGCGGCGATATCCATCCACGTCCGGTTGCATTGAACAGAATGTCGATCGCCAAGCAAGGGGCGCTCCGCACGGGCTCCCCCAGCGCTGTTCCTGCGATGACGTCGAAGACTGTCAAATTCAGCCCGGCATGAATCCCGAACACCTTGCAAAGGCCGCCCGATACCGGCTGCGCCGATGCCACGTCGGCGGGATCGACGCCGATCGAGGCGGCCGATTCCAACTGGGACTGGATCAGGGTGCGGCGCTGGATATGGAATGTCATACCGGATTCTGTGTCATCGCAAAAATAACGGACCGGATCGCACTATCGGAAACCCTGAATGCAATAGTCAAGTTTTTTCGACTGCAGTAATCCGTTCGCCGAACAGGAATGCTGCACTTGACTGGAATAGCCGAACACAGCACACGGGCCACGCCCTACATCGTTCTCGGATTGCTGAGCGGGCTTTACGCTGCCCAGTCCGCGACGGGAAGCATGGTGCAGACGGCGCTCCCCGTCGCATTGCGCGATACCGGTGTGTCGCTCGACCGGATCGGCTTTCTCGCCATCCTGATAATGCCCTGGGCTCTCAAGTTTCTCTGGGCTCCGCTTGTCGACAGGTTTGGGACACAGCGCAACTGGATCCTGGTCTGCCAGCTTGCCCTGATCGTCTTTTTCGGCGTTGCGGCCCGTCTTCCCCCTGAGACCCATCTGCCGTCGCTTTCCATTGTTCTCCTCGCGATGGCTTTCGTTGCCGCGACCCAAGACGTTGCAACCGATTCTCTCGCCGTTCATGCCACGACGCAGGAGACCCGCGGCAAGGCCAGCGGGGCAAGCACCGGCGGCGGCTATCTTGGATTCCTGATCGGCAGCGGTTTGTGGCTGCCGATCTATGCCTATGCCGGATGGGCCGCTTCGATGTGGGCAATGGCCAGCTTCATCGCGGTGCTTACGCTGCCGACGCTCGCCGCTACCCATATTGGACGCCATGCGTCCCGACCGCGCGGGCGGCCAGGGTTCCGCGCGGTCCTTTCCAACCGGCCGCTGGTCGGCGGCATCGGCTTTCTTATCCTCTATCAATGCGGCGTACGCCTCGGTACGTCGATGCTCAGCCCGTTCATGGTGGATATCGGCTTCCCTGTGGCGACGATCGGCTGGGTCAGGGGCGCCGGTGGCGCTGTGGTCGGGCTCATCGGGGCGCTGGCCGGCGCCGCCCTCGTCCAGCGATTCGGATCAGGAAGAACGCTTGCTGCGTTCGCCGCCGTCAATCTTCTTGCATTTGCAGGTCTCGCATTGTTCGCCTTCGGCATCTGGCAGGGGGACATCGCCGCCATTGTCCTGCTGCTGGTCCAGGCCGCCGCCGTCGCGATGTCCTTTGTCGCGCTCTACGCGATGATGATGAACTGGTCCGACACCGAGCAGGCAGCGACGGATTTTGCGGTTCTGCAAAGCCTCGATGCGGCCCTCGCCGTTGCGATGGGAGTGATTGCCGGCGTCATCGCCCAGCACGCCGGCTATGGCGTCGTGTTCGCGGCAACGGCCCTGCTCCTGGCTTTTGCCGCGTGGCGCTCGCTGAGACGCGCCCGATCCATCGCCATCCTCCTTCCGCGCCATTCGTCGACGGCCGTCGTCCCATCCTTACCCGTTCAGGAGTCCCGCCCATGAGCCGAACCCTTCTCGCCAGCGCATCCGTCTTGGCGCTTTCCTCTCTCGCCTGGCCCGGCATTGCCGGCGCGCAGCAGAAAGAGGAGACCACCGTTCTGGAACCTATTACGGTCACGGCCACGAAGCGCGTGCAGGAAGCGTTCGAGGTGCCGGCCACGGTCGCGATCGTCGAGGCGCAGGAATTGCAGGATCGAGGGATTGCCAGCGCCGGCGAACTGGACAGGGCTTTTGTCGATACCAACATCCGGTCCCGCTCCAACCGCGCCTATACCAACGTCACCGTTCGTGGGCAGTCCTCGGTCGATTACTATGAGCCGAGCGTCCAGCTTTATGTCGATGGCCTCCCCCAGGACCCCTCGATCTTCAGCCAGTTGCTCCCGGCCGGTCTGGACAGCGTCGAACTCCTCTACGGGCCGCAAGGCACGCTCTATGGTCGCGGCGCGATCGGCGGGGTCATCAACGTGGTGACGCGCAAACCTGACAATGAATTGCGTGTCGATACCGCCGGGGCGCTGCACACGCAGGGAGGAGACGCCAGCCTGCTGCTCAATACGCCGATCATCGACGGGGTGATATACGGTGACGCGGCCCTGACCTTCCGACGGGAGGCCGACCAGTACACCTTATTGGGCAGCGGACAGGAGATCGGCGGAACCGATGACCTGAACGGCCGCATCCGCCTGCGCTACGCGCCCGATGACAGCCCGCTGGATGTCATGGTGAGCACCCAGCGCGGCCGCGTCGATTCTACCGAAGAGCAATTCGTCATGGAATCGATGTTCAACGACCGCATCGCACTGCCTATCGACTCACGCTACCGGCTGGACACCGCCAGTTTCGGGGTCAATGCGTCCTACGACCTTGACTTCGCCACCATCACGGCGCTGACCGGCTATCAGGATCGTAAGCTCGACCGCACCACGCTCGGTTTTCAGACGCCCGAGGACCAGACGACATTCAGCCAGGAATTGCGTATCGCTTCCGATCCGGAACTCGGCAACGCGCTCGACTATGTGGTTGGCGTATACGGGCAGCGTCTCGATTTCGAGCGGCGGACCCCGCTGATCGGTCAGGTTTCGCAGCAGACGATCGATTCCTATGCAATATTCGGAGACTTGGCGTGGCATGCGACGGACAGGCTCGACATCTCGCCGGGCCTCCGGTTCGATTATGAAAAGGCAAGGGCGCGTGCCGACGGCGCCGTGACGATCGCCGGTGAGCGCAGCTTCGGCGGCGTCTCGCCCAAGCTCGGCGCGAGCTACGCGCTTGACGACGAATGGCGCGTGCATGGCCTGTTCTCGACGGGTTACAAGGCCGGCGGATTCACCCGCAATGTGACGCCCGAGAACATCGCCTTCACCTACGATCCGCAGAACACCTACAATGGCGAAACCGGCATCAAGTACAGAGCGCTCGACGGATCGCTGGAGGCGTCGCTTTCAGCCTACTACAATGTGACGAAAGACTATCAGCTGTTCGTCGGCGATGTGTACCTGAAGTACCTTCAGAACGCAGGCGAAGTCACCGCGAAGGGCATCAATCTCGCCTTCCGCGCCAATCCGACCGAGCGGCTGGGCATCGCCGGAGGCCTCGGACTCAACCGCACGACGTTCACCAAATATGAGAACTCGGTGAATCCGGGCATCGACTACACCGGTAATCGGGTGCCTTACGCACCGGAATTCACGGCAAATCTCGCGCTGGACTACGCATTCGATCTGGCCGAAGGCTGGGGACAGCTCATTCCCCGGGCGGGAATGACCTATGCCGGATCAGTGTTCTTCGACGAAACCAATACCATTGGCCAGAAGGGGTTCTTCCTGGTCGATCTTGGCCTGAGCTGGAAAGTGAGCGAGCAGGTGGTCGCCGATGTGTTCGTCAACAACGTCTTCGACGAGACGTATGCGGTCTACGGCTTCACCGAAGCAACCTACGGGAATCTCTATCAGCTTGGCACCGGCGCGCCTTCGGCGGCCGTGTGAGCTTCAAGTTCTGAAAGCAGAAACCATGCGTATCCTGATCGTCGGCGCGGGACCGGCAGGTCTCGCCCTCGCAGCAGCGCTGCGGGCACATGGCATGACGGCCGTGGTCGTTGAACGGGCCGAGCAGAACCGCGCCGCCGGCTATGCGATAGGTGTTCACGTCAATGGCTGGAACGCGGCGGAACGGCTGGGCCTTCTCGACGCGTTCAGGGCGCGCGCCGTTTCCCTGGGCACGGCGGAATATCGCAGCCCGGAGGGCCGGCGCCTCTTCTCCTATAGTTATCATGCTCTGACGCGGGCGGTGAACGGCAAGATGTTTTCCATCATGCGGGACGCCGTACAGGACGTCCTGCTCGAGGCCGTCGGGGATCGCACCGATCTGAGATACGGGACGACGGTGACCGCGCTCGCAAACAGGGAAGACGGTGTCGATGTCGTGCTGTCGACAGGCTCGACGGAAAGCTTCGACATCGTCGTGGGAGCGGATGGCTGGCGCAGCGCGATCCGCCAGATGTGTTTCGGCCCGCATGAGACCTTTCTGAGGCCTCTGGGTTTTCGCGCGGCCGCATGGCGAATGCCGCTAGCCACTCCGCTCGACTCCAGCTTCGTCGGCATGATGGACGTCGATCACCAGGGCGGGCTCTACGAGGTTGGCGACGGAACTGCCGCGACCCTGTTCTGCTGGCGCGATTCCTCGACCGGGCGCGTGGCTCCGGAGGCGCGGCAGAAGACGCTGATGGAGCGCTTCGGCCAATGGTCTCATCCCGTTTCGCTGGCGCTCTCGACGCCGGTCGACTGGCAGCGGGGTTTCTTCGATACGATTGCACAAATCGAGGTGCCCCGATGGTCGAGCGGCCGCGTGGTGCTTCTGGGAGATGCCGCCTGGTGTTTGACCTTTCTGTCCGGTCAGGGAACGTCCACCGCATTAGCCGGCGCCTGGATTCTCGCGTCGGAATTGGCGGCAAAGCCGCATGCTCAGGCATTCGAGGCCTACGAATCCCGCCTGAAACCGATGGTCACGAGGATGCAGGCCACGTCGCGCCGCATCGGTGGCCATTTCGTACCGGAAAGCAAGCTCGGCCTGCGCATCCAGTCATGGACCCTCCCGCTCCTTCTTTCGCGGCCGTTTGCCGGATTTCTTGCACGACGGATGTCGGCCGAGGAACTCGAACTGGATGTGCCATAGGTGCCGGGCTGTTCGAGAAGAAGGCGGAAAACCGCACGCACTCCATCCCGCTCCAGACGCAGCAAGATGGTGCCGGCAACCGTACCTCACCTACCTTCATCGCGTAGTGCCGCGCCGGCGCAAGCGCGCATGAAGAGAGTGCGGCTCCGGAGCGCGATGACGAGCGCGCTCACGATCAGGGCGCCCGCGACGGCGAAAGTGATCCGCATGCCGGCGGCAACGGCCACGGCTGGTGCGGCCGCGATGTCGGGTGCAGCCGATGCGAAGGCGAAGACGGCTCCCATGACCGATGCGCCGGTGATGAGCCCGAGATTGCGCGAGAGATTGAGCATGCCGGAGACGACGCCGCGCCGATCCGGGCGGACATCCACCATCACGGCCGTATTGTTGGCTGCCTGGAACAGCTGGTAACCCGGGGTCAGGACGAGCATGGCGGCCAGGTAGCCGGCGACGCCGAACATCTCCGGAAGCACCGACAGAGCGAATGAGCCGGCGGCCATTGCGAGGAGGCCTGTGACGATCACGAACGGGGCTCCCAGGCGGTCGACGGCACGGCCGGCCGGCAGACCGCTCAGGGCGGAAACGACCGGACCCGCCGACATGACGATCCCGACGAGCGCTTCGCCGAGCCCGAGCGCGCGCGAGAGGTAGAGCGGCCCCACCACCAGCGTTGCCATCATCACCGTCGAGACGAGTGCGCTCATGGCAAGCCCCGCACCGAGCACCGGGTCGCGGAGAGCCTCGGGCCGCATCAAGGGGGAGGTTGCTCTCCGCTCGGCCAGTACGAAGAGACCGGCGCCGACGACAGCAGCAGCCAGGAGCGCCATGTTGAGCGGACCGAAACTGTCGTGCGCAACCGTCATGGCGAGTGCATAGGCGGCGAGCGTCAGGCCGAGCAGCAGCGTGCCCGGAACATCGAAGCCAGTGCGCTCCGCCGCAGACCCTTGGCGATCGGCGGGCAGCGAGCGACGAGCGAGAATAAAGGCCAGGGCGCCGAGCGGCACGTTGACGACGAAGATCGCCTGCCAGCCGAGACCGGCGATCAGAACGCCGCCGAGCGACGGCCCCAGCGCGGTGCCGATCGCAGACATGGTGCCCAGCAGGCCCATGGCGCCACCGGTCTTTTCCTTCGCCACGGTCTCGCCGACCAAGGCCATGGCGAGCGCCATCATGACCGCCGCTCCGAGCCCCTGAACCGCCCGGGCGGCAATGAGGAGCGGCAGGCTCGGTGCAGCGCCGCTCAACCCCGAAGCCACCGTGAACAGCAGGATTCCGGCAAGCAGCAGCCGCCGGCGCCCGACCATGTCGCCGAGCCGGCCGACACCGACGATCAGGGTGGTGATGGCAAGGAGATAGGCGAGGACGACCCACTGGACTTGCTGGAACGAGGCGGAGAACGCCGTGGCGAGGCTCGGCAGGCCGACATTCGCGATGCTGGTGCCGAGCGAGGACAGCAGCATGGAGAGCGAAAGGCTGGCGAGCGCCCATCCGGCCGAGGCGTCCCTGTGCGGATTTCTACCGGCGGCATCGTCTGCCGCGGCAACGGCTGGTTTCGGCATGAACATTCCTTCCTGAGGACCTTGAAGCATTCCGAGGAAGCTAGCCGCTCGACCGTCATGGCGGAACACGCACGATTTGCACTTCACTCGTGCATTTGACGCCGTGCCTGGATAAAACCTGTGCTACTGTCGTTGCATGCCGAAGCCCAATCTCAATCTCCTCGTCACCCTCGACGTGCTGCTCGCAGAAGGCAGCGTCGCGCGCGCAGCCAAGCGGCTGCGCTTGAGTCCCTCGGCAATGAGCCGGGCTCTCCAGCGATTGCGCGAGACGACCGGCGACCCGCTTCTGGTTCGGGCTGGGCGCGGCCTCGTTGCCACGCCGCGTGCCCTCGATCTGCGCGAGACGGTGGGCCGGCTGGTGGAGGAGGCGGAAGCCGTCCTGCGGCCGCAGGAGAAACTCGATCTGAAACGGCTCGTCCGGACCTTCACGCTGCGAACCAGCGACGGCTTCGTCGAAAACTTCGGGCCGTGCCTCCTTGCACGGCTCGGCGCGGAAGCCCCCGGGGTGCGCCTGGCCTTCGTGCAGAAGTCGGACAAGGGCAGCGGCCCGCTTCGGGACGGGAGCGTCGATCTCGAGACAGGTGTGGTGGGTGAGGCGACAGGGCCGGAGTTGCGGACGCAGGCTCTGTTCCGGGACCGGTTCATCGGCGTTGTGCGCAATGGCCACGCTTTGAGCGGGGGCGAGGTTACGCCGGCCCGCTACGCCGCCGGCAGACACATCCTTGTTTCACGGCGGGGGCCGGAGAAGGTGGCTGTCGGCATCGATGATACCCTGGGGTCGATCGGATTGGAGCGCGAGATCGTTACCATCGTAGGCGGCTTTTCGAGCGCCCTGGCGCTGGCTCGTTCCTCGGACCTGATCGCCAGCGTTCCTGAACGCCACACGAGCGCCCTGCGTCAGGGAATGCACAGCTTTCCGCTGCCCTTCTCCCTACCGCAGATCACGGTTTCGCTGCTCTGGCATCCGCGGCTCGATGCCGATCCGGCGCATCGCTGGCTGCGCGGCTGCATTCGCGAGGTTTGCATTGCGCAAGGCTCAGACATGCCGGCCTCGGCAAGTTGAGAAGCGGCGCGCTTCAACTTCTACCTTCGCGCGCCCTTAGGCCGTTCTCCACGCTCGAAACACCGATGACCGAGGCGGCTGCCTCGCCGGCAGAGGCGATGTCGGCTTCGCTTCCAACCGTACCGGAGAGCACGACGATGTTGCCTAAAGCGATCACCTCCATATCGCTCGTATCGATCGCAGTCGCGTAGCGAAGGAAGTGCAGAACTTTCTCCGCCAGATCGTCATCGGTCAGATGAGGATCGTCGTCCTTGTGAGAATAGTTCGGGTATTCGCTCGGCATTTCTGGTCGTTCCCGTCCTTGATCGCAACGCTTGGCAGCCCCGGAATGTTCCGGTCGCGCATGACCGCGCTCGCGCTGATTCATCTGTAATTGCTGCATGTTGGCTTGGGTTGTCCTCGAATCAAGGAGACCTGCTGCATGCGCCTCCCTTGCTTCCGCGGCTCGAACAGGGCTATGGCTTGGAAACCCATCAAGGCTCTTCCATGTCCGACGTCTTCCTGAACGTTCTACCGATCTTCGTCCTGATTCTGACCGGCTGGCTCATCGTCCGGCTCGGCTACCTGAAGCCGGCCGTCGGCGAGGCGCTCGGCGATTTCGTCTTCCGCGTCGCGGTGCCGGTGCTTCTCTTCCGTACCATCGCCGAGGCGGATTTCAAGGAAGGGTCGCCCTGGCCGCTCTGGGTCGCCTATTTCTCCGGCGTCGCGGTGACCTGGACCATCGGCCATCTGGCGGCGACGCTCGGCTTCGGCCGGGACGCGCGCATGGGCGTGCTTGCAGGCGTTTCGTCAGCGTTCGCCAATACGGTCTTCATAGGCCTGCCCCTTGTTTCCCGCCTTGTCGGGGAAGACGGGATCGTTGCGCTGTCGATCCTGCTCTCCGTCCATCTGCCGGTCATGATGATTGCCGGAACGGTGATGATGGAGCGTGCGGAACGCCAGACGACCGGTGCACCGGGGCAGGGCATCTGGAAGCTCATGGGCGGAGTTGCCCGCAATCTCGTCCGCAATCCCCTCGTGATCGGCCTTGCCTTCGGCGCTCTCTTCCATCTCCTCGGACAACCCCTCGGCGGGCCGGTGAAGATCGTGGTCGATCAGCTTGCGGGCGTGGCAGCGCCCGCAGCGCTCGTTTCGATCGGCATGGCGCTCGACAAATACGGCCTTGCCGGCAATACCGGGCTCGCGGCCGTGACGAGCACCCTCAAGCTCCTGGTGCTGCCGGGCGCCGTCTTCGCCGCCTGCCACCTGCTGGGCCTGAACGACAGCTGGACCGCGGCGCTGGTTCTCACCTCATCCGTCCCGACCGGCGTCAACGCCTGGCTGATCGCCAACCATTTCAATGTCGGGCACGCGCTCGCCTCCTCGACCATCACGCTGACCACCGCACTCGGCGTCGTCAGCGTGTCGGTATGGGCCTATCTGCTGATGTGACTGGGTGCCCACTCGCCTGCTCGAGTTCTGCCCCTGCCCCTCAACCGGCTGCCGCCACCTTCTCCCCGCAGGCGGGGAGAAGGGATATGCCGCGCTCGCTCGCTCCCTCGGGCGGGCGGCGAATGCGGGGTTCAGTTGGCGCCGCTTGTCCCTTCTCCCCGCCTGCGGGGAGAAGGTGCCGGCAGGCGGATGAGGGGCGGCATTCCGGACCGAAGGCTGCGCTCAGAACAGCCGGTCGAGCCAGCCATGCGGGTCCGGCGCGCGGCCGTTCTGGATGTCGAGCAAGGCTGACTTCAGGCGGCTGGCTACCGGACCGGCTCCGCCGTCGCCAATGGTGAAGCTGTGTTCGCGGCCCTTGACCTTGCCGATCGGCGTTACGACCGCAGCCGTCCCGCAGGCGAAGGCCTCGGTGAGGCGGCCGCTTTCCGCATCCGCCTGCCACTGGTCGATGGCATAGGGCTCTTCGCGCACCGTTAGCCCCATATCGCGGGCAAGCGTGATCAGCGAATCGCGCGTGATGCCCGGCAGGATCGTGCCCGTCAGCGGCGGCGTCTGCAGCGAGCCGTCGCGGAAAACGAAGAAAACGTTCATGCCGCCGAGCTCTTCGACGAAGCGGCGTTCCACCGCGTCGAGGAACACCACCTGCTCGCAGCCCTCCTGCATCGCCTCCGCCTGCGCCGCGAGGCTCGCGGCGTAGTTGCCGCCGCATTTGGCCTCGCCGGTGCCGCCGGGCGCTGCCCGGGTGTAATTCTCCGAAACCCATATGGTAATGGCCGGGGCGCCGCCCTTGAAGTAGGAACCGACCGAGGAAGCAATGACGCAGTAGAGATATTCAGCCGAAGGCTTCACGCCGAGGAGCACTTCCGTGGCGATCATGAACGGCCGAAGATAGAGCGCGGCTCCTTCGCCGGCGGGTATCCAGTCGCGGTCGATACGAACCAGTTCGCGCACGGATTGGACGAACAGCTCCTCCGGCAGCGGCGCCATTGCGAGCCGAAGGGCGGAGTTGCGGAAACGGCGCGCATTGGCATCGGGGCGAAACAGCGTGGCGCCGCCGTCGGGCAGGCGATAGGCCTTCATACCCTCGAAGATCTCCTGGGCGTAGTGCAGCACCAGTGTCGACGGATCGAGATCGAACGCCTTCCGCGGGCCGATCTTCGCATCGTGCCAGCCGCGCCCCTCGGAATAGCGGATCGTCGCCATGTGATCGGTGAACACGCGCCCGAAGCCCGGATTCGCAAGCAGCGCATCGCGCTCGCTGTTCGCCACTCTGGTCGGGTTCTGCTCGAACAGGAAAGTCTGCTCACCGCTACCGGTCATCTGTCGTCTGCTCCTTCGTTCCGAGCGGTTGGTGTCGCTCGCATTGCATATGTCGAATGGTGGAGTCCATTCTATATCATGATGCGGCCAGGCTCATCACACCTGCGGGATGTGAAAAAACCCGATCGACCGACCGGGTTTTCAGGTAGACTGGCCGTGTGCTGGCCGCAATCAGTTTGCCGGAGCCGGCGCTGGAGCGCCGATCTGACCTGCCGGAGCAGCCTCGCCTTCAGCCGGGGCGGGAGTTGCTCCGCCTTCAGCCGGGGCCGGGCTGGCTTCAGTGGCTGCAGGGGCCGCACCGCCTTCAGCTGGAGCGGGAGCTGCGGCACCTTCGGCAGCGGCGGGGGCCTGTCCCTCCTGACCAGCAGCCGGTGCCGCCTCGGTCGAGCCTGCCGCGCCGGCGTCCGGCAGCGGGGCCGGGCTGTCCGCCTGCTCACGCAGCCAGGCGATCAGGTTGGCGCGCTCGTCGACTTTCTTGATGCCGGCGAAGCCCATCGCCGTGCCGGGCACGTGCTTCTTCGGCGCTTCGAGGAAGTAGCTCAGATGATCGTAGTCCCACACGACCTTGCCGCCTTCTGCGAAGGTCTGCATGCCCGCGGAATAGCTGAAGCCCTCATGCGAGGCGACCGGGCGGTTGACGACGCTCCAGAGATTCGGGCCGACCTTGTTCGGTCCGCCCTTCTCCACGGTGTGACAGCTTGCGCATTTCTTGAACACGCCCTCGCCGGCGGAGGCATCGGCGCTGGCGAGCATCGGCCCGATCGGCTCGGACTTCGCTTCCTCGCCGCCGGCAGCATCCGCTTCGCCTGCCGTTTCCTCGGCGACAATGGCGAAACCTTCCTTCTCGGGAGCTTCGGAATGGAAAATGCCTTCCGACGCAATGGATACGGACATCAGAACGAAGACCGTACCCAACAAGGCACCCACACCCATGTTCACATATGGATTCATCTGCAAACGCTCCCTTAGCCACCGGCAAACAAAAAACCGGCCCATCTTGAAATCGCGCGGAACCTATGTCTTTTGGCTCTGCGTTGCAACAGAGATTATCAACCCCGGAGTGAGACGTTTTGACACTTTCTCCGGGTTTTTAAAGGCCGGACGATGAATCGTGAACAATCGGGCAAAACCCTCGTACTCATTCCGGCGCGCATGGCGTCGACGCGCCTTCCCGGCAAGCCGCTTGCCGATATTTGCGGCCTGCCGATGATCGTGCAGGTGGCAAGGCGGGCGGCGGAAGCCGAGGTCGGGCGGATCGTGGTGGCGGTCGATCATCCCGATGTCTTAGCGGCCGTGACCGGCGCCGGCTTCGAGGCGGTCATGACGCGTGTCGATCACCAGTCCGGCTCCGACCGGATTCACGAGGCGCTCCTGAAGGCCGATCCGCATGGCGAAGCGGAAATCGTCATCAACGTGCAGGGCGATCTTCCGACCATCGAGCCCGGTCCGATTCGTGCCGCGCTGAAGCCGCTGGAAAATCCCGCGACCGACATCGCCACACTGACCGTGGCGATCACCGACGAACACGAAAAGACCAATCCCAACGTCGTCAAGGTCGTCGGCTCCCCGCTTTCCGACAGCCGCTTTCGCGCGCTCTATTTCACCCGCGCCACCGCGCCCTATGGCGAAGGGCCCCTCTATCACCACATCGGGCTTTATGCCTATCGTCGCAAGGCGCTGGAGACTTTCGTTTCGCTGAAGCCGTCGACGCTCGAGAAGCGCGAATCGCTGGAGCAATTGCGGGCGCTCGAAGCGGGCATGCGCATCGATGTCGAGGTCGTGGACTCAGTGCCGCTCGGGGTCGACACGCCGGCCGATCTCGACAAGGCCCGCCGCATCCTTTCCGCCCGCGTCTGACATTCCGACAGCAAGGGGACCAAAGTGACCGCCAAGACCAACCGGATTTCATTCCAGGGCGACTACGGCGCCAATTCCGACATGGCCTGCCGCGACATGTTCCCGTCGATGGAACCGCTGCCGTGCCAGACCTTCGAGGACGCTTTCCTGGCGGTGGAAAACGGCGAGGCCGATCTCGCCATGATCCCGATCGAGAACACGATTGCCGGACGCGTCGCCGACATCCATCACCTCCTGCCGGAATCGCGCCTGCATATCGTCGGCGAATATTTCATGCCGATTCGCTTCCAGCTGATGGTGCTGCCCGGCGTCGGGCGCGAGGAAATCCGCACCGTGCACAGCCATATCCACGCGCTCGGCCAGTGCCGCAAGATCGTGCGTGCCAACGGGTGGAAGCCGGTGGTCGCGGGCGATACGGCCGGCGCCGCGAAGCTCGTCAAGGAAGTGGGCGACCGCTCGATGGCGGCGCTTGCTCCGCGCCTTGCCGCCGACCTCTACGGCCTCGACATCATTGCCGAGAACGTCGAGGATACCGACAGCAACGTCACGCGCTTCGTCGTGCTGTCCAGAGAGGAGAGCAGGGTCGCCCGCACCTCGAAGGACGAACTGATCATCACGACCTTCGTCTTCAACGTGCGCAATATCCCGGCGGCGCTCTACAAGGCGATGGGCGGTTTCGCGACGAACGGCATCAACATGACCAAGCTTGAGAGCTACCAGCTCGGCGGCAAGTTCGTGGCCACCCAGTTCTATGCGGACATCGAGGGGCATCCGGACGACATAGGCGTGCGCCACGCGATGGACGAGTTGCGCTTCTTCTCGGAAAATGTGCGCATCCTCGGCACCTATCCGGCGCATCCGATGCGCGGCGTGCTCTGACCACGCGGTGCGGTTTCGACCGACCCACGCCACCTTCGGGGCGGCACAAGAAAATGGCAGAACTCGTTAACCGGCTACGCGTCCAGTGCATGCCTAATTTGCAATCATGGAACTACTTAAATCTTAGGCAAATGCCTATTTAGCTCTCGTACAAAGAAGGAGCTAAAAAGATGAAAATCCGTCAGAAGATTACGGAATACGTAAAGATGCGCCGTGCGGTCCGCGAGCTGAACGCCCTCGACGATCACGCCCTGAGCGATATCGGTATTTCCCGTTCCCAGATTCAGGCTGCCGTTTACGGCCGCTAATACCGGGATGACCGCGCGCTGCATTTGACCGCGCGACATCCGAAGTCTTCCACACCCCGCCTCCGTGCGGGGTGTGAGCGTTTTATACGCATGGTTGCTTACGGGCGTTCAACGTTTCTCACGCGGCATGGCTATTCGTCGTAAAGGCAGACACGCAGGCGATGCCCGTCCGGATCGAGTGCCACGAAGGTCGGCCCGAAATCCATCCGTGTCAGTTCCTGGGCGATCGGCAGGCCCATTGCGCGCCATTCCTCGTAACGCGCACGCACAGCCTCTTCCCCTTTTACCATGAAGGCGACTTCGGCTCGGCTGCCGTCGCCGATAGGCTGAGGCTGCACTTTCTCCCTTGCCCACAGGCCGAGAACGAAACCGTCCTGCATCTCGAAGGATGAGAAGGTCGGAAAGGTGGCGGTCGGCTCTTTGCCCAGGAGCTTCCTGTAGAATTCGACGCTGGCCGGTGGGTCCATGACGTAGAGGACGATGAGATTGGGTGTTGCCATGATGGTCTCCTTGTTTCGAGACCTGAAGGCTAGCCCGGCATGCTGCCAGTTTCTGTCAGTAGTCTGCGGGGCAGCAAAGAAATCTCCGGGGATCAGATTCCGGCGGGATCGATGCTGTTCACGGCGCGCCAGTCCTTGAGCAGGGCTTGGCGGCGGCGCGGATAGCGATCGTCGAGCATCGCCGCTTCTGCAATCCGGTCCGTCCGGAAATGCCGGAAATCCTGCCTCAGTTCGCACCAGGCCGCGAGCACCCGGACCTCTTCGAAGAAACCAAGCGCGAAGGGCCAGACCGTCCGGCGGCTGTCGCGGCCGTCATTGTCGAGGTAGCGCAGTTCGAGCTTGTGTTCGCTTCGGATCGATTTGCGCAAGAGGCTGAGGTCGATCGTTTCGCCACCCGGTTTTCGCGGGCCCACCAGAAGGGTCGAATGCTCGAGTTTCTCTTTCAGGTCCGCCGGAAGCACCGAGCCGATCTTCGCCAGCGCATCGGCGGCTGCGGCCGCGAGCCTTGGATCGCCGCGTTTGGCGACCCAGCGTGACCCTAGCACCAGAGCCTCGATCTCCTCCTCGGAAAACATCATGGGGGGAAGCATGAAGCCGGGCCTGAGCACGTAGCCGATGCCGGGCTCGCCTTCTATGCGCGCGCCCCGGGCCTGCAGGCTGGCTATGTCCCGGTAGAGGGTTCTGAGACTGACGCCGGTTTCCTCGGCGAGCCGCCGGCCGCTGACCGGCTGGCGATAACGCCTCAGCACCTGCATGAGATCGAGCAGGCGTTCCGATCGGGACATGGCACCTCAGCTGCGCTCGGGCCAGGCGAGCCAGTCGCGCATGAGCTGGTGCGCAATGGCGCCCTTCGGCGGCGGAATGTGCTCGTCTCCGGTGTCGGCGACGCCCGTGGCACGCTCCAGCATCGCCTCGGTTTCCGCCCGCGTGAACCAGCGGACGTCTTCCAGTTCCTGTTCGTCGCGCTTGATGGCGGTCGACTTCGCTTCCGCATAGCAGCCGATCATCAGCGAATGGGGAAGCGGCCAGGGCTGCGACGCATGATAGCGCACGCGCCCGATCCGGATGCCGGACTCCTCCAGCGTTTCCCGCCGCACCGCATTTTCGATCGTCTCGCCCGGTTCGACGAAACCGGCGAGGCAGGAATACATGCCCGGCGTAAAATGCGGGCTGCGGCCGAGCAGGCATTGATCGCGCTCGATATCGATCGTCAGCATGATGACGACCGGATCGGTACGCGGGAAGACCATGTGCCCGCAGGCCGTACAGATGCGCCTGTAGCCGCCGGCCGCACCGTCCATCGGGCCGCCGCAGCGGCCGCAGAACCGGTTGCCGGCGTTCCAGACGATCAGGCTCGACGCTTGCGCAAACTGTCCCAGCAGGTTCTCCGGCAGCATCTGCTGGCGATAGAGCATGCGGGCATCGGCGATCTTGAAGGGCTCCGGCACCGTCTCCTCCGTCAGCCCCGAAGGCACGGCAAGACGCGGCTCGCCGTTCGGCAGAAAGCCGAGCAGGACCGCATCGTCCATGGTCGGCTCGAGCCCCGCCAGTTCATAGGGCGCGAAAAGCGGATCGATGATCTTCTCGTCGTGCTTGACGATCAGCTTCGCCCCGGAGAAAGCCAGGAAATGCGCGCCGGGATGCTTGAGCGCCGCCTCGATGCAATCGTCGGGACGATGCTCGGACTTGCGATCCAGGTGGTTCTCCGCGAAGGCGACGAGCGTGCTCGGCTCGGGGTGCGGGCTGTGAAGATCGAAGATCGTTTTCGTCATGCTCAGAGATTTTCCATGATGCGTGCTGCGAATGTCCTATGCTCCTCCTCCGGCCACGGCTCGGCCTTGCCGAAGCCCCAGACCGGGCCCGGCCAGTTCGGATCGCCTTCGCGGCGGGCGATGACATGCACGTGAAGCTGCCGGACGATGTTGCCGAGCGCGCCGATATTGATCTTTTCGGCGCCGGTCGCCTTCTTCAGGCCCGCCGCCACCAGATTGGTCTCGAAGGTCAGCATCGCCTGGTCGAGCGGAGTCAGTTCGAAGACCTCCTTTATGTCGGCGCGCTGGGGTACGAGGATCAGCCAAGGCCAGCGCCGATCGTTCATCAGCCGCATCTGGCACAGCCCGAGCGTGCCGATCGGGATGCCGTCGCGCTCAAGTCGCTCGTCAAGCGTGAAGGTCGTCAAGAAATTCTCCTCGGCATCAAACGGATTCGCTTTGTTTTGCATATCGATACCAGTTTTTTGAAGGCTTGGCTTGCATTTGCTGCGGATATTGCCGATATGAAAGCCGGGAGGTTGGTGGTGGACGAGCCACTCGCCAACCGGGTCAGGTCCGGAAGGAAGCAGCCCTAACGAGCCCCGGCACGGGTCATCGTGCCAGCCTCCCACCTTCTCCGTCCTGTCGGGACACCACCTTCTTCGTCCCTGTCGGGGCACCACTTTCTTTGTCCCTGTCGGGGCAAGAGTTCGAACAGCGGCAGGGTCGATGAGCGACGAAGCGCCCACTTCATCCCCGATTTTACCCGTCGAGAAACCGGCCGCCTACCGTGTTCTGGCGCGCAAATACCGCCCCAAGGACTTCTCCGACCTGATGGTCGGCCAGGAGCCGATGGTGCGCACGCTCACCAACGCCTTCGAAACCGGCCGCATCGCCCAGGCCTACATGCTGACCGGCGTTCGCGGCGTCGGCAAGACGACGACGGCGCGTATCCTGGCACGGGCGCTGAACTACAAGACCGCCGAGATCGACAAGCCCACCATCGACCTGCGCGTCCCCGGCGAACATTGCCAGGCGATCATGGACGGCCGCCATGTCGACGTGATCGAGATGGACGCCGCCTCGCATACCGGGATCGACGATATCCGCGAGATCATCGAGCAGGTACGCTATCGGCCGGTCTCCGCGCGCTACAAGGTCTATATCATCGACGAAGTGCACATGCTCTCGACGCAGGCCTTCAATGGCCTGCTGAAGACGCTCGAAGAGCCGCCGGAGCATGTGAAGTTCATTTTCGCCACGACCGAAATCCGCAAGGTTCCGATTACCGTCCTGTCGCGCTGCCAGCGCTTCGATCTCCGGCGCATCAGCGCTTCCGATCTGGTCGGCCTCTTCTCCACCATTCTCGGCAAGGAGGGCGTGCCCTTCGATCCGGAGGCGCTGGCGATGGTGGCGCGGGCAGCGGAAGGCTCGGCGCGCGACGGCCTGTCGCTGCTCGATCAGGCGATCGCCCATGGCGGCGGTTCGGTCGAGATCGAAACCGTGCGCTCGATGCTCGGCCTTGCCGATCGGGCGCGGATCGTCGACCTGTTCGAGCATGTCATCAAGGGCGATGTCGCCGGCGCGCTCGACGAGTTCGCCGCGCAATACGAAGCCGGCGCCAATCCGACCGTGGTCCTCACCGACCTTGCCGACTTCACCCACCTCGTGACAAGGCTGAAATATGTGCCGGACGCGGTCAACGACCAGTCGCTGAGCGAGATCGAGCGCACGCGCGGGGCCGAATTCGCCGGCAGCGTTGCCGTGACGACGCTTTCGCGCGTCTGGCAGATGTTGCTCAAGGGCATTCCCGAGGCGGAGAGCTCTGCGCGCCCCGCAGGTGCTGCCGAGATGGTGCTGATCAGGCTCGCCCATGCCGCCCATCTGCCTTCGCCCGAAGAGGCCGCGCGGCGGCTTCTCGATCTTTCGGGCGGCGAAGGCGGCGGTCGCCCGGCCCCGAACGGCGGTGGTGGCGGCGGCGGTGCGCAGGCGCCTGCAGGCACCCCCGTCGAGGCTCGCGCCGTGGAGACGGCAGTCTCGCGTCCAAGCGGTAATGGCGCGACCATGCTGCGCGCCGTGCCGAGCTCCGCGCCGCCCCAGCCGATCAGTGTCGGCCGCATCGAAGAGCGCACGGTCGCGAGCGCCGCTGCGAAACCCGAACCGAAGGTTCCCGTCAATTCCATCGGCGACATCGCTGATCTCTGCGCCAAGAATCGCGACATCAAGCTGAAGACGATGGTGCGCGGTTTCCTGAGGCTCGTGCATATCGAACCCGGCCGGCTCGACGTCAATCTGCCCGACGACGCACCGAAGACGCTGCTGAACGAACTCGCCGTCAAGCTCAAGGAATGGACGGGTATCCATTGGGTCGTGAGCTACAGTCGGGAGCAGGGCGAGCCGACCCTTGTCGAGGCAGAGCAGCGCGCGCAGGAGCAGCGCGTCAACGATGCGCGCCAGGACCCGGACGTCGCTGCCATTCTTGCGCGCTTTCCCGGGGCCAGGATCACCGACGTGCGCATCCGCGCGGCGGAAGAGGAGCTCGAGAGCCTCGCTCCGGCCGCGGCCGAATCCGAGGACGGCGACATCGTCCCGGACGACGACATCGAGTAGCCGCGTCGTACAGACGCGGCGCTTCAGAGCATTTCCAGGAAAAATGTGTAACGGTTTTCCGTCCGGAAGTGCATAGGGACAAAGAATACCAGAGAACAGGAGACGACGATGCGCGACATCATGGGCATGATGGGCAAGGTCAAGGAAATGCAGGCCAAGATGGAGAAGATGCAGGCGGAGATCGCCGCGCTCGAAATCGACGGCACCTCCGGCGGCGGGCTCGTCACCGTCCGTCTCGACGGCAAGGGCCACATGAAGAGCCTGAAGGTCGATCCCTCGCTCTTCAAGGAAGACGATGTCGAGATCCTCGAAGACCTGATCGTCGCGGCCCATAAGGATGCCAAGGACAAGGCCGAGGCGGTGCAGGCGGAAAAGACCCGCGAACTGACGGCCGGGCTGCCGATTCCTCCGGGCATGAAGCTGCCGTTCTGATCCTCGGCCCGCAGAGGCTGGCGCCAGCCGGGATGCGTGCTATCTTGCGGACCGTTTTCCGGAGGAGGGAATGACATGACCGTCGCATCGCTGCTCGTCTTTGCCGGGGCGCTGCTGATTGCCGCCGGGTCGCCGGGGCCGAGCATTGCCGCGCTTGTCGCCCGGGTGCTGTCCAAGGGTGCGCGCGACGTCTTGCCTTTCCTCTCGGCCATGTGGATCGGCGAGGCGATATGGCTTTCCTTTGCGGTTGCCGGTCTCGCGGCGATCGCCGAGACGTTCCATTGGATGTTCGTCGCAATCAAATGGGCGGGCGTCGCCTATCTCCTCTTCCTCGCCTGGAAGATGTGGTCGGCTGAGCCACAAATGCCGGGCGAAAGCCTGCCGGAGTCGCGATCGGCATCGAAGATGTTCTTCGCCGGGCTGACGGTTACGCTCGGCAATCCCAAGATCATGATGTTCTATGTGGCGCTGCTGCCCTCGATCATCGATCTCGGCTCGGTCGGCCTCTTCGGCTGGGCCGAGCTCGTCGCCACCATGTTCGTCGTCCTCGTCGTCATCGATCTCGCCTGGGTGCTGATGGCCGCAAAGGCACGGCAGTTTCTCAAGAGCCGCCGTGCAGTCAGGATCGTCAACCGTGCCAGTGCGGGCACGATGGCCGGCGCGGCGGTGGCTATCGCCACCCGCTAAACGCTACGATTCCGATTGGCGGCGATAGACGGTTGGTCTAAAAGCCGGGCATGGCAAAGCGAGTCACCGGTCCGGAAATCGAGAAACTCATCCAGCTCCTGGCGAAAGTCCCGGGCCTCGGGCCCCGTTCCGCCCGCCGCGCGGCGCTGCATCTCGTCAAGAAGAAGGAGCAGTTGCTCGGCCCCCTTGCCGAGGCTATGGGCGAAGCCCATCGTAAGGTCAAGATCTGCTCCTGCTGCGGCAATGTCGACACCATCGACCCCTGCACGGTCTGCACCGACGAACGGCGCGACCAGGCGGTGATCATCGTGGTCGAGGACGTCGCCGATCTTTGGGCGCTGGAGCGCGCCGGCGCCATGAATGCCGCCTATCACGTGCTCGGCGGCACGCTGTCGCCGCTCGACGGCATCGGGCCTGAGGATCTGAACATAAGGGGCCTCATCGACCGCGTCGCCAAGGGTGGCGTGCGCGAGCTGATCATCGCCGTCAACGCGACCGTCGAGGGCCAGACGACGGCGCACTACATCACCGATCAACTCGAAGGCATGGAGGTGAGAATCACGCGCCTCGCCCATGGCGTGCCCGTCGGCGGCGAGCTCGACTATCTCGACGAGGGAACGCTGGCCGCCGCGCTTAGGGCGAGAACGGTGATTTGAGCATTCGCCTCCGCAGCTTCAGTTTCAAGGAAAAGAGATGCTGAGATTCCTTTCCGTTCTGCTCCTGGCCTGCCTGTCTTTCGCCACCTTCTCCTTCGCCGCTTCCAAGGCCGACGTCGAAACGCAGTTCCGTCAGTGGCTTCGAAACGATCTCTGGCCGGAGGCGAAGAAGGCCGGCATATCGAACGCGGCCTTCGAAGCAGCCTTCAAGGGCGTCAGGCTCGACTGGGATCTGCCCGACCTCGCGCCGCCCGGCTTCCCGAAACCGAAGCAGCGCAAGCAGAGCCAGGCCGAGTTTTCCTCTCCCGGGTCCTATTTCTCGGAAAAGCGCCTGCAGGGTCTTGCTGCGACGGGCCGCAGCCTCGCCTCCGCCCACGCCTCGACCTTGAAGCGGATCGAGCGGACCTATGGTGTTCCCGGTCAGATCGTCCTTGCCATATGGGGCAAGGAATCCGGCTTCGGTCGGGCGAAGATCCCGCATCCGATCATGGATGTGCTGGCGACCAAGGCTTTCATGTCGACCCGGCCGGAGCTTTTCCGGCGCGAACTGATCGCGGCGCTGCACATTCTCGACAGCGGTGACGTCAAGGAGGCGCAGATGCGCGGCTCCTGGGCGGGTGCCATGGGCCAGCCGCAGTTCCTGCCTTCGAGCTTTCTGAAATATGCGGTCGATTTCGACGGGGACGGACGCCGCGACATCTGGAATTCCGTGCCGGACAGCCTCGCTTCGATTGCCAATTATCTGGCGCAGAAGGGCTGGCAGAGCGGGCGCGACTGGGGTTTCGAGGTTGCGATCCCCTCGGGCGTCTCCTGCGCCCAGGAGGGCCCGGACCTTGCCCGCCCGATCGCCGAATGGGCCGGCATGGGGATCGGCCGCATTTCGGGCAAGGCCTTCCCGGCAGCAGAACGTGCCGCCGCAGGCATGATGCTCGTCCCGGCGGGGACCCATGGACCGCAATTCATCGTCACGCCGAATTTCTACGTGATCAAGGAATACAACAATTCCGATCTCTACGCGCTTTACATCGGCAATTTGGCCGATCGCATCGCTTCCGGAGGCGGTGCCTTCCGCGGCAGATGGGGCGACGTCGGCGGCATGCTGCGATCCGATGTGCTCGGCATGCAGAAGGCGCTGGTCGCGAAAGGCTACGACGTCGGCAAGGCCGACGGGCTGCCGGGCTACAAGACGCGCCGCTCGCTCGGCGACTGGCAGGCGAAGAGCGGCCTCGAGCCGACCTGCTTTCCGGATGTTTCGCTGAAAGCAAAGCTGCGGTGATCTTCGGTTGGGTGCGGCATGCGTCCGCCCCTCATCCGCCTGCCGGCACCTTCTCCCCGCAGGCGGGGCGAAGGCACAAGCGGCGATCGCCTCGGCCATCATAATCACCAGCGTTTCACGGTGCCACGTTCCCTCTCCCCGCATGCGGGGAGAGGGTTAGTCCTCGGGTTAAACCCGAGGAGAGGGGCTTGATCACGCCCCTCGGTCTCAATGCATCTCGACGGACCGCTTGTAGCGCTCGTAGTGATCGGGGACGATCGTCTGGCGCTCGATCATGCGATGGACACGCGGCGGGTTCGGGCCGCGATGGAATGCGGTCAGCTTGTCGCCGACGGCGGCATCGGCCTGGGTGCGCCGCTGATTGTGGCGGACATATTCGACCCAGGTCGGCACGTGGTAGGTCTCGGTCCAGGTAGTCGGGTTCTCGAGGTCGCGCATCAGCGCCCAGTGGCCGGCTCCGTCGCGGATGCGGATGCGCCGCCGCTCCGCCATCGTCTTCAGGAATTCGGGGATGTCTTCATCGGCGATTTCGTAGTCGATCATGACGACGATGGGGCCGCTGCGCGGCTTCAGGTCGAGCTCGAGCAGCGGCTCGTTGAAGCGGTTGAGCGGGTCGAGATTGAGCGACTTGAACTCCGGCAGGGCGAAGCGCAGTCCGATTGCCGCCCCCGCGAGCATCAGAAGACAGGAGCCGATGAGTGCGTTGGCCGCGCCGTATTGTTCGGCAGTGACGCCCCAGAGCCAGCTGCCGCCGGCAATCCCGCCGAAGGTCATGGTCTGGTAGAGCGAAAGCGCCCGGCCGACGACCCAGCGCGGCGTGGAGAGCTGTACCGTCGTGTTGAAGAGCGACAGCGCCAGCACCCAGCAGGCGCCGGAAACGGCGAGCACGAGGCAGGTCAGCCAGGCCTGCGGGCTGATGGCCGTGACCAGGGCGCTGAAGGCGAAGCCGGCGAAGGCATAGCGCACGATCGCCTCGCTCGTGAGGAATTCCCTTAGTCTTGCGCTCAGGAGCGCGCCGCCGATCGCGCCGACGCCGAAGGCGCCGAGCATGACGCCATAGGTGAGCGGGCCGCCGCCGACGAGGTCGCGTGCCACCAGCGGCAGCAGTGCAAGTATGGCGCTCGCCGAAAGGCCGAAGGCGAAGCCGCGCACGAGCACCTTGCCGATATTGGGCGACATCGCCACGTAGCGCAGCCCTGCAGAAACGGCGCGCCCGAGCGTCTCGCGCGGCAGCCGGTTTTCCGGAGCGACCGGTTTCCATCGGGCGAGCGCGAAAAGGATCGCGAAATAGCTGAGCGTATTGGCGGCGAAGGCGGCCGCCGCACCCGCGGCCGCGACGATGGCGCCGCCGATCGCCGGACCGACGCTGCGGGTAAGATTGAATCCCATGCTGTTCAGCGCCACCGCTGCCGGCAGGTCGTCGCGCGGAACCATGTCGCCGACCGAGGCCTGCCAGGACGGATTGTTGAGAGCCGTGCCGCAGCCGAGGAGAAAGGTGAAGATGAGCAGGAGCCACGGCGTAACGATACCGTAATAGGCGCAGACGGTGAGCAGCGCCGAGACGGCGAGCATGAAGCTCTGCGCGACGAGCATGATCCGCCGCCGGTCGAAATTGTCGGCAAGTGCGCCGGAAACCAGCGAGAAGAGCATGATCGGCAGCGAGGTCGACGCCTGCACCAGCGCCACCATGTTCACCGATTGCGAAATGGACGTCATGAGCCAGGCCGCACCCACGGCCTGGATCAGCCCGCCGAAATTGGAGGCAAGGCTCGCGATCCAGATGGTGCGGAAGATGTCGTGCCTGAAGGGCGCCAACGGCGATATGCGGTTCGTCACCTCTGATCTCTTTCGGTTGATCGTCATGTGGATTGCTTCTGGATTGCTTCGTTATAAACCTCGAAATGCGATGCGCCAGACGCTGAAACTTGCGATCGGGCCGAAAGGTCCGGCCCGGCGCCTGCGCGACCCTTGCAATTTACGGCGATGAAGCGTATATGAGCCTCAAATTCTTGATCGGTTAGATGAAGAGTGGGGCCGTGAGGACCCGCTCTTTTTTATTAGCCGGTCCGACGAGGAGAGGATCGTTTGTCCGACACGACAACGGCTGAAAATACGAATGAACCCCGGCTGATTACCGAAACAGGCCTCGACCGGCGTGTTGCCGACATCATCGAGCCGGTGCTCGTGGATATGGGTTTCCGCCTGGTGCGCGTGCGTATGTCCGGTCAGAACGGCCTGACGCTGCAGGTCATGACCGAACGCAACGACGGCACCATGACCGTCGAGGATTGCGAGGAGGTCTCTAAGGCGATCTCGCCGGTTCTCGATGTGGAAGATCCGATCGACAAGGCGTATCATCTCGAAGTGTCGTCCCCGGGCATCGATCGCCCCATGGTGCGCAGGTCCGACTTCATCCGCTGGCAGGGCCATCTTGTGAAGTGCGAGACGTCGGTCATGGTCGACGGGCGCAAGCGCTTCCGCGGCAAGATCGTTTCGGTGGACGAGGATGGTTTCCGGCTCGAGCGCGATCAGCCCGCCTATGGCGAAGAGGCGGCAGTCGCGATCCCGTTCACGGCGCTTTCGGAGGCGCGGCTGATCCTGACGGACGAGCTCATCCGCGACGCGCTGACGGCCGACAAGAAAGCCAAGGCCGCGCGCGCCGCCAACGAAAACTTCGAAGACGAAGACACGGATAACGAATAAGGCTGGGTGCGCTTTCGATGCGCCTGCAACAGACGGAGACAAGACATGGCAGTCAGTGCTAACCGGCTCGAACTTCTGCAGATCGCAGATGCTGTGGCACGCGAAAAGGTGATCGACCGCGAGATCGTTCTGGCCGCGATGGCGGACGCGATCCAGAAGGCGGCTCGTTCGCGCTACGGTTCGGAATCGAACATCCGCGCCGACATCAATCCGAAGACCGGTGAAATCCGTCTGCAGCGTCTCCTGGAAGTGGTCGAGAAGGCCGAGGACTATTCGACCCAGATCCCGATCGAGCTCGCCCGCGACCGCAATCCCGATGCAAAGCTCGGCGATTTCATCGCCGATCCGCTGCCGCCCATGGACTTCGGCCGTATCGCCGCCCAGTCCGCCAAGCAGGTAATCGTGCAGAAGGTGCGCGAAGCCGAGCGCGATCGTCAGTACGACGAGTTCAAGGATCGGGTCGGCGAGATCGTCAACGGCACTGTCAAGCGCGTCGAATACGGCAACGTCATCGTCGATCTCGGCCGCGGCGAGGGCATCATCCGCCGCGACGAGATGATCCCGCGTGAGAACATGCGCTATGGCGACCGCGTCCGTGCCTTCGTCTACGACGTCCGCCGCGAGCAGCGCGGACCGCAGATCTTCCTGTCGCGCACGCATCCGCAGTTCATGGTGAAGCTCTTCACCATGGAGGTGCCGGAAATCTACGACGGCATCATCCAGATCAAGTCGGTTGCCCGCGACCCGGGCTCGCGCGCCAAGATCGCCGTCGTCTCCAACGATTCGTCGATCGATCCGGTCGGCGCCTGCGTCGGTATGCGCGGCTCGCGCGTGCAGGCCGTGGTCGGCGAGCTCCAGGGCGAGAAGATCGATATCATTCCCTGGTCGCCGGATCCGGCTTCCTTCATCGTCAATGCGCTGCAGCCGGCGGAAGTGGCCAAGGTGGTTCTCGACGAGGACGCGGAACGCATCGAGGTCGTGGTTCCGGACGAGCAGCTTTCGCTCGCCATCGGCCGCCGCGGCCAGAACGTGCGCCTTGCGTCGCAGCTGACCGGCTGGGACATCGATATCCTCACCGAGCAGGAGGAGAGCGAGCGTCGCCAGAAGGAATTCAACGAGCGCACGCAGCTCTTCATGGATGCGCTGGACGTCGACGAGATGGTCGGTCAGGTGCTCGCCTCCGAGGGCTTTGCCCAGGTCGAAGAGCTCGCCTATGTCGAACTCGACGAAATCTCCTCGATCGAGGGCTTCGACGAGGATACGGCAAACGAGCTCCAGACCCGCGCCCGCGAATATCTCGAAAAGATCGAGGCGGAAATGGATGCCAAGCGCAAGGAGCTCGGCGTTTCCGACGAGCTGCGCACGATCGATGGCCTCACCAGCCAGATGCTGGTCGCTCTCGGCGAGGAAGGCATCAAGACGATCGAGGACTTTGCCGGCTGCGCCGCCGACGACCTGGTCGGCTGGACCGAGCGCAAGGATGGCGAGACCAAGCGCTTCGAAGGCATCTTCTCGAAGTTCGAAGTCACCCGGGAAGAGGCCGAAACGATGATCGTGCAGGCTCGTCTGGCCGCCGGCTGGATTACCGAAGAGGACCTGGTCAAGCAGCAGGAGGAGGAACAGGAGCAGGATGAGACGATCGAGGTCGCCGAAGGCGCGGATCAGGACGCCTGATCGCGATGATCGTCGAGATCGATGCCGACAGCCTGCCTGCGGACAAGGGTCCGAAGGACCGGAACGGCAACAACCGGACCTGCATCGTCACGCGTGAGAGCGGCTCTCCTGAAGAGTTGATCCGCTTCGTCGCCGGACCCGACGGCGTCGTCGTCGCGGATCTGAAGCGGCAGCTCCCGGGGCGCGGATGCTGGGTCAAGTCCGAGCGGCAGCTCGTGGAAAAAGCGGTGGCGAAGAAGCTCTTCGCCCGCGCTCTTCGCGCCGAAGTAAAGGCGAATGCCGGGCTCGCGGACGAGGTCGAGAGACTTCTCGCCGAGCAGCTCGCGGGCATGATGAACATGGCGCGCAAGGCGGGCCAGTTCATCTCCGGCGCGACGAAGACGGAGCAGGCGGTGCGCGGCCTTGCCGCGCTAGCTGTCTTTCATGCGATCGATGCGGCCGCGGATGGCGTCCGCAAGATCGATCAGGCCCGCAAGGCGATGAGCTTCGTCAGCGAGGACGAAACGGAAATACCCGCTTTCCGCCCCTTCACGGGGGCGGAAATGGAGGGACTTTTGGGAAGTAATGCCTTTATCCATGCCGCAGCGCTTGCAGGGCAGGCCGGTGAAGGTGTAGTGAAGCGCGCAATCATGCTCGAAAAGTACCGAGGATCCGTCCCGGTCCGGGCCGAAGGCGGCGCTGGCAAGCCACAGCAATGAAGCGCGTCACCGGCAGAGGCCGGCATAGCGAGCATTGTTTGAGACAATTTGGAAGACAGGGTCAGGGGTTTCGTATCCGGCCCTGATCGCTAGGAACGGAACGGAATGACGGACAACAAAGACGACAAGACACTCAGCGTAGCGGGCAAGAAGACGCTGACCCTGAAGCCCTCCGGGGTGACACAGGGTACGGTGCGTCAGGATATGGGCCGCGGTCGCACCAAGGCGGTCGTGGTCGAGACCAAGAGAACGCGCGGCCCGCTGAAGCACAAGGACGAGCGCCCGATCACGCCGGTTGCCGCGACGCCTGCCGCCCGCCCGGCCGAGCAGCGTCCGATGCCGCCGCAGCCCTCGGGTCGTCCGGCTCCTCAGCCGCAGCCGCATCAGCCGCGCCAGGAACAGAACCGCCCCCGCGGCGGTGTTGTCCTGAACGATCTCTCTGCCGGTGAGATGGAAGCCCGCCGTCGCGCCCTGGCGGAAGCCCAGATTCGCGACGCCGAGGAAGCCAAACGCCGCGCCGAGGACGAAGTGCGCCGCCGTCGCGAAGAGGAAGAGCGTCTCGCCCGCGAGAAGGAAGAGGCCGCGCGCCGTGCCGCCGAAGAGGCCGCACGTCCGCCAGTAGAGGCTGAAAAGACCGAGGAGAAGGTCGAGGCTGCAAGTCCCGCAGTCGGCGAACGTCGTGCCGAGACGCGCCCGCAGCCGGGACGCGCGGCTCCGGCTGCAACGCCGGCGGCGCCGGACGGTGCAGCACTTCGCGGCCGCCGCGGGACCGAGAGCGAGGAAGACGAACGCCGCCGCAGCGGTGCCGGTGCTCCCCGCGGCAAGGTCGTGCGTCCGGAGCCGGCAAAGCCTGCTCCCCGTGCAAAGGGTGACGAGGGCCGACGCCAGGGCAAGCTGACGCTTACGACGGCTGCCGTCGACGAGGATGGCAGCCAGCGCGGCCGTTCGCTTTCAGCGATGCGCCGCCGCCAGGAGAAGTTCAAGCGCAGCCAGATGCAGGAAACGCGCGAGAAGATCTCCCGCGAAGTCGTCCTGCCGGAAACCATCACGATTCAGGAACTGTCGCAGCGCATGTCCGAGCGCGCGGTCGACGTCATCAAATTCCTGATGAAGGAAGGCCAGATGATGAAGCCCGGCGACCTGATCGACGCCGATCTCGCGGAGCTCATCGCCGGCGAATTCGGCCACACGGTCAAGCGCGTTTCCGAATCGGACGTCGAGGAAGGCATCTTCAACATCTCCGACGTGGACGACGACATGCAGTCGCGGCCGCCGATCGTGACGATCATGGGTCACGTCGACCACGGCAAGACGTCGCTGCTCGACGCCATCCGCCACGCCAACGTGGTTGCCGGCGAGGCAGGCGGCATCACGCAGCACATCGGTGCCTACCAGGTCGAGCAGAACGGCCAGAAGATCACCTTCATCGACACGCCCGGCCACGCGGCCTTTACGGCCATGCGCGCCCGCGGCGCCCAGGCGACGGACATCGCCGTCCTCGTCGTCGCGGCCGATGACAGCGTGATGCCGCAGACGATCGAGTCGATCAACCATGCCAAGGCGGCCGGCGTTCCGATCATCGTGGCGATCAACAAGATCGACAAGCCGTCCGCGAATCCGCAGAAGGTCCGCACCGAGCTGCTGCAGCACGAGGTCTTCGTCGAATCCATGGGCGGTGAGGTTCTCGACGTCGAGGTTTCGGCGAAGAACCAGACCAACCTCGACAAGCTGCTCGAGGCGATCCTGCTGCAGTCCGAAATCCTCGATCTCAAGGCCAATCCGAACCGGACGGCCGAAGGCACGGTGGTGGAAGCCGAGCTCGACCGAGGCCGCGGTGCGGTTGCGACCGTCCTCGTACAGAAGGGTACCCTCACTCCGGGCCAGATCATCGTTGCGGGCGACCAGTGGGGCCGCGTGCGCGCACTCGTCAACGACAAGGGCGAACATGTGAAGGCCGCCGGGCCATCGACACCGGTCGAGGTTCTCGGTCTCTCCGGAACGCCGGCTGCGGGCGATCGCTTCGCCGTCGTCGAGAGCGAGAGCCGGGCGCGCGAGATCTCGGAATATCGCCAGCGGCTCGCCCGCGAGAAGGCGGTTGCCCGCCAGTCCGGTTCGCGCGGTTCGCTCGAGCAGATGATGACCCAGCTCCAGACCTCCGGCGTCAAGGAGTTCCCGCTGGTCATCAAGGGCGACGTGCAGGGCTCGATCGAAGCGATTTCCGGCGCCCTGGACAAGCTCGGCACCGACGAAGTGCGCGCCCGCATCGTTCATTCGGGTGCCGGCGGCATCACCGAGTCGGACGTCTCGCTTGCGGAAGCTTCGAACGCTGCCATCATCGGCTTCAACGTCCGTGCCAACAAGCAGGCGCGGGATGCGTCCGAGCGTGCCGGCATCGAGATCCGCTACTACAACATCATCTACGACCTGGTGGATGACGTGAAGGCGGCGATGTCCGGTCTCTTGTCGCCGGAGCGGCGCGAGACCTTCCTCGGCAATGCCGAGATCCTGGAGGTGTTCAACATCACCAAGGTCGGCAAGGTCGCGGGTTGCCGCGTTACCGAGGGCAAGGTCGAACGTGGCGTCGGCGTCCGTCTGGTACGCGACAACGTCGTCATCCACGAAGGCAAGCTCAAGACGCTCAAGCGCTTCAAGGACGAGGTCTCCGAGGTCCAGTCCGGCCAGGAATGCGGTATGGCCTTCGAGAACTACGAGGACATCCGTGCCGGCGACACGATCGAGTGCTTCCGCGTCGAACACGTCACGCGGACGCTCTGATCCGATCCGGCAGGGTATTGGCGAGCGCCGGATCGGCTCCGGCGCTCGCTTTTTTTTGAGTGAGAAGGCGCGCGACGCCGCCCGCCTCTCGCATGTTGGAACCGATCGCGTTTCGATGGGGCTTGATACGGTCCGATCGGCGCGGTCCAGGGTGAAACGATGGCCAAATCCACATCCTCCGCTCCGTCCCAGCGCATGCTGCGCGTCGGTGAACAGGTGCGCGCAGCGATCACGCAGGTGCTGCAGCGCGGTGAAGTACTCGATCCGCTGATCGAAAATACGGTGATTTCCATTTCCGAAGTGCGCATGTCGCCCGATCTGAAGATCGCCACGGCCTATGTGACCCCACTCGGGGTCGCCGACCACGCGGCGGTCATCGAAGCGCTGAACAAGCATGCGAAATTCATCCGCGGACGGCTCGGCCCGCAATTGCGGCAGATGAAATACATGCCGGACGTCCGGTTCCGGGACGATACCAGCTTCGACAACTATCAGAAGATCGACTCGCTGCTGCGCTCGCCGGAGGTCAGTCGCGACCTCGATCGCGACGCCGACGACGAAGAGTAAGCGACAGAACCAATGTCCAGACCCCGCAAACCGAAGGGCCGCCCGATTTCGGGATGGCTGATCCTCGACAAACCCCTCGATTTCGGTTCGACCGAGGCCGTATCCAAGATCAAGTGGCTGTTCAAGGCGCAGAAGGCGGGCCATGCGGGCACGCTCGATCCGCTCGCCTCCGGCATGCTGCCGATCGCGCTCGGCGACGCGACGAAAACCGTTCCCTACGTCATGGACGGCCGCAAGATCTACGAATTCACGGTGGCCTGGGGCGAGGAGCGCTCCACCGACGATCTCGAAGGCGAAGCCGTCCGCTCTTCCGCCGCGCGTCCGGAGGAAGAGGCGATCCGCGCCCTGCTGCCGAAATATACCGGCGTGATCGCGCAGGTGCCGCCGCAGTTCTCCGCGATCAAGATCGGCGGCGAGCGCGCCTATGATCTCGCCCGCGACGGCGAAACCGTCGAGATTCCGGCGCGCGAGGTGGAGGTCTTCCGTCTGTCGCTCATCGGATCGGCTCCGAATCTCGCTCATTTCGAGATCGAATGCGGCAAGGGCACCTATGTCCGTTCGCTCGCCCGCGACATGGGCCGCGATCTCGGCTGCTTCGGCCATATCGCGTCGCTGCGCCGAACCTTCGTCGCCCCCTTCGGCGAGGAGGACATGGTACCGCTCGCCGATCTCGTCGCCCTGGAGGCGATCGAGGACGATGCGGAACGTCTCGCCGCGCTCGACGCGTATCTGATCGACACGGGAGAGGCCCTGTCCGACCTGCCGCATATCGCCGTCAATGACGACCAGGCGCACCGGCTGCGGATGGGCAACCCGATCATCCTGCGTGGACGCGACGCTCCGCTGCCCACGCCAGAGGCCTATGCCACGGCCCAAGGCAAGCTCGTGGCGATCGGCGAAATCGCCGAGGGCGAGTTCCGGCCGAAGCGAGTTTTCGCCACCCAATAATCCTGCTGGTCGAAAACCGATCTCACGCGTTTAGAGCGGGATGAGGAAGTGCGTGCGGTTTTCCGCCCGCATTCCGCTCTAACTTGCTAGAATCGATCACGTTCATGATTCAGGTCGACCCGAACTGAATCATCGTGATCTAAAGTCGAGCGGAGCGGCAGACGCGGCGTATACTCGTTGTGCGCCGGAGCCCATGTTGCCATGGGCTGCCGGCTGCGCTCGGGAAATCTGGAACGGGGGCGGCGGGCAGGAAGCGCATGGTACCCGCTCCGGCAAAACGCGGTAGTGATCGGTAGAGGCGGTAAAATATGGTCGAAGCGTCAGAGAAGAGCCGGGAAGATGCTTCATCGGGCAGCCTGCAGGCCGCCGCCGGCTTCGTCCGCGACTATCTTCGCCGGCCGTTCAGCTTCTATCTGATTTCGCTGCTGCTGATAGCCATCATACCGCCCTTCATCTTTTCCTTTGTCATCCTGCAGCGCAATTTGGACGCGCAGAGAGAGGAAGTCACTTCTCTGCTGCGCGCCTCTACCGGGTCGGTCACACGCATTGTCGAGCGCGAGGTCGACGGCATGCTGACGACGCTTCGGGTCCTGGCGAAATCCGGCGCCGTCGATCTCGCCGACATGCGAGGTCTCTACGAACGGGCATCGGTCGCATTGGCGGACACCGATTCCCACCTGATCATCGTCGACGGCAACCACGACCTTCTTCTGAGCACCCGCGTTCCTTTCGGTACGCCGCTCGGGCGGGCATCGGATCCGGAGATCGATCTCGCTTTGCAGAGTACGGCGCCGCTTGTCTCGGGCGTGTTTCCATCCGAAGTGGGCAGGGGCTGGGTCTTCACCGTCTATCTTCCGGTGACGACGCCCGACGGAAAGAAGTATCTGCTGGGCCTCAGGCAGGATGCCGAGCGGATGACGAGGGCCGTCAATCGTGACACGCTTTCTCCCGGATGGAATGCCGCGCTCGTCGACGGCAAAGGCAGGGTCATCGTCTCCTCGGACTCCTCGGTGAAGTCCGGCGACCCGTTCTTTCTCGACGAATTGCCGTTGATCAGCATCGGTGTCGGCAATATCAGTGCCGGCGGCGTCGACTACCGCGTCGCGTCGGAGTTTTCGGTGGTGACCGGCTGGCGCATCGTCGCCTGGGCGCCGAGCGAGATCGTCGATCAGCCGATGCTTTGGTCGTTCCTCTGGCTGTCCTTCGGTGGGATCATCTTCGCAAGCATCGCGGTCGCCGGTTCGTTGACCATTGCGCGGCTGCTCACGCAGGGTGTCCGGCTGTTGGCCATGGATGCCCGGCGGCTGGGAGCGGGCGAGCCGGTCGAACCGCGCCGCTACATGATCACTGAAGTCGAAGCGGTATCCACCGCCCTCGCAAGCGCTGCTACCGCCCGCGCCAAGGCCGAAAGCGAAATCCGCCTGCTGATGCGGGAGGTCGCGCATCGGGCGAAGAATCAGCTCACCGTCATCCAGTCGATGCTGGCGCAGTCGGCCAATTCGGCGGAGGAGCCGTCGGATTTCGTCGAGGCGTTTCGCAAGCGCCTTGCGGGCCTCGCGCGCTCGACCGACCTCATGGTGGCGAACGCCGCCTCCGGAGTCGACTTCCGCGAGCTCGTGCGCAACCAGCTTCAGCCGTTCATGCCGGCCGAGTCCGACCGCGTCGTGCTCAGCGGACCTGCCCTGCGGCTGGACGCGCAGATGGCGCAGACCCTCGGCATGGCGCTGCATGAACTGGCTACCAACGCCATAAAGCATGGTGCGCTCGCCAACCAGACCGGCATGATCAAGGTCGAGTGGTCGGTGGGGGAGGGTGCGATCGATATCCGCTGGCGCGAGAGCGGTGCCGATATCGTCGCGCCTTCGGGGAAGAAGGCCCGCAGAGGCTTCGGCACGGTCGTGCTCGAGCGCATGCTCGGCCTGGCGCTTCGTGCGGAGCTGGAAAGGACGATGCATGCGGATGGCATCGAATGGCGGATACGCATCCCGCGCGGCAAGGATCATTCCTCGCAGGAGGCAGGCGGTTGAGAGGCGGATCGTCCTGCAGCAAACCACCTCAAATGGATGCCGGAGCATCCGTGCGCAATCGGAATTGACGGTGCGCGGGAGGCGGTGCCGCGCAGCGCTTTCATGACCCTTTCCTTTTGGAACGGATTCGGTTATAGGCACGCCAGCGAAAGGCGCCGCCTCTTCGTGCGAACGGCCGTAGCTGGACGACATCCCGGCTGCCGGCGACCCTCAAATCCTCGAACGAAAGGATCAAACGATGTCGGTTACTGCAGAGCGCAAAGCTCAGATCATCAAGGAATTCGCAACCGTAGAAGGCGACACCGGTTCTCCGGAAGTTCAGGTTGCTATCCTGACGGAACGGATCAACAACCTGACCGAACACTTCAAGGACCACAAGAAGGACAATCACTCCCGACGTGGCCTCCTCGCGCTGGTTTCCAGCCGGCGGTCGCTCCTCGACTATCTGAAGAAGAAGGACGAGGCGCGCTACACCAAGCTGATCGGTGCCCTGGGCATCCGTCGCTAAACGACTGGTCCGGCGGGTTGCCTCGGCAACCCGCCGGCTTTTTTTCTGCAGCCCGTGCGCTCTTCAAAAAGCCTAGGGTATTGTAAAGGGCGCCACAGCGCCGCGCGTCTTATCGGACGCGCAACCGTCCAGCGGACCGGGTGGGCCGGGATCGCGGATCAACCAATGGCCCGTCATGGGGCAGGATTGCAGGATGCTTCGGCGCCTGCTTGCCGAAGCGGCTGCTATACGCAGCGCGGCAAAGCGGTATGCGGCCGGTTTTCTTTGAAGCCTCCCGTTGTCTTGCCCGTGATGCGCCACCAGGCGGCTTTGAGATCGCCCGCGCTTTATGAGCCGCGGAAGGTCTGTCGCACACGAAGGACAGAACATGTTCGAGACACACAAGGTAGAAATCGAATGGGCTGGGCGTCCGCTCAAGCTCGAAACCGGAAAAATCGCGCGTCAGGCCGATGGTGCCGTTCTCGCGACCTACGGCGAAACCGTCGTGCTCGCCACGGTGGTTTCGGCGAAGGCACCGAAGCCAGGCCAGGATTTCTTCCCGCTCACCGTCAACTATCAGGAAAAGACCTACGCTGCGGGCAAGATCCCCGGCGGCTATTTCAAGCGTGAGGGCCGCCCCAGCGAAAACGAGACGCTGGTGTCGCGTCTGATCGACCGGCCGATCCGTCCGCTCTTCCCGGACGGCTACAAGAACGACACCCAGGTCATCATCACGGTCATGCAGCATGACCTCGAGAACAACCCGGACGTCGTCGCGATGGTTGCGGCATCCGCTGCATTGACGCTTTCCGGCGTTCCCTTCATGGGTCCGGTCGGCGGTGCCCGCGTCGGCTACATCAACGGCGAATACGTTCTCAACCCGCATCTCGACGAAATGGACGAATCCACGCTCGACCTCGTCGTCGCCGGCACGCAGGAAGCGGTGCTGATGGTGGAATCGGAAGCGAAAGAGCTGCCGGAAGATGTCATGCTCGGCGCCGTCGTTTTCGGCCAGAAGGGCTTCCAGCCGGTGATCGACGCTGTCATCAGGCTTGCGGAAGTTGCCGCCAAGGAGCCGCGCGAATTCAATCCGGAAGATCACTCCGCTCTCGAAAATGCGATGCTCTCGATCGCCGAAGACGAGCTGCGCAACGCCTATAAGATCACCGAGAAGGCCGCGCGCTATGCCGCCGTCGATGCGGTAAAGGCAAAGGTCAAGGAGCATTTCCTGCCGGAAGGCGTCGAGAACCCGGCCCATACCGCCGAAGAGATTGCCGCTGTCTTCAAGCACCTGCAGGCCAAGATCGTTCGCTGGAACATCCTCGACACGAAGAGCCGCATCGATGGCCGCGACCTCGTCACGGTTCGCCCGATCGTCGCCGAAGTCGGCATCCTGCCGCGCACGCACGGTTCGGCGCTCTTTACCCGCGGTGAAACGCAGGCGATCGTCGTTGCCACGCTCGGCACCGGCGAAGACGAGCAGTATGTCGATTCCTTGACTGGCATGTACAAGGAAAACTTCATGCTGCATTACAACTTCCCGCCCTATTCGGTCGGTGAAACCGGCCGCATGGGTTCTCCGGGCCGCCGCGAAATCGGCCACGGCAAGCTCGCCTGGCGCGCCATCCATCCGATGCTGCCGACCGCGGAACAGTTCCCCTACACGCTGCGCGTCGTTTCCGAGATCACCGAGTCCAACGGTTCGTCCTCCATGGCAACCGTCTGCGGCACGTCGCTCGCACTGATGGACGCGGGCGTTCCGCTCGCCAAGCCGGTTGCCGGCATTGCCATGGGCCTCATCAAGGAAGACGACCGTTTCGCCGTCCTCTCCGACATTCTCGGCGATGAAGACCACCTCGGCGATATGGACTTCAAGGTCGCGGGCACGGATGCCGGCATCACCTCGCTGCAGATGGACATCAAGATCGAAGGCATCACCGAAGAAATCATGGGTGTTGCCCTCAACCAGGCCAAGGGAGGCCGCCTGCACATTCTCGGCGAAATGGCCAAGGCCATCTCCGAGAGCCGCGGCCAGCTCGGCGAGTTCGCACCGCGCATCGAAGTCATGAACATTCCGGTCGACAAGATTCGTGAAGTCATCGGCTCGGGCGGCAAGGTCATCCGCGAAATCGTCGAAAAGACCGGCGCCAAGATCAATATCGACGACGACGGCACCGTCAAGATTGCGTCGGCTTCCGCCAAGGAGATCGAGGCCGCCCGCAAGTGGATCCACTCGATCGTCGCCGAGCCGGAAGTCGGTCAGGTCTATGAAGGCACTGTCGTCAAGACGGCCGATTTCGGCGCCTTCGTCAACTTCTTCGGCGCCCGCGACGGCCTCGTCCACATCTCGCAGCTCGCTTCCGAGCGCGTTGCCAAGACCACCGACGTCGTCAAGGAAGGCGATAAGGTCTGGGTCAAGCTGATGGGCTTCGACGAGCGCGGCAAGGTTCGTCTCTCCATGAAGGTCGTAGACCAGGCGACCGGCAAGGAAGTCGTTGCCGAGAAGAGCGAAAAGAAGGACGGCGGCGAAGCCGCCGAGTAAGCCGGCCTCGGCTGAAACCATTCAGGGCGCGGAGCGGATCGCTTCGCGCCCTTTCTTGTGACGGAAACGGAATCGAACCATGAGCCGCGACGCGCTGAAAACACTGTTCCATCCCTTCGCAATGGGGATCATCGATCCGCCGGGAGAGGGCGAGCGGGTACTCTTCCTCGGCGCCGAGGCGGGCTACCGCCTGCCGGAAGGCTTTGCTGCGGACGTCTCCGCCGTGCAGCCGCTCAAGCCGCTCTACCGCGCGCTGACGGCCGCTCGCGCCGATGTGGTGCCCGTCGCGGCCGGCGACGGCTACGACGCTGCCCTCGTTCTCTGCGGCAGGCACAAGGGCGAGAACGAAGACCGCATTGCACAGGCTTTGGAACGCACCCGCGCCGGTGCCCTGATCGTAGTCGCCGGCGGCAAGGAGGACGGCATTCAGTCGCTGCGCAAGAGGATCGACAAGTTCGGCTGGGATGGCGACTCGATGCCGAAATATCACGGCGTCGCCTTCTGGTTCACGCGGCCCGAGGACGCCGCCGAGGCCATCTCGGCGCTCGCCAAGGTCCCGGTGCGCGTCCACGGCCTGTTCGTGGCATCGCCCGGCATGTTCTCGCATGACCGCGTCGATGCCGGTTCGGAGCTGCTCGCGTCGCGCCTGCCGCGCGATTTCACCGGCCACGCGGCGGATTTCGGCGCCGGCTGGGGCTATCTCTCGGTCAAGCTTGCCGAGGCTTCGCCCAGCCTCAAGGGCATCGATCTGTTCGAAGCGGATTTCGAAGCGCTGGAGGCGGCACGGGCAAACATGGCGGCGAATGCGCCTTCGACGGCGGCCCGTTTCTATTGGCACGACCTGACGGCCGAAGAGACGCGCGACAAATACGACCTTATCGTCATGAACCCGCCCTTCCACGAGGGCCATGCCGCCGAGCCTGCGCTCGGCGCGGCGATGATCAAGGCGGCCGCCAAGGCGCTGAAGCATGGCGGCCGGCTGATGCTCGTCGCCAATCGCGGACTTCCCTATGAGCCGGTCCTGACGGAGAACTTCAAGGAAATCGGCGAGACCTGCCGCAATGCGCGCTTCAAGGTGCTCTGGGCGAAGCGCTGAGTCGATTTATTTGCCGTAATGTGACCCCTCCCTAACCCCTCCCCACAAGGGGGAGGGGCTACTTCTGCCGCACCTCGCGGGTCCAAAGTCAGCCTTTGCGTCATCCGCGAACTTGCGAAATGGGAAAGCGCTAGCCGCAAGCGCCTAGCCCTTCCCCCTTGTGGCAGGGCTATCGCATATGAGCGATAAGAGAAGTGAGGAATTGGTCATCCCAGCCCGCCTTTTTGATTTTCCGGCGGATGGAGGCCTTGTCGGGGTGAGATCGCAAGAGGTTGAGAGCGATCTTGCGCAAGAAGGCAATGTTCTGAGGGCCGTTGTCCTTGCGGTTTCTGGCGGCGTCCTCGCGGAAGTGGACATCCAGAACCCAATGCAGTTTGTTTTCGATTTGCCAATGGGTTCTTACAACCTCGATCAGCGCGCTCGGCGACATGGTGGTGGAGAGCAGGAAGTAGCGGACATGGCTGGTCAAATGGCCGTTGGTATGACGGCTTGTGGTCTCGACGCAGCCGATGGCCTGCAGGCCCGGAAAGTTGATATCGTCGACAGCCACAACGCTGGCGCGGCGTGTCTCGGTGCGGTCATGGGCAGTCTCGGCTGCAATCTGGATGCTCTCGACGTGGTCGGCGTCCTCGATGCGGGCGAGCGCCTGGGCCAAGAGGCCGGGCTGGTTGGCCTTCAGTGCCAGAGCATAATCGCCGCCGGCAGCGAGGATGGCGCGGGCGGTGTCGGGCCGGCAATGCAGGGCATCGGCGGTGACGATAGAGCCCTCCAGTGCCAGCAGCGCGAGCGCATCGAGAGCCCCTTGCACCTCATTGCGGCCCGGCGCGAGCTTTTGGCCGATGACCAGACCGGGACCGGCAGCCCAGACATTGACGAAGTGGAGTGGCGTGGCCTTGGCGGCGCGCCGGTAGGCACCGCGCACCGCCTTGCCATCGATCGCTACCACCCCTTCGAGACCCTGCGCAAAGCTCGCCGTGAGACGGCGAAAGGCCGCGTCAAAGGCATCCGGATCGAGATGGCGGAAGACGGTGGAGAAGGTGTCATGGCTGGGAATGCCATAGGGCAGCGGCACGATTGTCTTCAGCCATTTCTTCTTGGCAACGCCGAAATCGGCCATATCGGTACAGCTTTCCGCACCGCAGACAATCGCCGCAACGGCAATGAACAGGATCGACGTCAACGGATGGCGCGCATTGCGACCGCGCGGATCGGGCAAATCTTCAAAGCAAGCGGCAAATCTACTCATCGAGACCTCCAAGTCAGCGGAGAACTCCAAGAATCGATTTGCCGCAACAAAACAACCGCTTATTTGCTAAATGCGATTCCCCTGCCCCTTGTGGGGAGGGGTTAGGGAGGGGCCTCATCCAACCGCCGTGGGCAGCGTGGCAATCACGCGATTTAATCCGCGTCTGCGACCCGCAATGCTTCGAGCGTCGGCATCGAGGTGATGTTGTAGCCGGAGTCGACGTAATGAATTTCGCCGGTGACGCCGCGCGAGAGGTCCGAGAGCAGATAAAGTGCGGAACTGCCGACGTCTTCTATGGTGACGGTCCGGCGAAGGGGCGAGTTCTTCTGCTGCCAGGAGAGCATCGCGCGCGCATCGGAAATGCCGGCGCCCGCAAGCGTTCGGATCGGACCGGCCGAGATCGCATTGACGCGGATGCCGCGCGATCCGTAGTCGGCGGCAAGATAGCGCACCGAAGCCTCGAGCGCGGCCTTGGCGACACCCATGACGTTGTAGTTCGGCATGACCCGCATCGAGCCGCCATAGGTGAGCGTCAGCATGGTGCCGCCCTCGCTCATCAGCTCCGCTGCACGCTTGGCAATCTCGGTAAAGGAGAAGCAGGAGATCACCATGGTGCGGCTGAAATTGTCCCGCGTCGTGTCGGCATAGAGACCCTTGAGCTCGTTCTTGTCCGAGAAGCCGATGGCGTGGACGACGAAATCGAGCTTGCCCCAGCGCTCCTTTATGGCGTCGACGACAGCGTCGACGGAGCCGATGTCCTCGACGTCGCAGGGGAGCAGGAAGTCGGAATTGACCTCTGCAGCCAGCGGCTTGACGCGCTTGCCGAGGGCTTCGCCCTGATAGGTGAAGGCGAGCTCTGCGCCCTGGGCGGCGAGAGACTTGGCGATTCCCCAGGCAATAGAATGGCTGTTGGCGACGCCCATGATGAGGCCGCGCTTCCCGTTCATCAATCCGTTCATCGTGTTATCCGTTATAGCGCTGGAAGACGAGCGTCGCGTTTGTGCCGCCGAAGCCGAAGGAGTTCGAAAGAACCGTGTCGATCTTGGCATTGTCGATGCGCTTGCGGACGATCGGCACCCCTTCGAATTCGGGATCGAGCTCGGTGATGTGAGCGCTTTCGCCGATGAAGCCGGCCTGCATCATCAGGAGACCGTAGATCGATTCCTGCACGCCGGCCGCGCCGAGCGAGTGGCCGGTCAGCGATTTCGTGGACTGGACATGCGGCATCTTCTCGCCGAAGACCTCGCGGATGGCGCCGATCTCCTTCTGATCGCCGACCGGCGTCGAGGTGCCGTGGGTATTGATGTAGTCGACCTCGCCCTTCACGGTGGCCAGCGCCTGGCGCATGCAGCGAACCGCGCCTTCGCCTGATGGCGCGACCATGTCGTAGCCGTCCGAAGTGGCGCCGTAACCGACGATTTCCGCATAGATTTTGGCGCCGCGCGCCTTGGCGTGCTCCAGCTCTTCCAGAACGAGAACGCCGGCACCGCCGGCGATGACGAAGCCGTCGCGGTTCGCGTCATAGGCGCGCGACGCGACGGACGGCGTGTCGTTGTACTTCGACGACATGGCGCCCATGGCGTCGAAAAGATTGGACATGGTCCAGTCGAGATCTTCATGGCCGCCCGCGAACATGACGTCCTGCTTGCCCCACTGGATCATTTCCGCGGCATTGCCGATGCAATGCGCCGAAGTCGAGCAGGCCGACGAGATCGAGTAGTTGACGCCGTGGATCTGGAACCAGGTCGCGAGCGTCGCCGAAGCCGTAGACGACATCGCCTTCGGCACCACGAAGGGGCCGATCCGCTTCGGGCTGTTGTTCTTGCGGGTGATCTCCGCCGCTTCGACGATCGCGCGGGTAGAAGGGCCGCCCGAGCCCATGATGATGCCGGTGCGCTCATTGGTGATGTCGCCGGCCTCGAGCCCGGAATCGGCGATCGCCTGCTTCATCGCCACATGGTTCCAGGCGCCGCCCTGGGACAGGAAGCGCATGGCGCGGCGGTCGACGAGGTCGCTCGGGTCGAGCGTCGGCGCTCCCCAGACCTGGCATTTGAAGCCGTGCTCGGCAAAGTCCGGAGAAAACGTGATGCCCGACCGCGCATCGCGCAGCGACGCGGTGACTTCGTCGGCATCGCTGCCGATCGAGGAAACGATGCCGAGGCCCGTTACAACAACCCGTCTCATGTCAGATGACCTTTTCTTCGATTGGAACCGTGCGGGGATCGCCCGCAGTTCAGTCGGCCTTTTCCTGGAAGAGGCCGACCCTGAGATCGGTGGCCTTGTAGATCGTTTCGCCATCGGCCTTCATCCAGCCGTCGGCGATGCCAAGAACCAGACGGCCGCGCATGACGCGCTTGAAGTCGATGCCGTATTCTACCAGCTTGGTCTTCGGCGTCACCATGCCGGTGAACTTCACTTCCCCGGTGGAGATGGCGCGGCCCTTGCCGGCCTCCCCGAGCCAGCCGAGGAAGAAACCGGTCAATTGCCACATGGCGTCGAGACCGAGGCATCCGGGCATGACGGGATCGCCCATGAAGTGGCAGGGAAAGAACCAGAGATCCGGCGTGATGTCGAATTCGGCGCGGACATAACCCTTGTCGTTTGGCCCGCCCGTTTCCGAAATGTCGGTGATGCGGTTGAACATCAGCATCGGCGGCAGCGGCAGCTGCGCGTTGCCGGGGCCAAACATTTCGCCTCGGCCGCAGATCAGGATTTCCTCATAGCTGAAGCTGGATTGTCTGGTGTTCATGAATGGTTGCTTCCCGAGTCGATTATGTGTTCTCCGACCTGCTTTAGTGCAAGTCCGGTCTGATTTGAAGCGCAACCTGTCATCCGCGGCTGCGATGCGGGCTGCGGCTCGTGACGTTCCAAGTAGAGCGGCATGCGGGCTAAGGAAAGCTCTCTCATCGTCTCCGAACCGCTCGGAATGGTGACATCATTCCGCCGTCGCTTACAGTATGAATGTGGCGGCGGCCAGAGTTAAATGCCCGCCTTCCCCCGCTTTGGGCCGATTTTCAGGCCTTTGCGGCCTTCGCATGTGCGGAATCTATTGAAAGCCGCGGCGCCAGAAGTTATATCGCAAATTGATAATCCACGGATCCCGCAGGTATATCGGAACGGTTGTCGATGACGAAAGCAACGCACATGTCCTCACAGGAGAGGCTGCGCAGTTCGGGTTTGCGCCCGACGCGCCAGCGCGTCGCGCTTGCCGATCTGATCTTCGCCAAGGGCGACCGTCACCTGACGGTGGAGGAACTGCATGAAGAGGCCGTCACGGCCGGCGTTCCCGTTTCGCTCGCCACCGTCTACAACACGCTCCACCAGTTCACCGAAGCCGGCATGATCCGCGTCCTCGCCGTCGAGAGCGCCAGGACCTATTTCGATACGAATGTCTCGGATCACCACCATTTCTTCATCGAGGGCGAAAACGAAGTCCTCGACATTCCGGTGAGCAATATTCAGATCGACAATCTCCCCGAACCGCCGGAAGGCATGGAAATCTCCCATGTCGACGTGGTAATCCGGCTGCGTCACAAGACCGAGCGCTGAGCGTCCGTCACCCCGAGCCACGAAGTCTCGTCACATCACGTCGTCCGGGTCGCGGCCGGGACCGGCCTTTCCCGTCGGCAGCGTCCAGCCGTATCGCAGCGCGCCGCCCCGCACGGCGAAGGCCGTGATGACGCCGAGCGCGGACGTTGCGACAAGCGGCAATCCGGCTAGGCTGGCCAGGACGAAGGCGCCGGCGCCGATGAGGGCTGCGCTGACGTAGATCTCCGGCCTCAGGAGGACAGAGGGCTCGCCGGCCAGAAGATCGCGCAGAACCCCGCCGAAGGTTGCCGTCAGGGCGCCCGTGACCAGGGCGACGATGGGCGAGCCGGTCGCCGCCAGCCCCTTTGCCGCGCCCATCACGCAATAGGCCGAGAGGCCGAGCGCGTCGAGCCATACGAGCATCCGGTAGCGCGATTCGAGCAAATGGGACGTGAGGAAGACGGCGACCGCCACCGCCGCGCAGACGATGATGAAATTGGGGTTCACCACCCAGAACACCGGCGTCGCGCCGAGAACGAGGTCGCGGATGGTGCCGCCGCCAATACCGGTCGCGGAAGCGAGAAACAGATAGCCGATGATGTCGAGCTGCTTGCGGGAGGCCGACAGCGCGCCCGTCGCCGCAAAGATTGCGACGCCCGCATAGTCGAGGAATTCGAGGATCGGCATGGCTGCTCCGCTTGGCTGCAAGTCTCCTCTAATCGTAACCTATTAAAGAAAACATGCGGTAGACTACCGCGGCAGCAGCGTCTGCGTCCGGCCGAGGAGATAATAGGCAACGAGCCCGGTCCACTCCTTGGCGGCCGTCGTCGCCAATTGGGCGTTGAGCGAGGGCTGGTGAAATCGAAGCCGAGCCGCACCTTGCCGCTCGTGCGATAATCCGTCGGCCAGGGCGTGACCTCCATGCCGTTTGCGCGAAAAAGACCGATAGAGCGCGGCATGTGGTATGCGGAGGTCACGAGTGCGCAACGCTCAAGCCCGTTCTTGGCCAGCAGATCCCTGGTATAGCGTGCGTTTTCGAAGGTCGTCCGCGATTCTCCCTCGCGGATCAGCCGGTCGGATCCGATGCCGAAGGTCCCGAAGAAATTTTCCGAAGCATGCGCGTCGCCCTCGTAGATGCCGCTGAGCGACCCGTCTCCGCCCGAGACAAGGATGCGTGCCTGCGGATAGGCCTGCGCGAGCCTCAAGGTCTCGACGAACCGCTCGGCCGCCTGGTTCAGCTCCATGCCGCCGCGGCTGGCCATCACCACATTCTCGAAGGCGCCGCCGAGCACGATGATGCAGGCAAGCTCCGTGGGCTCCGGCGTGGGGCGGGGAAACCGATCCTCGAGGATCTGCAGGAAATAGGAGCCGGCGGTGGTGAAGAGTGTGACGAAGAGGACGGCGAGCCCGAAGGCGCTCAAAGTACCGCCGCTGCGGCGGAAACGGCCGAGCATAAGCAGCACCCCGACGACGAGGGCGAGGAAGGCGAGCGACAGCGGCTGGGCGACGAGCCAGAAGATTTTCGAGACGAGAAACATGTGTCCAGTTTCTCCGCGACTGCGGGTTAAGATTTCATCAACCGTGGCTACGATTTCTGCTCGGTCTGCCGGCCGGTCCGGCCCGACGCGAACAGCGAAGGTAAATGCCGGATATTCGGCTATTATTGAAGGATGAAACAGAAATCCGCTGTCACCGCTTCGCAGGCACCAGCCGACGTAAAGTCGCGGCGGGAGATTACCATGCAAGGCTGGGCGCATGATCGGCGCATCGCCTATATCCGTGAACGCGTCCTAAAAATTCATCGGAAAATTTGGTGGAGCTAAGCGGGATCGACGATCTCCGGCGCTACCCCATTGAAAATCCTGTTTTTACTTGCTAATCCCGGTTATAGGTTGGTCAGAATGGTTGGTCAGAATGGCGGGAAAGAGCAGCAAAGGGTCCAAGCGATTGCTGGACTTGCGGGGGCAGACTTGGTGGTTTCGCATGGCGGTACCTGCTGCCTGTCTAGACCACTTCGACGGGAAGACGATGTACATGCAAAGCCTGAACACGGGCGACATCAAACAAGCCATGGCACAGCGCGACATCCTTGAACGGGAAGTTCGAACGCTCTTCGCCCGCGTGAAGGCTGGGGAGATCATCACCTCAGCGGAAGAGATAGCCGAGCAGCGAGGGCAGATTTACCGGGAAGCTATGGCTGCCGTCACGCAGAGCGGTGATAGTGAGGCCCTGCAAGACCTCGTTTGGGCCGCTGAGGCGGAAGAGGACGCCCTGAAGGAAGAGGCCCGCGAACGCTTCGCCCGCGCCTTCGTTGGTGACCATCCTATTGACCACCACTTCGATGCGTACCTCGGTGCCATCAAGCTAGCCCCAAAGACCACCGCTGAACGTCGGGGCGTCCTCAACCACTTTGCCCGATGGTGCCTTGCTGAGAAGTTCAGGCTGCCTGACATAACCCGGAAGACAGCGGGTCGCTACGTGACGGAAGTGATCGAGCCGATGGACCGTAGCACGGCGAAGAAGCACATGACGGCTCTTCGCGGCTACTGGGAATACCTGCTTATGAGAGGACACGTGACGGGGGAGTTGAAGGATAATCCCTGGCTTGGTCAGGAAGTGGTTAGCAAGCGCAGGCGCGTGGAGAGGGGGGAGAGAGAGGAAGAGCGACCATATACCGAGGATGAGTTGAAGCGGCTGCTCTATGCTCGGTACCCGGACGGCATCGATCCCGACTGGGAGCTTCTTCTGCGAGATGCGCTGACGATCTCCTGCCTCTCAGGTATGCGGCAAGCGGAGGTGCTGACGCTGTGGATCGAAGACGTTCACGATGGGGTCTTCGACATTCAGCAAGGCAAGACCGAAGCAGCCGCTCGTAAGGTGCCGATCCATCCTGCTCTGGCGGAGATCATTCAGCGGCGAACCGAGGGGAAGGAAGCTAGGGACTGGCTCTTCCACGAATTGGCAGGCTTGCGTGACCCTGGGGACACATTCGGCAAACGCTTCAACCGCTTTCGGGTGCTGCTCCAGGTAGACGACAAGCGGCCGGGTAAGAGACGCAGCCTCGTCAACTTTCACTCTGCTCGGAGATGGTTCATCACCGAAGCACGGCACGCTGGCCAACAGATCGAGACGATCAGGGATGTCGTGGGCCACAAGGCAGACAAGAAGAAGGACATCACCTTTGGCGTTTATACCACCGGAGCGTCCGCAGCTCAGTTGAAGGCGTGTATTGAGGCGGTGATGCTCCCTAGCGGTGGATAACCTCGCTCCAGCAGCCGAGATCTCCGGCAATCCTTGCAAGTGCATCTTCCATTTGCTCCACTTCAAATAGCATCGTTCGAGTCGTGTGACTGACGGGTTACTCCCGCGATGCCGATGATACGCAGTGGTTTCGGAGGCTCTCTTGGTTGAAGTGATGCAGTACCCCGACGCGATGCAGTCTATAGCTCGCGCGACGAACAAGTACCTGTTGCTCGGAAACGGTTTCAGCATCGCGCTGAAGCCAGACATCTTCACGTACGGCTCACTGTACGAGAACGCAGACTTCTCCAGGGCACCTTACCTACGGAAGATCTTTGACGCGCTGGGAACGCGGGACTTTGAAGTGATCATCCGCCACCTCTCGGACACCGCACGAATTCTCGAGGTATACCGGCCGAAACTCGCCAAACTTGCCGCTGGCCTTCGAAACGACGCCGAAATTGTCAAGGATGTATTGGTCCAGGTGATCGCGAGCCGCCATCCCAGTCGGCCATACGAAGTCTCTGCCGATCAATACCGCTCCTGCCGATCATTCTTGAGGCCGTTTCGATCTATCTACACCCTGAACTATGACGTCCTCTTGTATTGGGCGTTGATGCACAGCGACCTCGAGGATCAGCCACTCAACCATGATGATGGTTTCCGTCATCCAATCGAGAACGAAGACGCTCCCTACGTTTCTTGGCAGCAGGCGTCTAGCGCCACCGTCTCCTACCTACACGGCGCGTTGCACCTGTTCGACCGCGGGACTGAGATAACGAAGTACACTTGGTCAAAGACAGATCTGCCGATTGTCGACCAGGTCCGCGACGCTCTTAACGAGGACAAGTTTCCGGTCTTCGTTGCCGAGGGCACCTCGTCAGTCAAAATGGAGCGCATTCTCCACAACGCATACCTCCATAAGGCTCTTCGGAGCTTCGAAGCCTGCATGAAAGCAGGAACCGGTGCGCTGGTGGTCTTCGGGCACTCTCTCGCGCCCAATGATGCTCATGTCTTGCGCTGCATTGCGGCGGGTGGGGTCGCCAATCTCTTAGTTGGGTTGTACGGAGATCCCGAAAGCGCCACAAATCGCGAAGCGATCAAGCAGGCGCAGTCTCTCATGAACCTGAGGTCTCGGCTGAGAGGTGAGAGATGGCCGCTCGCAGTTAAGTTCTATGATGCCGCGAGCGCACACGTGTGGGATGGGTGACAGCGACCTAGGATCAAAAGGCATTATCAGCCTCACGCGCCCCATACCGCCAAAGACTTTTCAGCCGCTCCCGGGTCTTCCTTGATCCGGTAGACCGTCTGGCGGGACAGGCGTGTGGTTTTGGCGATCTCCGAGACGGACGCGCCGTTACCGTCCATGTCCAAGACCTGTGAGAACTGTTCGCGCGTGTAGCTTGGCTTCCGTCCCTTGTAGCTACCATCATCCTTGGCCTTCAGCTGGGCAATGGCGGCCCGCTGAGCTTCCTTCGTGGCTTCCGCCTGGGCCTGTGCTGTCGCAGCCATGAAAGCGATCAGGGAGTCTCTGACGGCCATTTGGACGGGGTCTGTCGTGGAGCCGTCAAAGGTCATGTTGTTGATGATCGTGCGGATGATTACGCCCCGGCGAATGAACTCGCGGATCGTGTCTGTCACATCAGCGTAGTTTCGGCCAAGGCGATCTATCCAGCGTACGACCAGCACGTCACCATTCCGGAGCATGTCGAAGAGGCGTCTTCCTTCCGGGCGATCTTTCATCAGGACAGAGACACCGGACACGCCATGATCTGCGATCACGTGGTCGAAGGTGAAGCCAGCCTTTTCTGCTTGCGTTCGCTGGTGATCAAGGGACTGCTCGGTGGTCGAGACGCGGGCGTAGAGGAACGTTGCCATTTGGAACTCCATGTCCGATAGGGTAGTGTCCACATGAAAGCATGTCCGTAAGCGGTATGTCAACCCTACCGGACAGTCTGGAGCGCCGGTTGACAGCGTCCGCTGAGGTATACCCTAACGGTCAAGGCGCGGTGGTGACAATGCGGCGATCACGAACTGGAGAAGCCAGTAAAGCGTTGCAACAACTCCGATGAACATGAAGACTGCAACACCTACGTTAAACCACATCGGGAACACCCGCTGCGGTCCCATCCTCACGTTGGTTGCGGCCCCTCCTAAGCAACGGACGTTCAAGACCGCAGGAAGATCAGTCACAGTGTCGATCATTGAGACGGTAAAGAACTCCTTCGCGTTCAATGACGGCACACGGATCACCCATCTGCCGTCTGAAAGAGGCTCTCCATCCCACTTTCTTGGGTCCCAGATCTCGAAGTGTTGAGGCTTCCAGTTCAGCACAATTTCTATGTCTTGAATGGCTGATCTGCCTACGTTTTGGAACCAGACCTGCTGAGTGACTACTGGAAAAAAACCGCCATCATTCAGGTTGGGCATGCGGTAATGGTGTTGGTGGGAAACCGCCCATATCACCTTACCTCGCGGGGTGAAGAACCTGCCGGCCGCTGCGGTAATCGCAGCAATGATCAGGGCCTGCCCAATGCCGGATTGAATGAACTGGTCCACTAACTCAAGCATGGTTCCCCCTCGTGATGCGCGAGCTGTACTTGATGTACAACCAAATTGGTGCGGGAGGGAGGGGGGGGACACACCTAATCCTCAGATCATGATTGAGATCACGAAATACTCCACGAGACATTCGTGGCTGACGTTAAGAGTATGCATTTTGCACCGTCTATGAGATGCACACCTAGAGGCGTCAGAACGGTAGATCATCATCCCCCATCTCGTCCTCGATCTGCTCCCGCAAGGGATCACCAGTCTCCACAAGAAGAAGCCGACCAACCTCTGCTGCCCTCGCCCCGAGATATATATCGAGTGCAATGGCGGCTATCTCTGGAGACGTTGCAAGCTTCGTGGAGAAGGTTCTTGCGAGCTGATCTGCCCACTTCTTCGCCTGCTCGTACTTGAAATGCAAATTCCGAGGCAATCCGCCCCCTGATTCCGAAATGATCTCGCCCCCCAATTCCGAGAAATAGTCGCCCCCTGATTCCGAGATGATGCCGCCCCCATCGGAAAGCATCTGGCGTGGGTGTTCTGCTGGTGTGAAGTTTCTTCCTTCGACGTGACGAGGAAGGAACGGGATGCCTGCGGAGAGACTGGAGATGCGGCGTGTCCGCGAGATATTGAGATATCGCTTCGAACAAGGACTTGGCCACAAGTCGATCGCGGTTCGGGTTGGAGCTGCGCCATCGACGGTGCGCGAGACGCTTCGGCGTGCGGCCATTGCGGAGCTATCGTGGCCGTTGGGTGACGACATCAGCGATGCAGTCCTGGAAGCGGCGCTTTACAAGGCAGGCGGGACGAAGACGGGTCATCGTCGGAGCCCTGAGCCGGACTGGACGCAGGTCCACCGCGAGCTGAAGCGCAAGCATATGACGCTGCAGATCCTTTGGGACGAATACATCAGCCGTTATCCGGAGGGCTATCGTTACAGTCGCTTCTGTGACCTCTACCGCGGCTGGGCGATGAAGTTGCCTGTGACGATGCGGCAGGATCACGCGGCCGGCGACAAGCTGTTCGTCGACTACGCCGGCGACACGGTCACGGTTGTCGTTGATCGGCTGTCCGGCAAGACACGGCAGGCGCACCTGTTCGTGGCGGTTCTGGGAGCATCCAGCCTTTCATATGCGCAGGCACGTTGGAGCGAGACGCTTCCCGACTGGATTGAATGCCATATCCTGGCGCTGGAGTTCTTTGGCGGTGCGCCAGCCTTGCTGGTTCCCGACAATGCCAAGGTAGCGATCATCAAGGCCTGCCACTTCGATCCCCAGGTCAACCGGACGTATTGCGGGATGGCGGCCCATTATGGCAGCGCCGTCTTGCCGACGCGGCCGCGACGCCCGCGGGACAAGGCGAAAGTGGAAGCTGCGGTTCGTATCGTCGAACGTTGGCTGTTGGGCCGGCTGCGCCATCGCACATTCTATAGTTTGGCCGAGGTCAATGCGGCGATTGGCCAATTGCTCCATGATCTCAATGATAAGCGCGTTCTGCGCCGTGTCGGCGCCACGCGCCGCCAATTGTTCGAGGAGCTTGATCGTCCGGCTTTGCGACCGCTGCCTGTCGAACGTTATGTCTTTGCCGAATGGCGTATCCGGCGCGCCGGGCTGGATTATCACGTCGAGATCGAGCGGCACTATTATTCCGTTCCCTATCGCTTTGCCCGCGAGCAGGTCGAGGCTCGTATCACCGCCAATACGATCGAGATCTTCCACAAGGGCGAGCGAATTGCCGCTCACCGGCGCTCCAGCGGCAACGGCAAGCACACGACGATCCCCGATCATATGCCCTCTGCGCATCGCCGCTTTGCCGACTGGACGATTGAACGGATTCAACGCGAAGCCTCTGCGATGGGGCCGGATGTTGCGCTGTTGTGCGAGCGCATTCTTGCCGACAGGCCTCATCCCGAGCAGGGCTTTCGAGCTTGCCTCGGCATCATCCGCCTCAACAAGAGCTTCGGCCGCGACAGGGTCAATGCCGCTTGCGGCCGTGCGTTGGAGATTGGCGCACGAACCTATGGCTCGGTGCGATCCATCCTCGACAATCACCTTGACCGGACGGCTGCCTCAAATGGAGCGGCGCCGCATGAACAGATCCATCACGCCAACATCCGCGGACCTCGCTATTACCACTAAGGAGAACGAAAGATGCTTGCCCATCCAACACTGGATAAATTGAATGCCATGGGCCTGGCCGGCATGGCAAAGGCCTTTGGCGAACTTGTTGCCAACGGCGAAGCCGAACATCTCTCGCACGCCGAATGGCTCGGACTGCTGCTCGAACGGGAATGGAGCTCCCGTTACGATCGGAAGCTTGCGGCACGCCTCAGGTTTGCCAAGCTTCGCCACCAGGCCACCCCAGAAGATGTCGACTATCGCGCCGACCGCGGCCTCGACCGTGCTCTCTTCATGAAGCTGCTCGGTGGCGACTGGATCAACGCCCATGACAATCTGGCCATTTGCGGCCCCTCGGGTGTCGGAAAGAGTTGGTTGGCTTGCGCTCTCGGCCACAAGGCTTGCCGAGACGATCGCTCAGTTCTCTATCAGCGTGTCCCAAGGCTGTTTGCCCAGCTTGCGCTCGCGCGCGGTGATGGCCGCTACGCCCGCCTGCAACGGACCTTGGGCCATGTTCAGCTCCTGATACTGGATGATTGGGGGCTCGAGCCGCTCAACGAACAGGCCCGCCACGACCTGCTGGAAATCCTCGAAGATCGCTATGGACGCAAATCAACGATCATTACCAGCCAACTTCCCGTGTCCGCATGGCACGGCGTCATTGGCGACCCAACCTACGCCGATGCCATACTCGACAGGTTGGTCCACAATGCCCACCGCATCGAATTGAGCGGCGATAGTCTGCGCCGAAATCTACCGCGCAAAGCTTGACACCTCGCCTGAATGAACTGACAACAATCATCGCCTGCAGACCCCACTAAACAGGGGGCGAGATCATCCCGGAAACCGGGGGCGCAATCATCTCGGAACAAAGGGGCGGCTTCATCGGAATCGGCAACTTGAAATCCTCATAGTCCAGTCGCTCCTCGCGAGCATCCAACCTTCGGGCCTCTTTCGATGCTCTCCACCAGTTCAGCGGTAGCTCATCACGACCGACTCCTGACAACTCCAAGGTCTTCCTGACGGTACGCATGTTAGCCACTGTGCGTTCGCTGATGCCAGCCATCTTCGCTGTCTCCTTCTTCGAGTACCTATCAAGGACGACTAGCCTCCACCCCAGGTTCATCCGCTGATGGGTGTTAAGCGGCAGTTTGACCTCATTGTTGGCTTCGGCCGCCGCCTTGATCGCGTCGTCCAAATTGCCCCTGAACCAAACAACAGGCACCCCCTCGGCTACCCGAGAACGCCCTTGCATCCGCTTGTAAGCATGGAGGCGATGATGACCATCAAGTAACACTGCTCCCTCGCCGCACCGCCAGACGGTAACCGGCCTCAGGTCGTTCTCGCGCTTGAGGACATCGAAGAGAGCAGTCGCGTGTCGCTCGTCTGTGTGTTCCCCTCTAACCTGGAAGACAGAGGGGATTTCAATGATGCTGCTCCAGGGCAGACGGGCAGGCTCGTGAGCGGTAGTACATGGCCGGACGGAGATCTTTAAGAGGGCCTCGATGGCATCCAATAAATCGGCCGTAGAGGCTTGCTTGAGCGCCTCCAGATCGGGGGTAAGTTCTGACATTCATTCTCTCTTATGACATTGGCCTGATCTCTCTCTTCCCCTGTCCTCAAGAGAAGTCTCGACTGCGGTGACAGCAACTGAGGGAAGGAGGAGAGAACGTGAGCGAGACGAACCGAACACGACTGTCGGGGCGAGTGTGACGCAGTTCTTCTCCCTAAGTGGGGGGTAATCAGCCTGCGACGTTGAGAGCGCAGAAGCCAAAGCACGGTTCTTCCCTTAACCGAGGGGCAATCGGCAATGGGGAGAAGGGACAGGACGGTCGCAGGGGGGGCGTGGAGGAGGCTGGAGCAGTGGTTCTTACAAGGCCCTTCTACAGGCAGCCATAGCTGTAGAGGTCGCGCGGCGCACATCGTCCAGTCGCAACATGAAGCGAGATCGTACCTGCGTAGCGGTAGGTCTGACTACATCCGGTAGTACGTATAGGGCGCTTGGTCAGAATGGTTGGTCAGAATGAGTTGATTGACCAAGGCTAAGCCACTGAAAATAAACATCAAATTTGTTGGGTGGGGAGTTTGGTGGAGCTAAGCGGGATCGAACCGCTGACCTCTTGCATGCCATGCAAGCGCTCTCCCAGCTGAGCTATAGCCCCATCAGGGTCCGGCTTTGCCGGTCCGGGAAGATCGCGAGGCGCGTTGTGCCCGGCGAGTGGCGGCTTATTACTTCTGCTAGGTGCAGATGGCAAGCCGAAAAGTGAGGGCCGGGACGATTTATTTTTCGGTTCCGGCCGGATGCTTCGATGCCGATCGCGCTCGATGGATGGGGCGGTTTCGTGCGCCTTTCGAAACGCTTGCGGACAGGCATGCGGGCGCTGATCCGCCCGCGTCGCCGGTCTGTTCAGACGTCGTCGTCCTCGTCGGAAACGCCGATGATGTCGCTCATGTCGTCGTCATCGTCTTCGTCGTCGGTCTGGAGGAAGGTGTCGTCGTCGTCGCCCTCGATCTCGACATCGTCGTCGCCGAGATCCGGCAGATCGTCGCCGCCCGAGGCCTCGTCATCCGCTTCCTCGAGCGAGACGAGTTCGACTTCCGTGTTCTCGGTATCGACTTCCTTGACGTCTTCCTCTTCTTCCTTCTCGAGCACCTTGGCGACGGAGGTCTCTTCGAAGAAGGACAGCGGATAGGACTTGCCCGTGTAGGGGGAGACGATCGGATCACGGTTCAGATCGTAGAATTTGCGCCCCGTTTCCGGGTCGATGCGCTTTGTTCCAAGTTCCGGTTTTGCCACAGTCAAAGCCTCTTGAATGGCCGGCGAGCCGGCTCTTGCCGGAAAGCCGGCGGTTAGAAAAGTATCAAGCTTATGATGATTAGCCGGTCCCCATAATCATCTTGGCGAGTTCTGTCAAAGATAAACTTCCGCGAGCTCCGGCCGTCATTTTCTTCGTAGCAGGAGGATGACCCTTTTCGCGCATTGTGTTAGGGAGCCGGCGAGACCGGCGGTCCGCCAACAACGCGCCGGAAAGCACCACCTTCCGCGCCAGCCGTCAGCCGGATTGTCAGAGGAAAACCACGATGTCTCACGGCTCGAACCCGCGGCCCGCCACCGCACGCAAGTCTTCCGACCTCAAGGGCACCTTGCGCATTCCGGGCGACAAGTCGATCTCGCACCGCTCCTTCATGTTCGGCGGTCTTGCCGCGGGCGAGACGCGCATCACCGGTCTCCTCGAAGGCGAAGACGTGATCAATACCGGCAAGGCCATGCAGGCGATGGGCGCCAGGATCCGCAAGGAGGGCGACACCTGGATCATCGACGGTGTCGGGAACGGCGCGCTGCTCGCGCCCGAGGCACCGCTCGACTTCGGCAATGCCGGCACCGGCTGCCGGCTGACGATGGGCCTTGTCGGCGTCTATGATTTCGATTCCACGTTCATCGGCGACGCCTCGCTGACCAAGCGCCCGATGGGCCGCGTGCTCGATCCGCTCCGCGAAATGGGCGTTCAGGTGAAGTCGGCCGAGGGCGACCGGCTGCCGGTGACGCTGCGCGGGCCGAAGACGCCGAACCCGATCACCTATCGCGTGCCGATGGCGTCTGCCCAGGTGAAATCCGCCGTGCTGCTCGCCGGCCTCAATACGCCCGGCATCACGACCGTCGTCGAGCCGGTGATGACCCGCGACCATACGGAAAAGATGCTGCAGGGCTTCGGCGCCAATCTGACGGTCGAGACCGATGCCGAGGGCGTGCGCACCATACGCCTCGAGGGCCGCGGCAAGCTGACTGGCCAGGTGATCGACGTGCCGGGCGATCCGTCCTCCACAGCCTTTCCGCTGGTGGCGGGGCTCATCGTTCCGGGCTCGGACATCACCATCCTCAACGTGCTGATGAACCCGACCCGTACCGGCCTCATCCTGACCCTGCAGGAAATGGGCGCCAATATCGAAGTCATGAACAAGCGGCTTGCCGGCGGCGAGGATGTCGCCGATCTGCGCGTGCGCCATTCGGAGCTCAAGGGCGTGACGGTGCCGGAGGACCGCGCGCCGTCGATGATCGACGAATATCCGGTGCTCGCCGTCGCCGCTGCCTTCGCCGAGGGCACGACCGTGATGAACGGACTGGAGGAGCTCCGGGTCAAGGAGTCCGACCGCCTGTCCGCCGTGGCGGACGGCCTGAAGCTCAACGGGGTGGATTGCGACGAGGGCGAGGCCTCGCTGGTCGTACGCGGCCGCCCGGGCGGCAAGGGCCTGGGCAAAATCTCGGGCGGCCAGGTGAAGACCCATCTCGACCACCGCATCGCCATGAGCTTCCTTGTCATGGGACTTGCCTCGGAGCATCCGGTAACGGTCGACGATGCGACGATGATCGCGACGTCCTTCCCCGAATTCATGGGCCTGATGACGGGACTGGGCGCGAAGATCGAAGAGGCAGAGAACAAGGCAGCCTGATGACCTTCGTAATCGCCATCGATGGACCTGCGGCCGCCGGCAAGGGAACGCTCTCGCGCCGGATCGCCGAGCAATACGGCTTCCACCATCTCGACACGGGGCTGACCTATCGCGCGACCGCAAAGGCACTCATGGATGCCGGATTGCCGCTCGACGACGAGGCGGTGGCCGAGAAGACGGCGCGCGAGGTGGACCTTTCCGGGCTCGATCGCGCCGTGCTTTCCGAGCATTCGATCGGCGAGGCGGCGTCGAAGATCGCCGTCATGCCGGCCGTGCGCCGGGCGCTGGTCGAGGCGCAGCGAGCCTTCGCGCGCAAGGAGCCGGGTACCGTCCTCGACGGGCGCGACATCGGCACGGTCGTCTGCCCTGATGCGGCGGTGAAGCTCTATGTGACCGCTTCCCCCGAAGTGCGGGCGAAGCGGCGCCATGACGAGATCGTCGCCGGCGGCGGAAAGGCTGACTACACCGCGATTTTCGAGGACGTGAAGAAGCGCGACGGGCGCGACATGGGGCGTGCCGACAGTCCTTTGAGACCTGCCGAGGACGCGCACTTGCTTGATACTTCCGAAATGAGTATAGAGGCGGCATTCCAGGCGGCGAAGACGCTGGTCGACGCCGCCCTGAAAGAGAAAATTTGAAGAAGGCCTGATCCCGGCCCAGCCGGTCTCCTTCTTGAAAATAGCCTGAAATTCCGTCCACGCGCCGGATTGCTCCATGACAGGAGCGGACTGGGTTCAGGCCTGTCTAACACCAACCCCCGGCGCATATGCGTCTCCGGCAGGAGATGCAGCAGGAGATTATATGTCTGCAACCAACCCCACCCGTGATGATTTCGCAGCGCTTCTGGAAGAGTCCTTCGCCAAGACGGACCTCGCCGAAGGCTATGTCGCCAAGGGCATCGTCACGGCGATCGAAAAAGACGTCGCAATCGTCGACGTCGGCCTGAAGGTCGAAGGCCGCGTACCGCTGAAGGAATTCGGCGCCAAGGCCAAGGACGGCACGCTGAAGGTCGGCGACGAAGTCGAAGTCTATGTCGAGCGCATTGAAAACGCACTCGGCGAAGCAGTCCTCTCGCGCGAGAAGGCCCGCCGCGAAGAGAGCTGGCAGCGCCTGGAAGTCAAGTTCGAAGCCGGCGAACGCGTCGAAGGCATCATCTTCAACCAGGTCAAGGGCGGCTTCACCGTCGATCTCGACGGCGCCGTAGCCTTCCTGCCGCGTTCGCAGGTCGACATCCGTCCGATCCGCGACGTGACGCCGCTGATGCACAACCCGCAGCCCTTCGAAATCCTCAAGATGGACAAGCGCCGCGGCAACATCGTCGTTTCGCGCCGCACGGTTCTCGAAGAGTCCCGCGCCGAGCAGCGTTCTGAAATCGTTCAGAACCTCGAGGAAGGCCAGGTTGTCGAGGGTGTCGTCAAGAACATCACCGATTACGGTGCGTTCGTCGACCTCGGCGGCATCGACGGCCTGCTGCACGTCACCGACATGGCATGGCGCCGCGTCAACCATCCGTCGGAGATCCTGAACATCGGCCAGCAGGTCAAGGTTCAGATCATCCGCATCAACCAGGAAACCCACCGCATCTCGCTCGGCATGAAGCAGCTCGAGTCCGATCCGTGGGATGGCATCGGTGCGAAGTATCCGGTCGGCAAGAAGATCTCCGGTACCGTCACGAACATCACCGACTACGGTGCGTTCGTCGAGCTGGAGCCGGGCATCGAAGGCCTGATACACATCTCCGAAATGTCCTGGACGAAGAAGAACGTTCACCCCGGCAAGATCCTGTCCACGAGCCAGGAAGTCGACGTGGTCGTTCTCGAAGTCGACCCGACCAAGCGCCGCATCTCGCTCGGCCTCAAGCAGACGCTCGAGAACCCGTGGCAGGCCTTCGCGCATAGCCATCCGGCTGGCACGGAAGTCGAAGGCGAAGTCAAGAACAAGACCGAATTCGGTCTGTTCATCGGCCTCGATGGCGATGTCGACGGCATGGTCCACCTCTCCGACCTCGACTGGAACCGCCCGGGCGAGCAGGTCATCGAAGAATTCAACAAGGGCGACGTCGTCCGTGCTGTCGTTCTCGATGTGGACGTCGACAAGGAGCGCATCTCGCTCGGCATCAAGCAGCTCGGCCGTGATGCGGTCGGTGAAGCTGCCGCTTCCGGCGAACTGCGCAAGAACGCCGTCGTTTCGGCTGAAGTCATCGGCGTCAACGATGGCGGCATCGAAGTGCGGCTCGTCAACCACGAGGACGTCACCGCCTTCATCCGTCGCGCCGACCTCTCGCGCGATCGCGACGAACAGCGTCCGGAGCGTTTCTCGGTCGGCCAGACCGTCGATGCGCGGGTCACCAACTTCTCCAAGAAGGACCGCAAGATCCAGCTGTCGATCAAGGCTCTGGAAATCGCGGAAGAGAAGGAAGCCGTCGCTCAGTTCGGCTCTTCCGACTCGGGTGCTTCGCTCGGCGACATTCTGGGCGCTGCGCTCAAGAACCGCCAGAACAACGAGTAATCGTTGACGGACTTGAAATGATAAGCCCGCGGAGAGCGATCTCCGCGGGCTTTTTCGTGGGCAGGGCGAAAACCGTTCCGCACTTTTCCTGAAAGTGCTCCAAGGCCTGTCGAGATTCGGGATAGCCGCCGCGGCTGGCTTGATCTCCTCATCCCTGTGCTCGTCACAGGGATCCAGCCAGACCAAGTCCTTGGTCTGAAAGAACATTTCTCCGCGCCGCAGACGCGGCGCTGCTGGATCTCTGTGACAAGCACAGAGATGAGGAGGAGGAGAGATTGCAGTCCTCCAATACGTTCCTAGGCCGCGCAGTCGGTACTCAAGGAATTCAAGCGTATCGAGCCATGCGTGCCGGCAAAACCGACCGGAGCTTCAACGCCATCATCCATCTCGCAGCAGCCGTCATAAACCCCAGACTAGCACTACAGTTGCATTTTAGTTTTGAGGTGAGCTCGTCGAGCGGCCGCCTGATGGGCGCGCCTCCAGCATGACCATGCGATGACGTAGGCGGGGCTTATGCGACGCTGAGCGAGTCTTATGGCGATGCGTCGGACTTCCTGGATAGACCAGCGGATTAAATCCTGATGGTCGGCATCCGCAGTCTTTTTTGGGGCGTCGCGTCATTGGCGCGGTATCGGATCACCGCCATCATGGCGAAGGCGAGCATGACGAGGGAGACGTGGCGATGCCAGCCATGCCATGACCGGGTTTCGTTGTGATCGAGTCCGAGCTCGTTCTTGGCGGTCTCGAAGCTGTCTTCGATCGCCCAGCGATGGCCTTCAACGGAAACGAGCGTCTGGATGCCCGTCCCGGCCGGGCACCATGTGGTGAAGAATGCGAGATCACCGTCGCTGATATTGCGCCGGATCAGGAGGCCACGGGTCCAAAGCCCAGATTTCGTCTCGTTGTATTCGTCGGCATCGAGGTCGGCGAGTTCGCAATAGGCCCAGTCATGAAGCCGAGCGCCTTTGGTGCCCTCACCGGCGGAAAGACGCTGCCATGCACTTGGATCGAGATCACGGGCGATCTCCTGCGCTGTGCCGGCGACCGGAGGCTTTCCCGACCACGAGCCGAAATGGTGGTCCGATTTAACCCCAAGAACGTAGCCTTTGCAGGCTCGGCGCAGGGTTCCTTCGATGTCCCCGACGCCATAGACCGCATCTGCGGCCACCCATGAAAACGGCACATTGGCTGCCAGCGCACGCCGTATCATCTCGACAGCCAGGCCTGGCTTGGTAGCGAAGGCTGTAGCCTGAGGAACATGAGCTGCTGCAAGCCTTGCCGGATCGCCAGTCCAGCTCTTGGGCAAGTACAGGGCTCGATCGATAAAGGCATGGCCGCGATCGGACACATAGGCGGCGAACACACCGATCTGGCAGTTCGTTATCTTGCCAGCCGAACCTGTATATTGACGTGCAACACCGCACGATGTCTTGCCCTGCTTGAGGAAGCCCGTCTCATCGATGACCAGGACCGCATCATCCGTGGCGAGGTTTTCTACGACATACTCTCGCACGATGTCGCGAAGTGCGTCCGCGTCCCAGCGCCCGCGCCCCAGAATGGCTTGTTGCCGCCACGGGCCGGGATCACCGGCCGCCTCAGCACGCATCCAACCTGTCTTACGCCGCTCGTCACCCAGCAAGCCGTCCAGGAAAAGGTTCGCAGAGGCTGCAACTCGCTCCTGCGTAAACAGTCCGCGCATGCGAGCCTTCACGTCGCGCAACGATGATGCCCAAAGCTCAAGCGTCGTCTCGATTGATGCACCTGCCATCCATGACCTCCGAATCATGGAGACCCATAGATTCAGATCATAGATAAATATGCAACTGTAGTGCTAGGCCAGGCCACCGAGCTTTCGGTAGAGGTCATAGGCGTCGGCTGCCGGTCGATCTTCGGCCCGATCCTGTTCGCCGCCGGCCGCATGTCCCTGCTGCTGGTCGTCGCTTTCCCGTTCTCCCTCGTCATCCCTGGCGTCTTTTTCCGGCTCGCCCTCGCTTTCCCGCTTACGCCGGTCCACCTCGTCGGCATCGCTTTCTTCTGCCGGCGGGTAGGGAACCAGCGCGAAGGGAAACATTTCCCGCGGAAGTCCGCTTTCCGGCACCCGCGCGAGGCCCTGCGACGCCATCGCGTCCTCGCCGGTCCGGCGCTCTGCCTGAGGAGGGGGCAGGTCGGGGAGAGATGCATCGGTTCCTGTGTCGGACGCGGCGTCCACCGGCGGTTCGCTGGCGGCGGCTGCGCTTCTGACCGCGCCGGCGGTCTCCCGTGGCCGCGCCGGCGCCTCGTTCTCCGGCGGCAGCAGGGGCGCGGCCGGTCCTGCGTCTTCCATGTCGCGAGGTTGCCAGCTCTTGCTCGTCCCCGGCAGCGCAAGACTGTCGCGTATGACCGCTCTCAAGGCCTCCGCCGGCGGTTGCGCCATGCGCGCGGCACTTTGCGTCCGCACTCGTGGTCTATCGTCCTCCCTCGCGGAGCGCGAGGGGCCGTCGGTGCCCTCCGGGCCTTCGCCGTCAGGGAGGCTTTCAGCGCCGGCTTCCGCGACTGCAGCTTTGCCCTCGGCTGTCGCAGGTTTTGCATCTTTCGGCAGGGCGAGCGCACTCCCGTTCAGGCCCGCCGCCTGACTGCGGCGCGGCGCCGATGGTTCCGCCAAATCCGCTTCGCTATCCGGGAGCTGCTCATCGGAGCCTTCCGGCGTCATCGCCGCCGTATCCGCCATCTCCGCCATTTCCCCCTCAAGCGGGCTTGCCGAAGCATCTCTCGCTGCAATCTCCGCACCTCGCGGCGCTGCAGGAGCGTTCGTGGGCGCCTTCGGCGAACGTTGCGGCCCGGCTGGAGCCTCCTCCTGCGCCGCTTCGATTGCCGCGCCCTTGGGTGTCGTCTCGATCCGCACGTCCTCCATATCGGCGCCGTAGGTCTTCTTGAGCATCGCTTGAAGCAGCGCGAGATCGCTCGGCACGGGTCTTTTGGCGCCCGGGAGCACTGGCGGGACCTGTGCCGGCAGGGGCAGGCTGCGGAGCGGGGTTCGATCAGGCGGCACCGCGCCCCGGCGGTCTCCCGCGATCGTCGCCGCAACGGCGACGCGCTGCACGAGGCTGCGGGTGGCCAATTGCTTCTCCAGAAGCAGGCGTTCCGGCATTGGCAATGCCTCGATGAAGCCGGTCAACCGCCGAATGAAGGCGCGTCCGGTCTCCTGCGGCAGGGGTGGAAATTTGAGGATGAGCGCCAGGTCTTCTACCAGCTTCACCAGTGCGTCCTTGGATAGGACCTCCTTGCCGGAGAGATGGCGGGACAGCGCATCGACGATCTTCCGGATCGCCTCGCTACGCTCCGCCGCCGGCAGCGAGCGGCGCAGGCCCTGCGTCGTCTCCTCAGCAGATCCGACGGCTGTCCTGATGGCGATGAAGGCGGGCAGATCGGGCATGATCCGCAAGCTTAGGTCAAACGGGTTTAGGGAGTGTTAACCATGACGACGACTTTGCGCCACGCGGCAGTCGTCGCGCCGCCCCCTTGCGGGAAGCTCATTCACGGCCCATCCTGGCATGAGCTTGATGGAGCCGCCGATGACATTTCGCCCGCCGCAATCGCTGCGCAGTTTCGGTCTCACCGGTAACGGGGTGAACGTCCTCGAATACGAGCTGATGGCCGAGCGCGCCGACGCGCTGGGGCGCAACGGCCTGAAGGTCGAGAAGGCAATTGCCGCCCTGAATGCCTTCAACAGCAACAGGCACCCGCCTTCCGAACGCGAGCGACTGCTCGACGAGGCGGCCGACGCGGTTTGGGCCTTCCTCATCCAGCGCGAGATCTGCGGCCTTCGCGACAGCCGCGATGCCGTGCGCCGCTACGGCATTCCGAAGGAAGTCATGGCGCGCGTCGGGATCGTCAGGAAGCGCTGACTGACGGGAGCGCCGCGCGTTTGAGGGAACGCGCGGACTCGATGAATCCAAGGGTACGCTCCCCTAACGATAGGGCGAGTAGCAGACCCGGTAGACCCCGCCATAGGTCAGGTAGCGGTTGGAGGCAGGGTTATAGGACCGATAGCGCGACAGGCACCAGCTGACATGGCTGTTGCCGCCGCTCCGGACGTAGCCGCCGCCATAGTAGCGTGGCCTATAGGAGCGATAACCGTAATATGCGGGCCCGGGATAGCTGTAATAGCCGGGGCCATAAAAGCGCGGTCCGTAATAATAGCGGTTCCCGTAATACGGGCGGTAACGGTAGCTGGGTCCGAAATAGAAGCTGATCCCGGACCGCCTGTAATAGGGGCTCCAGCCCGGATAGAAGCCGGATCCTCCATAATAGCCGCGGCGAGAATAGCCGCCGCGCCACCCGTAACGGCCGCGATGCGTGGCATTCTCGACGCCGGCCGGCGCTTTGATCGCAATGTCGAGCGCCGGGCGCGGCATGGCCTGAACGGACGTTACAGGGGGAACCGCGGAGGCGGCGGCGAGTGCGCAGCTGACAACGAAATTCCGAAATTTCGTCATTTTCTCCTCACTTTCCGAAAGCCGTTGCTTTCCGGTTTTTGTCCCTGCTCCTTTCAGCGCCGCGCGACTTATCAGACGCGCAAAGGCCGCTGTAACTCTTCAAGTTGCTGCATTTTTTGGCGGTGATCGGCCGACCAACGAAACATGCAGCAGACGTTTGGTGTCGCATGCCTATTCGTGGGCGCGTGCTCCACGTATCGACGCGGGCGTTCCGGATTCCGCCCATTCGCCGTTGCTCTAGAATGCGCCTCTCCGGCTCTCATGTCACTGGAATTCTTGCCCTATCATCGTGGACCCGGCCGCGCTTTACCGCGCTTTTTCGCGATGCGAGACGAAAACTTCAAAATGCCTGTTGACACTTCGGTCACGGCCTTTTACATGCCGGTCCGTCGCCCAGATGGCGGAATTGGTAGACGCGCCAGCTTCAGGTGCTGGTACTCGAAAGGGTGTGGAGGTTCGAGTCCTCTTCTGGGCACCATTCCATTTTCAGGAACCGCTTTTGCGGTTCGGAAGTCAAAAAAAGCCCGGGTTTCCGGGCTTTTTTGCTTTCAGAGTTTCGAAGCGAATTCAGCGGGGCCGCCGTTCGCCGCGGCATCTGCCTTTCCTCAGGCGGCCGTTCCGGCTTCGGTAGTGTTCACCGCGCGGACGACGCCCACGACTTCGTAAATGTCGAGCGCCGTCGAACGGCCCTTTGCCTTGGCGGTGCCGAGCGGGCGGAACTTCACCATGTCTTTGCATTGGGCGACCACCGCGCCGCTTGCAAGAACGCTCGTGCCGTAATCCTTGTTCATGCCCTCGAGCCGCGAGGCGACGTTCACCGTGTCGCCCATCGCCGTATATTGCAGCCGTTCCTTGGCGCCGACGCTGCCGACGACGGCCGTTCCGGTGTGGATGCCGAAGCGGGTGCGGAACTCCGGCAATCCGCTGGCGCGTTGCGCAGAATTGAAGGCCTCGAGCCTCTCCTCGACCGCGAGTGCGCATCGACAGGCATGCTCGGCATGCCTGGTATCGGCGACCGGCGCGTTCCACATGGCAAAGACCGAGTCTCCATGGAATTGGATGATGGTTCCGTCGTGGGCGGCGACGACCTCGCTGAACAGGTCGAAATACTCCGAGAGCATCGCGACCACTTCTTCCGGCGACCGGCCCTCGCTGATGGTGGTGAAGTCGTAGATGTCGGTGAACATCGCCGTCACCTCCTGCCGCCATGCGGCGCGGCCGCCGAAATGGCCGGATTCGATGCCCTTGCGCACCAGCTCCTTCGGAACATAGAGCGCGAAGGTGAAGATCGCGTCGCGAGCCCTGTTCATTGCGCCGTTGAGCGTCGAGATTTCCGCCACATGCGACGAAACGTCGATAGGAGTGGCGAAATCCAGGTCCTGCAGGCGGTTGGCGCTGTCGGTGAGCTGGTTGAGCGACTTCGTGATCAGATGCGCAAGCACGAGGGCCAGGAGAACGGCGACCACCACCACGGCGCCCGAGACGGCAAGTCCCTGAACGAGCGTCTCGTTTGCGGCCGCCAGCAGCTCGTCGAGAGGGGCGGCGACGACCACCCGGTGCCCGGACAGAAGCAATGCCGATTCGAGCGGCGCCACCGTGACGAGATAGGTGCGGTTTCCGACTTCGACGAGAGTTGCCTTTCCGGCCGGTGGCGGGTTGCGCCGGATGCTCTCGATCAGTCCATCCTCCTGCGGCGTGGCCACCGGCCGGTCCCGGCCCTTCGATGCCATGATGCGCCGCATCATGGTGGAGTCGGAGTGGATGATCGGTCGTCCCACCGCATCGAGCACGAAGGAAACCGAGTCGTCGGTCAGCCGCTCGCGGGACAGAAAATCCGTGATCGTATCGAGAACGACATCGGCGCCGATGACGATTTGGGGGTTGCCGCGGTGCGCTTGCGATATGGTCATCCCGAGATTGCCTGTGGTGGCCATCTCATAGGGACCGATGGCCACCGGCGCCTTGCCGTTGACGGCCGCGCGGTACCAGGGCCGCGTCCTCGGATCGAAGCCGTTGGAGGCAGCGTGACGTTCGGCAAACTGCAGGCCGCTCGCGTCCAGGAACAGGATCCGGTCGAACGGCTTGCCCTGGTCGTTCCTCTCCATCGAGCGCACGGCGATCGCCGCCCCCCGCGGTGCGTCCAGGGCCATGCGCCAGGCGGCCGAATCCAGATCGACCACATGAAAGAATGCGCCGCTCGGATAACCGACATAGACGCCGTCGATGTGCGGCGAGCGGGCGATGCCCTCGCGCAGCACTGCCACCTTGTCGTTCATGCGCTCCGGCGGAGGCACGAGAAAGGAATTGGCGACGGATGCGACGAGGCTGACGAGCGCGGAGGTGTCCCCGGAGAGGGCGCCGAGCCGATCGACCAGGCGGCCGACGAAGGCATCCATATTGTCTTCGGCACCGGCGATCGCAGCGCTGCGTGCGCGGCGGTAGTCAAGCCCCACCAGCGTCGCGGACACGACGATGAGCATAGCAACCATCACGAGACCGAGCAGCGACCGCAGTGAGCTGGTCCAGGTCCGGGAAGGCTTGTCCGCGTTGGAATCTTGCATGCTTTCGATGTCCTTGAATCCGGATTCCGATCTTTGCAGCATTGCACCGGATTTTCATAGCACCACCGGCCGTGTACGAGCTGCGCTACAGCGCCGCGCGGCCAGGATAAAGGCAGTTGTGCTGCCCATCACTCTTCAGTTGACGGTGACGGGCTTTGAGCGCATTCGGGCCACCGTCTCCCGCTCCGCCCGCTTGCAGCGCATCGGCGGCAGGCTGCGGTCCATCAGTTCCATATCCTCGAGCACCATCTCGCCCATCCTCTTGAAGGCGATGTCGAGCGCACCGGCCCGGTGCGCCGAGCGCAGGAAGCCGGGTAGCCGGCGGACAGGATGTCCGAGGGGCAGGGGCTCCTCCGGGAAGACGTCGCTTGCCGCGCGGATATGGCCGCTTTCGACGGCTGCGATCAATGCATCGAAATCCACGACTCCGGCGCGGCTCAGGAGAATGAAGGCGGCGCCCGGACGCATGGCCGCGAAGGCCTTGGCGCCGAGGAAGCCCTCATTGTCGCTGGTTACCGCTGCGACGACAAACAGGAAGTCGCTCTCGGCGAGGACCGTCTCGAGCGACGCCGGTTCGACGCCGGCGTCGAGAAGAACGGAGGCCGGCAGCCAGGGATCATGGACGCGGATCTTCGCACGAAATCCCGAAAGGACGCGGTTGAGCGCCTTGCCGAGATCGCCGAAGCCGATGATGCCGATCTCCGAGCCCGAGAGGAGCCGGGCGGACTTGTTGCCCTCACCGCCCCAACGCTCGCGCCCCTCTCGGAAATCCACATCCGCATCGACGATGCCGCGGGCGAGGTTGAGCGCCATGGCGAGCCCCATCTCCGCCACCGGTTCGGCGAAGACCTGGCCGGTGGTGAGCACGTGGATGCCGCGCCGGAAAACCACGTCGTAGGGCATGTTGTCGATGAGATTGCTTTCGACGTTGAGAACGGCCCGCAGCCGCGGCATGCGCTCGAGCGTGTCCGCGGAAAGCGGCGGCTGTCCGACGATATAGCGGGCCTCGGAGAGGACGGCGGAGCCGAGCCCGGCGATGTTCTCCGGATCGGCTTCGATCACGCGGTAGCGCCGGTGAAGACGCTCGAGCGCGTCGGGCGTGAAGATCAGATCGAGCGTACGCGGCGCGGGCGCGCTGATGACAAGTGGCCTGTCGGTTCGCGGCCTGTCGGTTTCGGGCATGGTTTCCTCCAGTCAGTGCCGTCCCGGGCGTAGTTTCGTCTTTCCCGAGCGTGCAATGCAAGCGTGCTTTTTTCTTGGCTCGACCTCAATAGTTGAGGCCGCGCTTCTGCCGTTCCAGCGACGGCGGCAGTTCGCCGCTTTGGAAGATCGGTCCGCTGCCCTCGCGGCAGCGATAGGTCGTATCGTAACGCGGGCGGCCGTGAGACGACTCGAAAGGACCGTAGCGGTCGATGAAAACCTGCTGGCAAACGATGTTCTTATCGTCGCGCAGCGGGTCCACCGGCCGCACGCCCGGCAGGTCGTGGAAGGCCTGCGCCAGCTCGAATGTCGCCTCGCCGGCGAGGCCGGCACCGGGCGAGAGGGTCAATATCAGGGCGATGACGGAAGGCGCCAAGGCGAAACGGAACCAGGTCATATACGAACTTTCTCGGGGTGCCGGCAAACGGAACGTCCGCCGAAGGACAAGGTATCGCGGCCGGCCAACATGCGCTATAGGCCAGCTACGCTCCACAGCGCCCGCGAGCCTGATCAGACAGGCCGGGATCGCTGCAGCACTTGAATCTCAGCAGGCTTCCTGAGCCGTTCTCAGGGAAACATGCAAGTAACGATCTGGGGATTTTCGATGGCGAATACAATAAGGTTCCACGAGGGCGACATTTCCGAGACCGACGCCGCCCGCTATACGGGCGCGATCGCGATCGATACGGAAACGCTCGGCCTGGTCCCGCGTCGCGACCGCCTTTGCGTCGTGCAGCTCTCGTCCGGCGACGGGACTGCCGATGTGATCCGCATCTCCGCCGGCCAGAAGCAGGCGCCGAACCTCGTCTCGATGCTCGCCGATCCGACGCGCCAGAAGATCTTCCATTTCGGCCGCTTCGACATCGCCGTGCTGTTCCATACCTTCGGCGTCACCGCGTCGCCGGTCTTCTGCACCAAGATCGCCTCGCGCCTCGCCCGCACCTATACGGACCGGCACGGTCTCAAGGACAATCTCAAGGAACTGCTCGACATCGACATTTCCAAGCAGCAGCAGTCTTCCGATTGGGCCGCCGACATTCTTTCGCCGGCGCAGCTCGAATATGCCGCCTCCGACGTGCTCCACCTGCATGCGCTGCGCGACAAGCTGACGGCGCGGCTCCTGCGCGATGGCCGGATGGAACTCGCCGAGGCCTGCTTCTCGTTTCTCCCCACGCGTGCCAAGCTCGATCTGCTCGGCTGGGAAGAGGCGGACATCTTCGCGCATAGCTGAGGCATGTTGCCCTCTTCCTCATGTGCTCGTCACAGGGATCCGGCAGCGCCGCATCTGCGGCGCGGAAGAGTCTTTTCAGCCCAATGACTTGGCCTGGCTGGATTCCTGTGACGAGCACAGGAATGAGGGAGGCAGGGCACGGGCGTTACGGCACCTTCGCTTGGGGACTGGGTCCTCGACATCCGCGCACCCATGAGAAGTATTCTGAGGGACCGCACCCTCTCCACCCTCATCCCTGTGCTCGTTGTTTAGCCCGGGGACATAACTGACGGGTGTTCGGGGAGATGGCTGACACGTCATACTGGCATGGATTTGGCTTCGAAGGGGGTATTCCATGCCGTGGCGAGAGGTATCGACGATGGGAGAGCGGCGGGAGTTTGTGCGACTTGCGCTTGAGGAGGGTGTGAACCGGCGGGAATTGTGCCGGCGGTTCGGGATCAGCCCGGATATCGGTTATAAATGGCTGGCGCGGTGGGAAGCCGGCGACCGCGAGTTGGCGGATCGCTCACGGCGCCCGCATATAAGTCCGATGCGTTGCAACGAAGCGGTAGAGACCGAGGTGCTTGGGGTGCGCGATGCGCATCCGGCATGGGGGGCGCGCAAAATTGTGGGCTATCTGGAACGGCAGGGAACCCACCCGCCGGCGGTTTCGACCGTTCATGCCATCCTCAAGCGCCATGATCGGATCGTAGCACCGCCGGGCGGCGCGCCGGCGTTGCAGCGCTTCGAGAAGGAGGCGCCGAACCAGCTCTGGCAAATGGATTTCAAGGGCTGGGTGCAATTGGCCGACGCCACGCTCTGCCACCCGTTGACGGTGATCGATGACCATTCCCGCTTCGTGCCTTGTCTCATGGCCTGCGCCGATCAGCGAGGCGCGACCGTACGCGGCCATCTGGAGCGGACATTCCGGCGCTACGGGCTGCCGGACGCCATGTTCGTGGATAATGGCGCGCCATGGGGCGATCCGTCAGGCGAGGGCTGGACCGGCCTCGGCGTATGGCTTCTGAAGCTCGGCGTCGCCCTACTGCACAGTCGCCCCTACCATCCGCAGAGCCGTGGCAAGAATGAACGCTTCCATCGCACACTCAAGGCCGAGGTGTTCGCCTTTGACCGTTTCAGGGATCTTGCTGCCGTTCAGCGCGCCTTCGATGCCTGGCGCGAGCTTTACAATTTCGAGCGCCCGCATGGGGCACTCGATCATGACGTGCCGGCCAGCCGCTACCACCCCAGTCCGCGCGCCATGCCGGATCGCCTGCCCGAGCCCGTCTATGACGAGGGCGAGATCGTGCGCAAGGTTTCCGCCACCAAAGCCTATGTCAGCTTCAAAGGCCGGCTATGGAAAGTTCCCAAAGCTTTCTGCGGAGAACGCCTCGCCATCCGCCCGCTCGACCGCGACGGCCACTATGGCGCTTTCTTCGGTGCCCATCACATCGCAACAATCAACTTGACCAACAAGCAATCCGTCAGTGATGTATCCGAACAGGTGTCCGCCATGTCCCCGGGCTAAACACTCGTCACAGGGATCCAGCAGCGCTGCGTCTGCGGCGCGGGAGAGTCTTTTCAGCCCAATGACTTGGCCTGGCTGGATTCCTGTGACGAGCACAGGAATGAGGGAGGCGGGGATGCACGGGCGCTGCCGCAACCTCGTTTGGGGACTGCGCGCCATCTCCTTCCGCACGGCCTACGAGAAGTATTCCGAGGGACCGCACCCTCTCCACCCTCATCCCTGTGCTCGTCACAGGGATCCAGCAGCGCTGCGTCTGCGGCGCGGGAGAGTCTTTTCAGCCCAATGACTTGGCCTGGCTGGATTCCTGTGACGAGCACAGGAATGAGGGAGGCGGGGATGCACGGGCGCTGCCGCAACCTCGTTTGGGGACTGCGCGCCATCTCCTTCCGCACGGCCTACGAGAAGTATTCCGAGGGACCGCACCCGCTCCACCCTCATCCCTGTGCTCGTCACAGGGATCCAGCAGCGCCGCGTCTGCGGCGCGGGAAAGAGTTCTTCCAGCCCAATGACTTGGTCTGGCTGGATTCCTGTGACAGGCACAGGAATGAGGGAGGCGGGGATGCACGGCCTCTGCAACTTTCGCTTGCGAATACGCGAGGGAATGTTCAACCTGTTACGCAATGAAAGGTTACGTCTACATTCTCGCATCGAAGCGAAACGGAACACTGTATACGGGCGTGACCCGTGACCTGCCTCGCCGCCTCCTCGAGCATCAGAACGATCTGACGCCTGGATTCACGTCAAGATACGGCGTGAAGACCTTGGTGTGGTTCGAGGAGTTCGACCTACTGACTTCCGCCATCACGCGGGAGAAGACGATGAAGAAATGGCCGAGGAAGTGGAAACTTAATTTGATAGAGGAATTGAACCCCGAATGGGAAGACATCTCTCACCATCTTCACGGCTTATGAAACGCGCCGAGGGACCGCACCCTCTCTACCCTCATCCCTGTGCTCGTCACAGGGATCCAGCAGCGCCGCGTCTGCGGCGCGGAAGAGTCTTTCCAGCCCAAGGACTTGGTCTGGCTGGATTCCTGAGGATCGAAGGTGAGTCTTGCGCGCTGCGCGTCAGCTGCGCCTTGGGCGGGACTCTAGCTCCTGTCCGTGTGGCCGAGATCGCGCTCGGGCTCGATCACGTCGCGAATGCGTTGTTTCAGCTCCTTAGGTCCGGGAAAGCCGCCGTCGCGCTTGCGTTCCCAGATCAACGCGCCATCGACGCGAATCTCGAAATTGCCGCCGGTCCCGGGGATGAGCGCCACTTCCCCGAGCGTATCGGCGAAGGTCGACAGCAATTCCTGCGCCATCCATCCGGCGCGCAGCAGCCAGTTGCACTGGGTGCAGTAGAGGATGGTGACGCGTGGCTTTTCGCTCATCTCGCATGTCCTGTTCACTTGGCTTTCGCGCCACAGGAAACATCGAGCTGCGTCGTCGCGCAAGCGCCGCGATCGATGCCTTCACGGGTGTCTCACATAAATGTCAGCTTCAGCCGTCAAGTTTTTGACGCCGGGCCCTTGTTTTCCAAAGGGCCAGAGGCAAGAGAAACCCCTGATTTGCAATGGATGCGAAAGGGATTTCATGACCGATACCGCTGCCAACAATCGACCGCGCGCGATCCTGCCGGCGCTCGAAAAGATTTATCTGCCGCTCGATACTTTCGCCGAGACGTTGCTGCGCGTCGTCGCAGGCCTGCTGCTGGTCACTCACGGCTACGGCAAGATTCTCAACCCCTTCGGCGCGGCCGGCATGGTGGAGGGGCTTGGGTTCTATCCGGGCGTTTTCTGGTCGCCCCTGCTTTCGGCGACCGAGTTCTTCGGCGGCATATTCATTGCCATCGGCTTCCTGACGCGGCCTGCTGCCTTCGCGGCGACGATCGTGCTGCTCGTCACCGTCTATTTCCACGGCATCGTCCAGGGGCAGGGTCTTGGCGGGGCGGAGAAATCCATCCTCTGGGCGGCGATCACGCTCTTCTTTGCCATTCGCGGCGCCAACAGCCAGTCCGTCGACGCCAAGCTCGGCCGTCAATTCTGATCTCACGCTTTGAATTAAAGCTCTTCCGGGCGGCGACACACTTTTCCCGAAAGCGCTCTGAAAGCGGCCGGTTCGATCCGGCCGCTTCGATGCTCAGTCCGCCTGCGGCATCACGCTGCGGATCGTCATACGGTGTACCTTGCCGGCCCTGTCGACCCAGTCGATCGACTGTCCGACGGAAAGGCCGATCAGCGCCGCTCCGATCGGCGTCAGCACGGAAATCTTGCCGGCTTCGATGTCAGCCTCCCCCGGATAGACGAGCCTCACTTCCTTAGCAAAACCGTTGTCGGCGTCGAAGGCGACGGTCGAGCCCATCTGTACGCTGTCCTTGGGCAGCTTGCCGGGAGCGGCGATTCGCGCGCGGTCGAGTTCGGAAAGCAGCGCCTCCGCGACGTCCGGGACACGGTCGAGCGCCGAGGAGGCGATCGCCGTCAGACGTGCATGGTCTTCGGCATTGATGACGATCGAGGGAAGCTTCTTGCGGGTTGTCTTGTCCGCCATGATGATACCTGTGCTTGGGCGCACCGCTGTGCTTGCGCCGAAAGTGAAATGTCGAGGATGATTTACGCTCGCCGCTCGGGGGTGGAGGCTTGGCCATCCGCTCGCCGATACGTAGGCCCCCTTACCCGGAGAGCGCACGCATCCGGGCCGGGGTCAGGTTCCTGCGATGGGGCAGACCCGGAAAGAACAGCGGAAATGGATAGCGAGCACAGGCATGAGCTGAAGGTCGGAAACTTCACCCGCGAAGTCAAGCCCGCCGCCACTTGAAACGCCGTGTCGCCCGTGGTCATTCATTGCGGATCGCTCAAGAAGATCAGAAGCCTTGAAACGCAAAGTCCGTGGCGGCGACGATTTCGTCACGCTGATCTGACAAGTCGGTGACCAAGGTGCCGAGCTCTTTAGAACTGCCGGCGTTTCGCCAGCGTCAGTCCGCGTTTATCGACAAAGGCATTTGCATCGGCGATCGCCTCGGCGTTCTCGATCTGCCAGAGTCTTTCCTGTTCAGCTCTGTTGGCCCGGGCGATTCCCTCTTCGGCGGCGCGTGAAACATTGATCTTGAGATCGCGCGCCTGCGCAAGCAGATCGCCATCGAGGGTGAGATTTGCCGGGCGTCTTGCAGTCGATCGCGACATGTTTGCTCCAGGTCGATGCGCATATTGTACGCGCATCGACACCGGACCAGCAATCACTCGTCGCTCATCTTCAGCGCGGCGATGAAGGCTTCCTGCGGGATTTCCACCTTGCCGAACTGGCGCATCCGCTTCTTGCCGGCCTTCTGCTTCTCCAGAAGCTTGCGCTTTCGGGTGGCGTCGCCGCCGTAGCACTTGGCGGTCACGTCCTTGCGCAGCGCCGAGATGGTTTCGCGGGCGATCACGTTGCCGCCGATGGCGGCCTGGATCGGGATCTTGAACATGTGCTTCGGGATCAGTTCCTTCAGCTTCTCGCACATTTCACGGCCGCGCTTTTCCGCCGCCATCCGGTGCACCATCATCGACAGCGCGTCCACCGGCTCGCCGTTGACGAGGATCGACATCTTCACGAGGTTGCCTTCCTTGTGCTCGGTGATCTGGTAGTCGAAGGAGGCGTATCCCTTGGAGATCGACTTCAGCCGGTCGTAGAAATCGAACACGACTTCGTTGAGCGGCAGGTCATAGGTGAGCATCGCGCGGGTGCCGACATAGGTCAGCTCGATCTGGATGCCGCGACGATCCTGACAGAGCTTCAGGATGCCGCCGAGATATTCGTCGGGCGTAAGGATCGTCGCGCGGATCCACGGTTCGTGGATTTCGGCGATCTTGACCACGTCCGGCATGTCGGCGGGGTTGTGAAGCTCGCGCTCCGAGCCATCGGTCATGAACAGCTTGTAGACGACCGAGGGTGCCGTCGCGATCAGATCGAGATCGAATTCGCGCTCCAGACGTTCCTGGATGATTTCGAGATGCAGAAGGCCGAGGAAGCCGCAGCGGAAGCCGAAGCCGAGTGCGGCGGAGGACTCCATTTCAAAGGAGAAGGAGGCGTCGTTGAGGCGCAGCTTGCCCATGGCCGAGCGCAAGTCCTCGAAGTCGGCGGCGTCGACCGGGAAGAGGCCGCAGAACACGACCGGCTGGGCGGGCTTGAAGCCGGGCAGCGCCTTGGCCGTCGGCCGCTTGTCCTCGGTGATCGTATCGCCGACGCGGGTGTCGGCCACTTCCTTGATGGAAGCTGTGATGAAACCGATCTCGCCGGGGCCGAGCGCCTCCATGGCAACCATCTTCGGCGTCAGCACGCCGACGCGCTCCACCTGGTACTTCGCATCCGTCCCCATCATGCGGATGGTCATGCCCTTCTTCAGCGTTCCGTCGATGACGCGCACCAGAACCATGACGCCGAGATAAGCGTCGTACCAGCTGTCGACGAGCAGCGCCTTCAGGGGCGCGGTGTCGCCGCCCTCGCTCTTCGGGGCGGGCAGCTTATGGACGATCGCCTCCAGCACGTCCGGAATGCCGAGACCGGTCTTGGCAGAGATCAGCACGGCGTCGGAGGCGTCGATGCCGATCACTTCCTCGATCTGCTCCTTGATCCGCTCCGGCTCGGCCGCAGGCAGGTCGATCTTGTTCAGAACGGTGACGAGCTCGTGATTGTTGTCGATCGCCTGGTAGACATTGGCGAGCGTCTGGGCTTCGACGCCCTGGCTGGCGTCGACGACGAGCAGCGAGCCTTCGCAGGCCGAAAGCGAGCGCGAGACCTCGTAGGCGAAGTCGACGTGGCCGGGCGTGTCGATGAGGTTCAGCACATAGGTTTCGCCGTCGTTCGCCTTGTAGTGCAGGCGAACGGTCTGGGCCTTGATGGTGATGCCGCGCTCGCGCTCGATATCCATGCTGTCCAGGACCTGCTCGGACATTTCGCGCTCGGCAAGGCCGCCGGTCGACTGGATCAGCCGGTCGGCGAGCGTCGATTTGCCGTGATCGATATGCGCCACGATCGAGAAGTTGCGGATATGCGACAGGGGCGTCTTGGAAGATGGTGTGTTCATGGGCCGCATATAGCAGCGCGATCAGGCGGCGCAAAGCGGGAAATGAAGGCTTCGTGCACTATAAATCCGGGCGCCTGACCGGCCGTTCCGCTCGCGCTTCCGTCTCGGCGAGTGCCACGGCATTCGGCACCTGGGCGCTTTTGAATTCGAAGCTGTCGCAGAGCTCGGGCGGGACGCGTTCGCGCGAGCGGAGGCGAACGAGCACGAAAAGGGCGTAGAGGAGCGCCACCGTCATCGTCGCATAGATGAAGGTCCGTTGGCCGAAGGCCGGCGTCAGCAAGGTCACGAGCATCGGCACGAGGGTCGCCGACGCCGACCAGGCGACCAGCATGGTGCTGGCGAGCGGCACGAAATCTGCCGGATCGGTGCGATCGTTGGCATGCGCATTGGCGATCGAATAGACCGTCTCGACCGCCCCCGCGAACATCGCGAAAACCAGCATGAGCAGGAGAAGGTTGTCGAAGGAGACGGCGAGCGCAGCGATGCCCGCCGCGATGACGAGCGTACAGGTGGCGATGAGGACGATCCGGCGGTCGGTGCGGTCTGAAAGGGCGCCCATCGGATATTGGATGAAGAGCAGGCCGAACTGCATGACGAACATCAATGCCGCTACTTCCTTCTGACTGACGGAATTGGCGGCGGCATAGATCGGCGTAAAGCCTTGCACCAGCATGGAAAGGCCGCCGGAGGCAAGCACGCCGATGAAGGCGACCGGAGAAATCCGCCAGACCATGGGAATGTCGATGCTGACCCTGGCAGGGGCGGGCGGCGTCGGCAGCCGCGTGAGGCCGATCGGCAGGATGGCGACCGCGGTGAAGAAGATCGTGACGATCGGGGCGAGATTGCCCTCGACCGGGATTTGCCCGAAGAGCCAGGCGCCGGCGCCAAGCCCGATGACATAGGCCATGTAGAAGAGCGCCATCGCCCGGCCGCGCCAGTGGTTCTCGCTGGCATGATTGAGCCAGCTCTGCGTGATGATGAAATTCATGTTGGCCGCAATGCCGTAGAGGCCGCGTGCGACGACCCAAAGCAGCGGGTGGACGCCGAGGCTGATCATCAGCGCCGCGAGAATGACCAGCGCCATCGAGCAGGAAAAGGCGCGGGCGTGGCCTACGCGGCGAATGAGCGAGCCGCCCATGAGGCAGCCGATCAGCCCGCCGAAGGCAATCGCCGTCACGGCGGCTCCCGGGACCCAATCCGGCGCCGCCGAGCGCGTCAGCACGAAGGGCACATAGGCGAGCATCATGCCGTTGCCGACCGCGACAGATGTCATCGAGGCGACTATGCTCGCGATCGACAGCAGCGACGAAGGAGATCGATGCATCTGCCTGTCCTCCTGCCGATCGTATGAAGCTGATCTAAATTATTGAAGTTGAATGTTTTTCAGAACCGGCGCAGAATCCGGACGATAAAGCAGGACGCGGCCCGGGGCTGTCGTCAAAGCGGCATGCGCAAAACTTATTTCTCGCTCCGATCGTCTTGACTCCACTATACGAGAAATGCAATCTCTGATAATGGAAAACGCGATTGCCCCTCTCGAAGAGACCATGGCCATGCGCCTGCGCGAGCTGCGCATGGCGAGGGACCTGACGCTTGACGACCTGGCCGGCCGCTCCGGCGTCAGCCGCGCCATGATTTCGCGCATCGAGCGCGGCGAGGCGAGCCCGACGGCGCAGCTTCTGGCGAAGCTCTGCAGCGCGTTGGGCACGACGCTTTCGGCGCTTTTTGCTTCCGAAAGGAGCGAGGCCTCGCCCTTGGCCCGGCACGCGGAGCAGCGGCTGTGGCGCGATCCCGAAAGCGGCTATCTGCGCCGTTCGGTTTCACCCGAAGGCGTCGGTTCGCCGGTCGACATCGTCGAGGTCGAGTTTCCGCCCGGTGCTCGTGTCGTCTTCGAGCGACAGCCCATGGACCGCGGCATCACCCAGCACCTCTGGCTTTTCTCCGGCCGCCTCGAATTGACGATGGAAAGCGGACGGCAGCTCCTGGAGCCGGGCGACTGCCTGTTCATGGGGCTTGAAGAGGCCCACATCTTTCACAATCCCCACGAAGAGCCGGCGCATTACGCCGTCATCCTCTGCCGCAACAAGGTCTGACATGCCCGACGTCGATATCCGCGTGCTCACCGCAGGAGACACCCTGGCCGCCCTGCCGGCTCTGGCCGAAATTCTCTCCGATTGCGTCGAAGGCGGCGCTTCGGTCGGCTTCATGCAACCGTTTTCGCCGAATGACGCCGTTCACTTCTGGGAGGGCGTCGCCGCGGCCGTCGGGCGCAGCGAAACGGTGCTCCTCGCGGCCGAAGTCGACGGCCGGATGGTCGGCACCGTGCAGCTCGGCGTCAGCACCATGCCGAACCAGCCGCATCGCGCCGACGTCAGGAAGCTGCTCGTCCACCGCGACGCCCGCGGTCTCGGCCTGTCGCGTCGCCTGATGGATGCAGCCGAGGCGGAAGCCGTCAGGCGCGGCAGAAGAGTGCTGGTCCTCGACACGGCCACCGGAGAGCCGGCGGAAGCGATCTACGAGCGATTTGGCTGGACGCGCGCCGGTATCGTTCCCGACTATGCGTTGATGCCGGACGGCCGCTATTGCGCAACGACGTTCTTCTACAAGCACCTTGCCACATAGGGCGGCTCGGATGGCCTCATCCGGTGCCGCCGCGATCACGAAACGAAGAAGTGCGAGAGGCCCTGGCCGGCGGCGAAAGCGGCATAGCCGAGAACTGCGAAATAGACGGTGGTCGCGACCAGGAAGAAATAGCCGCCGGCCACCATCAGCCCGTCGCGCTGGATGATGCCGAGCGACAGGAGCAGGATGGCGATGCCGGGCAGCGTGTTCGACAGCGGAATCAGCCCGAGCGGAAACATGAGAAGCACGCCGCCGGCCATGATCATCAGGCCGTTGAAACGGTTCATCAGGGCGCCTTCGGTCAGGAAATTGAGCCGCGGGCGCACATAGCGGTCGAGCTTCGAGACCAGTGCCGCACCTTTTCGGAGCGTAGGCACGAGCTTTTCCGTGGCGATCTCCCGGTCGAGGATGCGCTTCGGCAGCCAGGGCATGCGATTGAGGGTGATCGCGAGCGAAATGAGAATGATGGCCGCCCCGAAGACGGTGCTGACGCCCGGAATGGAAACCGGGATCAGGAACGGCAGGGTCAGCAGCGCGCAGAGAAGGAGGAAGCCCTGCTCGCCGATCTCGATCATCAGCTCGCGCAGCGTGATCGTGTTGCCTCTGATCGACGCGATCATGCCGGTGAGCGTGTCGCTGAGGCTGCGTTGCGAATCGCCGAACTCGACCGCCATAATTTTTCCCTTCACGGTTTGCGGGCGCTCCATGCGGTGCCCGCGGCTCGCATTCTTTACGCCGAACCGGGCCTGGCAGACCATAGCGCCAGGCGCATGAACCTCCGGTTAGCGGGCCCTCTGGTCAGCAATGTGGCGAGGTCCGGCAGAAATGGTGCACCGCAATACTCCCGATAGAGGAAAGTAGAAGGCCCCTTCATCTTCCTGCCGCAATCGATAGTATGAACCGATCCTGAGCACCAATGGGGACAATTGATTCGATGATCAAGAAATGCGCCATCCTGGCTGTCGTGGCCGTCTATCTTTCCGGATGCACCACCACCGATCCCTATACGGGAGAACAGAAGATGTCGAACACGGCCGGAGGCGCTTTGATCGGCGCGGGTCTCGGCGCTGCGACCGGTCTTCTGGTGGGCGGCAGTGCGGCGGGCCGGCGTGATGCCGCTCTTGTCGGCGCAGGCATCGGCGCTCTCGGCGGCGGCCTGGTCGGAAACTACATGGATCAGCAGGAATCCGAACTGCGGGCGCAGTTGCAGGGCACCGGCGTTTCGGTCACCCGCGCCGGCGATCGCATCATCCTGAACATGCCGTCGAACATCACCTTCGCGACCGACCGCGACCAGGTGATTCCGGCCTTCTACTCGACGCTCGACTCGGTTGCGATCGTGCTGCGCAAGTTCAACAAGACGCTGATCGACGTCGACGGTCACACCGACTCGACCGGCAGCGCCTCCTACAACCAGGGACTTTCGGAGCGGCGCGCGGCCTCGGTCGCCAACTATCTCGCCAGCCGCGGCGTCGACCAGCGGCGCATGTCGGCAGTAGGCTACGGCCTGGAGCGGCCGATTGCGTCGAACGCCACCGAGGTCGGCCGTGCCCAGAACCGCCGCGTCGAAATCTCGATCGCGCCGATCAAACAGGGCTGAACGGCTTCAACGTGATGGCGAAAGGCCGCGCGGATTTTCCGGGCGGCCTTTTCAATTTCCGAAATGCCCCTCATCCGGCCTGCCGGCCACCTTCTCCCCGCTGACGGGGAGAAGGTGACTCGCGGCGCCGTCTCCGTCCCTCGATCGACCTAGAGGGGATGAGGAAAAGTGTGCGCGGTTTTCCGCCCGCATAGGGCGGCCCGACCTAAAAGCCTCGTGATCTGGTCTCAGTCTAGGAGGCGAAGGTGGTGCCCCTTGTCCCTTCTCCCCGCTTGCGGGGAGAAGGTGGCGGCAGCCGGATGAGGGGCGATGCTGCGTCACCCCTTCGGCGGATAGTCGTGCCTGTTTCCGCGGAAGTCGGTGACCGTGTAGCAGCCGCCGCCCTCCGCCTCGATCGCGCCGGCGCTGACGACGGCCTTGCCGTGGCCCCCGGGAATGTCGAGGATGTAGGCGGGCTGGCAGAGGCCGGACACACGTCCGCGCAGCGAGGCGACGAGCGCCTGGCCCTCCTCGATGGACAGCCGGAAATGGCCGGTGCCGGGCGCAAGATCCGGATGGTGCAGGTAATAGGGCTTGATCCGTGTCTCGACGAAGGCGCGCATCAGTGCGGCGAGCACGTCCGGATCGTCATTGACGCCTTTCAGCAGCACCGACTGGCTCACCATGACGATGCCCGCATCGATCAGCCGCGCGGCGGCGGCGCGGGCCTCGGCGGTGAGTTCCCGCGGATGGTTGGCATGAAGCGCCACATAGGTCGCCTTGCCGCTGCTCTTCAAAGCGGCGATCAGCCCCGCATCCACCCGGTCCGGCTCGACCACCGGCACGCGCGTGTGGAAGCGCACGACCTTGACATGGTCGATTTCTGCGAGCCGCACCATGATATCGCCGAGCCGCCGGGGCGAGAGCACCAGCGGATCGCCGCCGGTCAGGATCACTTCCCAGATTTCCGGGCGCCCGGCGATATAGGCGAGCGCCGCATCGAGTTCCGCGGGCGTGAGCGTGCCGAGACCCTCGGGGCCGACCATTTCGCGGCGGAAACAGAAGCGGCAGTAAACCGGGCAGACATGAACCGCCTTCAGGAGCACCCGGTCCGGATAGCGGTGGACGATACCGGCAACCGGGCTGTGCGCTCCGTCGCCGATCGGATCGGCACGCTCTTCAGGCATGAGCGTGAGTTCGGCCATGTCGGGCACGAACTGCCGCGCAATCGGGTCGTTCGGATCGTCCCGGTCGACCAGGCGCGCGATCGTCGGGCTGATGGCGACGGCGTAGCGGGACGCGACCCGGGAGATCGCCTCTTCCTGCTCTCGACCGACCAGACCGGCGTCGGCGAGCTCACGCGCTGTTCTGATGGCGCGTTCCGCGGTCATGGCGTGGCCTCCGCGACCGGGGCCCAAAGGACCTGATCGATGCGGGATGCGCCCGTTGCCAGCATGACCAGCCGGTCGAAGCCGAGTGCGATGCCGCTCGCCTCGGGCATGCCGGCGAGCGCCGCGAGGAAATCCTCGTCTATCGGGTAGGTCTCGCCGTAGACCCGCGCCTTCTCCGCCATTTCCAGTTCGAACCGGCGGCGCTGCTCGGCGGCATCGGTCAATTCACCGAAGGCATTTGCGAGTTCGACGCCGCAGGCATAGAGCTCGAAACGCTCTGCCACGCGAGGGTCTGCGGCTGCAGGCCGGGCAAGCGCTGCCTCGGCAACCGGATATTCGTCGAGGATCGTGGCGCGCCCGAAGCCGAGATTGGGCTCGATCCTTTCGACGAGCACACGGCTGAAGAGATCGGCCCAGCTATCGTCTCCGGCGACACGCAAGCCCGCCTCCCGCATGGCCGCCGCCAGGCTCTCGCGGTCGGTGGAGCCGTCTTCCTGGACCGAGGCGAGGAGGTCGAGCCCCGCGAAGCGCGCGAAGGCCTCGGCGACGGAGAGCCGCTCCGGCTCGGCGAAAGGATCGCATTCATGCCCCTGATAGACGAGGGACCGAGCGGCGACTGTCTCGGCGGCGAGCGCGAGAATCTCGCCGCAGTCGTGCATCAGCGTCTCGTAGCCCTCCTCGGCGCGGTACCATTCGAGCATGGTGAATTCCGGATGATGCAGCGGGCCCCGCTCGCGGTTGCGGTAGACATGGGCGAAACAGGCGATGCGCCGCTCGCCGGCGGCGATGAGCTTCTTGCAGGCGAATTCGGGCGAGGTGTGGAGATAGAGCGGCTGGACGGAGCCGTCGAGCCCAAGCGCCTCGGTCGCAAAGGCATGCAGATGCGCCTCGTTGCCCGGCGACACCTGCAGCGCTGCCGTGTCGACCTCGATGAAGTCGCGTTCGTCGAAGAACCGGCGGAGCGCCGACTGGATGCGGTTGCGCCCGATCAGGAAGGGGCGCCGGTCGGCATGGACGTCGGGAGTCCACCAGGGAGAAGCATGCGGCATGGTCGGTTCGGTCCAGGCTTTCTTCCGCGCGAATGCCCGCTCAGGCTGGCTATTTGCGCGAAATTAGGATAGTGGCGGCGCGAAAACTGAATTTTCGCGTCCCTTCCGGGCCGATCTCCGGCCCGCTCGTGTCGCTGATACCTCTGTTACAAGGAAGACTAATGGTCAAGGTCATCGCTTCTTCGGTCCGCAAGGGCAACGTTCTCGACGTCGACGGCAAACTCTATGTCGTGCTCACCGCGCAGAACTTCCATCCGGGCAAGGGCACGCCGGTCACGCAGGTCGACATGCGCCGCATCTCCGACGGCGTGAAGGTCTCCGAGCGCTACCGCACGACCGAGCAGGTCGAGCGCGCCTTCGTCGAAGACCGCGAGCACACCTTCCTTTATGAAGATGGCGAAGGCTTCCACTTCATGAACCCGGAAACCTACGACCAGCTCGTCATGAGCTCCGAAGACATCGGCGACCTGAAGGCCTATCTTCAGGAAGGCATGGCCGTGATGCTGTCGATCCACGAAGGCATTGCCATCGCCATCGACCTGCCGCGCCACGTCACTCTCGAAATCACCGAGACCGAGCCGGTCGTCAAGGGCCAGACGGCCTCCTCCTCCTACAAGCCGGCCGTGCTTTCGAACGGGGTTCGTACCCTGGTGCCGCCGCACATCCAGGCTGGCACCCGCGTCGTCATTGCGACGGAAGACGGCTCCTATGTCGAGCGCGCCAAGGACTGATCTGGTCCGGGCAGAAGTCGAAACGGGGACGGCAGTCTTTGACTGCCGTCCCCGTTTTCGTTTCCCGTGCGTAGCCGCAAATCCGGCCCGCATTTCATAAACGCTCCAGCACGTTGAAACGACGCACGTCCGCACGGAAAACCGCTACACATTTTTCCTGGATGTGCTTTAGGATGCCGCCCTCTGGATCGGGATGAGAGGTGCGGCACTGCATGTTTCCACTATCGCATATGATGAAGTCGTTCATTCGCAAGGGGACGCTTACGGTAATCGATGCCGACGGCAAGAGGCACGTCTTTGCCGGCGAGCCGGGGCCGAGCGTGACGATGCGGCTGACCGACAAGCGACTCTATCGCAGCCTCGTCTTCAATGCCGAGCTGGCCGCCGGTGAAGCCTATATGGACGGGACCATGCAGTTCGAGGAAGGCTCGACGCTGCGGGACTTCCTGACGCTCTTTTCGATCAACCGCCTGTCGCTCGGCTCCTATCCGATCCAGAAGCTGTTGCGGGCGGTGAAAATGCGTTTCCGCAAGCGCCAGCAGGCCAATCCCAAGGGCAAGGCGCAGCAGAACGTCGCGCATCATTACGATCTGGGCAATGATTTCTACAAGCTGTTCCTCGACGAGAACATGCTCTATTCCTGCGCCTATTTCCGCGAGCCGGACGAGACGCTGGAGGCTGCGCAGCGCAACAAGCTGCGGCTGCTTGCGGCAAAGCTCTGTCTGAAGCCGGGCATGAGGGTGCTCGACATCGGCTGCGGCTGGGGCGATCTCGCCCTCTATCTGGCCGCGCTCGAAGACGTCGAGGTTCTGGGTGTCACGCTTTCCAGGGAACAGCAGGCGCTCGCCTCCGAGCGGGCACGTGCGGCCGGAATGGCCGACCGCGTGCGCTTTGAGCTCAAGGACTATCGCGATGTCGAGGGGCCGTTCGACCGGATCGTTTCGGTCGGCATGTTCGAGCATGTCGGCGTCCATCACTACGACGAGTTCTTCAAGAAACTGAATGCGCTGATGCCGGATGACGGGCTGGCCGTGCTCCATTCGATCGGCCATATGAGCCCGCCCGGCATGGCAAGCGCCTGGCTGCGGAAATATATCTTCCCCGGCGCCTATTCCCCGGCACTGTCGGAGGTCTTCGAGGTGGTCGAACGCAACAGCCTGTGGGTGACCGATCTCGAATTCCTGCGCGTGCACTATGCGACGACGCTCGCCCATTGGGGCGCGCGCTTCGATGAGAATCGCGACAAGGTGGTGGCGATGTACGACGAGCGCTTCGCCCGCATGTGGGAGTTCTACCTGATCAGCGCGGAAATGATGTTCCGCACCGGCAGCCAGCTCGTCTTCCATATGCAGCTGTCGCGTTCACGAGACGCGGCGCCGATCGTTCGCGACTACGTCACCGATCTGCAGCGCACCTATATCGAAAAGGAAAAGGCGCTCGATCTGGCGGTTTAACTCAACCCCAGGCTTACCCCTCCCCAACCCCTCCCCACAAGGGGGAGGGGCTTAACTTGCCTTACCGTCACCGCGTCGCCATCGTTTTGGCGCGGAGAGTGCCGCGGGGAAGCCCCTCCCCCTTGTGGCCCTTGTGGGGAGGGGTTGGGGAGGGGTTGCGGACGCAGATCATATAGTTCGGGCACCGTCGAAGAAGACGCGGTGCCGCCGATCCGCCGCCTTGACGCGTCATGAATCGGCGCCTAATTAGAATTATTCTAAAGAAGGCTTCGTGATGCTCTCCCGACTTTTCTCCCGTTACAAACGCCCGTTCCTGTCCTTGAGCGAACAGGAAATCCTTGCACTCGCCATATCCTCGGAAGAGGACGATGGACGCATCTATCTCGCCTATGCCGACGCTCTGCGCGCAAAATATCCCCATTCCGCAAGGGTCTTCGAGGAAATGGCGGAGGAGGAGAGCCATCACCGTCAGGCCTTGATCGACCTGCATGTCGCCCGTTTCGGCAACCGCATCCCGCTCGTTAGGCGCGAGCACGTGCGTGATTTCCCGGAGCGCAAGCCCGATTGGCTGATCGCCGAGATGCCGATCGAGAAGGCGCGCGCGGAAGCCGAGGCGATGGAGGAGGCGGCGCACCGGTTTTACGTCGAGGCCGCGGCGCGCACGCGGGACGCGGCGACGCGCAAGCTCTTGGGCGATCTGGCGATTGCCGAGAAGTCGCATGAATCGCTCGCCCGCCGGCTCGGCGAAAAGCATACGCCGGTCGACGTGCGCCACGAGGAAGATGAGACCTCACGCCGCCAGTTCATACTCACCTATGTGCAGCCGGGCCTCGCGGGCCTGATGGATGGCTCCGTTTCGACGCTCGCGCCGATCTTCGCCGCAGCCTTCGCCACGCAGGATACATGGCAGACCTTTCTCGTCGGCCTGTCGGCCTCCGTCGGCGCGGGCATCTCGATGGGTTTCACCGAGGCGGCGCATGATGACGGCAAGCTTTCCGGCCGCGGCTCGCCGGTCAAGCGCGGGCTTGCCTCGGGCATCATGACGGCACTCGGCGGTCTCGGCCACGCTCTGCCCTATCTCATTCCGCATTTCTGGACCGCGACAATGACGGCGGCGGCAATCGTCTTCTTCGAACTGTGGGCAATCGCCTTCATTCAGAACCGCTACATGGAAACGCCCTTCCTGAGGGCCGCCTTCCAGGTGGTGCTCGGTGGCGGGCTGGTTCTTGCCGCCGGCATCGTCATAGGGAATGCTTAGAGACCGCAACCGCTCCTCCCTCATTCTCTGTGCTTGTCACAGAGATCCGGCAGCGCCACGTCCGTGACGCGGCAAGCGTTCTGTCAGCCCAAGGAGCACAGGAATGAGGAGCTTTGTGGAGGCGTGCGCGTTACGCCAGCGTCCGCTTGTGGGTATCCGAGCGATTTCACCGACACGCAACAAAAAAGGCCGCAGGATGCGGCCTTTTTGAAAGGAGCTGTTTCGGCAGGATCAGTTTCCGACGGAACCGACGAGCACTTCCCCGCTATTGTCGATGGTGACCCAACGGCCGCTGTGGTTCGTCGCCTGGCGCTTGAGGAAGCGGTAGGGCGTGTGCGTCCACAGCCTCACCCCATCGTCGAGATTGTCGAGAATGAAGTCGCCCTGAGCTGTGCGGACCGTCAGCACCGCATGGCCCTCGCCATCGGGCTTGCGCACGACAGTCATCAGCAGGTTGCCGGCGGAGAAGCCCTTCTGCATGAGGCGTCTGCGCTTTTCGAGCGCGAAGTCCTCGCAATCGCCCTGTCTCCCCGGATAGGACCACACCTCGTCCCGGCCGGTAAGCTCGATGTCGGTTACCGGCGCGATCTGCCGGTTGACGGAGGCGTTGACCTGCCGAATGGCGGCCCAGCCGCCGGCGGTGACACGCGGCGGCACCTTAGCCTTCGAACGGACGTTGCACTCGCCCCTGTACTTCTGACAGAACTCGTAATGCCCGATCGGCTGCGAGGTCACCGCGCCGGTCTGCATCCAGGGAGTAGCTCCCGCCTGTGCGGGAATTGCCGTGTTCGTTGAAATGAAAAGCGCACACAGCGCTGCGAAACTTGCCTTAACCCCGGTCCAAGACGCCATACAGATCCCCTGCAACGCGCCCGCATCCGTACCTTCCGGATCGATCCGCGCAATCAAAAGTTGTCGACAGCTTTATTAGGAATTTCCCCTGCGCTGCTCTAATCGTTAATAAAGAGTTAATATACTCCGCTTGTCGGAGTCAATCGCCTGATTCGGACTAGTCCGTTTTATGGTTAAGGTTCGCGGCAGGCGGACGCAGAAGCCCGCCAGCGCAAGGGCTTGGCTGTGCCTTGCGAAGCGATCTCAGGGAACTTTGATTAGGCCGGATGGATTAACCGAGCGCTCAGGCTTTGGTCAGCATGGCGTCGATCGCCTGTTTCAATTTGGCAATGTCCTCCTCGCGGGACAACCGGTGGTCGCCGTCGCGGATCAGGGTCATGACGACGTCGTCGGCCGGCATGTGCTCCATCAGCTTGAGGGCATGCGTGTAGGGGACGTCCGGATCGCGCATGCCCTGGAGGATATGCACCGGGCAGCCGGTTTCGATCGGCCCTTTCATGACGAGGTTGTTGCGGCCATCCTCGATCAGCGCGCGGGTGAAGACATTGGGCTCGGGGCTGTATTCCGATGGCTCTTCGAAATAACCCCGTTCGGCGAGCGAGGTCCTTTCGGCCTCGGTAAGATTGGGCTCGATGAGCTCGGCGGTGAAGTCCGGGGCCGGGGCGATCAGCACGAGGCCGCAGAGGCGGCCGACCCCACCTTCTCCATGATGGGCGCCGCCTTTGAGCTTCTCGGCAAGGCGCAGCGCGACCCAGGCGCCCATGGAGGAACCGATCAGGATCATGCGCCCCGTCGCGGCGTGATCGATCACGGCGAGACTCTCCTCGACCCAGCGCGAGATCGTGCCGTCCCTGTAGTCGCCGTCCGACGCGCCGTGGCCGGAATAGTCGAAGCGAATGCAGTCGGTGCCGGCCTCGCGCGCGTGCCGCTCGACCTCCACCGCCTTCGTCCCGGTCATGTCCGATCGGTAGCCGCCGAGCCAGACCAGCGCCGGACGCCGCGGATCCCCGTCTTTCATATCCGGCGGATTTCCCGTGCGGAAGATACGCATGGCGATGCTTCTCGCCGCAGCGCCCGTTCCTACTTCGATCCGCGTGATCTCGGTTTCAGCCGGCGTCGTCGACATCGAGTAACTCCTGAAGGCCTGGTAATGACGGATTTCCTTCTAAAACAGATTCTTTCGGGTATCGACAGAGGATGATTTTCATTGCGGGCCATGCTATTGACTCTGGAGCCGCAATTCACACATTGCCGTCAGTGACTGTTTCAAGCGCTTCTGTTTGAGATCGCGCTTACCGTTTGACCGAATATTTACTATCAATAGCTCGAGGAGAGTACGACCATTCGCAGACCCTTCAAAGCGGACGCTCCAGTCAAGGAAGGACCGCGCGCAAACAAGGAAATCCGGGTCCCCCGGGTTCAGCTTATCGATGCCGAAGGCCAGAACTTGGGCAGCATTCCGATCGACCAGGCGCTCCGCATGGCGGACGAGGCCGGTCTCGACCTCGTAGAGATCGCACCGAACTCCGATCCGCCGGTGTGCAAGATCCTCGACCTCGGCAAGCTGAAATACGCGAACCAGAAGAAAGCCGCCGAGGCGCGCAAGAAGCAGAAGATCGTCGAGATCAAGGAAATCAAGATGCGCCCCAACATCGACACCCATGATTATGAGGTGAAGATGAAGGCCATGAACCGCTTCTTCGAGGAAGGCGACAAGGTCAAGGTGACGCTGAAGTTCCGCGGCCGCGAAATGGCCCACCAGGAACTCGGCATGAAACTTCTGATGCAGGTCAAGGACGACACCCAGGAAATCGCCAAGGTGGAAGCCGAACCCAAGCTCGAAGGCCGCCAGATGATGATGGTGCTTGCGCCGAAGTGATCGGCGGAGCCTGATAGACCAGACACGCTTGGTGAAGCCGCCCCGGGAGGAGTTCGTGGGGCGGCTTTCCTTTTTGGCAAGGCTTACGCGCGAGCGGCCTCCGGACCGCTTGCCTTTTCCGGGATGTGCGGTTATAAGCCCCCGTCCGAACGGTCCGGCAGGGCATGCCGTGGCCGTTCTTAACGCTGGAAATGGGCTTCGTCTGCCTGTTTCGCATATCAAGAACAATGGAGTAGCAAAATGCCCAAGATGAAGACGAAATCGTCTGCCAAAAAGCGGTTCAAAATCACCGCAACCGGCAAGGTTAGAGCTGCTGCTGCTGGCAAGCGCCACGGCATGATCAAGCGGTCCAACAAGTTCATTCGCGACGCGCGCGGAACCATGGTTCTCGCTGAGCCTGATGGCAAGAAGGTCGTCAAGAACTACCTGCCTAACGGTCTTTAAGACGTCTGGCGATTTGGATTTTAAGGAGATCATGACATGGCACGTGTAAAACGCGGCGTAACCTCCCACGCCAAGCACAAGAAGACGCTCAAGGCCGCCAAGGGCTTCTACGGCCGCCGCAAGAACACCATCCGCGCCGCCAAGGCAGCGGTGGATCGTTCCAAGCAGTTTGCTTACCGCGACCGCAAGGTCAACAAGCGCAATTTCCGCGCACTCTGGATCCAGCGCATCAACGCTGCCGTCCGCGAGTTCGGCCTGACCTACGGCCGCTTCATCGACGGTCTGAACAAGGCCGGCATCGAAGTCGACCGCAAGGTTCTGTCCGACATGGCGATCCATGAGCCGGCAGCATTCGGCGCCCTGGTCGAAGCTTCCAAGAAGGCGCTCGCCTATCTCAAGGAAGCCGGCACGGCAAACGAGTTTGAAAGCGCTGTCCGTTAAGCCAGCGTTTTCCCAAGACCGTTTCTGAAATTGTTGGGAAACCCGCGCTGGCAGGGCTGGCGCGGGTTTTTCTTGTTCGGCTCGCGGCGCGATCCTATCGCCGAAGGGTCGAACCGATACACGAACCGCATCGAGGCAGGACAGAATGAGCGAACTGGAAACATTGGAACGGACCTTGCTGGCGGAAATCGACGCTGCCGCCGACGAGGGCGCGATCGAGGCGGTGCGCGTCGGCGCGCTCGGCAAGAAGGGATCGATCTCGGAATTGCTGAAGACGCTCGGTTCGATGAGCCCGGAGGAACGCCAGACCCGCGGCGCGCGCATCAATGCGCTGAAGAACACGGTGACGGAGGCGATCTCCGCCCGCAAGACGGCGCTCAAGGATGCGGCGATCGCCGAACGGCTGGCGCGCGAGACGGTGGACATCAGCCTGCCCGTCCGGTCCTCGCCGGCCGAGCGCGGCCGCATCCATCCGATCAGCCAGATCGTCGACGAGATCACCGCGATCTTCGGCGACATGGGTTTCTCGATTGCCGAGGGACCGGATATCGAGACCGACTACTACAACTTCACCGCGCTGAACTTCCCCGAAGGGCATCCGGCCCGCGAGATGCACGACACCTTCTTCTTCGCGCCCGACGAGAAGGGTGAGCGCAAGGTGCTGCGCACGCACACCTCGCCGGTGCAGATACGCACGATGGAGGCCGGGCAGCCGCCAATCCGAATCATCATTCCCGGCAAGACCTATCGCCAGGATTCCGACGCGACCCACTCGCCGATGTTCCACCAGGTGGAAGGCCTTGTCATCGACAGGACGGCGAATGTCGCCAACATGCGCTGGGTGCTTGAGGAATTCTGCAAGGCCTTCTTCGAGGTCGATCAGGTGACGATGCGCTTCCGCCCGTCCTTCTTCCCGTTCACGGAACCCTCCTTCGAGGTCGACATCCAGTGCGACCGCTCCGGCCCGATCGTCAAGTTCGGCGAGGGCAAGGACTGGATGGAGATCCTCGGCTGCGGCATGGTGCATCCGAACGTGCTCAGGGCCGGCGGCCTCGATCCGGACGAATATCAGGGCTTCGCCTGGGGCATGGGCCTCGACCGCATCGCCATGCTGAAATACGGCATGCCCGACCTGCGCGATTTCTTCAATGCCGATGTCCGCTGGATGACCCATTACGGCTTCCGCCCGCTCGACATGCCGACGCTCTTCGGCGGCCTCTCGGCGTGACCCGCGCAGAAAATCAAGGACACAGGTGACATCATGAAGTTCACGCTCTCCTGGCTGAAAGACCATCTGGAAACCGACGCCTCGCTCGAGGAAATCTGCGCCCGCCTGACGATGATCGGGCTGGAAGTCGAGGATGTCGACGACAAGGCGGCCTTCAAGCCCTTCGTCATCGCCAGGGTGATCTCCGCCGAGCAGCACCCGAATGCCGACAAGCTCAGAGTGCTGATGGTCGATACCGGCTCCGGCGAGCCGGTGCAGGTCGTCTGCGGCGCGCCGAACGCGCGCAAGGGCCTCGTCGGCGCCTTCGCCGCGCCCGGCACCTACGTGCCCGGCATCGGCGTGACGCTCTCCGTCGGCAACATCCGCGGTGTCGAGAGCCGCGGCATGATGTGCTCGGAAAAGGAACTGGAGATCTCCGACGATCACACCGGCATCATCGACCTGCCCGAGGATGCGCCTCTGGGCACCAGCTATGCGGACTATGCCGGCCTCGACGATCCGGTCATCGAGATCAACCTGACGCCGAACCGGCCGGATTGCACCAGCGTCCACGGCATCGCCCGCGATCTCGCGGCATCCGGCCTCGGCACCTTGAAGACGCGCCCGGCGCCGTCCTTCGCCGTGGAAGGCGAGACGCCCGTCAAGGTCCGTCTCGATCTGGGCGAGGACAGGCATCTCTGCCCCGGCTTCGCGCTTCGCCTCGTGCGCGGCGTGAAGAATGGCCCGAGCCCCGCCTGGATGCGCCAACGGCTGACGGCCATCGGCCTCCGCCCGATCAACGCGCTGGTCGATATCACCAACTATCTGACCTTCGACCAGGGCCGGCCGCTGCACGTCTTCGACGCAGCGAAGGTCGCGGGCAACCTGACGGTCCGCCGTGCGAGGGAAGGCGAAAAGGTACTGGCGCTCGACACGCGCGAATATACGCTGTCGCCGGCCAATGTGGTGATCGCCGACGAAGAAGGCGTCGAGTCGATCGGCGGCATCATGGGCGGCGAGCATTCCGGCTGTGACGAGAACACCACCGACGTGCTGATCGAATCGGCGCTCTGGGATCCGATGAATATCGCCAAGACCGGCCGCACGCTTGGCATCATCACCGATGCGCGCTACCGCTTCGAGCGCGGCGTCGATCCGGAATACATGGCGCCCGGCCTCGAACGGGCGACCGAGCTGGTGCTGGAGCTCTGCGGCGGCACCGCGGCCAAGATGGACGTCGTCGGCTATGACGGCCACGAGCCCAGGTCCGTCGATTTCCCGGTCTCGGAGGTCAGGCGCCTGACCGGCCTCGAGGTCTCCTCCGAGGAGAGCGTTTCCATCCTCAGGAAGCTCGGCTTCGGCGTCGAGGGCTCCGGCGAACGCCTGACGGTAACCGTTCCCTCCTGGCGGCCGGACATCGACGGCAAGGCGGACCTCGTAGAGGAGGTCATGCGCATCCATGGCGTCGACAACATCGTCGCCGCGCCGCTTGCAAGCCACAATGCCGTCAACGGCAAGATCCTGACGACCCTGCAGATCCGCACGCGCCAGGCCAGGCGCGCGCTTGCAACCCGCGGCATGCTCGAAGCCGTCACCTGGTCCTTCATCCCGGAAGGGCATGCGAAGCTCTTCGGTGGCGGCCAGCCGGAACTCAAGCTCGCCAATCCGATCGCCGCCGACATGTCCGACATGCGTCCGTCGCTTCTGCCGGGTCTTCTGGCCGCGGCGCAGCGCAATGCCGACAAGGGCTATGGCGATGTCGCCATTTTCGAGGTTTCCGGCACCTATGAGGGTGATACGCCCGAGGCGCAGCGGCGTGTCGCCGGCGGCGTGCGCCGCGGCACAGCGTCGCTCAACGGCACCGGCCGCCTTTGGTCGAACGCCGTAAAGGGCGGCGGCAAGCCGGTCGATGTCTTCGACGCGAAGGCCGATGCCATCGCCGTGCTCGAGGCCTGTGGCGTACCGATGGCCAATGTCCAGTTCGAAGCCGGCGGCCCGGCCTGGTATCATCCCGGCCGCTCGGGGACGATCAAGCTCGGTCCGAAGATCGTCCTCGGCGCTTTCGGGGAGTTCCACCCGAAGACCCTCGACGCGCTCGATGTCTCCGGACCGCTTGCAGGCTTCGAGATCTATATCGATGCCATGCCGGAGCCGAAGAAGAAGGCGACCCGCACCAAGCCGGCGCTGGAGCTTTCGCCGTTCCAGGCAGTCAAACGCGACTTCGCCTTCGTCGTAGACAAGGGGGTCGAGGCCGCCGCGATCGTCAGGGCCGCCTCCGGCGCCGACCGGAAACTGATAACGGCAGTCAACGTCTTCGACGTCTTCGAAGGCGCATCTCTCGGCGAGGGCAGGAAGTCGGTAGCGATCGAGGTAACGATCCAGCCGGTCGAGCGCACGCTGACGGACGAGGACTTCGAGGCCCTGACCGCCCGGATCGTCGCCAATGTGGCGAAGAGCACAGGCGGCGTGCTGCGCGCCTGATGGATGGGCAATGGTGATGGTGCCAAGGCTGCCACGATTTCCCTTCGCCCCGCTTGCGGGAAGAAGGTGCCGGCAGGGTGACGGAGTTCCCTTCGACAGACGCGGCGTGCGGTTTACGTCGTGTGCGGCCCCTCATCCCGCTGCCGCGACCTTCTCCCCGTTCTGACGGGGAGAAGGGGCAAGCGGCGCGCCAGCAGCTATCCGGTAGCCGATGGAGGAGCAGGAGGGTCCCGCGAGTCCCTTCGCCCCGCTTGCGGGGAGAAGGTGCCGGCAGGCGGATGAGGGGCGGAGTTCACCGCGCACACTTTTCCTCATCCAGCTCTAGCCGTGCCGGTGCCAGACCTTGTTGACGATCAGCCACCGCCCGTCGACCTTCAAGAGCGACAGATAGTCCGAATAGCGCGCGCCGGCGAATTCATCGATCACCTTCACGCTGGCGACGTCGCCGGTGATGTGGACCATCTCCACTTCCATGAGCGGCTGCGCATCCGGCGGCGCCGCGCCTTCCCTGACGATGGAGGCGATGAAGGCGTCGCGTGTCAGCCACTCGACGGCATCGCCTGAATTGCCGACGATCGATGCGCTCGGATGGAAAGCCTTGCGCAACGCTCCCTCATTGGCGAAGGCCATGCCGTCGACATAAAGATGGACAACCGCGCTGATGGCCTGCTCTTCGGACATGGATGATCCCTCCTTTCCGGAACGGTAGACGCCTGTGGTGACTATCCGCCCCCAGGCCGTTCCAATCCCGATGAAGGCGGACACCCTCATAGGTAGGACATCGCAACGAAATTGCGATGCCCCATCCAACCGTTAGAGCCACCGGTTCATCGGTTCACCTGTTCGTCAGCGCGATGCATCGGTGTAGCGATTGCCGGCGACCAGCGTTGGCGAGAGCGCTTCGCCGAGTTCGGCGCGTTCGCTGCCGGTGAGGACGATCCCGGCGGCGGCGACGTTCTGTTCGAGGTGCTCGATCCTGCGCGCGCCGGGGATAGGAACGATGTCCTCGCCCTGGTTGACGACCCAGGCGAGCGCGAGCTGGGCGGCTGTAACGCCTCTCTCCATGGCGAGCCTTTCGAGCGTCGCGACCAGCGCGGCGTTGGCCTCGAAGTTCTCCTCTTGGAAGCGCGGCAGCGACCGGCGAAAATCGTCGGCAGCGAGGTCTTCGACCTTGCGGATGGTGCCTGTCAGCATGCCGCGCCCGAGCGGACTGTAGGGCACGAAGCCGATGCCGAGTTCGCGGCAGGTGTCGAGCACCTCCTGTTCCGGGTCGCGCGACCAGAGCGAATACTCGCTCTGTATCGCTGCGATCGGATGCACGGCATGGGCGCGGCGGATGGTGGCGGCGCTTGCCTCGGAAAGCCCGATTGCGCGCACCTTGCCCTCCTTCACCAGTTCCGCCATCGCGCCGACGGTTTCCTCGATCGGCACGGCGGGATCGACGCGGTGCTGGTAATAGAGGTCGATGACGTCCGTCCCGAGTCGCTTGAGGGAGGCCTCGGCGACGGTTTTCGCATTTTCCGGCCGGCCGTCGACGCCTTTGATCGCCTCGGCGGCGGGCTTGCCCGGGTCGATGCGGAAACCGAACTTGGTGGCGATCACCACCCGGTCTCGCCGGCCCTTCAGCGCCTTACCGAGGAGCTTCTCGTTTTCATAAGGCCCATAAACTTCCGCCGTATCGAAGAAGTCGACGCCGAGTTCGATGGCGCGGTGGAGCGTGCGGATCGACTGGCTCTCGTCGGCTTCGCCATAGGCGAAGCTCATGCCCATGCAGCCGAGGCCGACGGCCGAAACGGTGAGTTCGTTACCGAGCTTGCGGGTCTTCATTGGATTTCCTTTCGGGCTGAACGCGCGGCTTAGGGTCGCCTGCGGCGTTAGCGAAGAAGATGGAGTAGCCTGTCGGGCCGAAGCTTTCGCCACGGGCCCAACGACAAGGCGAAGATAGGTGCCTCACGGCCGGTTGAAAATCTCTGTCAATTCTCACGGGCTGTTCTATTATTTCGATCAATGAACCGCACACAGCTCTCCCAACTGGCCGTCCTTTCCGCCGTCGCCGCCCATGGCAGCTTCCGCGGCGCGGCGAAGGAACTCGGCATCGCGCCATCGGCCGTCAGCCACGCCGTGGGCAGTCTGGAAGCGAGCCTCGGCGTTCGTCTCCTCGCGCGCACGACGCGCAGCGTCGCCGCCACGGAGGAGGGAAAGCGCCTGCTGGAGCGGCTGCGTCCGGCGCTCGACGACATTGCCGAGGCGCTGCAGCGGGCGGCGGAGGCGCGCGATCGCCCCGCCGGGAAACTGCGCATTACCGCCCCTCGTTTTGCCGCCGACCTCATTCTGGCGCCGCGCCTTGGCGACTTTCTCGGGCGCTATCCGGACACCGTCCTCGAAATCGCCAATGAAGACGGCTTCACCAATATCGTAGAGGAGGGATACGACGCAGGCATAAGGCTCGGCGAAAGCCTGGAGGCCGACATGGTGGCGGTGAAGGTCGGGCCGGAACTGAAAAGCGCGGTCGTCGCCGCACCTTCCTATTTCGAGCGCTTCCAGCGGCCGCGGCACCCGCGCGATCTGGCGGGCCATCGCTGCATCCGCCGCCGCTTCTCCAACGGCACCATATATCGCTGGGAGTTCGAGAAAGAGGGGGAGGAACTGACCGTTTCGGTGAACGGCCCGCTCATTCTGGGCGAGGACCGGCCGATCATCGAGGCCGCCACCGGCGGTGCGGGGCTCGCCTATCTCTTCGAGCCGCGCGTCAGCGGATATGTGGCTGAGGGCAAGTTGGTCCGGGTGCTCGAGGACTGGTGCGCGCCCTATGCGGGGCCTTTCCTCTATTATCCGACCCGCCGGCTGATGCGTCCGGCGCTCCGGGCCTTCATCGATTTCTTCCGGCACAGCGGCTGACGGCCGGCGGGGAGCGCCGGCCGTCGTGGCAGCTTACGCGGCCTTCTTGTTCACTTGGGCCATCGCGAGTTTCGTCAGGTCCTCGTCGGTGACGACTTCTTCCTTCAAAGTCGCGTCGAGCAGCGATACTGCATCCTTGAGACCGATGGTCTTTGCCCAGGTCTTCAGGGTGCCGTAGCGGGAGATTTCATAATGCTCGACCGCTTGCGCGGCGGAGATGAGGCCCGCATCGAGCGCGGCGGTGCCCTTGAATTCGTCCATGATCTCCTCGCCCTCGGCGACGATGCCCTCGATCGCCTCGCAGGTCTTGCCCTGCGCGCGCTTGCCGATCATTTCGAATACCTGCTGCAGCCGCTCCACATGGGTCTCGGTCTGCTCCTTGTGCTTCTCGAACGCGGCCTTGAGCTCAGGGGCCTGGGCGGCGCGTGCCATCTTCGGCAAAGCCTTCAGGATTTTCCGCTCGGCATAATAGATGTCCTTGAGCGTATCGTGGAAGAGGTCGTCCAGCGTCTTTTCTTTGGCCATTTCCGTTTCCTTCCTCGTCTGCTTCGTGTTGCCTTCGACCCGCAATCAACAGCAAAGGGCGAAGATTTGTTCCTCGCGACTGCAAAAAGCGCGTGAGGCGCGGGTCAATTCCGCCGCTTGCGCGATAGGTGTCCGTTTCACCTCAGGCGGAAATCGGGTGGTTGCAGCGTGGCGCATCGGCAATGGTCCCGCCGTAAACGCAATCGGACGGAGAAGAACCATGTCGAGACTGGAAGGTAAAATCGCGATCGTCACCGGCGCAAGCTCAGGTATCGGCCGCGCCGCGGCGCTGCTCTTTGCACGCGAGGGGGCAAAGGTCGTCGTTACCGCCCGCAACGGGAATGCACTTGCGGAGCTTACCGACGAGATCGCCGGAGGGGGCGGTGAGGCGGCAGCGCTTGCCGGCGACGTGGGCGACGAAGCCCTGCATGAGGCGCTGGTCGAACTGGCGGTGCGCCGCTTCGGCGGCCTCGATACCGCCTTCAACAATGCCGGGGCGCTCGGTGCGATGGGAGAGATCTCGTCGCTTAGCGTAGAAGGCTGGCGCGAGACGCTCGATACCAATCTGACGAGCGCCTTCCTGGCGGCGAAATATCAGGTTCCGGCAATTGCGGCACTGGGCGGCGGTTCGCTCACCTTCACTTCGAGCTTCGTCGGCCACACGGCCGGCTTTGCCGGGGTCGCCCCCTATGCGGCGAGCAAGGCGGGGCTGATCGGACTGGTGCAGGCGCTGGCGGTCGAACTCGGCGCGCGCGGCATTCGCGTGAACGCGCTGCTGCCCGGCGGCACCGACACGCCTGCCAATTTCGCGAACCTGCCGGGAGCGGCGCCCGAGACGCGCGGTTTCGTGGAAGGGCTGCATGCATTGAAACGCATCGCGCGACCCGAGGAAATCGCCGAAGCGGCGCTTTATCTCGCCTCGGACGGTGCTAGCTTCGTGACCGGCGCTGCGCTGCTGGCCGACGGCGGCGCTTCGGTGACGAAGGCGTGAGCGCAGAGCGTGAGCACAGGAGCTAGAGCATTTCACTGTTTCAGGGAAACACTGAAATGCTCTAACCGTTTGATCTAACGCACTTCCGGACGGAAAACCGTTACATACTTTTCCTGGAAGTGCTCCGAAGCGGGGGAAGCATGAAGAAACCCGGGTCGATGAAATCGCTCGAAGACCTCGGGCGCGTACGCCTCTCGAAGAACTTTTTCCTGCGCGATTTTCTTCACTCCGAAATCGCGGAGTTCTACCGGATCCCGAATATCCCCGACGATCCGGAACTGGCGATCGAGGCCGGACGGAAACTTTGCGAGGAACTTCTGGAGCCGCTCGAGGCGACCTTCGGTCGGCTGCACATCCGCTCTGCCTACCGAAACCGCGCGGTGAACGCCTTCGGCAACGCCAACAGGCTCAACTGCTCGACCAATGCGGCAACGGCAGCCGACCATATCTGGGACATGCGCGATGCGGAGGGCTGCATGGGGGCCACCGCCTGCATCGCCATTCCCTGGGTCTGGGACCGGGAGCGTCACGAAGGCGGCTGGCAAAGCCTGGCGTGGTGGATTCACGACCACCTTCCCTACGCCTCGCTCTGCTTCTTTCCCAAGCTCTGGGCCTTCAACATCCAGTGGCACGAGAGGCCGCGGCGCAGAATCAGCAGCTATGCCGAGCCGCGCGGGCTGCTGACCAAGCCCGGCATGGCCAACCACGAAGGCAGCCATGCGCATCTTTACGAAGGCTTTCCGACGATTGCGTTCGGGGCACTCGCCTCTCCCCAACCCCTCCCCACAAGGATCCCACAAGGGGGAGGGGCTTAGATGCCGCCCGGTCCGCCGGCCTAGCCCTCCCACCTGCGGGGCCTATGGAGAGGGGCCTTCCTCTTCGGGAAATCGAGAACGTCCCTCTATTCGCTCACCTCGTTCAGGCGCCTTATCGCCTCTTCCGGCAAGTCCAGTTCCGCCGATCTCACCAGGCTTGCCAGCTGGTCGGGATTGGTGGCGCTGGCGATGGGTGCGGTGACGCCCTCGCGGGCGATGATCCAGGCGAGCGCGATCTCCGCCTGTTTCGCGCCGGTCTCCTCGGCGATTTCATCCAAGACGCCGAGGATGCGCATGCCGCGTCCGTCGAGATATTTTTCGACGCCGCCGCCGCGGGCGGAGCCCTCCAGGTCCTTGTGCGAGCGGTACTTGCCGGAAAGAAAGCCTCTCGCAAGGCTGAAATAGGTGATGACGCCGATCTCCTCGGCGATGCAGAGATTGCGCAGCGGACCGTCATAGGAAGCGCGGTCGTAGAGATTGTATTCGGGCTGCAGCACGTCGTAGCGGGGCAGATCCTTCGCCGCCGCAACGTCGAGAGCATCGCGCATCTGCTGCGCGTCGAGATTCGATGCGCCGATCGCCCGCAGCTTGCCCTGGGAGAGAAGCGTATCGTAGGCGGCAAGCGTCTCGTCATAGGGTATGTCGGGGTCCGGCCAGTGGGAGAGATAGAGGTCGATATAGTCGGTCTGCAGGCGTCTCAGTGAATCCTCGACTGCCTGCATGATCCAGCGCCGCGAGAGGCCCTTGCGGTCCGGTCCGAGTTCCGAACCGACCTTGGTGACGATGACGGCGCTATCGCGCGAGCGTCCGGATTGTTTCAGCCATTTACCGATGATCGCTTCCGATTCACCGCCTCTGTTGCCCGGCGCCCAGGAGGAATAGACGTCGGCGGTGTCGACGGCATTGAAACCCGCATCGAAAAAGGCGTCGAGAAGCGAGAACGATGTTTTCTCATCCGCGGTCCAGCCGAAGACGTTGCCGCCGAAGACGAGCGGGGCAATCGAGAGGCCGGTACGGCCAAGTCTGCGCATTTCCATGGTTTCGCTCCATGTGGTTGGATGAAAACAAGCTGCGATTGGGAGGATTGCGGCAAAAACATAGGCCAGCTCGCCATCGAATGACACCTGCATTCGTGGTTTTTCTGACCTCGCCACGGCTTGCTAGGTACGTACCTCGGGGATAGTCTCGCGCAGCTTGTGCCCAGGGGAGTGTCGCGCGTCCTTCGCGCCGCGCACGAAAAGGAGTCTGCCTCATGCTGCGTTTCGGAATTTTGTCGACGGCCAAGATCGGCCGCGAGCTCGTCGTACCCGCGATCCAGGACGCCGAGAACTGCGTTGTCACGGCGATCGCGAGCCGCGATCTCGCCAAGGCGAGGGCCATGGCCGACCGTTTCTCCGTGCCGCATGCTTTCGGCTCCTATGAGGAGATGCTCGCCTCCGACACGGTCGACGCCGTCTATATCCCGCTGCCGACGTCGCAACATGTCGAATGGGCGATCAAGGCGGCGGATGCCGGCAAGCATGTACTTTGCGAGAAGCCGCTGGCGCTGAAGGCCGAAGAGATCGACGCCGTGATCGCGGCGCGCGAGCGCAACAAGGTGCTGATCTCGGAAGCCTATATGGTGACCTACAGCCCCGTCTGGCGGAAGGTGCGCTCGCTCATCGCGGAAGGTGCCATCGGGCGCCTCAGGCATGTCCAGGGCGCCTTCACCTATTACAACCGCGATCCCGGCAACATGCGCAACGTCCCGTCGCTCGGCGGCGGAGGTCTGCCGGATATCGGCGTCTATCCGGCAATCACGACCCGGTTTTCGACCGGCAAGGAGCCGCTGCGCGTGCAGGCCAATACCGAGCGCGATCCGGAATTCGGCACCGACGTCTATTCGAGCGTTCGTGCCGACTTCGGAGATTTCGAACTGAGCTTCTATATCTCGACACAGCTCGCCGCCCGCCAGGTCATGGTCTTCCACGGCGACAAGGGCTACATCGAGGTGAAGTCGCCCTTCAATGCCGATCGCTACGGCCGGGAAGAGGTGGAACTGACCAACCAGAACCACGGCCAGTCGCAGCTCTTCCGCTTCCAGGATGCGCGTCAGTACAAGCTCGAGGCCGAGGCCTTCGCACGTGCTGCGAAAGGTGAAGCGGAGGACGTGGTGACACTGGAAAACTCGCGCCTGAACCAGATGTTCATCGACGCGATCTATCGCGCCAGCGAAAAAGACGGCTGGGAGCCCGTCTGAAGCCGGCTAAAGGATAGGCCCGGCGCACGTTGCGCCGGGCCTATCCATTCATGCGGCCTGGAGCAGCCGCGCCTGAGACGCGCCCCGCATCTTGAAGAAGAGGAAGTCGGCGACACCGACCATGGCAACGACGATCAGCGCCATTCCAGCGACCGTCAAGGCGGAATAGGCAGACGCAAGAATGGCGAGGCTTCCGACCTGCCACAGGATGTCTCCGGTGATGCTGATCCGTGTTGCGAGGGCGCTCGGCCCTCCTTTTCTGGCCGTGGCGAGGTGGAAGGCGCCCCAGACGAGGAGCCCGGCGCCGAGCGCCATGATCACCGCAGGCGATAGGGCGGGGCTGACGACCGCCGCCAGCGGCTGCGCTGCCGCGAGGAGAGCCGAGCCGGCGATCAGCGAAAAGATGCCGTCGGCGAGAAACGTCTTGTTGAGAAGAGAGCGGGTGGCAAGATCGAACATGTCTGTCTCCATCGGTTGTCGATGGGCAGATGCTGGACCAGAGCGGTCATCAAACCAATTACCTCCGAGGTAATGGATTTTGTGCCGCGTTCGGGCGAGGCTGCCCCCCCGCAACAGGGAAGATATCAATGGAATTCGGCAGCCGCCTGAAGGAATGGCGAGGACATCGCCGCATGAGCCAACTCGATCTCGCGATGGCGGCGGGCATTTCCGCGCGCCATCTATCGTTTCTGGAGACGGGCCGCTCCAAGCCGTCCGAGGGAATGATCCTGCGGCTCGCCTCGGTTCTCGACGTCCCCGCGCGCGAACAGGGCACGCTTTTCACCGCGGCGGGCTACCGGCCGCGCGTTGCGGCGCGGCCGGCAACGGGCCTCGATGCAATGCCTCAGGCCGTCGCCCATGCCATCCGGCTGATGCTCGACCGGCACGATCCCTATCCGGGCCTCGTTTTCGACCACCAGTATACGGTGCTGCTGACCAATCCGGCTTTCCAGGCGCTCGTCGACGCCACGGGCGTTCCGTTCAAGCCGGGGGAGAACTTCCTCGACGGCTTTCTCGGTGCAGAGAGCGTCCGCAGCCTCGTGGTCAATTGGGAAGCCGCCGCAGCCGATCTCGTTCAGCGGGTTCGCATGGAGGCGTGGCTGCAGGGGCCGCGCAGCCCCTTGCAGCGCAGGCTGAACAGGCTGGTTGCCGACCCGGCGGTGGCGGTGGCGATCGAGAACTTCCCGGCGACAGACCGCTTGCCGGTGCTGCCCATCGAGCTGCGCCTCGGTGACGCGGCGCTTAGCTTCATCACGACGCTCTCGACCTTCGGCTCGACTCAGGACGCGCTTGTTGAGGGCGTTCTGATCGAATCCTTCTTTCCGGCCGACGACGCGACCCGGCGCTTCTTCGGGCAGGGCGGGCGCGACGTCCAATAGGTTTTCCGTCCGGAAGATCGTTTCGCTGGTTCGATGAAACAGTGAAACGATGCAGAAAATCCGCAGATAGCTACGCCTCACTGCTGATCTTCGCCGCGGTGTCGGCTACAAGTGACGCATGACTTCGTTCTTTGATTCCGAATCTCCCTCCAACGTCGCCGAATATTCGGTGTCGGAATTGTCCGGCTCGATCAAGCGCACGGTCGAGCAGGCCTTCGAGCATGTCCGGGTGCGGGGCGAGATTTCCGGCTACCGCGGCCCGCATTCCTCGGGACACGCTTATTTCGCCCTGAAGGACGATCGCGCCCGCATCGATGCGGTCGTCTGGAAGACCACCTTCGCGCGGCTGAAGTTCCGGCCGGAGGAGGGGATGGAGGTCATCGCGACCGGCAGGGTCACGACCTTCCCCGGCTCGTCCAAATATCAGATCGTCATCGACTCGCTTGAGCCGGCCGGTGCCGGGGCGCTGATGGCGCTTATCGAGGAACGCAAGCGCAAGCTTGCGGCGGAGGGCCTTTTCGATGCGGGCCGCAAGCGGCCGCTGCCTTTCATGCCGAGGGTCGTCGGCGTCGTGACCTCGCCGACCGGAGCTGTGATCCGCGACATCCTGCACCGCATTGCCGACCGTTTCCCGGTCCATGTCATCGTCTGGCCGGTGCGCGTGCAGGGCGACGGCGCCTGCGAGGAGATCGTGGCGGCGATCGAGGGTTTCAACGCGCTGCAGCCGGGCGGCTCCATTCCCCGGCCCGACGTGCTGATCGTCGCGCGCGGCGGCGGCAGCCTCGAGGATCTCTGGTGCTTCAACGACGAGGCGATGGTGCGCGCCGCGGCGGCTTCCGCCATCCCTCTGATCTCGGCCGTCGGTCACGAGACGGACTGGACGCTGATCGACCATGCGGCCGACCAGCGGGCGCCGACGCCGACCGGTGCGGCCGAAATGGCGGTGCCGGTGAAGGCCGATCTCGAGGCCCAGCTCGCCAGTCTCGCAGCCCGGCTCAAGGGCGCCGCGGCGCGGCAGATGGACAATCGCCGCCAGACGCTGCGCTCGCTTGCGCGGGCGCTACCCTCGCTCGACCAATTGCTCGCCTTGCCTCGGCGTCGCTTCGACGAGGCGGCCGCCGGACTCGGCCGCGGCCTGCAGATGAACACCGCCAACAAGCGGCGAAGCTTCGAACGCAATGCGGCCCATCTCCGGCCGGAGCTCCTGACGGCAAGGATCGTCGATCGCCGTCAGCGCGTCTTGGATGCCGTCAACCGGGCCGAGCGCATCGTCGAGCGTAAGGTTCAACGTGGCGCTCAGCGCATTTCGTCTGCCGATGCCTCGCTCCGCGTTCTGCCGTCGCGGCTGATCGGCCAGATTCATCGCGCATCGGATCGCGTTTCCAGCCTGGGCAGGCGTGGGGATGCGGCGATCGCCGCCGATCTGCGCAGGATGAAAAGCGCGCTTGCAGCACAGGACCGCGTGCTGCAGTCGCTCTCCTATCACAGCGTCCTGCAGCGCGGCTTCGCGCTGGTGCGCGATGCCGCGGGCGAGCCGGTTAAACAGGCGGCTGCCGTGCATCCCGGGATGGCGCTTTCGCTGGAATTCGCCGATGGCCGCATCGCGGCGGTCGCCGGCGAGGACGGCACTGCGCCGCAGTCGCCGAAGAAGCGGCCTGCACGCTCCGGCGAGCCGACGAAGCAGGGCAGCCTCTTCTGATGCATATCCTGATGGTGCTCGCCCATCCGCTCGAGGAGAGCTTCGCTGCGAGTGTCGCCCGCATTGCCCGGGAAACGCTCGAGGCCAGGGGCCATACGGTCGATCTGCTCGACCTTTATCGCGAAGGCTTCGATCCGCGGCTGACCGTGGCCGAGCGGGGCAGTTATTTCGATAAAGATTACGACGCCTCCGGGGTCTCCCCCTGGATCGAGCGGCTGAGGGCTGCGGACGGACTCGTGCTCGTCTTTCCGCAATGGTGGTTCAATTTCCCGGCGATCCTCAAGGGCTTCTTCGATCGCGTCTTCGCGCCCGGGGTCGCTTTCGACCATGATGCGGCAGGCGGCCGTATCGTTCCCCGCCTCCGCAACATCAGGCTATTCTGGGCGCTGACCAGTACCGGGTCCCCCTGGTGGGTCGTGCATCTCTACATGGGAAATCCGGTGCGGCGGCTGCTGAAGCGCGGCATCGCCGCCTTCTGCGGCAAGGGGCTCGACTTCCGCATGGTCACTCTGCACGACATGGATCGGGTGACGGAGGCGAAGCGGAAGCGTCATATCGAGCGTGTGAGGGCTCTGGTGAGCCGGATCTGACCGGCGACCTATTCGAAGACCGCGAGGAATTTCCTGAGCAGCGCGTCCAGAGCCTCCCGTTCATCGGGTTCGAGGCCCGCAACGAGGCGCTGCTGGTTGGCGACATGGGCAGTGACCGCCGCGTCCACGCGCTTGAGACCCTCCGGTGTCAGAGCGATGAGGACACCGCGCCGGTCTTCCGGATTGTCCAGGCGTTCGACCAGCCCGGCTTTCTCGAGCTGGTCGATGCGGTTGGTCATCGTGCCGGAGGTGACCATCGTCGTTCCCAGCAGATCGCCCGGCGAGAGCCGGAAGGGCGGACCGGAGCGCCGCAGCGTTGCGAGCACGTCGAAACTCGCCGAGTTCAAGCCGTGATCGGCAAGGGTGCTTTCCACCTCACGAGCGAGATGAGCCCGGAGCCGCGACAGTCGACCGAGCAGACCCATGGCTGTCGCATCGAGCTCCGGCCGCTCTCTGCGCCACTGCGCCAGGATTTTGTCAACGTGATCCATATCCGTCTGCATCAGCGGCCTGAGTGAACGTTTCGACCTTCCCGAAGTCGTAGCCTCCATGTATCTTGACGTCAAGATACATTGGAGTAGAGTTATCTTGATCTAAAGATTCTTGAGGTGAAGAGATGGGTACGCGCAGCACCGAAATTCTGCTCACGGCCATAGCGCCGGCCATATGGGGCAGTACCTATCTGGTCACAACGGAATTCCTGCCGGCCGGTTACCCGGTCACGGTCGCAATGCTGAGGGCGCTTCCGGCAGGACTGCTGCTGCTGCTTGTCGTCCGGCAGATGCCGACGGGTGTGTGGTTGGCGCGCAGTTTCGTGCTCGGCGCGCTCAACTTCTCGTTCTTTCAAACGATGCTTTTCGTATCCGCCTACCGGCTGCCCGGCGGTGTAGCCGCAACCGTCGGAGCCATTCAGCCGCTGATCGTGATCGTCCTGTCGCGCATCGTTCTCGGCTCGCCGGCCCGGGCGTTGAGCGTCGTTGCCGGCATTGCCGGCATGGCGGGGGTCGCGCTCCTGGTGCTGACGCCAAAAGCGGCGCTGGATCCGGTGGGCGTCGCGGCCGGCTTGGCAGGCGCCGTCTCCATGGCTTTCGGCACCGTGCTGAGCCGACACTGGACGCCGCCGGTCTCGCCGCTCACCTTCACCGCCTGGCAATTGGCGGCCGGCGGGCTGCTTCTGGTGCCGGTCACCTTCCTGCTGGAACCCTCTTTGCCGCCGCTCACTGCCGCAAACATTATGGGCTTTACCTATCTCGGCCTGATCGGCACCGCCTTCACCTACCTTCTCTGGTTCCGGGGGCTGTCGCGGCTCGAACCCTCCCAGGTTTCGCCGCTCGGCTTCTTGAGCCCCGTCGTCGCGATTCTCATCGGCTGGGGCGTGCTCGATCAGCAGCTGACGGCAGTGCAGGTGCTTGGGATCGCAACCGTCTTCGCAAGCGTGTGGATGAGCCAGTACGCACAGACCGCTCGCCGCGCGGCAGCCGCCCCCTAACCCTCTCCCCCGAGCGAGCTAGTAGGGACATATACTCCTCTGGCGGGAACCGTCTCCACGCTTGGCGGCAACAAGCCGGCGTAACGAACACAAGGAAGCAAGAAGGGATATGCCGCGCCCGTTCGCTCCCTCGGGCGGGCGGTGAGTGCGGGGTTCAGTTGGGGCCGCTTGTCCCTTCTCCCCGCCTGCGGGGAGAAGGTGCCGGCAGGCGGTTGAGGGGCTCATCGGCCCCGTAGTGTCAGGCCCACTCGCCTTTGCGCATGACGGGCACACGGGCGCCGTCCGCACGAACCCCGTCGATGTCCACCTCGCCCGAGCCGATCATCCAGTCGATATGGATCAGGCTCGAATTGCCGCCCTGGGCGCGGATCTGCTCCTGGCTGAGGCTCGCCCCGTCGAGGAAGCACTTCGAATAGCACTGGCCGAGCGCGATGTGGCAGGAGGCGTTCTCGTCGAAGAGGGTGTTGTAGAAGAGGACGCCGCTGGCCGAGATCGGAGAGGAATGGGGCACCAGCGCCACTTCGCCCAGCCTTCGGGCGCCCTCGTCGGTGTCGAGCACCTTGTTCAGCACCTCCTCGCCGCGTGACGCCCTGGCCTCGACGATGCGGCCGGCTTCGAAGCGCACCTGGATATTGTCGATCAGCGTGCCCTGATGGGAGAGCGGCTTCGTGCTCGACACATGGCCTTCGACGCGCAGCGCATGCGGCGTAGTGAAGACCTCTTCCGTCGGGATGTTCGGATTGCAGGTGATGCCGTTCTTGGCGACCGAGGCGCCGCCATGCCATTCGTGGCCGTCCGCCAGCCCGACGGTGAGGTCGGTGCCGGGGCCGGTGAAATGCAGCGCGGCGAAGCGCTCCTCGTCCAGCCAGGCCGAACGGCGGTGCAGATTGGCATTGTGCTCTTTCCAGGCGGCGATCGGATCGCCGACGTCGACGCGCGAGGCGGCGAAGATGGCATTTGCCAGCTTTTCCACGGCAACCGCCTCGGGATCGTCAGGGAACATCTGCTTCGCCCAGGAGGGGTTCGGATAGGAGACGATGTTCCAGTTGATGTCGAAGTTGGAGATCTTCTCGAGCGCCGGCTTGTAGGCGATCGAGTTCGCCTTGTTGGCGCGGGCGACCTTCGCCGGATCCTGAGCCGAAAGCAGCATCGGGTTGTCGCCGGCGATGGCGAGGCGCGCAGCACCTCCCGCATAGGCCTTGGCCATGCCCTCGTAAAGCCAGTCGCTGGCGCGGTCGAAACTCTCGTCCGGCGCATGGGCATAGCGGGCAAGCGTCGCTTCCTCGTCGGCATAGAAGGTCGTCACCAGTCCGGCGCCTGCCATATAGGCGTGTTTGGTGATAAGGCGCACGAGCGGCAGCGCCGCGATCGGCGCGGTCATCACCAGATCCTGGCCCTTCTGCAATTGCAAACCGACCTTGATGGCGACCTCGGCGAGCTTTTCGAGCTTGACCGGATCGATTGGATTCCTTGTGGATTGGAGGGGGGCGTTCATGGCTGCTCCTGCGCGTCTTCTTGCGGATGTCAGCGGTTTTAGACCGGTTCCGCCGAAAACAGAAGCTCCTTCAGGCAGCCACCCTTTCCGTCTTGAGCAGCGCTGCCTCGTGCTTCTCGAGGAAGGCCATCAGCCGCTGCGGGTAGTCCTCGCCGACCGCGGCTTTCACGCTCGGCCTCCCGGCCAGCGCCTCGCGCCAGGCGGTGACGCGCGGCAGGCCCTGAAAGACGCCGCTGTCGGAAATCGTGTCGAACACGTCGAAATAGCGGAAGATCGGCGCGAAGACGGCGTCGACAAGGCTGAAGGCGCTGCCTGCAAAATAGGGGCCGCTGCCGAGTTCCGCCTCGACGGTCGCGAACTTCGACTTGAGCACGTTGCGTTTGGCTTCGAGCGTGGCGCCGTCCTGCGTTGTTTCGTAGACCCAGAGGTCGGAGAGGATTGCGGAGCCGAACTCCATCCAGCCGCGATGGCGTGCCCGCGCCAGCGGATCGGCGGGGTGCAGCTTCGGTCCGGCCTGTGTTTCCTCCAGATATTCGCAGATGACGGTGCTCTCGAAGAGGATCGCTTCGCCGCCATCCTGTGAAATGCGAAGCAGCGGCACCTTGCCGAGCGGCGAGATCTTCAGGAACCAGTCGGGCTTGTTGGCGAGATCGATATCGACGCGCTCGAAGGGTACGCCTTTTTCGTGCAGCGCAATCGCAGCGCGTTGCACATAGGGGCAGAGATGGTGGCTGATCAGGGTGAGCTGCGCCGTCATGGTCGTCTCCTGTCTGTATTTAGATGCACCTGCATATAACGCAGCTTGCCAAACCCGTCAATATAGATGTAAGTGCATCTATGGGCGTGAAGAGGACGGATAGCAGCGAGCCGACCGCTGCCGCGACGGAGGCATGGATCGGTCTGATGCGGGCGCAGCGACGCGCGCTTTCGGCCATCGAAAGGGACTTCAAGGCGGCGGGCCTGCCGCCGCTTGGCTGGTACGACGTGCTGTGGGAGCTCGTGAAGGCCGAAGGCGGCCGTTTGCGCCCCTTCGAGATCGAAGCCCGCACGCTGCTTGCCCAATACAACCTGTCCCGCCTGATCGACCGGCTGGAGAAGGAAGGCCTCGTGCAGCGAGAGGCATTCGACGAGGACGCGCGCGGCTGCTGGGTGGTCGTCACCGGGAAGGGCCGTGCCATGCGGGAGCGCATGTGGCAGACCTATGGGCCATCGATCGCGCGTCACGTCGGCGCAAAGCTCGGCGAAGAAGAGGCAGGCGCGCTTGCCTCTCTGCTTTCAAGGCTCGGCTGACACCTAGGACCTGTGGACACTTATGGATAGGGGTTTGATTTTGCACAAATCGGTCAATGCCAAGGATTTTTCCGCAGCAAAGGGTTGCCCCCTTTGCAAGGGAAAAGCCGCCGGCAGTGGGCGATTTGTGCAAAACCCTTCGGGCGGCCCATATTGCGGTGCCTTGTCGCGAAAAATCCGGCTTGCAGGCGGACGGCCTGCGGCGCCGGATTTTCCACGAAAGTCCCTCGCAATTTGGGCCGTCAAAACCCTATCCATAAGTGTCCACAGGTCCCAGTCCTTTTAAAGAAATCAGGCGATCAGAGATGCGGCAACCGCACGCAATGCGGCTTGCGCATCCTTGGGCGCAAGCCGCACCTGCAGGCCGCGCTGCCCGCCATTGATGAAAACCAGCGCTTCGGCAAGGGCCGCTTCCTCTATCGCAGTCGGGACCGTCTTTCTTTGCCCGAAGGGGCTGATGCCGCCGACGTGATAGCCGGTGAGCCGCTCGGCGTCCGCCGGTTTCATCATGCTCGCCGACTTGCCGCCGAAGGCTGCGGCGAGCTTCTTCATGCTCACCTCCCGGTCCGAGGGCACGATGCAGCAGACCGGCTTGCCGTCCACCTCGGCCATCAGTGTCTTCAGCACACGGGAAGGGTCCTCGCCGAGCGCCTCCGCCGCCTGCAGTCCGACGCGTTCGGCGCCGGGATCGTAGTCATAGCTGTGAACGGTGAAAATGACGCCGGCCTTTGCGAGGGCCTGCGTCGCCCGGGTTGTCTTCGACATGGTCTACGCCCCGAATTCGGCTTCGTAGAGTTCCGGCTTGAAGCCGACGAGCAGCTTGCCGTGGGCCTCGAGCACCGGGCGCTTGATCATCGACGGCTGCTCGAGCATCAGCGCGATCGCCTTGTCGGCCGTCAGGTCCCGCTTGTCGGCCTCATCCAGCTTACGGAAGGTGGTGCCCGAGCGGTTGAGCAGCGTCTCCCAACCGAGTTCGGCGCACCAGCGCTCGAGTCGCGCACGATCGATGCCTTCCGCCTTGTAGTCGTGGAAATCGTAGGAAGTGCCGCGGCTGTCGAGCCAGTTCCGGGCCTTCTTCATCGTGTCGCAGTTCTTGATGCCGTAGATCGTAACCGTCATGCCGAATCTTCCCGCTCTTCCAGATGCGGGAAGACATAGCCGGGCGCCGCGCGTCGGAAAAGACCTGGAGACAGGACAGGAGACAGGACAGGAGCGGGATGAGGAAAAGTGTGTGCGGTTTTCCGCCCGCATCCCGCTCTGACCTATCGGAACCGGTCACGTTCATGCTTTTAGGTCGACCCGGCCTAAAAGCATCGTCATCTAGAGATCAGAGACTGGTGAACTTGCCGGCAATCTCGGCGGCTTCCGCCGTCTTCAGCCCGGCGATGTTGATGCGGCCGGATGCCGGCATATAGATGCCGTGCTCGGTCCTGAGCCGCATAACCTCCGCTTCGGAAAGCGGCAGCATGGAGAACATGCCCTCCTGATCGGCGACTGCGCCGAGGCTCTGCCAGCGGGTGCGGAGTCCCTCGGCAAGCGACCGCCGGAGGCCCGTCATCCTGAGCCGCATCGTCTCGAGCTCCTCCGTCCAGTCGCGCCTGAGTTCCGGGTCGTCAAGGATCGTCCGCACGACGGCTGCGCCGTGATCCGGCGGCATGGAATAGCTGGTGCGTGCGAGGCCCGCGAGGTTTGAGCGCACCCTGTCCGCCGAGGCAGTCGAGCTGGTCCGCGCGAAGATCGCGCCCGCGCGCTCGCGATAAAGCCCGAAGGACTTCGAGCAGGAAACCGCGACGAGCGCTTCCGGGACCACGCCGAGAAGATGCCGGAGGCCCGCGACATCCTGGTCGAGGCCGCGGCCGAACCCCTGATAGGCGAGATCGACGAGCGGCAGCAGGCCGCGCTCGGCCACCAGCGCGGCGATCTCCATCCATTGTGCTTCGCTCAGGACGCCGCCGGTCGGGTTGTGGCAGCTTGCATGCAGCAGCACCGCATCGCCGGATGCGGCGCCTTCCAGCGCGCTCACCAGATTATCGAAGATGACCGACTGCGACGGAATGTCGAAGAAGTCGTAGGTGGCGATATCGAGCCCGGCCGCCTTGAAGATCGGCGCGTGGTTCGGCCAGCTCGGCAGCCCGAGCCAGATGCCTCGGCCGCCCATGCGGGCGATGAGGTCCGCCGCCAAACGGAGCGCGCCGGAGCCGCCGGGCGTCTGGACGCCCGCAACATGGCTCCGCTCGATCGTGTCGCCGCCGACGAGTTCCCAGAGCCGATCGAGAAAGACGAGGTCCCCTTCGGGGCCGATATAGGCCTTGCTGTCCTGTGTTTCGAGAAGCCGCTTTTCCGCCGCCTTGACGGCCCGGAAGATCGGCGTGCGTCCGGTCTCGTCGCGATAGACTCCTACGCCGAGATCGACCTTTCCGGGGCGCTCATCCTTCCTGAACAGGCCGATCAGGGCCAGCAAGGGATCGTCGGCTTGGCGGGCGAGGGCGTCGAACATCCGGTATTCCTTGTGGAGCAGTGGATCGGATCATAGTCGTTTCCCCCAGCCGGAAAGGCAAGCGGGTTCCGCGCCGCGACCGGTCGAAACGACAGCCTCAGGCCTCCAGCGCCCCCGGCTTTCGCGCCGCACGCGAAGGCTCGGCGCAGGCGATCTTCATCAGGTCGGACCGGCGGCGGGCGAGACGGGTGGAGACGCGCGTGACGATGAGCCCATCCTGCGGCGCCCGGATCTCGACGGTGCCCCCCGGTACGCCGGGCCTGACCAGGATGGTCGCCAGCAGTTCCCCGGCCTCGACGCTGTCGCCGATATTGCGGTGGAAGAGGATAGCACCGGCCTCCGGTGCGCGGATCATCTCGATATTGTCGAGCGGCACGGCCTTGCCGGCGAAAGCCGGAAGGCCGGCGCCGGTGCTCGCAACGACTCCGCGGCCGGCAAGAAAGCGAAACATGCCCTCGGAGTCCTTGCGCGCAATGTCCGGATAGACGTCGCTCGTGCCGCGCAGTTCCACGGTCACCGACAGGCGGCCGGGCAGGGCGGTCCTGCGCTCGCCTTCGCTCTCGTGCTTCCATGCATGGGCGACCGCCTCCTCGAAGGCTGAGCTTTGCCCGTCGGAGAGGAACACCGCCTCCATATCGAGGGCCGCGGCAAGGTCGGCGGCCTCCGGCCAGAAGGCCTCGTCGATATAGGCATATTGCAGCCCCTCGTCGTCGCAATGAAGATCGAGCACCAGCTCGGCGCCGAGCGCCATGTCGAGAAGGTGCCGCTTCAATCGATCGATGGCCGAATATCGGTCCGGCTCATCGAGCAGGCCGTCACGCTCGCCAAGGGAGATCAGCGGGAAGTCGCGGTTGAAGTTGGTGCGCGAGCCGAGATCGAAGCGGCCCTGCAGCTCGCCGAAATGCGCTTGCGCGGCGCCGATCGAATTTGCCTGCGGAACGATGGTGATATCGCCGAGAATAGCGCCGTCCTCATCCGCCTGGCGGAGCTTCTCAAGCAGGAAATGCAGAAGCGCGGTGCCCGGCAGTTCGTTGGCATGCAGCGCCGCCTGGATATAGGTGCGCGGCGCCGCAGCACTTGCCCCCTTGAACCGGAACACCGGCAGCCGCCATTCGACACCCGGCGTATCGCCGGCGATGATGATCTCGGAAATGTCCACTTCGTCTCGTCCTCAAATTCGGAAAACCGGTTATGAGGCTTGGCATCGTCGTCTTGCAAGCCCCGACAACGGCTGTAGGCCGTAGCTGCCGCCGATCTCAATCCTCTTCGACCGTCGGAAGGTCGAGAGCCGAGCGCAGCACGCCGACGCCGCGCTTGTAGAGCATCGCATATCGCGCCGGCGCCAGCAGATCGGCCCGGGGCGCAAATCCGGGGATGATTTGGTTGAAAGGAACCGCACCGCAACCGGGCGTGAGGCAATCGCGTTTGCCCTTGGGACACTCGTTGTAGCGGCAGAGGCGACCGAGATAGCGATCGCTTCCCGGCTCGAACAAAAAGGTATCGACCCTGTTGTCCGGAACACTCATACCGGCTCCGGCTTCGAATGCCTGGCGCAAGGAGCGGGCGCATGCCTTGCGCAGCTCGGCGAGCCGCTCTTGCGTGTCGAGCCAGAGCGCCATGTCGAGATCACCGCATTCGTGCCAGACCTCGATGCCGCTGCGGCGGAACTCCCTGAAGCGAGGGACCTCCTTCCAGAGCGGCTTTGCGACCGAGCCGATGACGGCGATCGCCTGAACTTCAGGGAACTCGGCCCACGCGCGGGCGACGATATCCGCCGCCAGGCGATAATCATGCTGCAGCTTGAGAAGATATCGATTCTGGCTGTCTATCTCGGAGCGCCGCACGGTTTCACCCTAAGAGCTTCATGAAATTGGGCTTGCGGCCATAGCGCGTCTTCAGCGATTCCACATAGATGGTTTGCTCGGCCGCGCCACGCAAGCCGCCGATGCGCGCGAGCAATCGAGCGGCTTCCTGGTGACTTTCGCGAAAGCTGTACTTGCTGCCTCGCCACCTGCCAAAGATGTCGAGTGGGTAATTGAATTTCGTCGGGCGAATTTCCGGCAGCAGTCGCGGCTTGGGTGTCTCGGCGATGAACCGTTCGCATGCGGTGGCGATGTCGGCTTTGTCGTTATCGGATAGCGCTTTCACCCTCACCCATTTCCATTCCTGCTTTGCCATGGGCTCCTCTCCGGCGGCATCGGCGAAGCCAGACTATATAGTAGCGTTTCCGAGACAATGGCCGTCGCACGGATATCCTCAGCGAAGATCTGCTAAGAGCTGGATGAGGAAAAGTGCGCTGCTGGCAGCGGAAGTCCGCCTCGATCGCGGCGCGGGCGCGCTCAACGACTACGCCCGCACCAACGATCCCTTCACCAAGGTCGGCCAAGCAGCAGATCGCCGTGGACGTTACCAGCGTCATTCGCGCTTCGCCGATAGTTTCCGCGTCGCTGGCGGCGACATTCACTGGAATTCTTAAAGTCAGCACGCTATATGACTATCTACATGGTCAGGAGGGTGACGTGGACGCAGTCAATCTGGCGGATGCCAAGGCACATCTGAGTGAGCTTGTCGATCGGGTCGAGGCGGGGGATTCGATCGAAATCACTCGGCGCGGAAAGCCTGTCGCCCGGCTTACGGCCGTGGCCAGGCCGCGCAAGCGGATCGATGCAGCCCTGCTCCAGTCGCTTACGGCGACCATGCCGCTACAGTCCGGCAGCGCCGCCGATCTGGTGCGTTCGATGCGGGATGACGATCGCTACTGATGCTCTATCTGGACACGTCGATGATTGTCGCGGCCCTTTCCAACGAAGCGATGACGCCGCGTGTCCAGGGCTGGCTGGCGGAGCAGGATCCGGCTGAACTGCTGATAAGCGACTGGACCGTCACTGAGGTTTCCTCGGCCATGGCGATCAAGCTGCGGACCGGCCAGATCGACCTGGAGCAGCGCGCCGCGGCGCTTGCGATATTCAACAAGCTGGTCGCCGAGAGCTTGACCGTGCTGTCCGTGACGGGCGGACAGTTTCGGGCTGCCGCCAAGTTCGCCGATCAACACATGCTCGGGCTTCGCGCCGGCGATGCGCTGCATCTTGCCGTGGCGTCGGAGCATGGCGCTACGGTTCACACACTCGATCGTCGACTTGCCGAGGCGGGGCCAGCGCTCGGCGTTCCGACGCGACTTATGGTTTGATCGCGACTGACTGCCGGGAGCCTCTTATCTCACTCCCACTCGATCGTGCCCGGCGGCTTCGACGTGACGTCGTAGACGACGCGGTTGATGCCGCGGACCTCGTTGATGATGCGGGTGGCGGCGCGGCCGAGGAATTCCATGTCGTAGTGGTAGAAGTCGGCGGTCATGCCGTCGACGGAGGTGACGGCGCGCAGCGCGCAGACGAATTCGTAGGTGCGCCCGTCGCCCATGACGCCGACCGTCTGCACGGGAAGCAGCACGGCGAAGGCCTGCCAGATAGCGTCGTAGAGGCCGGCCTTGCGGATCTCGTCGAGATAGATCGCATCGGCTTCGCGCAGGATTTCCAGCTTCTCGCGCGTGATGCCGCCGGGGCAGCGGATCGCGAGGCCGGGGCCGGGGAAGGGATGGCGGCCGATGAAGCTTTCGGGCAGGCCGAGTTCGCGGCCGAGCACGCGGACTTCGTCCTTGAAGAGCTCGCGCAGCGGCTCGACGAGCTGCATGTTCATGCGCTCCGGCAGGCCGCCGACATTGTGGTGCGACTTGATCGTCACCGAGGGGCCGCCGGTGAAGGAGACGCTTTCGATGACGTCAGGATAGAGCGTGCCCTGGGCGAGGAAATCGGCGCCGCCGAGCTTCTTGGCCTCTTCCTCGAAGACCTCGATGAAGAGACGGCCGATGATCTTGCGCTTGGTCTCCGGATCGCTGACGCCTTCGAGCTCGCCGATGAAGCGATCGGAAGCGTCGATATGGAGCAGATGGAGGTTGTAGTGCTCCTTGAACATGGCGACGACGTTCGCCGCCTCGTCCTTGCGCATCAGACCATGGTCGACGAGGATGCAGGTAAGCTGATCCCCGACCGCTTCGTGGATGAGGAGAGCTGCCACGGATGAATCGACGCCGCCGGAAAGCGCGCAGATCACCTTCTTGTCGCCGACCTGCTTGCGGATCGCCTCGACCGCCTTGGCGCGATAGGCCGACATGGTCCAGTCGCCGGTAATGCCGGCGATCTTGTGGACGAAGTTGGCGATGAGCTTCGCGCCGTCAGGCGTATGCACCACTTCCGGGTGGAACTGGACGGCATAGTACTTGCGCTTTTCATCGGCGATGAAGGCGAAGGGCGCATTGGACGAGGTGGCGACGACTTCGAAGCCCTCGGGCAATGCGGTAACCCGGTCGCCATGCGACATCCACACCTGGTGGCGCGAACCGAGCGACCAGAGGCCGTCGAAGAGCGGGCAATCCTTTTCGACCTCGAGGAAGGCCCGGCCGAATTCCCGGTGATGGCCGCTCTCGACCTTGCCGCCGAGCTGGGCGCACATGGTCTGCTGGCCGTAGCAGATGCCGAAGACCGGCAGGCCGCTGTCGAAGATGACGGAGGGCGCGCGGGGCGAGCCGGTATCCAGCGTCGAGGCCGGGCTGCCGGACAGGATCACCGCCTTCGGCTTCAGACGATGGAAGCCTTCCTCGGCCGACTGGAACGGCACGATCTCGCAATAGACGCCGGATTCGCGCACGCGCCGGGCGATGAGCTGCGTCACCTGGCTGCCGAAATCGACGATGAGGACGGTATCGGGATGGGCTGTCTGGGTCATAGCGGGCCTTCAAGCAAGCTTGATCATGGCGAGCCTTTAATGAAAGCCCGCTGCCGGCGCAACGATAACATTGCACCCGGACAATCAAGCATCCGCTACAGAACGCTCAGAGCTGGATCTCGCCTTTCTCCAGCGCCGCCTCCAGCTGGTCGACGGCGGCCGCAAGCTTCTCGTCGATGACGTGCAGATACTCGGTCCAGTCGCCGACATGCTTCAGTTCCGCCTTGCCGTCCGAGATGCCGCGGAGCCCTATGAGCGGAACGCCGAAAGCCTGGCAGGCGCGCAGGACTGCGAAGGTCTCCATCTCGACCATGTCGGCGTCGATCTGCTCATAGGCGTTGCCGGAGACGATATCGGCGCCGGTCGAAAGCCGGGCCTTCCTAACGCCGGGAATGCTGAGCGGCAGTTTGACGACCGCCGGCAGATCGAGGAAGGGCGTTGCGCCCTTCTCGAAGCCGAGCGGAGAGGCATCCATGTCGCGATAGGCGACGGAGATCGCCTGGTAGACTTCGGTCTGTTCGAGCGTCGCGGAGCCGGCCGAGCCGAGCGACACGACGAGGTCCGGCAGGCTGCCTTTGGCGTCGAGCTCCGCAAGCGCCCGGGTCAGGCTTACGGCCGCTTCGACCGGTCCGACGCCCGTCATCAGCGGCACGATCCGGCCACGGAGGCAAGGGCCGTACTCCGCATCCACGGCCATCACATAGAGGATGTTTCTCCCCGCTACGGCCTTCAGCTCGAAACTCATCCTTCGATACCCTCGCGTCCGCGCACCACCATCATCGTTCCGGTCATCGAGGCGATGAGCTTGGCGGGTCCGTCGGGCCTGACCGCATAGGCCCGCCCGTCGGAAACGATGATGGTCGTGCCGGGCTTCGTCACCTCGCCGCGAAACAGGAACCGCTCGCCGCGTCCGGGCGAGAGAAGATTGACCTTGAACTCGATCGTCAGCAGCGATGCCTCGGGGTCGATCACCGAATAGCCGGCATAGGTCCCCGCCGCATCGAGCGCGGCGGAAATCACACCGGCATGGAGAAGGCCGTGTTGCTGCGTCAGCTTGGCATCGAAGGGCAGCTCGATCTCGACCGTTCCCGGCTCGACGCGCGTGAGCTCGGCCCCGATCGTGCGCATGGCGGCCTGTCGCCTGAAGCTTTCCCGGATGCGCTTCTTGAAGTCGGGGGGATCGCTCTCATCCATCGGTCGGCCGGCCTTGATTTCCTCGGAGCACCACTGTGCGAGTTTTCCGGACACTGGCATGCCGGTTGCAGCGCGGCAAGCGTAATTCAAACGCACCGGGGACGATCATTTCCAGCCGTTCATGGTTTTGCGGCGAAGCGGCGACACCTATATGTTGCCTATGAAGAGCTTCCGGCGCATCGAAATCCGGCCGGCCGTTCCCGACGATCTCATGATGATCGCTTCGGTCCTGGTCAGCACCTGGCGTGCGACGTTTCGCGGCATCATCGCGGATGCCTATCTCGACGCCATGACCGTTGAAGATCAGGCCATCCGGCACGCGCGGCGCATGCGCTTTCCGGGCTCCTTCATGATGGCCGCCGCCGACATGGCCGAAGGGCGGGTGATCGGCTTCGCCAATTACGGCAAGGCCAGGGGCATGCCGCCCGCTTTCGATCGGGAACTCTACGAGCTCTATCTCCTGCCGGAGTTCCATGGCGCCGGGCTCGGTTCCGCCCTGGTGCGCAGCGTCGCCGCCCATTGCCGCGAGACGGGGGGCACGTCGCTCTTTGCCTGGGTGCTGAAAGACAACCCCAACAGGGCCTTCTACGAGCGGCTCGGTGCCCGCGCGGTGGGCGAGGGCCGGGTCGGCGTCGGCAGAGAAAGCCTGGATCAGGTTGCTTATCGCTGGGATGATCTCGTGACGCTCTCGGACTTCGGTGCGTCGACCTGATCGCCGAGCCGGACGATGTGCTGGTCCCAGGCGACGGCACTCACGCGCTTCTCGAACCGGCCGCCATAGGTGGAGACGGCAAAACCGTGCTTCGCCGCGGCAACGCCTGCTGCGTCCGTTACCTGTTCCTCCCTGAGGACGGCGCCCGTTTTCGCGTCCAGGGTGACGGCGACGTTGCCCTTGGGAGAGGTGAGGCCGACCAGTCCGTCGCGGCGGTTGACCGCGATGGCACCGACATAATTGGCGAGCGCCGCCGTGGTGCGTTCCGGCAGACCGACGAAGGTCAGGTCCTCGCCCTTGGCGAAGTGCCCGACCAGCGGCGGAAGGTCGTTGCGCGCGCCCTCGTATTGGCAGGCGAACCAGACACGTCCGTCAGCGCCGATGTCGACATGGCGGGTCGAAAGGCGGTTGAGATCAGGCGGCAGCACATGCTTCTCGATGAGCGCCCCCGTCGCGGCGTCTACGAGGGCGAGGCTCGGCTGCATGCGGTCGAGATTGAGCTTGGTGCGGCCGAAATCGGGGTGGGTCTCGATGCCGCCATTGGCGATTGCGAGGGTGCGTCCGTCGGCGGCCAACGTCATGTCGTGGGGGCCGATACCGTAAGTCGGGAATTCGCCGATCCGGGCAAAACCCCGGCGGCCGTCATAGATGCCGACCATGCCGCGATTGGCGGAGAAGTCGTTTTCGGTCGCATAGAGCAGACGGCCGTCGGCCGAGAAGCAGCCGTGCCCGAAGAAGTGGCGGCCCTCGGCGGAGGTGATGACGACCGGCTCGGCGGCGCCGTCCGGCGCAAAGATCATGGCATAGGTGCCCGGCCGCCGGGCAAAGGCGACCGCCCGCCGGCTTGCCGGGGAGAAGGTCATGCCGTGCGCACGCGCCGGCAGCAGCCTCCGCTCCACGATCTCGCCCGCTTCCGTGAGCGTCGCGACCCCGTAGCTGCCGTCCGGCGCCATGAAGGCCGAGGCGAAGACGGCATCGGCCCTTTCCAGGGCAAAGGCGCCCCGGGGGGAAAGCGCCGCCGCCCAGGCGGCACCCGCCATTTTAACGAAGCTGCGGCGGTCGATGAGGGTATTGGTCTTCATGCGATTTCCTGCAACGGGCGGAGACGAGGCGAAAACCCCTCCCCACAAGGCCACAAGGGGGAGCGGCTTTGCCCCGCGGCGACCCCAGCCATTTTCCACCGTCGCTCTTGGCGCGACGGATTGGTGGATCGGGGCGGGGTGGCCTTGCCGGCCCCTCCCCCTTGTGGGGAGGGGTTGGGGAGGGGTCTTTTGACCTTAGGCTCGACCTCCACCTTACAGCCAACCTCGGCGTTTGAAATAGACATACGGCAACAGGGCCGAGGCGATCATCAGTATCAGCGCATAGGGATAGCCGAACCGCCAGGTGAGTTCCGGCATCACCTCGAAGTTCATCCCGTAGATCGAGGCGACGAGCGTCGGCGGCAGGAACACGACGGCGGCGACCGAAAAGATCTTGATGATCTGGTTCTGCTCGAGGTTGATGAGCCCCAGCGTCGCGTCGAGCAGGAAATTGATCTTGTTCGACAGGAACAGCGCGTGGTCTCCAAGGGATGCCGCGTCGCGCTGAACGAGCTTTATCCGCTGCCGGCTCTCCTTGGCCGCCTTGCGGGGCGTGCTCCCTTCGATGGCGACGTGATAGGCGACGAGCCTGCCAATGCTGACGAGGCTTTCGCGGATGACGGTCAACAGGTCGCCCTTCTGGCCGATCTGCTCGATCAGCGACTGCAGGTCGCGCGTCTTCTTGGTGGCGCTGGCGTTCGACTTGCGGAAGACCTCCCGCGAGATCTGATCGACGTCGTTGCCGGCGCGCTCCAGGGCATCCGCCGTACGGTCGATCATCGCCTCCAGCAGGCCGAGCATCACGAGCTCTCCCGTCTCGCAAGCCGCGCCGTTCGGCTTCATGATGCGGTTGGCATAGACCTGGAAGGGCTTCGGTTCCGCGTGGCGGACGGTCACGAGTGTCGCGCCTTTGAGGATGAAGGTGACGGGCACCTTGGCCGGGTAATCGCTGTCGAGCTTGGCGGTCGCCGTCATCGTCATGAACTCGGCGCCGTCCTCCTGGTACAGCCGGTCGGAAAGTTCGATTTCCTGCATCTCGTCACGGGTCGGGATGGCAATGCCGAGGCGCTCCTCGACAAGGCGCGTTTCCTCGCTCGACGGATTGAAGAGATCGAACCAGATCACCGGTTCCTGGCATGCCAGGCCGTCGAGGAGGTCGACGAGCACAAGACGGCTGTTCTGGCTTTTGTAGATGCGCAGCATTTCAGGGCTCCATGGGGCCGAGTCATCCGACCGGCGGAGCCCTGATCAAATCAGGTCCGGACGGCCGTGAGCATGAAGGCTCGACTTCGACTGTCGGGGTTCATCTTGAGTTGATCCTTGTTGGTGAGACATGTCCGCGCGGGCGGCCATGGGTGCGCTTTGCTCCGAAATGCCCTGCTTGTCAACCATCGGGTTCCGCAGCGTTTTCACGTTCCCGTGTCAGTCCCCGTCGGCGAAGGAGAAACCGGCGCCAAGCCCGATCGAACCGCCGAATTCGCGATTGAGCCGGTCGAGCAGATCGGCCGTGTTGAGCGCGATGAAATCGAGCGTGGCGCGCTGCCTCTCATCGGCAAGCGCTGCGCCGACAGGCCCTTCGATCCGGTCGGCAGCGGCGATCAGAGCTTTGAAGAGGAAGTCGATCGAGCCCGCGATCGAACGGCTGTCAGCCGGCAGAAGGCGCTCCATGCCGGCCGTATCGAAGAGCCTGTGCAGGGCGCTGAAATTGGCGGAGATCGCCGGCATCGTGTTGGCCGAGCGCCAGTAGATCGCAAGCTTCGGATGGCCTTTATCGGGCTTCCCGTCGACCGTTCCGGCGTAGAAGGGCCGCAGCCTCTGATCCTTTATCATCTCGACGCTGTGGACGAGGACGCCCAGAAGCGCGGTCGCGGCTTCCTTGTTGTCGCGAAAGAGCGGATTGCCCGGGCCTGGCTCCTTCCATGCGGCCTGGATGCCGTCCGGCTTTTCCCATTCCGCAAGGAACTCGCCTGCGATGCTCCTCAGGTTTTCCGAGACGGCAAGCCCATAGCGGCAGCGAAAGCCGCCGTTTTCGCCGGAGAGGGCTTCCGCACCGGTGCCGTAGAGCACGAATTCGAGCGCCCCGAGCCCCTGGACCGCGACGCTCTTCCCCTTGAGATTTTCCGCCCTGGCGGCGCTCTCGTCTTTATTGGCGAGGATTGCCTGCACCTGCTTCAAGCCCGTGCTCTTCCGGTCGGGATAGAAGAGGAAGCGTTCGAAACGATTCTGCTCGAGGGCCGGACCGAGGCGGATGATCTCGATTGTGGACCACGTTTCGACGACGTCGGAGAAGGCCGACCGCGCGGCTTCGAGCGCGGCCTCGGAAGGTGACTTGCAGAGCGCGGCGCTCGCTTCGGAGAGGGCGTTCGTCGCCCGCGCGAGATCGCGATAGCCGGGAATGATGAAGCCGTCCACGGCCTGCGTCATCACGCTCGGCACGGCCGCCTCCTCGACGACGCGCGGGGAAAGCGCACCGCCTTCCTGCGCCGCCGCGGGGGCACCCAGGAATATCAGGCCAAGGGCGAGGGGAAGGCTCGCGAAGGGAAGGCGCATCAGAGGGACTCCAGGAATGTGATCAGGGCTTTGCGGTCGTCCTTCGGCATGGCGGCGAAGGCATTGCGTGCCTTCGCCGCTTCGCCGCCGTGCCAGAGTATGGCTTCGGCCAGATTTCGGGCGCGTCCGTCATGGAGAAGGAAGCTGTGCCCACTGACGGTCTTGGTCAAGCCTATGCCCCAAAGCGGGGGTGTGCGCCATTCGCGGCCACTGGCCTCGCCGACCTGCTGGCCGTCGGCGAGGCCTTCGCCCATGTCGTGCAGGAGGAAGTCGGAATAGGGCCAGATGAGCTGAAACGCCTGCGCCTGGTGCGTGGCGTCGCGGCGGGTCACGAATTTAGGTGCGTGGCAGGCGGCGCAGCCGGCGTCATGGAAGAGCCGTTTGCCCCTCAAGGTTTCCGGAAATCTCGCCTTGCGGCGAGCAGGCACGGCAAGATTGGAGGAATAGAACGTCACGAGGTCGAGCACCGGGTCGGGCGCTTCGACCGCTCCGAGCCGCGGCTGCACGCCGTCCGGCAGATCGAGGCAGCCCGTCTGGGCAGCCGTGCAATCGCCATGACTGCGGTCGAGATCGGAGGTGGAGATGCCGATATCGACGGCAAAGGCATCGGCGACCTGCTGGCGCACGGACGGGTTCTGCGCTTTCCAGCCGAAGCGGCCGAGGGTGACGAGGCCGGTCCGGCGCTCGCGCACGAGGGCCGGCCGTCCGCTGATGCCGTCGCCGTCGCGATCCTCCGGATCGGCGCGCGCCAGAATGTCGGCCTCGTGGATGGCCTCGATGAGACCGATGCCGATCATCGGCGAGGCGACGCGCGGCGACAGCGTCGTGGCCGCATCGAGCGGTCCGTAACCGGGATCGGCGATCGCGTAATGCGGCTTGCGGAGCGGGACCGTTTCGCCGCCGGCAAGCGTCACCGGTTCTTCCGTATAGGTGATGTCGAGGCGGCCCTCGGCAGCAAGCCCCGGCACGGCGCTGTCCTGAAGCTGAGCACCATAGACCGGGTCGGGAAAGTTGAGCCGTGCATGGGAGGCGAACTCCGCGCGCTCGGCATCGTCGCGCGGGGCACGGGCGAGCCGAAAGAGCATCGACGTCGCGTCGACGGCCCCCTCGGGCGGACGGCCGCGTCCGTCGCGGACATGACAGCTCTCGCAGGCCCTCGCATTGTAGAGCGGCCCAAGCCCGTCCGAGGCCTGCGTGGACGACGGCGAGGAGACCCAGAGTTTTTCGAAGAGCGCCTTGCCGAGGTGGAAATCCTGCTCGTCCTCGAAAGGGAGATTGGCGGAGGCGTGCGAAAAGGCCCTCCGGTCGGGAGGTGCAGGCGTCGTCGCAGCGCCGCCCGGCATCGACTCGAATGGCTCAGGTCTGGAAAAATCGGTGGTTGGGCGCGTGACCGTCAGGACGCGCTCAAGGTCATGGGCGGAAAGGTCGTCGCGAACAGGCGCGCACCCGACACCCGCCCTTTGCGCGATACCGCCATCGCACGACGCCGCGGGGGCGAAGCCAATGAGCGCGGCAACGGTTAGCGCTAGAAAGCGGGCGATCGTTCTCATCGAGGGAGGCCGGGCCGCCACCTGTCCGTCGCGGCCCGTCTTTTCAGCTTATTGGAAGACGGCGCCAGGATTATCCAGGCTGTCGGAACCTTCAAGTTCCACCGTGCCGAGATCGAGCGCGGCGATGACGCGTTCGACGGTCTTCGCCTGGGCGATCAGCCCGTCGATCGCCGCCTGAACCGTCGCATTGCCCTCCGCGTTGCCCTCGCCGATCATCTGGTCGTAGGCTTCGCCCGTTTCTGCGCGCTTGGCCATCACCTGCATCTTCTCGACCGTTGTGGCGAGACCATCCTTCATTTCCTTGTCGAGGGCCGCGTCCTTGGCCGCGACGAGCTCGGAAAGCGAAGGGCCGGTAAGCTTGCTGCCGTCGACGCGGGTATATTCGCCGCTATAGGCCGACTGGATGCCGATCGCGTCGTGCAGGTGCGAGTTGTGGGTATTGTCGGAGAAGCAGTCGTGCTCCTCTTCCGGATCGTGGAGGAGCAGGCCGAGCTTCATGCGCTCGCCCGCGAGTTCGCCATAGGAGAGCGAGCCCATGCCGGTAAGGATCGCCACGAGGCCGGCCTTCGGATCCGCCTCGACCGCCTTGGTCGCAGCGCCGTCCGGTGTCCAGTTCGCGACCATCTCCTCGAGGTCGGAGACGAGCAGGCTCGTCGCTGCCTTCAGATAGGCGGCGCGGCGGTCGCAATTGCCGTTGGTGCAGGCCTTGGTGTCGAAATCCGTATAGGGCCGGTTGCCGGCGCCCGGGCCCGTTCCGTTCAGATCCTGCCCCCACAACAGGAATTCGATCGCGTGATAGCCGGTCGCGACATTCGCCTCGATGCCGCCTGCCTCCTGCAGCGTGCCGGAGAGGAGCTCCGGCGTGATGTTCGTGGCATCGACATCCTGTCCGTCGACCTTGATCGTCTTGTTGGCGATCACATTGGCGGTGAAGAGGGCGTTCTCATCGCTCTCGCTGCCGTAGCTGGCGTCGACATAGTCGATGAGGCCCTCATCCAGCGGCCAGGCATTCACCTTGCCTTCCCATTCGTCGACGATCGTGTTGCCGAAGCGATAGACTTCGGTTTCCTGATAGGGGTTGCGTGCCCTCAGCCAGGCCTCCCGCGCGGCCTTCAGCGTTTCCTCGCTCGGGCCTGCAATCAGTGCATCCACGGCCTTTTCCAGCGCTTCTGCCGTGGCCAGTGCATCTTCGTATTTGGCGTGCGCAACGGCCGCGTAATGCTTGACGACCGCGGCTGCGTCCGTCGCCGCATTCGCCGGCTGCAACGCCAGCGCCGATGTCGCCGTCATGAGCGCCAGCGCCGCGGCGCGGATGAAATTCTTGGACATGACCCTCTCCTTGTTGCTCGTCGATAGAGCGTACAGCTCCAACCCCGTGAAAAGCGCAAGAGTCATGGACCAAAAGTAAACTGGTGTCAAAGTGTATAGTTTAGAACGGCTTGAAGTTGCCGCCCGCCTCGAACGGCCGGAATCCCCGGGCTGCCTAACGCTTCCTGCCCATGAGACAGAAGAAGAATCCGTCGGTTCCGGTCGATGCCGGTGTCAGCGTGACGGTCTTCATATCGGTGGACCAGGGCTGTGGCTTATCGGTGCCGAAGAGCGCCGCCCAGTTGTCGGCGGCCGAGAGGACCTCGAATTCCGGATTGTCCTCGCAGAAGCCGTAGACCTGCGCCTCGTTCTCCTCCGGAAGGACGGAACAGGTGACGTAGATCAGATGTCCGCCGGGGCGCACGAACTGGGCGGCACCGGCAAGCGCCTCCTCCTGCTGGGCCAGTCGTTCCTCGAGGTTCTTCTGCGTCAGGCGCCATTTCGTGTCGGGGCGGCGCCGCCAGGTTCCGGTCCCGGTGCATGGCGCATCGACAAGCACGCGATCGACCCGCCCGATGAGCGATGTGAGCGACTCGGTCGACTCGTGCACCTGCACGTTGCGGGTGCCGGCACGCTTCAGACGCTCGATAATGGGCGCCAGCCGTTTGCGGTCGGCGTCGTAAGCGTGGACCTGGCCCTTATTGTTCATCGCCGCCGCCATGGCCAATGTCTTGCCGCCGCCGCCGGCGCAGTAATCGAGGACCTGCTCGGCCTCGCCAGGCAAGGCGAGGTCTGCGACAATCTGCGAGCCCTCGTCCTGCACCTCGAACCAACCCTTCTGGAACGAGATTTCCGCCGTTACGTTCGGCAGGCGCGATGCGCCCTCGCCGGCGGGAATGCGCACACCGTGCCGGGCAATCGCCGCAGGCTCGGCGCCGCTGCGCTCCAGCGCCTTCAGCACCTTTTCGCGCGTCGCCTTCAGCGTGTTGACGCGCAGATCGAGAGTCGGCCGGCCGGCAAGAGCCTTCGCCTCGGCGAGCCAGTCGTCGGAGAAATTCTCTTCGAACGAGCCTTGCGTCCATTCCGGAATATCGCCCTGCACATGCAGGGGAGCATCTTCGAGCCGTCGCTGGGCGAAGGCCTTCATCATCGCTTCCGAAGGCGCTTCGGGCGCGAACCTGTCGTCGGCGAGTTCCGCCGCAAGCGTGTCGGCGCGAAAGCCCCATTGCCGGTACATGACCGCATGGCCGAGGGCTACCGGGGTGTCGCTGTCCATGAGGTAGGCGTGGGAGAGTTTCATCCGCAGGGCATCATAGACGATGTTGCCGATGGCGGCGCGATCGCCGGAGCCGGCGAAGCGGTGGGACAGGCCCCAATCCTTGAGGGCATCGGCGACGGGTCGCCTGCGCTTTTCGATATCGTCAAGAACCTCGATGGCCCCGGAGAGCCTTCCGCCCAATCGCATCTTCGATGAACTCCTTTTTCGCCGTGGTAGCGGCGATGACATCGAAGAGCAAGACGGCGGCCGCATTATGTAAGGGGCGCGACCGGCCCTTGCAGTCTGGCTCGCCCGAGATGAACCGGGCGAATCCTGCGCATCGTCAGGAATTGACGACCGTGTAACAGATGCTGGCGGTGCCGGAGCGGATCATGCCGATCTTGGAGGCGGCCGCCTTGGAGAGATCGATCACCCGGCCGCGAATGAACGGGCCGCGATCATTGATCCGGACGACGACGGACTTGCCGTTGCGCTTGTTGGTCACCTGGACCTTCGTGCCGAATTTCAGTTTGCGATGCGCGGCGGTCAGGTGCGCGGCATTCATTCTTTCGCCGGAGGCCGTTTTGGAGGAAAGCGCGTACCAGGATGCTCCCCCGCAACCAGCGCCTGCTGCCTGACTTTCGGATGCCGAGACCAGGCCCATCCCGACGGTGAATAGTGCTGCCGCGGCAGCAGTCTTGATTTTCGCTGGCGTCAAGCGATGCCCCCTTCGGTTTGAAAAATTCGTCAGTTCCCTTTGTTGATCGAGCTAATTGAGGTGAAACATGGCAAAAACGTGCTTCAACCGTTAAGTTCTCATTAGGAATGTCTGAAGACCTGTTGATTTTAAAAATAAACAACAGATTGAATTAGTTTAGAATTGCGAGGGAAGTTCTTTGGAATCAGCAACTAAGCGCTGCTGGCGGCGCGCCGGCCCGCGCAGCGACGCCTCTCGCAAATAAAATCATTAAAATTTTCGCCTTGCATGAAAAATCGGGAATCGAGACCGTTGAATTCTTGCTACTAGCGCCAAGGTTGTGGAAAATGGCGAAGTATAGGCCGAATAATGACAGCATAATCGTGTCAAGGCGATTCGCGTGAAATCAATACTTTCAAAACGGCGTTAGACTTGCTTGACATCCCGCGCGATATTCTGGTCGGCCTTGAGGAAATAGGTGCTTATTTCCGGTCCCAGGTTCCCGATGTCCACAGCTGTGCAAGCGACACGCGATAGTTCGGGAAGTCCGGATCGAAGCCCGCCTGGCGCAGTCGCGCATTGGAGACACGCTTGTTCTCGCCGTAGAAAGAACGCGCCATGGGGGACATATCTGCGGTTTCGAACGGGATCTCGGGCGGAGGTTCGACGCCCATCAGCCGGGCGGCTTCCTGGACCACATCCTGTGGTGGCGCCGGCTCGTCGTCGGTCACGTTGAAGACGCCGCCCACGCCCCGCTTTGCGAGAAGGGCGGTCGCCGCGCCGATGTCTTCGACGCGGATACGGTTGAAGACCTGGTTCGGCTTGATGACGCGGCGCGCCGTGCCTTCGGAGAGATTGCGGAAGGCATTGCGGCCCGGGCCGTAAATGCCTGCAAGCCGAAGCACCGCCACCGGAATGCCGCGCTGTGCGCCGTGCTCGAGCCAGGCGTTTTCGGCTTCCACACGCTCCAGCGAGCGCTGCGAGACCGGGTTGAGCGGCGTATCCTCGGTGACCCAGGCGCCGCCGTGATCGCCATAGACGCCGACCGTGGAAAGATAGCCCACCCACTCCAGCCGCGGCAGAAGTTCGGCAAGCGGCGGCGTTCCGGCGCGAAACATCGGGTCGCCATCGCGGCCCGGCGCGATCGACTGAACGAGGTGGGTGGTTTCCCTCATCACATCCTTGAGCTCGTCCGATATTTCCGCGCCGTCGAAGAGGATCGGGCGGATACCGGCAGCCTGCAGGCGGCCGAGCTTTTCTGCCGCCCGGGTGGTGCCGGACACGGACATCGCCAGGGGAGCGAGCGCGCTCGCGATCGCCGTGCCGGAATAGCCCGCACCAAGGATCAGGACATTCATCGGTTCACTCCCGCCATTTGCCATTCCGCAAGAACCTCGTCATCGGTTTCAGGCCCGCATTGCCGGGCGAAGACCGCCAGATCGGCGGATGAAATCAGTCGCGAAAGCGCCCAGACCGCCATCCCCCTGACGGTCGGCGATGCATCCGCCGCCAGCGCCTTGCAGACCTCTATCAGGCTCTTCTCACCGGAATTGCCGGCGGCGATCAAGGCATTTCGGACGAAACGATCACGCCCGATGCGCTTTACCGGTGATCCGGAAAAGAAGGCCCGGAAACCTGGGTCGTCGAGCGTCAGCAGGAAGGAGAGCTCCGGTTCCCTGAGATCGTCCCGCGCCTGGAGTTTCATTTCCGATGCCGAACGCGCGAACTTGTTCCAGGGACAGGCGGCGAGACAGTCGTCGCAGCCATAGATGCGGTTACCGATCAGCGGCCGCAACTCAGGCGCAATCGATCCCTTGTGCTCGATCGTGAGATAGGAGATGCAGCGTCGCGCGTCGATGCGGTAGGGCGCCGGAAAGGCATCGGTCGGACAGGCGTCGAGGCAGGCCCGGCAGGAGCCGCAATGGTCGCGCTCGGGCTCGTCTAGGTCCAGTTCGGCTGTCGTGAAGAGGCTGCCGAGAAAGAGCCAGGAGCCGAATTCGCGGCTGACCAGATTGGTGTGCTTGCCCTGCCAGCCGATGCCGGCCTTTTCCGCAAGCGGCTTCTCCATGACAGGGGCGGTGTCGACGAAGACCTTCACGTCTTCGCCCGCCCGGGCGGCAAAGCGCGTGGCGATCTCTTTCAGCCGGCCCTTGACCACGTCGTGATAGTCGCGATTGCGGGCATAGACGGAGATCGCGCCGCGATCGCGTCTGGCGAGGACCTCGCGCGGGTCGTCCTCGGGAGCGTAATTCATGCCGAAGAGGACGATCGAGCGCACTTCGCTCCAGAGGACGCGCGGATCGGACCGGCGCTCGGCTGTCTCGGCAAGCCAGTCCATCGTACCATGGGCGCCGGCAGCCAGGAACTGCCTCAGCCGCTCGGGCGCCTGGGGTATGGCGTCCGGATGGGTGATGCGACAGATGTCGAACCCCTTGGCCGCGGCTTCCTCTTTCAGGAAGGCGGTAAGGGTCCGTCGTTTCCTGCCCTGGTTGTCCGCTTTTGCAGCGTCGCCGGGCATGATCTGGTCCTTAAAAGTCGAGATCCGCATAATGTGAGACCGGGGTCACGCCGCGCACCCGCTCGGCGAGCAACGGCCGGAAAGATGGGCGCGACTTCAGCCGCTGGTACCATTCCTTGGCGGTCGGCGCATCGGACCAGTCGATCTCTCCGAGATAGTCGAGCACGGAAATCGCCGCGGCTGCGGCGAGATCCCCATAGGAGATGCGGTCGCCGGCAAGCCAGGGGCGCGATCCGGCGAGCCACGAGAGATACTTCATGTGCTGGCGGATATTGCTGCGCGAGGTGCGGAGAATTTTCGAATCCGGCGCACCGCCGCCCTGGTCCGGGGTCATCTGCAGCTTGAAGATTCGCTCGCGCACGAGCGGGCGCGTCACGTCGGCTTCCATCTTCTGCAGGAACCATTCCGTGAGCCGGCGGATTTCGGCGCGCTGAAACGGGTCCTCGGCAAGAAGACGGCGATCGCGCTTCATGATGCCGCTGGTCTCGTCGAGATATTCGGAGATGATCGTCGCGCCGCAGAGCGCGCGCATGCTGTCATCGACATAGACGGGCAGAGTGCCGGCGGGATTCAGCGTCAGGAAGTCGCGCCGGTTCTCCCATGGCTGTTCTTCGCTCAGTTCCGTCTGATAGCCATATTCTGAGAGAATAAGGCGTACGAACCGCGAAGCAGGGGACATGGGGTGATGATACAGTGTCGGCATCGATGATCAGATTGCAGCTGTTTTCGGGGATATCGGCGTCGCGGCATATGCAACTGGCCACGGCTCGTTACAACGAGCTATAGGTAGTTGCGGTGGCAAACACAAGAGAATCGACCTTCTCCTCCCACATCCAATTATATCAGGAATAGCTTTTACATGGCGGATCAATCGATCATAAGCGCGCTCGTCCTCGGGCTCATCGAAGGGCTGACGGAGTTCATCCCGGTCTCGTCGACGGCGCATGTGCTGCTTGCCGGACACTTCCTCGGATTCAAATCGCCGGGAAACACCTTTGCCGTTCTGATCCAGCTCGGCGCCATATTGGCGATCCTGCTCGTCTACTTCCAGAAGCTGCTGGCGATCGCGCTCGCCCTTCCGACGAGCGTCAAGGCCCGCCGCTTCGTCTTCTCGGTTCTCCTCGCCTTCCTGCCGGCGGCGCTTATCGGTGCTGCAGCGCATGGGTTCATCAAGTCGGTGCTTTTCGAGACGCCGATGCTCATCTGCGTCGTGCTGATCGTCGGCGGCATCATTCTTTATGCGATCGACCGGCTGCCTTTGACGCCCCGCTACACCGACGTGTTCGACTATCCGCCTTCGCTCGCGCTGAAGATCGGCCTCTTCCAGTGCCTCGCCATGATCCCGGGAACGTCGCGTTCCGGCGCGACCATCGCCGGGGCCCTGCTGATGGGGACCGACAAGCGCTCCGCCGCCGAGTTTTCCTTTTTCCTGGCCATGCCGACCATGGTCGGAGCCTTTGCGCTCGACCTCTACAAGAACCGGGATGCGCTCTCCTTCGACGATGTCGGACTGATCGCCGCCGGTTTCATCGCCGCATTCATCGCCGGAATTTTCGTGGTGCGCTCGCTGCTCGACTTCGTCTCGCATCGCGGCTTCACGCCCTTTGCGATCTGGCGCATCCTCGTCGGCACCGCCGGGCTGGTCGGTCTGTGGCTGCTCGGATAACGCAGTCCGGAAACATAAAGCCGGATGCGTCTCTTTCGAAACGCACCCGGCTCCTGGCCCCCGCCAAAACTCAACATGCCCGGCTCGAAGCCGAGGCGAAAATGTCCGGCTTACTCGCCGGCAAACCCGATCGACGCCGTCGTGCACGGGTTGACACCGTAGGCCGGCGTGCAGCCCTTGTTGCTGCTGGCCACGGTGCCGGGTGCCATGAACGAGCCAGCCAGAATGATCAGTGCCGCAGACGCAAAAAAGATTGCGATCGACTTGCCCATGGGACGTTATGCCTTTCGAGTGTGATGTCTGCACCGGCGGCGCTCGCCGAGCGGTCAGTGCGAGCGGTGTTTATTCTGCGATCATGTCATGATCAATATCAGGGCGGGCTGAATCTGCGGTAAACGGGATTCGGATTTGCAACTGCGGCAGAACTGCAACGCTGTTGCCGAACGGGCACAGCGGGGGGCCGCAAAAAAGCCGCCGGCGGAGCCGGCGGCCTGAATGCGTACGGTAGTGATGCGACGGCTCAGGCGGCGCGGCCGCTGCGCGTATATTGCCCATGCGGGCGATAGCGTACGAGATAAGTCGGCAGGATCGACTCGAGCATCGTCGGCTCGATGCCGATACCTGCAAGCGTGCGGCCTTCCGCTTCGGCCTTTGCCGAGACGACATTGTCCGATTTCAGCAACACCACCTGGTCGGCGGTGAGCGGCGGCGTGATGAACGGCACGAGCGAGGCGACGCTGCCCATCAGCGAGGCGATGCCGAAGGGTAGCGACACGAAGGAGCGCTTGCGGTCGATCGTCTTCAGCATGATATCGAGACATTCGCGGAACGAGAGCACCTGCGGCCCGCCGAGTTCGTAGATCGTCCCACCGGTGAGCGTGCCGTCGACGGAGCGGGCCACGGCCTCGGCAACGTCGGTGACGTAAACCGGCTGAAACCTGGTATTGCCGCCGCCGATGAGCGGCAGGACCGGCGAGAACCGGGCCATTTCGGCGAACTTGTTGAAGAAGCCGTCTTCGGGGCCGAAGATGATCGACGGGCGGAGGATCACCGCGGCCGGAAGCGTTTCGAGGATCGCAGCCTCGGCGCGTCCCTTTGTCCGGGCATAGCTCGACTCGGAGTTTGCGTCGGCGCCGATCGCCGAGATATGGGTGAGCGTGGCGCCCGTCGCCCGGGCCGCCTCGGCGACCGCCCGCGCGCCGAAATCCTGGACCGCCTCGAAGGTGTTGCGGCCGCTTTCGAAGAGCACGCCGACGCAGTTGATCACATGGTCGGCGCCGTCGACAGCGCGATCGACCGACCTGCGGTAGCGCAGATTGGCCTGAACGAAGGAGATTTGCCCGACATTGCCGAGCGGTTGCAGGTGGCCGGCGAGATCCGGACGGCGAACCGCGACGCGAATGCGGTAGCCGCGTTTGGCGAGCGCGCGCACCACATGACGGCCGACAAATCCGGATCCGCCGAAAATCGTCACCAGCGGCGGAAGGTTGGACAAAGTCATGAGAAACGCACTCCTGATGTCAATGGTAGAATTGCTTGCTACATAGCCCAAGCGTCGAGCGAGGTGAAGGCCAATCCGCACGCTTCGGAAGCGTGCTCCGATGCGTCGCGGAACCTCGCCTCAAACACCCTCTACGACGACCATTTCGGCATCGGCGACTTCCTGGCGGATGGCCGCGGCAATCTGGTATTCGGGCGAATTGTAACAGTCGACGGCCGCCTGCAGCGAGGGGAATTCGATGACGACGTTGCGGGTACGAGCGGCACCTTCGAGCCGACGGAACTGCCCGCCGCGCGCGAGGAAGGTCGCGCCGTATTTTTCGAAGGCGGGCGTCGCCGCTGTCACGTAATCCTTATAGCGTTCGGGGTCCCTTATATCGACCCGAGCGATCCAGTATCCTTTGGCCATGATGAACTCCTCGTCTTTCACGAAACGCAGACGGGATGGTTACTTCCGGCAAAATGCGCCCCAGGTCAAGCAGGCCCGAACGTCGCCCGAGCGCTATACGGCGGATCAACGGGAGAGGGCGCTCTCCATTTCGGCCAGGATCGCGCGGCTTGCTGCGAGAGGGTCGGGCGCGGCAACGATCGGCCGCCCGACGACGAGGTGGCTCGAGCCGGCGCGAAGCGCGTCGGCCGGCGTCATCACCCGCTTCTGGTCGCCTTTTTCCGCACCGGCCGGGCGGATGCCCGGCGTCACCAGCGCCATGTCGCCGCCGATGATCTTTCGCACGGCGGCGGCCTCCTCCGCCGAGCAGACGATGCCCCCCATGCCTGCGGCGCGGGCCTGTTCGGCGCGGCGCAGGACCAGGCTGTGCGGATCATATTCATAACCGGCATCGATGACGTCCTGTTCGTCCATCGAGGTGAGCACCGTCACGCCAAGAAGGCAGAGGTTCGAGCCCCTGGCCGCTTCGACCGCCGACTTCATCGCCTTCGGATAGGCGTGCAGCGTCAACATCGACACGCCCATCTTGACGATGTTCTCCACGCCCTTGGCCACCGTGTTGTCGATGTCGAGCAGCTTCATGTCGAGGAAGACCTGCTTGCCGCTCGCGGCGAGATCGCGCGCGAAGTCGAGGCCGCCGGCGAAGGCCAGTTGATAGCCGATCTTATAGAAGAGGACTTCCTCGCCGAGCGTCGAGACGATTTTCTCGGCCTCGGTCACCGTTGGAAGATCAAGGCCGACGATCAGCCGGTCGCGCGCGCTTGTGCTCATATCGAGATCACCCCTGCCAGAACTCCATCGGCGTCCAGTCGCATGTGACGGCGCGATCCGCAAGACGGAAGGCGAAGAGATTGCCGCCGCCCGGCGGCTGATCGGTGCTGCGGGCGATCGCCGTGCCCGTCATCCGGCATTTGAGCAGCGTACCGACGCCGCCATGGCCGATGAAGGCGATGGGCACTGCCGGATCGTGCCGGTCGAGAACCTGGAAGACGGCCCTGGAGATTCGCGCCTGGGCGTCGACGGCACGCTCCCAGCCCTTGAAGCTCTCTTCAGGCCGGGCAAAGAACTGATCGGCCGCCTTCTCGAACTCCTCCGGCGGCAGGAAGCCGGTCGCGGAACGGTCGTTCTCGCCCATCTCTTCGTCCGTTTCGACCGGGATGCCGGCAGCGTCGGCCAGGAACCGCGCCGTTTCGATCGCCTTCTTCTCGCCACTGGCCAATATGCGTCCGAGCAAACGGACCCATGGCTGTTTCGCCGTGGCGCGCATGCGCTCTTCGCCCAGCTCGGACAGACCCCATTGGGGCACGGAGACGGCGGGATCGATTCTGACCTGCGGATGGGTGAGATAGATGCCGAACACCGGACTTGGCGCCGTCAGTGCGTCTTGCGGTAGATCCACAGCTGCGCCGGCGGAATGTTTCGCACGACGAAGTCGAAATGCTGGATTCGGTAGCGGTCCGGCATGGCGACCACCGGCGACATCGGACCGTAGGAGATCTGAACGACCGGGCGGCCGAAGGGAATGCGCGAGAGCAGGTCTTCTATGAGTTCGACGCGGCGATGCATCGGGAAATTCAACAACGGTACGGCGGAAATGACGCTGTCGAACTGCTGATCCTTGAAGGCCCCAAGCGTGCGGGAAAGATCGAAGGCGTCGCCGTTGATGAAATGCACGCCGTCGAAATGCGCCTTGAGCTGCTTGTAGAAGTCGGTGGAGTATTCGATGGAAACCAGCTTTTCAGGCTCTATGCCGCGCTCGAGGATCGCCTTGGTGATCACCCCGGTGCCGGGGCCAAGCTCGAGGACCGGCAGACCGGATTCTGGATCGACTACGCTGGCCATGCGGCGTGCCGTGATGGCGGAAGTCGGGAGGATCGCGCCGACCGCGCGGGTATTGCTCATCCAGCCCTTGAAGAAGCGGATCTCTTCGTCGAATTTCCGACCGAATTTTTCCTTCACCCTCAAGCGCAAGCTCATCGAATCCCCTCGCAGTATGATTTGCAGTTGCGCTCTTATCGTGATTCGTGTGGCTGCGTGAGCGCTTATTCATAATGTGCTTCCATCTGCGGCAAAAACAAGTCCGACTGCGTCTAAAAGCGACAGATCATGAACGATGCGCGACGGGTACATATGAAAAAGCCCGCCGAACGGCGGGCCTTTATCGCAGTCTGCGGCACGTGTTACACGCGCATCGGCATCAGCACGTAGAGCGCATCCTCCGCGGCAAGATCGCGCACGAGCGTCGGCGAACCGGGATCGGCCAGCAGGAAGACCGCCTCGCTGCCGGTCAGTTGCCCGGTGATGTCGAGAAGATATTTGGCGTTGAAGCCGATCTCGAGCGGATCGCTTTCGTAGCCGACCGGCAGTTCTTCGGTGGCGCTGCCGGAATCCGGGTTGTTCACGGTCAGCGTCATCTGGCCGTCGGCAAGCGCGAGCTTCACGGCGCGGCCGCGTTCGGAAGAGATCGTGGAGACACGGTCGACGGCCTGCGAGAAGGACTGGCAATCGACGCGCAGCTCCTTGTCGTTGCTGGCGGGGATCACGCGCTGATAGTCGGGGAAGGTTCCGTCGATCAGCTTCGACGTCATGACGATGGAGCCGATCGTCAGGCGGATCTTCGCGTCCGAGACCTCGACCGTCACCACCACGTCCGGACTGTCGAGAAGTTTCTGCAGTTCGCTGACGGTCTTGCGCGGAATGATGATGCCGGGCATGCCCTCGGAGCCCGACGGCGCTTCGACATCCGCACGGGCGAGCCGGTGGCCGTCGGTCGCGACGGCGCGCAGCTTCAGGTCGCCGTTGCTCTCGACCGTGTGCACGAAGATGCCGTTCAAATAGTAGCGTGTCTCTTCCGTCGAGATCGCGAACTGGGTGCGGTCGATCAGCACCTTCAGATCGGGCGCCTTCAGGCGGAAGGAGTGCGAGAACGTGCCGGCGGTCAGATCGGGAAAATCCGACTGAGGCAGGCACTGCAGCGAAAACTTGGAGCGGCCGGAGGCGACGGTCATCGCCGTGCCTTCAGCATTGGTGGCCAGCCGCACCTCCGAGCCGTCCGGCAGCTTGCGGACGATGTCGTAGAGCAGATGCGCCGGAACGGTGGTGGCGCCGGCCTGTTCCACCTGCGCCGGCGTCGCCTCGGTAATCTCCAGGTCGAGGTCGGTCGCCTTCATTTCGAGGCTGGCGCCGTCGGAGCGCAGGAGCACGTTCGAAAGGATGGGGATGGTGTTTCGCCGTTCGACCACGCGGTGGACATGGTTTAGCGATTTCAAAAGGTTGGACCGCTCGAGAGTAATACGCATGGATGCTACCGCTTTCAACCATTGCCGCGCGGGCGAGGGGACCGCCGCGGCGTCAACTGCGTGCCCCGGCCGCTCGGCCGGAAGGATGTGGACGGGCAAAATGGCAGAAAGAGAGCCGCAAAAGCAAGGGGTTTTGAGCCCTCTTCCCCAAATGCGAGACTGCAGGCGCGGCCCGCCCTTGCCCCGGGCTCCCCGCTCACTCATAAAGGGCGCGAACCCGGTTTGGCCGGAATGGTCGATCGGAATGATCGGGCCAGGAGTGATTGGGAAGGCGGCGTTGCAAAAGCAGCAATCGACGGATGCATCCGAAAAGGAACGGCAGCGCGGTTTTCGCCTGCACAATACGAACATTCCTGCGCGCCCGCTGGAGCCGTGCCTTTATCTCGTGGCAACGCCGATCGGCAATCTCGGCGACATCACGCTGAGAGCCCTAGAGACGCTTGCCGGGGCCGATGTGCTCGCTTGCGAGGACACGAGGGTGACGCGGGTGCTTTTGGACCGCTACGGCATCGTCAATCGGCCCACCGCCTATCACGAGCACAATGCCGCCGAGGCGGGGCCGCGACTGCTTGCAGCACTTGGCAATGGGAAATCGGTGGCGCTCGTCTCCGATGCCGGTACGCCGCTCGTCTCCGATCCGGGCTATCGCCTGGCGCAGCAGGCGGTCGAGGCGGGCTACCGGGTCGTTCCCATACCTGGCCCCTCGGCGCCGCTTGCGGCCCTCGTCGGCTCCGGCCTTCCGAGCGATGCCTTCCTCTTCGCAGGCTTTCTGCCGGTGAAGGACAAGGCGAAGCGCGACCGGCTCGCCGAACTCGCGGCCGTTCCCGCCACTCTCATCTTCTTCGAGTCCCCGCATCGCATTGCTGCGACCGTCACTGCTGCGGCCGAGGTCCTCGGCGCAGACAGGAGGGCGGCCGTCTGCCGCGAACTGACCAAGACCTTCGAGGAGTTCCGCCGCGGAACGCTCGGCGAACTCGCGGCGATTTACGACGAAAGCGCCAATGTGAGAGGCGAGATCGTCCTCGTGGTCGGTCCGCCAGAGGCAAAGCCCCAGCCGGAGGCGGCCGACGTCGACGCACTGCTCAAGGAACTCGCCCGCGACCTGCCGATGGGCAAGGCCGCGACCGAGGCGGCGCGCCGCACGGGGCTGGCGCGCAAGGAGCTTTACGACCGGCTCCTTCATCTCAAGGATGGCGATGAAGGCTGAGCGACCGGACACCCGCAAGCTGAAGGCGCTGAAGCGGGGCCACATCGCCGAATACCGCGCCGCGCTCTGCCTGATGCTGAAGGGCTATCGCATCGTTGCCATGCGCTATCGCACCAGGCTCGGCGAGATCGACATCATCGCCCGGCGCGGCGACCTGGTCGCCTGCGTCGAAGTAAAGGCCCGGGTGAGCCTGGAGGATGCGGTCTTCGCCGTCACAGACACGGCGCAACGGCGCATCCGGGCGGCAAGCGATCTCTGGCTGTCGCGCCAGGGCGATTTCCACCGCCTGTCGGTGCGCTACGATATCGTCGCCGTAACGCCGTGGCGCTGGCCGCGGCACCTGCCGGACGCCTTTTGATGACGCCTTTTGATAGGCGGGAGCGGCGGGAACCTTCTTGCCTAACCACGGTACGCATTCTACATCTTGCGGGCTTTTCTGCGGTGCCGCTCGTCGCGAAGACGAGGGGCGGAGCATCGCGTCGAATTGCCGTATAATTCGATTTCCGACCGGAGCCGGTCGAAGGAACTATGCGCATCGTGGATCCAGATCGGGAACGGGAAAATGGCAGGAATCGTCAATGTCGGGGTCCAGATGGACCATGTTTCGGGCATCACCATTGCGGGCGATTCGACCTTCGCGATGAGCCTTGAGGCGCAGGCCCGAGGCTATCGCCTGTTCCACTACACGCCCGACAAGCTGTCGCTCCGGGACGGCAGGGTCTATGCGACCGCGCAGCAGATGCAGTTGCGCGACGTCAGGGGCGACCACTTCACTCTCGGCGAAGACGAGCGGATCGATCTTTCGACCATGGACGTCATCCTGCTTCGCCAGGATCCGCCATTCGACATGGCCTATATCACCTCGACGCATCTGCTCGAGCGGCTGCACCCGAAGACGCTGGTCGTCAACGATCCGGCCTGGGTCAGGAACTCGCCCGAGAAGATCTTCGTGACCGAGTTTCCGGATCTGATGCCGAAGACCCTGATCACGCGCGACCCGGACGAGATCGCCCGCTTCCGTCAGGAGATGGGCGACATCATCCTGAAACCGCTCTACGGCAATGGCGGCGCCGGTGTGTTCCACTCCGCGCGTGACGACCGCAATTTCTCGTCGCTCCTCGAAATGTTCGCCCAGATGTTCCGCGAGCCTTATATCGCCCAGGAATATCTGCCGGCGGTCCGCAAGGGCGACAAGCGCATCCTGCTCGTCGACGGCGAGCCGGTCGGCGCGATCAATCGCGTTCCGGCCGAGCACGATTCTCGCTCCAACATGCATGTGGGCGGGCGCGCGGAGGCAACCGACCTGACGGCCCGCGAGCGGGAGATCTGCACCCGCATCGGGCCGGCCCTGAAGGAACGCGGTTTCCTCTTCGTCGGCATCGACGTGATCGGCGACTACCTGACCGAGATCAACGTCACGTCGCCGACCGGCATCCGCGAAGTGAAGAAGTTCGGCGGTGCCGACGTCGCTAGCCTGCTCTGGGACGCGATCGAGAAGAAGCGCGCCTGATCTTTACGGCGGACCGCCACTCTCGCTCTTGTGTTCTATCATTGTTCTTGTTTTCAAGCGTATTCCGTGCAAGATTTACCGTTGCAACCGGTTTTGGTTGTGACGGCGTGTGTGGGCCGCCGTGCTGGAGCGGGATTGCGGAAGGACGATGATCCTTCGCGCTCCGCTCGAAATCAGGGGGCAGTATGGTCGCGCGCGTCAGCACGGTTGCGTTTCAGGGTATCGAGGGCGTTCCGGTCGACGTCCAGGTGATGGTTGCACCCGGCAAGGTCGGTATGCAGATCGTCGGACTGCCGGACAAGGCGGTGGCCGAAAGCCGCGAGCGCGTCCAGGCGGCGCTTCATGCATCGGGGCTGGCGCTTCCCGCCAAGCGGGTGACCGTCAATCTGGCGCCGGCGGACCTTCCGAAAGAGGGAAGCCATTTCGATCTCGCCATCGCGCTCGGCCTGATGGCGGCGCTCGGCGCTGTCCCTGCGGACGCGCTGTCCGGTTATGTCGTCATCGGCGAGCTCAATCTCGACGGCACGATCGCAGCCGTCGCCGGCGCGCTGCCGGCGGCGATCGGCGCGAATGCGCTCGGCAAGGGGCTGATCTGCCCGGCGGAAAGCGGGCCCGAGGCGGCCTGGGCCGGATCGGAGATCGATATTCTCGCCCCGCGCAGCCTGATCGCGATCGCCAATCATTTCCGCGGCACGCAGGTGCTTTCCCGCCCCGAGCCGGCGGTCCGGGCGGCCGCCGGGGGCCTTCCCGATCTTGCCGACATCAAGGGCCAGGAAAGCGCCAAGCGGGCGCTGGAGGTCGCGGCGGCGGGCAACCATAATCTGCTGATGGTCGGCCCGCCCGGTTCCGGCAAGTCGATGCTTGCGGCGCGGCTCCCCTCCATCCTGCCGCCGCTTTCGCCCGCCGAACTGCTCGAAGTCTCGATGATCCATTCGATCGCCGGGCAATTGCCGGGCGGCAAGCTCTCGGACCGCCGGCCCTTCCGTGCGCCGCACCATTCCGCCACCATGGCGGCGCTGATCGGCGGCGGCTTCCGCGCGAAACCGGGAGAGGCGTCGCTCGCCCATAACGGCGTGCTCTTTCTCGACGAATTTCCGGAATTTGCGCCTCAGGCGCTCGACGCTCTGCGCCAGCCGCTCGAAACCGCCACCTGCATCATCGCGCGCGCCAATCATCGCGTCACCTATCCGGCGGCGATCCAGCTCATTGCCGCCATGAACCCCTGCCGCTGCGGCATGGCCGGCGAGCCGGGCCGGAGCTGCGCCCGCGGGCCGCGCTGCATGGCCGATTACCAGGCGCGGATCTCCGGCCCGCTGATGGACCGTATCGATATCCGCGTCGACGTCCCGGCCGTCAGCGCCGCCGACTTGATCCGCCCCGGCACCTCCGAGCCGAGCGCCGCCGTCGCCCGCCGCGTCGCCCGCGCCCGCGAGCTGCAGAGAGACCGCTTCGCCGGCCTCGGCCATCCCGAGCTGACGAGCAACGCCCGCTCATCGACGACGATGATCGAAAAGATCGCCGAGCCCGACGCCGCCGGCCTGCAGCTACTGCGCGATGCGGCGGAAAAGATGAAATTCTCGGCGCGCGGCTATCATCGGGTGCTGAAGGTCGCCCGCACCCTCGCCGATCTCGATGCGGCGCCGACGGTCGGTCGCATCCACCTCGCCGAAGCGATCTCCTACAGGGTGGCGGGAGAGAGACTGCCGGTCGCCGCGTAGGATCCGACTTCGATGAGGATGGGGCGCCCCTCATCCGGCTGCCGCCACCTTCTCCCCGTTCTGACGCTACGGCATGCACATATCTCTTGTTGTCCAGCCCTTCGCGGACTTACTCCGGAGTGGCGGCATCTGCATTTCCAGCTGTGGCGAGGCTTGCGGATGGGTCCTTGGGATCAAACCCGTATGCGCTAACATTGGCATTAGCGGTCACCCGCCCCTCATCCGCCTGCCGGCACCTTCTCCCCGCAGGCGGGGAGAAGGGACAAGCGGCGCCAACTGAACCCCGCATTCACCGTCCGCCCGAGGGAGCGAGCGGGCGCGGCATATCCCTTCTCCCCGCCTGCGGGGAGAAGGTGGCGGCAGCCGGTTGAGGGGCAACCGAGACCGAGCGGGGTTGAGCCGGTTGGGTTCCCGAGGGATCCCTTTCATCAGCAGTATCCGCCGCACCGGCGCGCAAGAGATATGTGCATGCCGTAGCGTTCTACGGGGAGAAGGGACATGCGGGCTCCGTCTCGTTCCATTTAGACGGCGGAGAAAGGAGCTGCGGGTTTGCTGCGAGTCTCCTTCGCCCCGCCTGCGGGGAGAAGGTGGCCGGCAGGCCGGATGAGGGGGATGCCGCGACTGCCGGCGCTAGGCTCCCAATCCCTCGAACAGCACCGTCGAAAGATACCGTTCGGCAAAGGACGGAATGATCACGACGATATTCCTGCCGGCGTTTTCCTCGCGCTGTCCCACCTCTATCGCCGCCTGGAGCGCGGCACCGGCGGAAATGCCGACCGGCACGCCTTCGAGTCTGGCGACGAGCCGCGCCGCCTCTATGGCCTCGCCCGCATTTACCGTGACGACTTCGTCATAGACGCTCGTGTCGAGGATCGCCGGTGCGAAACCCGCGCCGATACCCTGGATCTTGTGCGGACCCGGGGCGCCGCCGGAAAGGATAGGGGATTCTTCGGGCTCGACGGCGATCACCCTGACCGATGGCTTACGGGCCTTGAGCACCTGGCCGGCACCGGTGATGGTGCCGCCGGTGCCGATGCCGGACACGAGGATGTCGACTGCGCCTTCCGTGTCGTTCCAGATCTCCTCGGCGGTCGTCGTGCGGTGGATTTCCGGATTGGCCGGGTTCTCGAACTGCTGCGGAATGATCGCGTCGGGCAGCGTCTCGGTGAGTTCCTGGGCCTTGGCGATTGCGCCCTTCATGCCCTTGGCGCCTTCCGTCAGCACCAGTTCGGCACCGAGAAGCGTCAGCATCTTGCGGCGTTCGACCGACATCGTCTCGGGCATGGTGAGGATCAGCCTGTAGCCCTTGGCGGCCGCGACGAAGGCGAGTGCTATGCCCGTATTGCCCGAAGTCGGCTCGACCAGCGTCGTGCGGCCGGGCGTGATCTTCCCTTGCGCCTCGAGCGATTCGATCATCGCGACGCCGATGCGGTCCTTGACGGAGCCGATCGGGTTGAAGAATTCGAGCTTGGCGAGCAGGTTCGCCTTCACGCCCTTTTCCTTGGCGAGCTTGTCCAGCCGCACGATGGGAGTGTCGCCGATCGTCTCGGTGATCGAGGAAAAGACGCGGCCGCGGCCGGGCTTGCGCGCTTCAGGCATATGGTTTCTCCCTTCGTTCTTGAAGTTGTCGCTGCGACAATAGGAGCTATGCGGGCTTCCTTCCAGAGCGGGAACGCCTTGGATCGATGGTGCTGAAGGAAAAAACCGTTGCGAAGCGGCCCGCAGGGAAATCTTTTTTCAGGTCGCGCGGGTCGCAATGTAGGCGGCCGTTCCGGCGAGAATGCCGGCCGCGGCCCGGTTCAGAACCTTCAGTGCCTGCGGCTCTTTCAGGAGCGAGCGGGCTCGGGCCGCAAGCAGCATATAGGGCAGCAGCACGGCAAGAAGCACGAGGAAAGTCGCCACAAGCAGCAGTCCGTAGTCGCGCATCCCGATCGAGGCGAGATCGATCAGCGTCGGAACCAGCGCCACATAGAAAAGCATCGTCTTCGGATTGCCGAGCGTGACCGTCAGACCCGAGAGGAAGGAGAGCGCCGCACTCGTCGACTTCCGCGCCTCGATGTTCTGCGACAGGAGCCCGGCCGTCCAGAGCTTCCAGGCGATATAGCCGAGATAGAGCGCGCCGGCGATCTTCACGACCAGGAACGCGGTCGTGAATGTCTGGGCGATGAAGGCGAGCCCGAGCACCACCGCCGTCAGATAGACCATGTCGCCGACGATGAGGCCGAGGCCCATGAAGAAGGTTTCCCGAAAGCCCGATCCCAGGGCTCGGGCAACGAGCGCCGTCACGCCCGGGCCGGGAATGATCCCGGCGATGAAGAGAGCGCCGCTATAGGCGAGAAGAGCCGCAAGTGTCACGATCGTTCCTCCTGATAGGGGCAGGTGTACCGCAATCTGCCGCAGAGGAAAATCCGGTTGGCATCCCCATTTAGGCGCGAAAATTGATCGGGTGACAAGAACGGCGTTGCCCTTCGCGGTAGAGCCGTACACCTTCCGGAAAACATCGGAGACCGGCGCCCCATGCCCGAAATTCAGAACCTCCTGGGCTTCGCACTGATCGCACTCGGCATGGTGCTGACGCCGGGGCCGAACATGATCTATCTGATCTCGCGCTCGATCTGCCAGGGACCGGGGGCGGGGCTGATCTCGCTTGGGGGAATAGCGCTCGGCTTCGTCTGTTACATGGTGTCTGCCGCGCTCGGCATTACCGCCCTGCTTCTTGCGGTCCCTTTTGCCTATGATGTCCTTCGTTTCGCAGGTGCGCTTTACCTGCTTTATCTCGCCTGGCAGGCGGTTCGTCCCGGCGGCCGCTCGATCTTTCAAGTACGCGACCTGCCGAAGGATCGCCCGCGCAAGCTCTTCGCGATGGGCCTCTTCACCAGCCTGCTCAACCCGAAGGTGGCCATCCTCTACCTGTCGCTGCTGCCGCAATTCATCCGCCCCGAGGCCGGCAACGTGCTCGCGCAGTCCCTCGTCTTCGGCAGCGTGCAGATCGCGATCAGCGTCAGCGTCAATGCGCTGATCGCGGTGACCGCCGGAGCGGTGGCCGCCTTCCTCTCTGGCCGCCCGTCCTTCATGCTGGTGCAGCGCTGGCTCATGAGCACGGCGCTCGCGGGTCTTGCCATCAGCATGGCCGCGGAGGCGCGGCGTTAGAGGCTTCCTTCCGCCGGACGCTTGGCGGACGGTGACGAAGGCTTAAGGGTCCAGCCGAGATTGGTGCCCGCGGCAGCAATGAGGATCGCGACCGAGCCCGCGATCTGCACCGGCTGCAGAGCGTGGCCGAACGCGATGCGGTCCACCAGGATCGCGGCTACCGGATAGATGAAGGAAAGGGCGCCTGTCATGTGGGTCGGCAGCTTCTGTATGGCGCCGTAAAGCAGAATATACATGATGCCGGTATGAACTACACCGACGGTCAGCAGCAGCGCCCACTGGACCATTCCCTGCGGCAGCGGCGCGACAAGGGCGAAGGGGGCGAGCATGGCCGCTCCGGTGATGACCTGCACCAGCGCGATCAGATGCGGCGGCGTGCCCTTGAGGAGCTTGGTGACGAGCGCCGCGATGGCGTAGAAGAAGGCGGCGCCGAGCGACAGTGCTATCCCGGCGAGATAGTCGCTGGGTTCATAAGTGCCCGCGGGCTTGGCGAGGACGATCGCGATCATGCCTGCGAAGGAGAGCGAGAGCCAGAGGAGCTTGCTGGCGGTGATCTTCTCACCGAGAAAAAGCGCACCGAGCCCGAGCAGCATGAAGGGCTGCGTGTTGTAGACCATGGTCGCGATGGAGATCGAGGCGCGGGGATAGGCGGCGAAGAGCAGGAGCCAGTTCACGACGATCGCGACCCCGCCCAGAGCGGAAAGAACGATGACCTTCATCCGCAAATGTCTCAGGTCGATGAGGCCGAAGACCGCCGCAAGCGCGGCGAGCGTTGCAGCCCCGAACACGCAACGCCAGAAGACGACGCCCGCGACGGGCTGGCCTGACATCAGCACGAACCAGCCGATCGTTCCCGAAATAAGCATCGCCGCCGTCATTTCCGCGCTTCCGCGCCGTATGTCCTTATCCATGGCCTTGGCTCCATCCATTGTGCTTCAAGAATAATGAGCCTGTTGGCGCAGGGATATGGATATTGAGAGGGAAATATAGGAAGACACCTAACGGATTAAGGTGGTAAGGCTAATTTGGCTTATGAGGGAATTACATGTTGGACGAGCTCGACCGCCGCATTCTCGAAATTTTGGCCGCCAACGCCCGGGTGTCGCTGAAGGAACTGGCGCAGGAGGCGGGCCTTTCCTCGCCGAGTGCGGCGGAGCGGCTGCGCAAGCTCGAGGAGCGCGGCGTGCTCGACGGCTTCACGATCTCGGTCAATCCGGCGCGTCTCGGCTATCCGCTGCAGGCGATCGTCCGCATCCGGCCGATGCCGGGCATGCTGCATATCGTTGAAAGGCTGATCCAGGAAACGCCCGAATTCATTGAATGCGACAAGGTCACGGGGGACGACTGCTTCATCGCCAAGATGCTGGTGCGCGACATGGCGGAACTCGACACGATCCTCGATCGCATCGCGGAAAAGGCGCAGACGAACACGTCGATCGTCAAATCCTCGCCGGTCAAGCGGCGCCTGCCACCGCTTATTTAGTTCCGGTCGAGCCGAAGCCGCCAGCCCCGCGCGCCGTCGTCGTCGCGCCACCCGCCTCGCGGATCGCCAGCCGGGTCACCGGGGCGATTACCATCTGGGCGATACGCATGCCGCGCTCGACCGCGAAATCCTCCGCACCGAGATTGACGAGCAGCACCTTCACCTCTCCGCGATAGTCGCTGTCGACGGTGCCCGGCGTGTTGAGGCAGGTGATGCCGTGCTTGAAGGCCAGCCCGGAGCGCGGCCGGATCTGTCCTTCATGACCGGCGGGGATCTCGAAGATAAAGCCCGTCGGGACCAATGCGCGCTCTCCCGGCCGGATCGTCATCGGTTCGTCGGCCGGCAGGGCCGCGCGCAGGTCCATGCCGGCGGCACCCGCGGTCTCGTAGGCCGGCAGGTCGAGACCCTCGCCATGAGGCAGACGGACGAGGGTGAGGCCAGGGGTCAGGGCAGGTCGATTTTCGGGCGTGTGCATGGTCATTCCGTCATAAGCACGGCCGGGCTTGCCGCAGTCAATTGCATATTGGCCCCCGAGCCTGTAAAGGACGCCGCAACTCACAGGATACTCAGATCATGGCCGAAAGCATTGCCGAGGCGGTCTCCCGCCGCCGCACATTTGCGATCATTTCGCACCCGGACGCCGGTAAGACGACGCTCACCGAGAAGCTTCTGCTCTTCGGCGGCGCGATCCAGCTCGCCGGCGAGGTCAAGGCCAAGAAGGACCGTATCCAGACCCGCTCGGACTGGATGAAGATCGAGCGCGAGCGCGGCATCTCGGTCGTCACCTCGGTGATGACCTTCGAATACAACGATACCGTTTTCAACCTGCTCGACACGCCCGGTCACGAAGACTTTGCCGACGACACCTATCGCACGCTGACGGCGGTCGATGCAGCCGTCATGGTGATCGACGCGGCCAAGGGTATCGAGCCGCGCACGCTCAAGCTCTTCGAGGTCTGCCGCCTGCGCGATATCCCGATCATCACCTTCGTCAACAAGATGGACCGCGAAAGCCGCGACCCCTTCGAAATCCTCGACGAGGTCGAGCAGAAGCTGGCGCTCGACTGCGCGCCGGTCACCTGGCCGATCGGCCGCTCCAAGACCTTCTGCGGCACCTATCATCTTGCCACCGACGAGGTGCGCGGCGCCGACACGCAGGAGCGGCTGACCAAGGTCAACGATCCGGAAATGGCTTCGCACCGTCTGCCCGAGAACGAACGCGACACCTTCATCGAGGAAACGTCGCTGGCGATCGAGGCGTGCAAGCCCTTCGACCGCAAGGCTTTCCTCGAAGGCCATCTGACGCCGGTGTTCTTCGGCTCGGCGCTGCGGAACTTCGGCGTGCGCGACCTGATCAATGCGCTCGCCGACTTCGCGCCGCCGCCGCGGGCCCAGGTTGCCGACATCCGCACCGTCGAGGCGACGGACGACAGGATGACCGCCTTCGTCTTCAAGATCCAGGCGAACATGGACCCGAACCACCGCGACCGCATCGCTTTCGTCCGCGTCTGCTCGGGCAAGCTCGAGCGCGGCATGAAGGCGCGGCTGTCGCGCACCGGCAAGCAGATGGGCCTGACGGCGCCGCAATTCTTCTTTGCCTCGCAGCGCCAGCTCGCCGATACGGCTTTCGCCGGCGACGTCGTCGGCATCCCGAACCACGGCACGCTGAGGATCGGCGATACGCTGACGGAGGGCGAGCCGCTCGTGTTCCAGGGCGTGCCGAACTTCGCACCGGAAATTCTCCGCCGCGTCCGGCTGGAAGATGCGATGAAGGCGAAGAAGCTGAAAGAGGCGCTGCAACAGATGGCGGAGGAGGGCGTCGTGCAGCTCTTTTCTCCGGACGACGGTGCGCCTGCGATCGTCGGCGTCGTCGGCGCGCTTCAGCTCGACGTTCTCAGGGAACGCCTGCAGGCGGAATACAGCCTGCCGGTCTCCTTCGAGATGTCGCGCTTCTCCATCTGCCGCTGGATCTCCGCCGAGAGCCCGGCTGATCTCGAAAAGTTCATCGCGACCCACCGCGGCGACATCGCGCGAGACCTCGACGGCGACCCGGTATACCTGGCGCAGGACGGGTTCTCGCTGCGCTACGAGTCGGAGCGCTATCCGGCGGTCAAGATGGTGGCGATCAAGGAGTATCACGTCGCCAAGGCGGCGTGATCGCGCCTTCGCCGGATTACGCCTCTCCGGCCCGCTCCGGACTGGCCCTGCGAAGGCCGAGGCTCAGCACGGCGACCAGCACGCATGCCATGCCGATCATCTGATTGGCGGTGATCGTCTCGCCGAGAACGGCGGCGGCGAGGAGCAGCGCGGAAACCGGTGCCAAGGCGGTGAAGACCGAGGCCTCCGTGCCGCTCACCTTCTGAAGTCCCGCATACCAGAGCACGAAGCCCCCGACCGTCGGCACGAGCGCGTAATAGGCGACCGCCGCGAGGGCCGGGACGCCTGTCGCACCCATCGAAGGAAGCTCTGCAAGCGCGAACGGGAGCGCAATTGCACCGCCGAAGCCCGTCATCAGCGCCGACAGGCCAAGCGGCGGAATCGCGACGCTGACGCGCTTGTTGAGCAGAATGAACAGGCCTTCGCAGATGACCGCGCCGAAGATCAGGGCGCTGCCGGCGAGCGAATGCGCGGCGTTCGCATCCGGCCGGAAGACGATCGCGAGAACGCCGGCCGCCGCCAGGCAAGCGGCGGCGAGCACGGAGCGATGCGGACGCTCGCCGAGAACCATGATGGCGATCGCGGCGGAGACGACGGGAAGCGTCCCGATGATGACGCCGGCATCGGCCGCGGAGGTGAGCTTCAGGCCGGAAATGAGCAGAGTCGTATAGCCGACGCTGCCGGCGCCTGCCTGAAACAGGAGGACGAGCCAATCGCTCTTCGGCAGCTTGGGCCAGGACGCCCCGGTTGCTCGCATCAGGCCCAGGAAAAGAGGGAAGGCGATGGCAAAACGCAGCGCCGTTGCCGTGAACGGCGGCAGGCCGGCGGCGATGATCTTGCTCGCGATCACGGTGCTGCCGACGAGCACCATGGCGAGCGACAAAAAGACATATCCCTGAACTTGCTTCGACATCCTGCCACCGTTCCCGATTGATGATGGCGGCAGAAGAACCGATCGGCAGCGCGCGGTCTTGTACGGAATTGCAAGGCGTTGAATTCAGTTCACCGCTTGCGCATAGGCACCGGGCGAGAAGCCGTATTTGCGCACGAACACGCGTGTCATGTGGCTCTGGTCTACGAAGCCCCCGGCCGCTGCCGCTTCCGCGAGCGGCGTGCCCTCGGCGATCAGCCGCCGGACGATGTCTATCCGGCGTTGGAGGAGATAGGCATGGGGCGTAAGCCCCGTCGCCCTGGAAAAGCCGCGCACGAGCTGGAAGCGGCTCAGGCCGCTCTCGAGGGCGAGGTCCGCGAGCGTAAGCGACGCCAGCGGATCGTCCTCGATCAGGCTTATGGCCGAGGCGACCGACCTCGGCACGCCTGCCGGTGCATCCGTCGGGGCAAGCTGCATCGCCTCCGCGAACAGGGTGACGGCCAGTTCATCCCAGCGAAGCATCGTCTCGGTGCCGTCGGCGGCCCCGGCAGCCGCGAAGATCGCGCCGAAGCGGGCTGCCAGCCCGGTGCTTCTGATCACCGGGTCCGAGAATTCGCAACCCGACCTTTTCCCTTCGGTGACGTCATCGACGAGCGAGGCGACCAGCGGCGGATCGAGATAGAGCATCCGCCAGGACCGGCCCGCGTCGCCGATGGGGGCGCCGTCATGGACCTCACCGGGATTGACGGTGATCACGTCGCCCGCTTCCGCCTCGACGGTTCCGCGGCCGCTCAGCGACGTCTGCGCGCCCGCATGGATCAGGCCGATGCCGAACTGCTCGTGCGTATGGCGCGCGAAACTGTGGTTCGTCGTCGCTTCCACCACGTCGACGCCGGCGATGCGGCGCGGCAGCACCCTGAAATGCCCTTTCGCCATGCCCGGTTCGCCGTCTCCGTTCTTCCTTGTGCCTCGATGGTGGTATAGCGCTTCCGCCCCCTGTCGCAAAGCGCGGGCGGTTTGGTAGGCTTGGCAGCGAGGTAAAAGGAGCGACGCATGACGATATTGGTGACAGGAAGCGCCGGCCACCTGGGCGAAGCATTGATGCGGGTGTTGCGCGGGGCGGGCCGCGACGTTCGCGGCATCGACATCAAGGGCTCCCCTTTCACCGATGCGGTCGGGTCGATTGCCGACCGCCGCTTCGTCCGTCAGGCAATGAAGGACGTGCGCGCCGTCATCCATTCCGCGACCCTGCACAAGCCGCATGTGGCGACGCACGGTTATTGCGAATTCGTCGATACCAATGTCGCCGGCACGGTCAATCTGCTGGAAGAGGCGGCCGGTGCGGGCGTCGGCGCCTTTGTCTTCACCAGCACCACGAGCGCGTTCGGTTCGGCCCTGACACCGGCGCCCGGTGAGCCGGCAGCCTGGATCACAGAGGATGTCCAGCCGATCCCGCGCAACATCTACGGTGTGAGCAAAGTCGCAGCGGAAGGGTTCTGCGAGCTTTTCGCGCGGCGGCATGGTCTGCCGGCCGTCATTCTCCGGACCTCGCGCTTCTTTCCCGAGGCCGATGACGATGCGGAAATGCGCGGCCGCTTCGAAACGGCCAATGCGCAGGCGAACGAATTGCTCTACCGGCGCGCGGATATCGAGGACGTCGCGAGCGCCCATCTCTCGGCCCTCGACCGGGCGAGGGAGATCGGCTTTGGCCGCTTCATCGTCTCGGCCCCGACGCCTTTCACGCGCGACGATCTCGCAACTCTTCGGGAGAATGCCCCATCCGTCGTCTTCAGCCGCTTTCCCGAATGCGAGGCGCTTTATGCGCAACGCGGGTGGCGGCTCTTTCCGACGATCGATCGGGTCTATGTGAGCGCGCGCGACGGCTTGCCTCGGCTGGCGGCCGAAATACGATTTTGCCCATGTGTTGAATTGCCTGCGCCGCGGCGAGGATTTTCGCAGCCCGCTCGCGATCGAGATCGGGTCCAAGGGCTACCACGACACGGTCTTTACGGATGGGCCCTATCCGGTCGCCTGAACCGTCAATCCCGAGGCAGCCCCGGCAGCTTGCCGATGTCGCCGGACCAGGGCAGGGCGGAGGAACACCAGATCTGCTTGCGTGGTGCAAGTTCGCGCCGCTGGTTTACGGTGCCGACGCGGATGCCGATCTCCTCGGCGTCCTCGTCCGTGCCCGTCGTGTAGACCGGTGAGCCGCAATTGGGGCAGAAGAACTGCAGCCGCTTGCGTCCGTTTTCGCCGGTCTTGACATAAAGCTTCGGCTCGCCGCCGGTCAGCCGGAACGATGATCGCGGCGTGCTGGTGCTGACGCGGTAGGCGGTGCCGGTCAGCCGTTGGCAATCGGTGCAATGGCAGATCGTCACGTGCTCCGGATCGATCTCCGCCTCGTAGGTAACGAAGCCGCAATGGCACTGGCCGTCGATATGCATGAATCGCTCCTCGTCGCTTGCTTCGGCAAGATACGATAGGGCGAAGGCTCCATTCGTCCAGTGCGACCTCCGCCGGTTAAACGCCGGTGAACAGCCACTCGTGTTCCCTCGCATTGTGGAACTTCCAGATCCGCTTCGGCCCCGCCATGACGTTGAGATAATAGGAATCGTAGCCGTGGATCGCAGCGACCGGATGGTAGCCCTTCGGTACCAGCGTTACGTCGCCATCCTCCACCGCCATGGTCTCGTCCAGCGAGCGGGCGTCGGTATAGACGCGCTGCATGGCAAAACCCTGCGGCGGGTTGAGGCGGTGATAATAGGTCTCCTCGAGATAGCTTTCGGCCGGGAGATTGTCCTCGTCGTGCTTGTGCGGCGGATAGGAGGAGGTGTGACCGCCCGGCGTGATCACCTCTACGACAAGCAGCGACTGCGCCGATCCGTCGTCCTCCGGCATGATGTTGGTGACGTAGCGTGTGTTGGTGCCCTTGCCGCGCGTCATCTGCGGATGCGTACCGGGGCGGATGACCTTCGCCTTGAAGCCTTCGCCGCCCGGCGCGGAGCAGACGGCGAGGTCGAGAGCGGTGGCCGCTTCGGCCTGCCAGCTGCTGCCCTTCGGCACATAGACCGCATAGGGCCGGCCCTCGAAAGGCGTCATGCGCTCGCCGAGCTCGCCGAAGTCCTCGCCGTCGACGGAAATCTTCGCCTTGCCGCTGACGAGCACGAGGCAGAGCTCCTTCTCCCCCGTTTCGCCGCCGGCCGTTTCGCCCGGCTGCAGCCGATGAAGTGCGAAGCCGACATAGGTCCAGCCGGCGCTCTCGGGCGTGATCTCCTGCATCAGGCCGGCCTGGGCCTTGGGTTTGACGAGCAGTCTCGACATGTACGGTCTCCTGAACGCGGGTTTCTGTGGTCTGACCTCTCCCCGGGTTACCCGAGGACTGGCCCGGGCGCGGGGAGGGACACGGGAGGCGGCGCGGCATATCCCTTCTCCCGGCGCGCGGGGAGAAGGTGGCGGCAGCCGGATGAGGGGGCAATTACGCCCGATCGAGCCCGGCCTCCCTCGCAAACGTCTTCAGCGATTTCAGCCCGAGCGACTGGTATTCGAAGGGGTTGCGCACCGCCGAATCCTGTTCGGCTTCGATCACCAGCCAGCCGTCATAGCCGTGTTCGGCCGCAGTTTTGAGAACAGGCAGGAAATCGACGCCGCCTTCCTCATCGCCCGGAACCGTGAAGACGCCGCGTCGCACACCCTCGAGGAAGGAGAGACCTTCGCCTTCGACCACCTTGCGGACCGCCGGGCGGACGTTCTTGCAATGAATGTGGCGGACGCGGCCCATATATTTCCGCGCCACTTCCGCCGGGTCGGAACCGCCGAACCAGGCATGGCCGGTGTCGAGCAGCAGTTTGGTCGCCGGACCGGTGTTCCGCATCAGGAGGTCGATCTCCTCGCCGGTCTGGACGATCGTGCCCATGTGGTGGTGGTAGACGAGATCGACGCCCTGGCCGGCGCAATATTCGGCGATCGCCTCGAGGTCGGTGCCGAATTTCTCCCACTTGTCCGCCGGCAGAACCGGCTTGTCCTTCACGAGCGACTTGGAATCGTCTCCGTGAATCGCGTTCGAGGTCTCGCAGACGATCGCCACCTTGCAGCCATTGTGCTTCAGAAGGTCGAGATGCGGCTGGATAGCCTTCTTCTCCGCTTCGACATCATGGGTCAGGAGGTTGGTCGAGTGCCAGCCCGAGACGAAGACGAGATCATAACTTGAGAGCTTCTGCTTCAGCGCTTCGGGGTCGGACGGCATCTTATGACCCTTTTCGATGCCGTCGAAGCCGATCTTCCGGCAATCGGAGAGGCAGTCCTCGAGCGTCAGATGCGCGCCGATCGAATGGTCGTCGTCATTGCTCCAGGCGATCGGGTTGGTTCCGTAACGGATCATGTGTTTTGCTTTCTGCTGTCGTATCTTAAGGCGGATGCTTCGCTCTGTTGCGTGCCGATATGCCCCTCATCCGGCTGCCGCCACCTTCCCCCGCTGTGCGGGGAGAAGGGACTCCCGAGGACTAGTCCTCGGGTACACCCGAGGAGAGGGGCCGCTGGCCGGATTCCAATGTCAACCAAACCGCTGCGCCTGGAGGGCCTTTTCGTAGCCTTCGCGGGCGGCCTTCACCTGATCGCGGTCGGAAACCTCCGGCACCGCGACGTCCCACCAGTGCCCGCCGGCCTCCGTTGTGATCAGCGGATCGGTATCGATGACGATGACGGTCGTGCGCACCTCGTCGGCGGTCTCCGCGAGCGCAGCTTCGAGCTCGGGGATCGAGCCGACCTTGCGGGTCACGGCGCCCATGGCGGCGGCGTGCGCGGCGAAGTCGATCTGAGGCAGCTCCACATGATGCGTGTCCTTCAACAGATTGTTGAAATTGGCGCCGCCCGTTCCCATCTGCAGCCGGTTGATGCAGCCATAGCCGGCATTGTCGAGCAGCACGACGGTGAATTTGGCGCCGAGCATGATCGAAGAGGCGATCTCCGAGTTCAGCATCATGTAGCTGCCGTCGCCCACCATGACGATCACGTCGCTATCGGGCTTGGCAAGCTTCACGCCCAGGCCGCCGGCGACTTCGTAGCCCATGGTCGAAAAGCCGTATTCCATGTGATAGCCGCCTGGCTCTTCGGCCTGCCACAGTTTGTGCAGCTCGCCCGGAAGCCCCCCGGCGGCGCAGACGAGCGTCGTTTTTCTGCCGCCGCGGGCGCGCTGGACGGCGCCGATGACCTGGGCATCGGAGGGAAGCGCCGCATTGGTGGTGGCGGTCGCCCTCTCGGCCGCAGCAAGCCATTCGGCCTTGCCCGCTTTTGCCCTCTCGGTCCAGGCACTATCGGCCTTGTAGCTGCCGAGTCCGCCGGAGATGCGGTTGAGGCCGGCCCGCGCGTCGGAAATCAGCGGCTGTCCCTCGTGCTTGCCGGCGTCGAAGGCCTGGACATTGAGGCCGATGATCTTCAGCGCCTCGTTTTTGAAGAGCGCCCAGGAACCGGTGGTGAAATCCTGCAGCCGTGAGCCGACGGCAAGCACCACATCGGCCTCTTCCGCCAATGCGTTGGAGGCGGACGTGCCGGTGACGCCGACGGAACCCATATTCAGCGGATGCGAATGCGGCAGAGCGGACTTGCCGGCCTGCGTCTCGACGACCGGAATGCCGTGTTTCTCGGCGAAGGCGGCAAGTTCGGCGCTCGCTTCCGAATAAAGCACGCCGCCGCCGGCGATGATGATCGGCTTCTTCGCGGATCTGAGCGCCTCGATTGCCGATGCCAGCTCGTCGAGATCAGGCTCGATTCGACGCGGCACCCAGACCTTCTCGTCGAAGAAGGATTCCGGATAGTCATAGGCTTCCGCCTGCACGTCCTGGCAGAGCGATAGCGTCACCGGGCCGCAATCGGCAGGATCCGTCAGCACCTGCATGGCGCGGCGAAGCGCCGGGATGATCTGCTCGGGCCGGGTGATGCGATCGAAATAGCGCGAGACGGGCTTGAAGCAGTCATTCGCCGAGATCGTGCCGTCCCCGAAACTCTCCACCTGCTGCAGCACCGGATCGGGCCTGCGGTTGGCGAAGACGTCGCCGGGAAGGAGCAGGACCGGCAGCCGGTTGACATGCGCCAGCGCGGCCGAGGTCACCATGTTGAGCGCGCCCGGGCCGATCGAGGTGGTGCAGGCCATGAAGCGGCGGCGGAAGCTCGCCTTGGCGAAGGCGATCGCCGCATTCGCCATTCCCTGTTCGTTCTGGGCACGGTAGGTCGGGAGCGTTTCGCGAACGCCGTAAAGCGCTTCGCCGACGCCGGCGACGTTGCCATGGCCGAAGATGGCGAAGACGCCGCCGAAGATCGGCACGCGCTCGCCGTCGATGATCGTCATCTGCCGGGTCAGGAACCGCGCCACGGCCTGTGCCATGGTCAGGCGCACGGTTTTCTGGCTCATTTGTTTCCTCCTCGCGGCCGCATCCTTGCGCCGCCTTTTCATTTGACCGCTACGCCGCCTTGGTCTCACCCAATTGCAGCCAGAGATCGACGAGCGCCTTGAACTTCGCCGCCATGTCGGAGACTGCCTGCTCGTCGGTCATCCTGCCGGCGAGCCAGGCCTTGGCGGCGTCGGCGAAGATCGTCCGGCCGACGGCAAATCCCTTGACCGTCTTCGACGTTCTGGCGGCGGCGAATCCGTCCTTCAGCACCTCGTAGGGTGCTTCCAGGCCGAGGAGCACCACGCCCCGGCAAAGCGGATCGCGCGTCTCGATCACGGCGTCGATCGCAGCCCAGGCGGCGCGGCTCGCTTGCGGCTCGAGCTTCCACCAGTCCGGCTTCAGGCCGGCATCATAGAGCTCCTCCAGCGCCCGCGGAATGGTCCGGTCGTCGAGTTTTCCGTGCTTGCCGGCGATAATCTCGATCAGGATCTCGCGCCCGACCTTGCGCGCCGCCTCGAAGGCCGAACGCAACTTTGCGACCTGAGCGGCCTTGAGTTCGGCCGGATCGTCGGGATGGTAGAAGGAAAGCACCTTGATGCAATGGTCGACCGGCCAGTCGACAAGGCGGCTGCCGAGGTCCTGGCTGAATTCGAAGGTGAGCGGCCGCGAGCCCGGAAGCTCGATCGGCTTGCCGATCCAGAAGTCGCGATGGGCACCGGCGGCATAGAGCGCATCGCGGCCGTATTTGTCGTCGATCAGCATGCCGAAGCCGGAGCGGCCTTGAGCCACCTCTGCCGCCGCCTTGACGGCGAGCACCTTGAAGGCCGGGATGCGCGAGAGCAGTTCGGGATTTCCCTCGGCAATGTCCTCGAGCTGACTGCGATGGTCGACGGCGAGCGCCATCAGGAGCGGGATGTCGCGCCGGCGCGTCGTCGCCCAGTGCACGTGGTTGATCGCCTCGTCCTTGCGCAGCGCCTTCTCCTTGCTGCCGTGTTCGAGGAAATATTGCAGTTCGGTCCAGGTCGGGATTTCCGGTGCGCAGAGCAGGCGCGAAACCGCGAAGGCGCCACAGGCGTTGGCCCAGGTGGCGGAAGTCGCGTGCGGCTCGCCGGTGAGCCAGCCGCGCAGAAAGCCCGACATGAAGGCGTCGCCGGCGCCGAGAACGTTATAGACCTCGATTGGAAAACCCTTGCCGACGATACCGTCTTCGAGATCGTCCGAGATCGGTCCATCATAGACGATGCAGCCCATCGGCCCGCGTTTGAGCACGATCGTGGCTTTGGAGAGCGAGCGGATGGTCTTGAGCGCCGCGAGGAGGTCGCTTTCGCCCGAGGCGATCAGCACCTCTTCCTCGGTGCCGACGATCAGGTCGCAATCGCCGAGCACGGTCTTCAGATGCGCCGAAACGCGGTCCGAGGCGATGTAGCGGCTCTCGCCCGCATCGTGGCCCGCAAGACCCCATAGATTAGGGCGGTAATCGATGTCGAAGACGATCCTGGCGCCGCTTTCCTTGGCGATCCTTATCGCCTTGCGCTGGGCGGCGTCCGCATTCGGCTTGGCGAAATGCGTGCCGGTGACGAGGACCGCGCGCGCGGAACGGATGAAATCCTCGGAAATATCGTCCTCACAAAGCGCGTTGTCGGCGCAATTGTCGCGATAGAAAAGGAGCGGGAAGGATTTGTCGTTCTCGACGGAGAGGATCGCAAGTGCGGTCAGCCGCTCCGGGTCGGTGACGATGCCGCGCGTCTCGACGCCTTCGCGCTGAAGCTGCTCGCGGATGAAGCGGCCCATCTGTTCGTCGCCGACGCGTGTCAGTAGCGCCGATTTCAGGCCGAGGCGCGCTGTGCCCACGGAAATGTTGCAGGGGCAGCCGCCGACCGATTTGGCGAAGCTCGCCACGTCCTCGAGCCGCGTGCCGATCTGCTGTCCGTAGAGGTCGACCGAAGCTCTGCCGATCGTGATGAGGTCGAGGGGCTTGGCACCCGCACCTGATGGAACTTGGGCCGATGGAATCTGGCTCACTGCTTCCTCCCCGCGGACGCCGGACCGGCGCCGACAAATATGCCTATGCCATGGGTGACGAGCATATGAAACATAAATTCCGTTGTTTCGTCAATATGGAATTTCCATTCTATATTGCTTCACTCGCCCTCGGCGAGGCGACGCCGTTTCTCGGCGATTGCGACGGTCAGCGCCATGGCGAAGGCCATGCTGGCGGAGAGCGAACGGAAGCCGGCATGATCGGCCTCGACCAGTTCGAACCAGACCCTGGAGGATTCGGCGAGCGGCGAGAAGGCGGAGTCGGTCAGCGAGACCACGGGTACCTTGCGGTTGGCGAGCAAGCGCGCCTGGCTGGCGCTTTCCGACGCGTAGGGCGAGAAGCTTACGGCGAAGGCGGCATCCTCCTTCGTCGCCATGGCCAGCATGTCCTCGTCGATTCCGGCGGCCGTTCCGACATGCTGGTACTTCACCTTCAGCTTGCCGAAAGCGTAGGCCATATAGCTGGAGATCGGATAGGAGCGCCGCTTGGCGATGAGGTAGATCGTGTTCGCCTTGGCGAGAATGCCCACGGCGCGCTCGAACGCCTCCGGATCGACCGAGGTCGCGATATTGTCGAGCGAGCGATGGGCGGCCGCGACGAAGCCGTTGAAGATCGATCCGCTTTCGAGCCTGCTGTGATCGTTCTGGCGCAGCGCCTTCAGCCGTTCCTCGTAGCCGGGCGTGCGCTCCCGCAGGCGTGCGCGAAAAATCTGCTGCAGGCTCGAAAAGCCTTCGAAGCCGAAGTGCTGGGCGAAACGCACGAGCGTGGAGGGCTGGACGTCGGCCGAAGTCGCAATGCTCGCCGCAGTCCCGAAGGCGATCTCGTCCGGATTGTCGAGCGAGTAGGCCGCCACCTGTTTCAGCCGCTTCGGCAGCTGCGCCTTGCGCTCGAGGATGACCGCCTTCAGCGTTTCGAAATCCTGCGGGACATCGGCAATCGTTTCAGGCGTGGGCATCGTTCGGGCCTCCGGGCTCGCTCTTGTCGTTTGCCTCAGTCTAATCGACTAGCCATTGCAGCGATAGAACGGATGTTCCATTTTGGCTTCCTTATCCCAGGCGAAGTTCGCAGGCCCGCATCGCCTCAGCCTGCCCCTCATCCGGCCTGCCGGCCACCTTCTCCCCGCAGGCGGGGCGAAGGAAACGCGCGGCGCCACCTTCGCCACCATGACCGCCCGCGAACCATCGGGCATGTCCCTTCTCCCCGCTTGCGGGGAGAAGGTGGCCGGCAGGCCGGATGAGGGGCGTGCCCGCGCGACCAGATCGTGTCAGCCAATCTCCACCCACTCGTTCGTCCTCGCGGAGTGATAGGTCGCGGAAAGGACCTTCTGCACTTCGTAGCCCTCTCGGAAATCGGTCGAGGTTTTGCTGCCTTTGGCGATCGCTTCCAGGAACTCGTTGGCCTCGATCGCCTTCAGCTCGTTGAAGCCGATCTGGTGGCCCGGTGCCACGCAGAAGGCTCCGTAGGGCGGATGCTCCGGTCCCGCCCAGATCGTACGGAAGCCGCGGCTCCTGATGTCGTCGCCGGCGTAGTAGACCCTGATCTCGTTCAGGCGCTCCTGAGTGAAGACGATGCTTCCCTTGGAGCCGTAAATCTCGAAATCGTGCTGCATCTTGCGGCCGGTCGCGATCCAGCTCGCTTCGAAGCTTCCGCTCGCGCCGCTCTCGAAACGGACGAAGGCCCGCGTGACGTCGTCGACCTCGACCGTCCGGGTCGCTGTGGCGCCGCGCGCGACAGGGCGCTGCGGAATGTGGATGACGGTCTCTGCCAGCACGGACCGGATCGGCCCGACGAGATGGCGCATGCAGGCGATCATGTGGCTGCCGATGTCGGCGAGCGCACCGCCGCCGCTGCGCGGGTCCAGCCGCCAACCCCACGGAACGCTCTCATCCGCCATGAAATCTTCCGCGTGAATGCCGCGAAACGACCGTATTTCGCCGATCTCGCCGCTTTCGATAATGTCGCTCGCGAGAAAAATGAGCGGGTTCTTGAGATAGTTGAAGCCGACCTGGGTGACGACGCCGGCCTTTTCCGCGGCGGCGACCATCTCGGCGCAGTCGGCGACCGTCGGTGCCAGCGGCTTTTCGCAATAGACGTGCTTGCCGTGGGCAAACGCAGCGAGCGCCATCTCCTTGTGCAGGAGGTTCGGCGTGGTGATGTCGATGATGTCGATCTCGGGGTCGGTCAGAAGTTCGCGCCAGTCGGCGGTCGCCTTGCGGAAGCCGAGCCGTCCGCGGGCCGCCTCCGCGCCCTCCTGCGTCACGTCCGCGACGGACACGAGATCCAGCTCGAAGGGCAGGTCGAAGACTCGTGCCGCAATCGTGAAGCCAAGGGCATGCGCCTTGCCCATGAAACCCGTCCCGATCAGGCCAATGCCCAGCCTGCGCTTGCCGCTCATCTCGTTTCTCCCGGGCCAGGCCCTCGTCTGTGCTCGGCGAAATGAAATGAAATGCGCGGGAATTGTCAATATGGAATATTTGTTCGAAAATCTGGTCCACGTGCCTGATGGAACAGAGCGTACCCGCTCGGCCCGCTATGCTTGGGGAAGAATGTGTTAACGCATTTTTACCATGTTGCGTTGAAACATCACTGGTGACGGTGGTGGACGAATCGCTTTCATATGGTGGGGCGAAATCGGAGTGATCGAGCATGTGCCGTTGGGCAGCCTATCGCGGAGAGCCGCTTTATCTCGAAGAACTCGTGACGTCGCCCAAGCATTCCCTGATCGAGCAATCCCATTGCGCCGTCAGGGCGAAAACGGCGACCAATGGCGACGGCTTCGGAATAGCCTGGTATGGCGACCGCCCGGAGCCGGGCCGCTACCGGGACATCCTGCCCGCCTGGTCCGACTGCAATCTCAAGAGCATTGCGAGGCAGATTCGCTCGCCGCTGTTCCTCGCCCATGTGCGCGCGGCCACCGGCGGCGGCACGCGCCGCGACAATTGCCATCCCTTCGTCTTCGGCCGCTGGTCCTTCATGCATAATGGACAGATCGGCGATTTCGAGCATTTGCGGCGGCCGATGGAGACCATGCTCGACAACGAGCTCTATTCGGCGCGCAGCGGCACGACGGATTCGGAGCTGCTTTTCCTGCTTGCCCTGCAGTTCGGTCTCGACCGTGATCCCCTCGGTGCCGTGGCCGAGGCGCTCGCCTTCGTCGAGCGGCTTGCCGAACGCCTGGGACGCCCGGCACTCGTGCGCTTCACGGCGGCCTTCTCCGACGGCCGCGATCTTTATGCGGTCCGCTATGCCACGGATTGGAAAGCTCCCACGCTCTATGCAGGTCCCATGGGGTCGAGTGGCGGCTATTGCCTCGTCTCCGAGCCGCTCAACGACGACGACAGCGCCTGGGTGGAGGTTCCGGACGGATCCGCGATCATCGTCGGGGAAAACGGCGTCGACGTTCGCCTTTTCGGGACGGCCGATGTGGCAATGGCGCCCGCCTCCCGTCTGTTTTCAGGATGAAAGCTTCGCCACGATCAGCGCTGCGAGCTTCGCCGCGACATCGTCCTTGCCCATTTCCGGCCATTCCTCGGTGCCGTCACGGCCGATAAGCTTCACGCGATTGCGGTCGCCGCCCATGATGCCGGTTGCGGGCGAAACGTCGTTGGCCAGAATGTAATCGGCGCCCTTCTTCTGGAGCTTGGCGCGGCCGTTCTCGGCGACGTTCTCGGTCTCGGCGGCAAAGCCGATCACGAGCCTCGGCCGCGATGCGTAGTGGCCGACGGTCTTCAGGATATCGGGATTCTCGGCAAGCTGCAGCGGAGGAGGGGCTTCTCCCGGCCGCTTCTTGATCTTGTTGCCGGCTGTCGATGCGACGCGCCAGTCGGCAACGGCCGCCACCATGACGGCCACATCGGCCGGCAGCGCGGCCAACACCGCATCACGCATCTCCTCGGCGCGCTCGACCCGGACGACGCGGACGCCGGCGGGGTCCGCGATCGTCACCGGCCCGGAAACGAGCGTGACCTCGGCGCCGAGCCGTGCCAGTGCTGCGGCGATCGCGTGGCCCTGCTTCCCGGACGAGCGGTTGGCGATGTAGCGCACCGGATCGATCGGCTCGTGCGTCGGTCCGGATGTGACGATGGCCTTGCGCCCGGCGAGCGGCCTTGCCTCGCTGAACAATTCCTCGACCGCCGCGACGATCTCCAGAGGTTCGGCCATGCGGCCTTCCCCTGCCTCGCCGCTCTCGGCCATTTCGCCGGTGGCAGGTCCGACGAAGCGGACGCCGTCGCCGGCGAGCGTCGCGCGGTTGCGGAGCGTGGCAGGGTGCGACCACATCCTCGGGTTCATCGCCGGCGCGAGCAGCACCGGCCGGTCGGTCGCCAGGAGCACCGTCGAGGCGAGGTCGTCGGCGTGACCGTGCGCCATCTTTGCCATCAGGTCGGCCGTTGCCGGCGCCACGACCACGAGATCGCAATGCCGCGCCAGCCGGATGTGACCGACATCCTGCTCGTCCTCGCGCGCGAAAAGCTCCGTGAAAACGTGGGAGGCCGAGATCGCGCCGACGGTCAGCGGCGTCACGAAACGCTGCGCCGCCGCCGTCATCACCGGGCGCACGTCGGCGCCGCGCTCGCGCAGGCGGCGGATCAGATCGAGGCTCTTATAGGCCGCGATGCCGCCGGAGATGATGAGAAGAATGCGCTTGCCCGACAGTGTCATTCCGCTTCGGCTTGAGCCGCTCCCGTCCGTTTCCGGCGACCCTACTCGACCGGCTTGCCGCACGCAATTGCGCGCCTGATTTCGAGTGCAGACCAGATTTCGAAGCTTGACTTTCCCGGCGTCACGTAACACATTGAGTTACATGAAACGCGATAGCAGACTCTCCATTACCCTGCATGCGCTCCTCCACATGGCGGAGCGTGAAACCATCACCTCGGAGGAACTGGCAGCCTGCCTCTCCACCAATCCCGTCGTGGTCCGACGAACCATGGCGGGTTTACGGGAAGCGGGTCTCGTCCGCTCCGAAAGGGGGCATGGGGGAGGCTGGTCGCTCGTGCGCGATCTCGCAACGATCAGCCTTGCGGACGTGCATGCCGCGCTCGGTGAACCGGCCGTATTTGCAATCGGCAACCGAACCGAGGCTCCCGGCTGCGTGGTGGAGCAGGCGGTCAATGCCGCGATGGACGGGGCGCTCCGGGATGCCGAGGCGCTTCTCATGCAGCGATTGGAACGAATAAGCCTGGCGGATCTTTCAAACGATTTCCAGCGACGAATCGCCATTCGTCGCCAGCAGATGAAGGAGCAGAACCATGGCGGTTGATGTGATGCCGGTAGATGTGGCGATCGTGGGTGGAAGCTATGCGGGGCTGTCGGCGGCACTCCAATTGGCCAGAGCCAGACGCTCTGTTGTCGTCGTCGATGCGGGCGCGCGCAGGAACCGCTTTGCCGAATCGTCGCATGGGTTCCTCAGCCGGGACGGCGAGGCGCCGGCGGCGATCGCGGCGCACGGCCGCGAACAGTTGCTGGCCTATCCCAATGTGCGTTTCGTCGAAGGAACGGCCGATACGGCGGGCCGCGACGGGGCCAATCTGGTCGTCTCGGTGCAGGGCGAAAATATCGCGGCGCGGCGGCTGATCCTGGCAACGGGCGTGGTCGATGAATTGCCGTCGATACCGGGACTTCAGGAACGCTGGGGCCGCGCCGTCTTTCACTGCCCCTATTGCCATGGCTATGAGCTCGGGCAGGGCCGCATCGGCGTTCTCGCAACCGGTGAGCACAGTTTTCACCAGGCCATGATGCTGCCGGACTGGGGGCCGACCATCCTGTTCGCCAATGAAGCGTTCGAGCCCGACGCCGCTCAGGCCGCCATGCTGGAAGCGCGCGGTGTGGAGATCGAAAGGGAGAGGGTCGTCGCCGTTGACGGCGCGAAGGCGAGCGTGGTTCTGGATGGCGGCCGGTCCGTTTCCCTCGAAGGCCTGTTCGTCGCGTCGCGCACCCGCATGGCGAGCGATCTGCCTGCAGCGCTCGGCTGCGAATTCGAGGACGGACCGCTCGGACCCTATATCCGGACGAACGAGGCAAAGGAGACGAGCGTCGAGGGCATCTATGCCTGCGGCGATGCCGCGCGGGGCGCGGGCTCGGTCTCGCATGCGGTCGGCGATGGCGTCACGGCAGCCGTGGCCGCGCATAAGTCACTGATTTTTGGCGTGCATTAGATCACGATGTTTTTGGGTCGGTTCGACCTGAAAACATGAATGTGATCGATTCCAAAAAATTAGAGCGGGATGCGGGCGGAAAACCGCACACACTTTTCCTCATCCCGCTCTAAGCCTTCATTCCGCAGTTTGATGAGCGCCGGCGGCGAGAAGGAGGCGCTCGATCTGCCGGAACCCTCGCCTTTTTGCATGGGCAAGGGGCGTAACGCCGTCGCCGTCTGCCAGATCGACATCGGCACCGGCCTCGATCAGCAGCCCGACGATCTCCGTATGGCTGTCGCCTCCGTTACCGAGGATGATCGCCTCGAGGAGCGCCGTCCAGCCGAGGCGGTTTACATGATCGACGGCAACGCCGGCATCGATCAGCGTCTTCACGGTTTCGACATGGCCGCGCTCGGCGGCGGGGATGAGGGCGGTGCCGCCGTAGCGGTTGGTGCTCTCTAGATCGGCGCCATGCGCGAGCGTCATCTTCAGTATTTCGAGACGGCCGCGCGCGCCGGCATAGAGATAAGGGCTGTCCTCGATGCGGTCCTTGGCGTTGACGTCGGCGCCGGCCGCGATGAGGACCCTTGCGGCCTCGATATTGTTCTCATGAGTGGCGATGAGCAGGGCCGTCGCGCCTGTTTCGTCGCGCGCATCCGCTTGTGCGCCGCGCTCTACGAGAGCGCTGATTTCGGCGGCATTGCCCAGCCGGGCGGCCGTGAGGAGTTCTTTATCCAGCATGGCGGCCCTCGCGATCCCTGTTAGACTGAAAAGAATGACGAGAGCGGTGACGGCGCAGCACCGCAGGCCTCGTGCCGCCGGTCTCTGAAGCGGGATGAGCATGGTCAGAGCATCGAACGGCTGAGCCCGCCGTCGACAGGCAGCGCAATCCCGGTGATGTAAGCGGCCTGCCGGCTTGCGAGAAAGGCTGCGGCAGCACCGAACTCGGCCGGCGTCCCGTAGCGCCCGACCGGAATTTCCGACTGGCTGCGCGCTGCAACGGTTTCGACGCTGACGCCTTCGGCCTCTGCATCCATGCGATCGAAGCCCAGCGTCCGGTCCGTTGCGAGCCTGCCGGGCAGGAGCATGTTGACGGTCACGCCGTCGGCTGCCACCTCGCGGGCGAGTGTCTTCATCCAGCCGGCAAGCGCGCTGCGCAGCGCATTGGACGCCGTCAGGCCGGGGATCGGCTCGCGGATGCTGGTGGAGGCGACGGCGACGATGCGGCCGAAGCGGCGCTCCCGCATGGACGGCAGCAGGCGGTGGGCGATGCGCATGCCGGAAAGCACCATCGCCTCGAACTGAGCCCGCCAGAAGCCGGGATCGATGTCGGCAGCATTCGTCGGCGGCGGACCGCCACCGTTCAGTACCAGAATATCGACCTGTCCGAATGCGGAGGAGAGCCGATCGAGGAAGGGGTCGACGATTTCAGGCTTTGCAAGGTCGAGCGAAAAGCCGGCAGCGTCCGGGCCGATTTCCGCTGCGGCCTTGGCTGCGGTTTCTTCGTTCCGGCCGGTCAGCGCGACCGCAACGCCTTCCGCCGCGAGCGCTTCGGCGATACCGCGCCCGAGCCCCTTGCTGCCGCCGAGAACGAGCGCCCTTTTGCCGCTAATGCCGAGATCCATATTCCTTCCTCCTGCTTTGATCGTTGGCGCCTCTTGGCTGCCGGGCACTTCTCTCCGGCAGGCTGGCAAGGAGGCCCGCCGCTCCGCTCACGCAAGCTGCCAGGCGATGTAGACGAGCGCCGCCGCGATAACCCATAGTGCGATACGGCCCGAGCGCGTATGGCGCGCCTCGGACCTGCCGATCGCTTCCGCGGTCTCCGGATCGAAGCGCAGGCCGTTCTCGCTCATCGCCATGATTTCCCCGGAGAAGCGTTCCGTCCGCGCCGCAATCTCGGGCAGCGCTTCGGCAACCCGGAGCGCCGCATGAATGCCGTCGCGCAGATCGGCGACGATGCGTTTCGGCCCGAGATTGTCCCTTATCCACTTGCCGACCACCGGTTCGGACGCCTTCCACATGTTGAAGCGCGGATTGAGCGTTCGGGCGACGCCCTCGACGACGACCATCGTCTTCTGCAGCATCACCAGTTCGGGACGCGTCTGCATGTCGAAAAGTTCGGTGACCTCGAACAGAAGCGTCAGCAGTTTCGCCATCGAGATCGTCTCGGCCGGCTGGCCGTGGATCGGCTCGCCGATGGCACGGATCGCCTGGGCGAAGCTTGCGGCGTCGTGGTGCGAGGGAACGTAGCCGGCCTCGAAATGCACGTCCGCGACGCGCTGATAGTCGCGCATGATGAAGCCGTAGAGGATCTCGGCCAGGAAGCGGCGTTCCTTCCGGCCGAGGCGGCCGACGATGCCCATGTCGACGGCGACGATATGGCCTGCCTCGTCGACGAACAGGTTGCCCTGGTGCATGTCCGCATGGAAGAAGCCGTCCCGGAGCGTGTGGCGCAGAAAGGACTGGATCAGCGTTTCGGCCAGGCGGTTCAGGTCATGGCCGGCCCGTTTCAGCCCTTCGATGTCCGACATCTTGATGCCGTCGATCCATTCCATCGTCACGACGTCGCGGCCGGTGCGCTCCCAATCGACCCTGGGCACGCGAAACCCGGAATCCTCCCTGGTGTTCTCGCCAAGTTCGGAAAGCGCCGCGGCCTCGAGCCTCAGGTCCATTTCGACCTTGGTCGTCTGCTCCAGCGTCTTCGTCACTTCGACCGGCCTCAGGCGGCGCGTATAGGGCAGGAATCGCTCCTGCATGCGCGAGACCAGGTACATGGCCTCGATGTCGGCCACGAAGCGCTGGCGCACCCCCGGGCGGATGACCTTGACGGCCACCCTTTCGCGCGTGCCGTCGCGCATGACCACGGCGGGATGGACCTGGGCGATCGATGCGGCTGCGATCGGTTCGGAGAATTCGAGGAAGAGCTCACCGACGGGGCGCCCGAGAGACGCCTCTATCGCCGCCCTGGATGCGCTCTCCGGAAAGGTGGCCATGCGGTCCTGGAGCAGCGACAGGTCGGCGGCAAGTTCGGCGCCGACCACGTCCGGGCGCGTCGCCAGAAACTGGCCGATCTTGACATAGGAAGGGCCGAGCCGTTCCACCGCCCGGGCGAGGCGGCCGCTGCGCGCACCGAGCCGGGCCTCGCGGCTGGCAAGCAGGCCGGCGAGCTTCTGGACGAAGCGTGCGAGCGGGGGCAGGTGTTCGGAGGGGACTGCCGCAAACGCATTCTCGCGCGCAAGGACCCAGCCGATCCGTATGAGACGGAAATATGCTCCGGGAGTGCTCATGCGCTCAGATTTTCCAGCCGGAATGCAGCGCTGCGATGCCGCCGGTATAATTGGTGAAGGAGACGCGCGCGAAGCCGGCATCGCGGATCATGGCGGCGAAATCACGCTGGTTCGGAAACTTGCGGATCGATTCCACCAGATACTGGTAGGGCGCATCGTCGCCGGTGATGAGCTTTCCGAATTTCGGAATCGCATTGAAGGACCAGGCATCGTAGAAGCGGTCGAGCAGCGGCATTTCCACTTCGGAGAATTCGAGCACGAGCAGCCGGCCGCCGCGCTTCAGCACGCGGTAGGCCTCCTTGAGCGCGACCTCTATGCGCGGCACGTTGCGGATGCCGAAGGCGATCGTGTAGGCGTCGAAGGAATTCGCCGCGAAGGGCAGGTCTTCGGCGTTGGCCTCGACGAAGTCGAGATTGGCTTCGATCCCCTTCTTGCGGGCGCGCTCGGCGCCGACCGAGAGCATCGAGCCGTTGATGTCGAGCACGGTCGCATGGGCCTTGCGCCCGGAGCGCTCGACGATGCGGAAGGCGATGTCACCGGTGCCGCCGGCGACGTCGAGAACCCGATAGTCCTCGCGGCCCGGCGGGTTGAGCGCCGCGATCATCGCATCCTTCCAGACCCGGTGCAGCCCGGCCGACATCACGTCGTTCATGATGTCGTAGCGTTTGGCGACCTTGTGGAAGACGTCGTTGACGAGCGGCTGCTTCTCGCCCGTGCCGACTTCGCGGAAACCGAATGAGGTCTCCATTCCGCCCCTCGCCGATACGCGCTCATCCGCCATACGAAACTCCACTTCAACGAATTTTGCCGGCACCATAGCGAAATCGCTCCGTGCACGCTATCTGAGCGAGAGGCGACCGGCTGCCGGATGGAGCGGGATATAGGCTATCGGCGGCGTCATGGGAATGGCGTGCCGCTCACGCGGGCGGGTGCGATGAATAAAGGATGAAGGAACACGGCCGATGCCGGAATTGCCCGAGGTGGAAACGGTCAAGCGCGGACTGGCGCCGACGATGGAGGGTGCGCTTCTGGTGCGGGCGGAGTTGCGCCGGCCGGATCTGCGCTTTCCGTTCCCCGAGAATTTCGCGAACGCGGTCGCGGGCCGCCGGATCATCGCCCTCTCGCGGCGCGCCAAATATCTGATGATCGAGCTCGAGGGCGGCGACGTCATCATCGCCCATCTCGGCATGTCCGGCTCGTTCCGGATCGAGAAGGGCCCGATAGAGGCTGGTGCGGATCCGGCCACGCCCGGCGCTTTCCACCACCCGCGCGGCAAGGACGAGAAGCACGATCATGTCGTCTTCCATCTCGATGGCGGCTCCGGGCCGGCACGGGTGATCTATAACGATCCGCGTCGCTTCGGTTTCATGGATCTGGCACGGCGCTCTGCGCTCGCCGACCACGTCTTCCTCCGCGGCCTCGGCGAGGAGCCGACCGGCAATGCCCTCGATGCCGCCTATCTCGCCACCCGTTTCGCCGGCAAGATCCAGCCGCTGAAAGCCGCTCTTCTCGACCAGAGGACGATCGCGGGGCTCGGAAATATCTATGTTTGCGAGGCGCTGTGGCGCTCGGGCCTCTCGCCGAAAAGGTCGGCAGGCACGCTCGTCGACAAGCGGGGCCGCCCGAAACAGGCGCTGATCGCGCTGACGGAAAGGATCCGCGCCGTGATTGCCGATGCGATCGCCGCCGGCGGCTCCTCGCTCAAGGATCACATTCAGGCGGACGGCAGTCTCGGCTATTTCCAGCACAGCTTCTCCGTCTATGACAGGGAAGGCGAGGCTTGCCGCACGCCCGGCTGCCACGGTACGGTCGCCCGCATAGTACAGGCGGGACGTTCGACTTTTTACTGTCCGCACTGCCAGAAATAGGGCGGCATGGCACATTCCGCTCTTCAATCTTCCGACAACGCGTGAAGGAGATGGGGAATGAGTTACGAGACGTTGCTGGTCGAAACGCAGGGCCGCGTGGGCCTGATCACGCTCAACCGTCCGCAGGCGCTCAATGCGCTGAATGCGGTGCTGATGCGCGAGCTCGATGCCGCGCTGAAGGCCTTCGACGCCGACAGGGCCGTCGGCGCCATCGTCCTTGCCGGCTCCGAGAAGGCCTTTGCCGCCGGCGCCGACATCAAGGAGATGCAGGGGCTCGATTTCGTCGACGGTTACCTCGCCGATTTCCTTGGCGGCTGGGAGCATGTCGCGAACGCCCGCAAACCGATGATCGCCGCCGTATCCGGTTTCGCGCTCGGCGGTGGCTGCGAGCTCGCCATGATGTGCGACTTCATCATCGCCTCCGAAACGGCGAAGTTCGGCCAGCCGGAGATTACGCTTGGCGTCATTCCCGGCATGGGTGGATCGCAGCGCCTGACCCGCGCAGTCGGCAAGGCGAAGGCCATGGACCTCATTCTCACCGGCCGCATGATGGACGCGGCGGAGGCGGAGCGCTCCGGGCTGGTTTCGCGCGTGGTGGCTCCGGACAGGCTCCTGGAGGAGGCGCTCGGCGCCGCGGAGAAGATCGCGTCATTCTCGCTGCCGGCGGCGATGATAGCCAAGGAGGCCGTCAACCGCTCTCTGGAACTGACGCTCGCCGAGGGCCTGCGCTTCGAGCGGCGGCTCTTCCAGTCGCTTTTCGCAACGGAGGACCAGAAAGAGGGCATGGCCGCCTTCGTCGCCAAGCGCAAAGCCGAATTCAAACACAGATGAGCCATGGACAGGACTCGGTTTTCTCAAATTGCGCGTTGACGTGCGGGCGGTTTCCCTTTATACGCCGCCCTCAGTTTGGAACGCCCTCGTTCGAGGCTTTCCGATAATACTCCCGAATTGCTTGTATGACAGGTCGCAGTGACCCGGCACGGCGAGGCGGAGTCCATGTCAGTTTTCGAAGAGAGGCATCAATGGCCAATACAACTTCGGCGAAAAAGGCGACCCGCAAGATCGCACGCCGTACCGCAGTGAACAAGGCCCGTCGTTCGCGCATCCGCAGCTTCGTCCGCAAGGTCGAAGAGGCGATCGCTTCCGGCGATCAGGCACTCGCAGCCGCCGCCCTGAAGGCGGCACAGCCGGAGCTGATGCGCGCCGCCACGAAGGGCGTAATGCATTCCAACACGGCATCGCGTAAGGTCTCGCGACTGGCGCAGCGCGTGAAGAGCCTTTCGGCCTAACCCGGCTAAGAAAAAAGCTGTTGATGAAGTGCCCGGCGTTTTCGCCGGGCTTTTCCGATTCGTGCCGCCGCCAACGGCCTGCGCGATTGACCTTGCCACGCTCGTGTCAATCCCGTGACAAAAAAATTCTAAGCTTTTCAATAGCTTATGAGAGGTTGCGGCAAAAATGTGGTCTGGCGGGGCGGGCGGATTGAGTCCGAAGTGAGTCAAGCCATTTTTTATTTTTTTTCTTTTTCGCCAGCTAAGCAAGAACGCAAAAAACAAAACCCTTGATTCAACAGGGATTCTCGCCGGACTCGGGGAGCGGGATGCAAAACCCGGCACGAGAGTCAACTGTCGACGCTTACGGGCGGGTAAAAAACGCGATTGATCTTGCCGGGCGATCCTGCCTAAATGCCTTCCACAGGGGACACAGATTACATCTGTACGAGGAAGTTTAAGGGTCATTCCAATCGGGGTGACTTTGGGCTTTCCGTCGCCTGTGGCGGGGTTAATTCCACGTCGATCAATCAAACAAGTCGAGACGATAAAACCGGGCGAGCCTTCGCACCGGAGCGAGGACGTTTCGTCTTGTGGTTGCCGGCAGGGCTTAGCCTTGTGAATGCGTTGGAGCAGGAAGAAGGAGGCTCGGGCTGTCCGCTACGTACGAGGGTGCGGTCAGCCGGCAACGAGGAAAAACGGTTCCGGTCGGCTTGAAAAGAGCCGTGCAGAATCGGTAAGGCGAAGTGCGAGGGGACATTTGCTTGAGGCGAAGGCAAGCGAATGAGCGCAGCGTGCCGTGGCGGGATATGAGGAGCCCGGTTCGGTGCGTATCAGAGCGTCCGGCTGACGCGGCATGGCTTTCGAGCGGCCGTGGCGGGCGGGCATAAAAGATGAGGCCGCCAGAAATGACGGCATCGGAATAATGAAATTGGAAGGCGGCAAGATGCGGATGAATTTGGCGACGGCACCTGGAGGTTTTCAGGCCGGAAGCAATCAGTCTCAGGCGGCGGGGGAAAAACACGACATGCGGCATGACGCACTGTTTGAGCGGGTAAGTGCGCGCTTGAAAGCCCAGGTCGGTCCGGATGTCTTCGCAAGTTGGTTTGGACGCCTCAAGCTCCATTCAGTGTCGAAAAGCGTCGTGCGCCTCTCGGTCCCGACGACTTTTCTGAAGTCCTGGATCAATAATCGCTATCTCGATCTGATCACCACGCTCGTCCAGCAGGAGGACAGCGAGATACTGAAGGTGGAGATCCTCGTGCGCACCGCGACCCGCGGTCATCGCCCGACGGCTCCTGAAGAGAGCGTTGCCGCGGCTGCCGAAGCGGCGGTCGTCCCTCCCTCCCGCCGTTCGGCGGCCCCCACCGTGGCAATTGCCGCCGCTGCGGTTGCGGCAGCTCCGGCGAGACCCGTCCAGGCGCCGCTTTTCGGCTCGCCGCTCGATCAGCGCTACGGTTTCGATAGTTTCGTAGAGGGCTCGTCGAACCGGGTCGCGCTCGCGGCAGCGCGTACGATTGCCGAGGCCGGCGCCGGCGCCGTGCGCTTCAATCCGCTTTTCATCCATTCGAGCGTTGGTCTCGGCAAGACGCATCTTCTGCAGGCGATCGCTCTCGCGGCCCTCCAGAGTGCGCGCGCGCCACGCGTCGTCTATCTGACGGCCGAATATTTCATGTGGCGTTTCGCAACGGCGATCCGCGACAATGACGCGCTGTCGCTGAAGGAATCGCTTCGCAACATCGACCTTCTCATTATCGACGACATGCAGTTCCTGCAGGGCAAGTCGATCCAGCACGAGTTCTGCCATCTGTTGAACATGCTGCTCGACTCCGCCAAGCAGGTGGTCGTCGCCGCGGACCGTGCACCCTGGGAGCTGGAATCGCTCGACAGCCGTGTTCGCTCGCGCCTGCAAGGCGGCGTGGCGATCGAGATGGAAGGGCCGGACTACGAGATGCGCCTGGAAATGCTGAAGCGTCGTCTCGAAGCGGCGCGCCAGGACGATGCCTCGCTCGAGATTCCGCTCGAGATACTGAGCCATGTCGCCCGCAACGTGACAGCCAGCGGCCGCGAACTCGAGGGCGCCTTCAATCAGCTTCTCTTCCGCCGCTCCTTCGAGCCGCAGCTTTCGATCGAGCGGGTCGACGAACTGCTCGGCCATCTCGTCAATGCCGGGGAACCGCGCCGCGTCCGCATCGAAGATATCCAGCGCGTCGTCGCCAAGCATTACAATGTCTCGCGTCAGGAGCTGGTCTCCAACCGCCGCACCCGCGTCATCGTCAAGCCGCGCCAGATCGCCATGTATCTGTCGAAGACACTGACCCCGCGCTCCTTCCCCGAGATCGGCCGCCGCTTCGGCGGGCGCGACCACACGACCGTGCTCCATGCTGTGCGCAAGATCGAGGAACTGATTTCTGCCGACACCAAGCTCAGCCACGAGATCGAGCTTTTGAAGCGACTGATCAACGAATAGAGGCAGGAAAGCCCGACGTTACGAAAGCCCGGTCCGCCGGGCTTTTTTGTTGAGCGTTTTTTTCGCCCCGCTTGTCGGCTATCAATAGCGCCATTCGTCTTCAGACCAGAGCGGAGATTTTCAATGCTTTACGCCGTGCTTTGCTACAACGATGAAAGCGTCACCAGTGCCTGGAGCAAGGAGGAGGACGAGAGGGTCATGCGTGATCTGAGCGCCGTCCAACGCAAATATGTCGAAGCGGGCAAGCTGGGGCCCGTCGCGCGCCTGGTGCCGACGACGGCGGCGGCGACGCTGCGCCACAGCGCCGGCGAGACGATCGTCATGGACGGCCCCTTCGCCGAGACCAAGGAACAGTTGCTCGGCTTCTATCTGATCGATTGCGCCTCGCTGGATGAGGCGCTCGACTTCGCGCGCGATCTGAGTAACGCCAATCCGAGCACGGGCTCCTACGAGGTCCGGCCGCTCGCGCTTTATAAACCCGGTGAGCTGCCCTCATGACCGACACAGGCTGGATCGATCTTGCTCTTGTTTCCGCGCGGCCGCAGGCAATGGGTGCGCTGCTGCGTTACTTTCGCAATCTCGATCTGGCGGAGGAGGCGTTCCAGGAGGCCTGTATCCGTGCGCTGAAAAACTGGCCCCGCACCGGTCCGCCGCGCGATCCCGCCGCCTGGCTCATCTTCGTCGGCCGCAACAGCGGCATCGACAAGGTGCGGCGGCAGTCGCGCGAGACGGCACTGCCGCCGGAGGAACTGCTCTCCGATCTCGACGACCGGGAGAGTGAACTCGCCGATCGCCTCGACGGGGCGCATTACCGCGACGACATCCTGCGGCTGCTCTTCGTCTGCAGCAACCCGGCGCTTCCGGCAACCCAGCAGATCGCGCTTGCACTGCGCATCGTATCGGGGCTCTCCGTCAGGCAGATCGCCCGTGCCTTTCTCGTCAGCGAAGCGGCGATGGAGCAGCGCATCACCCGCGCCAAGGCCCGCGTCGCAGCCGCCGGCATCCCGTTCGAGACACCCGATGCCGTCGATCGCGCCGAGCGGCTCGCAGCGGTCGCGACGATGATCTACCTTGTCTTCAACGAGGGCTATTCGGCGATGAACGGCCCCGAGGGCGTCTCCGCCGATCTTTGCGACGAGGCGATCCGCCTGTCGCGGCTGCTGCTGCGGCTGTTTCCCGCCGAGCCGGAAATGATGGGGCTGACGGCGCTTCTGCTGCTCCAGCATTCGCGCGCCCGCGCGCGCTTCGATGCCAATGGTGCCGTCGTCCTGCTCGAAGATCAGGATCGGCGGCTCTGGAGCCGGCCGATGATCACCGAGGCGCTGGCGATGATCGACAAAGCAATGCGCCATCGCCGCCCCGGTCCCTACCAGATACAGGCAGCAATCGCGGCCCTGCATGCCCGCGCCGAACGTCCGGAGCAGACGGATTGGGAGGAGATCGACCTCCTCTACCAGGCGCTCGAGCGCCTGCAGCCCTCGCCGGTCGTCACGCTCAATCGCGCGGTCGCGGTCTCGAAACGCGAGGGACCGGAGGCCGCACTGGCGATGGTGGAGCCCCTTGGGGAGAGGCTTTCCGGCTATTTCTATTATCACGGCCTGCGCGGCGGCCTTTTGAAGCAGCTCGGCCGGGCATGCGAGGCGCGCACCGCCTTCGACCGGGCGATCGCACTGGCCACCAACGCGTCCGAAGCGGCCTATATCCGCATGCAGCTCGATCACCTCGCGGCCGAGCCGGCGACGGTCGCGGAAGAAGAAAAGCGATAAATTTTTTCTGGCCCCTGTCGGCAGGCGGCATCCTCCTTCGTCCTTGGAATGAACCAACATGGAGGATTTCGAAAATGACTGCAGCGACCGACACCAATTCCGGCGGCGAACGCGAACTGGTTCTGACACGGCTGATCGATGCCCCGCGCGAGAAGGTCTACCGGGCCTTCACGGAAGCCGAGCTTCTGAAGCAGTGGTTCGCTCCTCTGCCGTGGACGATCACGGAAGCGGAGCTCGACGTCAGGGCGGGCGGCACCAACCGCTTTGTCATGCGTTCGCCCGAGGGTGAACTCTATCCTAATCAGGGCGTCTATCTGGAAGTCGTGCCGAACGAGAAGATCGTCGTCACCGATGCCTTTACGGAAGCCTGGAAGCCGTCCGAGAAGCCGTTCATGACGGCGGTCATGACCTTCGAGAACGAGGGCGGCAAGACCCGCTATACGGCCCGCGCGCTCCATTGGAGCGTCGAGGACCGCGATGCCCATGAGAAGATGGGCTTCCACGAGGGCTGGGGCCAATGCGCCGATCAGCTTGCGACGCTCGTTGCGAAACTCTGAGAGGAGGACCGGGTCATGACCATTACCGAGAGCAGGAATGCGGCCGTTGCGGAGATCGAGGAGGTAATCGGGGACTGGGCGGAGGCGCTGCGCCGGAAGGATGCCGCCCGCGTCCTCGCCCACGGCACGGAAGATTGCCTCGTCTTTTCGCTGGCGCCCCCCCTCAAGGCTTCCGACGCAGATGCCGGCGGCCTTGAGCAGTGGTTTTCCACGTGGAAAGGGCCGCTCGGCTTCACCCTCGAGGAGCTCGACGTTTCGGTGAGCGGCGACGTCGCCTTCGCCACTGCGCTGACGCATCTTTCCGGCGAGAAGCACGATGGCCAGAAGGCGGCGCTCTGGTATCGCCTGACCTTGGGCCTGACACGCACCGACAGGGGATGGAAGATCGCCCATCAGCACGAATCCGTCCCCTTCTACATGGACGGAAGCTTCAAGGCGGCGATCGATCTCGATCCCCGGTCCGAGGTCGACTGGCAAGCGCCGTCGCGCCCGCCCATGCCCGGCGTCATCGCCTATCTCAACGTGGAGGATGCAGATGCGGCGGCGGCCTTCTATGTCCGCGCTTTCGGCGCCAAGGAGGAGGACCGCAAACATGCCCAGGATGGAAAGCGCCTCATCCACTGCCACCTGACGATCAATGGCGGCGCATTGATGCTGAACGATCCTTTCCCGGAATTCGGCCATCCCTGGAAGCCGCCGGAGGGCTTCGTGCTGCACCTCGTCGTCGACGACGCTGATTTCTGGTGGAATCGGGCGGTGGAGGCCGGCGCAGAGGTGACGATGCCGCTGGAGATCGCATTCTGGGGCGACCATTACGGCCAGCTCCGGGATCCCTTTGGAGTTACCTGGGGGATCGTCGCACCGGTGAAGGAAGGCGGCTGAGCCGCTCGGCCCGCGATCAGCAGGCGAGGTCGGCCACCACGGCGTCGAGGATCAGCATTCCGGCGGGCGTGCAGCGCAGCCGAGAATTGCCGATCCGCTCGATGAAACCATGCTCGATCAGGAATTCTTCCCGGGCCGGATCCGGATCGCGGCCCGAGAGGGTCTGCCAGCGGGCGAGATCGACGCCTTCGCGCAGCCTCAACCCCATCAGCAAAAGCTCATCGGCCTGCGCCTCGAAATCGAGCAGTTCCCGCTCGACCAGGCCTTCGCCGCACTCTTCGACGCGTTGCAGCCATGCCTCCGGGTTGCGCTCGGTTGCGGTCGCGATCTTGCCTGATCCGATCGCCAGCCGCCCGTGGGCGCCGGGGCCGATGCCCGCATAGTCGCCGTAGCGCCAATAGGTGAGGTTGTGCCGGCTCTCGGCCCCCGGCCGGGCATGATTGGAGACCTCATAGGCCGGCATGCCGATATCAGCGGTGATCTCCTGCGTGGCCTCGTAGAGAACCGCCGACTGCTCGCCATCCGGAACGACGAGTTTCCCTGCCTTGTGCAGGCCGTAGAAGGGCGTCCCTTCCTCGATGGTAAGCTGGTAGAGCGACAGATGATCGACGGCGTAGGAAACCGCCTCCTTCAGCTCCCGCTCCCATTCCTCGACCGTCTGGTTCGGCCGCGCATAGATAAGGTCGAAGGACATGCGCGGAAAGATCTCGCGCGCGAGCCGTATCGCCTTCAGCGCATTCTCGACATCGTGCAGCCGTCCGAGAAATTTGAGGTCACGGTCGTTGAGAGCCTGTACGCCGAGCGAGACGCGGTTGACGCCGGCCGCCCGATAGCCGCGGAAGCGCGTCGCCTCGACGCTGGACGGGTTCGCCTCCATGGTGATCTCGATGCCATCAGGCACGTGCCACTGCCGGGCAATGCCGTCGAGGATCGCCTCCACCGTCCGAGGGTCCATCAGAGACGGGGTACCCCCGCCCATGAAAATGCTGGTGACGGTTCTCGGACCGGAAAGCGCGCGCACCGCGGCCATTTCCTTCAGGAATGCGGCGACGAAGCGAGGCTGATCCACCGGCTGATGGCGCACATGGCTATTGAAGTCGCAATAGGGGCATTTCGCCGCGCAGAAGGGCCAGTGCACATAGACCCCGAAACCGGGGTCCATGCCGTCACCGATCGCTGAAAGCGGGGCTATCTGCATTGTCTTCCTACTCAGGCGCCGAGACAGGTTTCGGCGAACAGCTTGAATGCGCGGGCGCGGTGCGACAGGGCCTCGGAATCGCCCGGCTTCCAGCCATGCTTCTCCTCCGCACTCATTTCGCCGAATGTGGTGTCGTAGCCCTTCGGTTGGAAGACCGGATCGTAGCCGAAGCCGCTGGTGCCGCGCGGCGGCCAGACGACATAACCCTCGACCTCGCCGCGAAAGAGCTCGACATGCCCGTCCGGCCAGGCAAGGCAGAGAACGGACACGAAGCGTGCGGTACGGCTTTCGGGCTTCACCGCACCCTTGGCGCGGAGCGCCTCTTCGACCTTCTCCATGGCCATCTGGAAGTCGCGGCTGCCGTCCTCACGTTCGGCCCAGTTGGCCGTGTAGACCCCGGGGGCGCCGCCGAGCGCGTCGACGGCAAGGCCGGAATCGTCCGAAAGCGCCGGCAGTCCCGAGGCCTTGGCCGAGGCGAGCGCCTTGATGGTCGCGTTCTCCTCGAAGGTCGTGCCGGTCTCATCCGGCTCGACGAAATTGAGATCGGCTGCCGATTTCGCTTCGAAGCCGAGCGGCCCGATGAGATCGCGGATCTCACGGATCTTGCCGGCATTATGGCTCGCGACGACGAGCGTCTTGTCGATCAGTCTGCGCATCTATTCCGTTCCGTTCAGATACTGCCGAAATCAATCCTTGGCCCAGAGGCCCGCTTCCGCGCATTCCAGGCTGTTGCCGGCCGGATCGCGGAAATAGAAGGAGCGGGCGCCGTTCGGCCAGCGGATATCCGCCTCGATCTCGACCCCGGCCGCCTCCAGTTTCGCCTTCCAGCCGTCGAGCGCCTCGGCGGCGACCCGGAAGCACATGTGCCCGTTGCCCTTCGTCCCGTGCGGAGGCACGGGAAGTGCGCCCGGTGCAGGCGGCTTCACCGTCTCCGCGGGGTTGAAGATCAGGAGCACGCCATCGCCGCAACGGAAGAAGACATGGCGGCTGCCGGCGCGGGTGATCCTTTCAAGGCCGAGGACCGTTCCGTAGAAGGCCTCGGCCTCGTCGAGATCGTCCGCGTAAAGCGCGGTCTCCAGAATGCCTTCGAATGTCGGCACCGGACCTGTTCCTCTCAAGTGATCCAGAGCACTTCCGGAAAAGCCGTGACGGTGTTCCGTCCGGAAGTGCGTATTGTCGAAGCGTTAGATCATCTCACTGCTTCAGTGAAGCAGAGAGCGGTCTAGAGCGGGATGAGGAAAAGTGCGCGCGCTTTTCCGCCCGCATCCCGCTTCTCAACTTCTTGGTTCCGATCACGTTCATGTTTTAGGTCGACCCGACCTAAAAACATCGTGATCTAGCCTGCTATCGCCTGCTTCTGCATTTCGACGAGTTCGGCAATGCCGTTCTTGGCGAGCAGCATCAGGCTTGCGAATTCTTCTTCGCTGAAGGGCTTGCCTTCCGCCGTTCCCTGGATCTCGACCAGGCCGCCGCTGCCCGTCATCACGAAATTGGCATCCGTCTCCGCAGCCGAGTCTTCCAGATAATCGAGGTCGATAACCGGCTGATTGGCGAAGATGCCGCAGGAAATGGCGGCCACATGATCTTTCAAGACCTTCTCCAGCTTGACCATGTTGCGCGCCTCCATCCACTTCAAACAGTCGTGGAGGGCGATCCAGGCGCCGGTGATCGACGCGGTGCGCGTGCCGCCGTCGGCCTGAATCACGTCGCAGTCGATCGAGATCTGACGTTCGCCGAGCGCCGGAAGATCGACGACGGCTCTGAGCGACCGCCCGATCAGCCTCTGGATCTCCTGCGTGCGGCCGCTCTGCTTGCCGGTCGCCGCCTCGCGCCTCATGCGCTCGCCGGTCGCCCGCGGCAGCATGCCATATTCCGCGGTGATCCAGCCTTTGCCGCCGTTGCGCAGCCAAGCCGGAACTTTTTCCTCCAGGCTCGCGGTGCACAGAACATGCGTGTCGCCGAAGCGTACCAGGCAGGATCCTTCCGCATGCTTGGAGAAACTGCGCTCGAACGAGACCTTGCGCATTTGGTCGGTTTTTCTACCGGATGGCCGCATCGTCAACTCCTGTCGATCCCGACTGCATGCTTCCTTGGGTCCTGTTCGGTTCAAGGACAAGAACATGCAGAATTCAAAGTGCTCCAGCGGCCTTTGCGCGTCTGAAGACGCGCGGCGCTTTCGTGAGCCTTCTAGATCATGGCGTAGGCAAAGGGAACCGCTTGATGTCGAAGCTTCGCAGTGATTTTTCCCTTTTGCCATTCCCCGCGCGGATCACTATATTCTTTCCGGACACAGAATACTGATCACGGAGTGACATGGTACTGCGCAACCCTGGAACGAAGGGGATCGCATCGGCGCTGGACGAGCGCTCCGGCGAGATCTTCCGCCGCATTGTCGAGAGCTATCTGGAAAGCGGGGAGCCGCTGGGCTCGCGCAATCTCTCGCGGCTGTTGCCGGTGTCGCTGTCGCCGGCCTCGGTTCGCAACGTGATGAGCGACCTCGAGGATCTGGGCCTGATCTATTCCCCCCATGTCAGCGCCGGCCGGCTTCCGACGCAGCTGGGCCTGCGCTTCTTCGTGGACGCCTTCATGCAGGTGGGCAATCTCTCGCCGGAGGAACGCGCCTCGATCGAAAGGCAGGTTCACCCGGGAAATCGGGACAGGTCGGTCGAAAACCTTCTTACCGAGGCGAGCCAGATGCTGTCCGGCATGTCGCGCGGCGCAGGTCTCGTAATCACCACCAAGAGCGATCCCGTCCTCAAGCATGTCGAGTTTATCCGGCTGGCGCCGACCAAGGCGCTGGCGGTGCTCGTCGGCGAGCACGATCAGGTGGAGAACCGCATCATCGAGCTGCCCGCCGGGATCACCAGCGCCCAGCTCACCGAAGCGGCGAACTTCGTCAACGCTCACCTTGCCGGTCAGACGATTCCCGAATTGCGGACGCAACTGGAAAAGGTCAAGGAGACGGTGCGCGGCGAGCTCGACGCGCTCTCGCAGGACCTGGTCGAGCGTGGGCTAGCGATCTGGTCCGGAAGCGAGGGCGACGGCCAGCCGGCGCGGCTGATCGTCAGGGGCCGCGCCAATCTGCTCGAAGGATTGGAAGGGACGGACGACATCGAGCGGCTGCGTATGCTCTTCGATGACCTCGAAAAGAAGGACAGCCTGATCGAGATCCTCAACCTCGCCGAGAGCGGCCCGGGCGTGCGCATCTTCATCGGTTCCGAAAACAAGCTGTTTTCGCTTTCCGGTTCCTCGCTGATCGTCGCTCCCTACCGCGACAGCGACGACCGCATCGTCGGCGCGGTCGGTGTCATCGGGCCGACCCGGCTCAACTATTCCCGCATCGTTCCCATGGTCGATTACACCGCCCAGCTCATGTCGCGGCTGTCGCGCTGAGCGAATCCTTTTGATCGATGAAGCAATCGACCCTTGATTTTTCGGGCCCAAACATCGATATCGGGCTTCAAATCCAGGCAACAGTACGTTCAAGCAAAGCGACTTCCGCTGGTTTGATGATGCCGAACACAGCAAAAGACAGAAATTCGGAGAACGTCATGACCGACGAAACGAACAAGAACGGACCCGAGGCCGCGGCGCCTGAAGAATTCGAAACAGCCGCTGAGCCGCAAGCTGCGGAAAAGCCGGAGGCGGATGCTTCCACGACCGCGCCGGATCCGCTTGAGCTTGCCAGGGCCGAGAGTGCGGAACTGCGCGACAAATATCTTCGCCTTGCTGCGGAGATGGACAATCTGCGCCGGCGCACCGAACGTGATGTGAAGGACGCGAAGTCCTATTCCGTCGCGGGCTTCGCGCGCGACATGCTGGCGGTCTCCGACAACCTGCGCCGCGCGCTGGATGCGATTCCGGCCGACGCCAGGGAGGCGGGCGATGCCGGCCTGAAAGCACTCATCGAGGGCGTGGAAATGACCGAGCGGTCGATGCTTGCGGCGCTCGAGCGTCACGGCGTGAAGCAGCTGGACCCCACCGGCCAGAAGTTCGATCCGAATTTCCACCAGGCCATGTTCGAGGTCCCGAACACCGAGGTTCCGAACAACACGGTCGTCCAGGTGGTCCAGGCAGGATACACGATCGGCGAGCGCGTCCTGCGCCCGGCGATGGTCGGCGTTGCCAAGGGCGGCCCGAAAGCAGCCACCTCTGAAAGCGAGACGCCTGCTGCTTAGAGCGGGATGAGGAAAGGTGTGTGCGGTTTTCCGCCCGCATCCCGCGTCTCAACTTCTTGGAATCGATCACGTTCATGTTTTTACAGCGCCGCGCGTCTTATCAGACGCGCAAAGGTCGCTGTAACACTTTGATCTGCTGCAATGTTTTTGTCCTTTAATCGGATACGATTAAAGGAAACATGCAGTAGGTCGACCCGACCTAAAAACATCGTGATCTGACGGCGCATGAATGCGATTTGCGAAGGGCCGCGCACTCTGCAAGGTGCACGGCCCTTCGGCGTTGTTCGAATTGCCGCATGCTCTTCCAACCGGCTCCGGTAGGCGGCAGGCAGAAGATATTCAGGCAGCGTGCGAGGTCGTGTCGTCGCTAAGCAGCGTGTAGATCGCGCTTGCCGAGTCGCTCGCTCGGATACGCGACACCATGTCATGGTCGCGCAGCACGCGCGCGATGCGCGAGAGCGCCTTCAGGTGGTCGGCGCCGGCACCTTCCGGTGCAAGCAGCAGAAAGACGAGGTCGACCGGCTGGTCGTCCAAGGCCTCGAAATCGACCGGCGCATCGAGCCGCGCAAAGATGCCGACGATCGACGGAAGATTGCTAAGCTTGCCGTGCGGGATGGCGATGCCGTTGCCCACACCGGTCGAGCCGAGTCGTTCTCGCTGCAGGATGACGTCGAAAATCTCCCGCTCCGGCAGACCGGTGAGCTTCGATGCTTTTGCCGCCAATTCCTGAAGGAGTTGCTTCTTCGAGTTGGCCCTCATGGCCGGGATGATCGCATTTTGATGCAGCAAGCCTGCCAATGCCATTCTTTTATCCTCGTTCGCCGGTTAGAGCCTGGCAATCTCATCACAAATGCGCCGTGATGGCTCTACCCATCTTTGTCTTGGCGGTTCGAATGCACAGAAAAGTCGAGCCTTTCCGCCGTCCCGCTGATCGGAAAGACGGGGGACGCCAGTCCGGCTGGCTTCCCCCATCCCCACTCATGCCTTGATATTGGCGGCGTCGATCCAGCCAATATTCCCATCGTTGCGCCGATAGACGATGTTCAGGTCATCCTTGCCGGGGCTGCGGAACATCAGCACCGGTTCATCCGTCATGTCCAAGGCCATAACGGCGTTGGCGACGGACATTGTTCTCAACTGTTTCGTAGTTTCGGCAACGATCGTCGGTGCATAATCGTCGGGAACTTCCTCGTCCTCGAAGGGCACCGAGTCCATCACTCGATAGGCCACCTCGGTGGAATTCTGCCCGTTGCCGTTGTGATGGTCCTTGAGCTTGCGTTTGTAGCGCCGGAGCCGCTTCTCGATGCGCTCCGAAGCCGCGTCGAAGGCTGACTGTGGTTCGTTCGCCTGGCCGTTTGCCTGCAATACCACGCCCGTATCGAGATGAAGCTTGCAGTCGGCGCTGAATCGCGACCCTGACTTTTCCACAGTGACCTGGCTCGAATATCCTCCGTCGAAATATTTGGTTACGGCCTGCTCGATCTGCTCGCCGATGCGGACGCGAAACGAATCGCCGATTTCCATATGTTTACCGGATACACGCACACTCATGGAGTTTCCTCTCTTGTTCGTGAATTGCGTGCCCAGTCTATTCCAAGCGCTCCCGTCATCCAAGCACTTCAGCGACCGGAGTCCTGAACGACCGAAATCGTGAGCGCGCGCTGCCTCGCGGAGTTCTATCTCAGGCAAGCGCGGCGGCCTCATATCCGCTGTACCGCGGAGAGTCAATTGCGCGTCGTGGAATTAAACGTTCATCAGGCCCCGGCGGTTCCGCCGGCCAGAGCCCAAAGCGCAACCCGGCTTACGCGCTTGCGGCCTGCCGGCAGCGCTCAGAATCCCGCGGCCTTGGCCAGCGCCCGCTTCTCGCGGCGGCGCTGGACGGAGGAGGGGATGCTCATCGCCTCGCGATATTTTGCGACGGTGCGTCTGGCGATATCGACGCCGGCCTGCTTGAGGACGTCGACGATGTCGTCGTCCGAGAGCACGGCATCGGCGCTTTCCTGATTGATCATCGTGCGGATGCGATGGCGCACGGACTCGGCCGAATGTGCATCGCCGTTTTCCGCCGAGCCGATCGAGACCGTGAAGAAATATTTCAATTCGAAGAGCCCGCGCGGGGTCAGCATGTATTTGTTGGAGGTGACCCGGCTCACCGTCGACTCGTGCATCTTGATCGCGTCCGCGACGATCCTGAGGTTCAGCGGGCGCAGGTGGCCGACGCCGTGGATGAGGAAGGCGTCCTGCTGCCGGACGATTTCGCTCGCCACCTTCATGATCGTCCTGGCGCGCTGATCGAGGCTGCGCGTCAGCCAGTTGGCATTCTGCAGGCACTCGTTGAGAAAGGCCTGTTCGCCGCTGTTCTTCCGGCTGGAGCGCGATATTTCTGTGAAATAGTCGTGGTTGACGAGAACCCGGGGCAGGGCATCCGGATTGAGCTCAACAAGCCAGCCGCCATCGGGTGCGGCGCGCACGACGACGTCGGGAATGATGGCCTCGAACACACCGGTTTCGAAGCTGGTGCCCGGTTTCGGATCGAGCTTGCGGATCTCGGCGAGCATATCGATCAGGTCTTCCTCGTCGACGCCGCAGATCTTCTTGAGGCTTGCGAAATCGCGCCGTGCCAGGAGCTCGAGATTGGCCACGAGCGCTTCCATCGCCGGGTCGAGACGATTGCGGGCGCGCAGCTGAATGGCAAGACATTCGCCAAGCGTGCGCGCGAAGACGCCCGGCGGATCGAACTGCTGAAGCATGTGCAGCACGCGCGCCACGTCCTCGCCTGCCGCGCCCAGCGTCTCCGCGGTCTCGGCGAGGTCGGCGTGCAGGTAGCCGGCATCATCGAGCTGGTCGATGAAATACCGGGCGATCAGCCGATCGGAGACAGCGCTGAGTGCGAAGGGCAGCTGCTCGGCGAGCGTCTCCCTCAACGTCTTGCGGCCGCCAACGAAATCGTCGAGATCGTATCCCTCTGCGTCGCCGGCACCCGGCATGGATTTCCATTGGCCGAGAAGCTCGGGCGCATCCGCCCGCTGCGGCGCCGTATCGTCGGGGAAGACGTTGGCGAAGTCGGCGTCAAGGCCTTCGCTGAGCCTCTCGCCGGATCTCGACATGGCGCTGTCGTAAAGGTCGCTCTGACCTGCCGCCTCGTCGGTTTCGCCGCCGGTCTCCGCCGGATGCGGACCGGCATCCTCGCGATCCGATATCGTTGGCTCATCGGCCGGCTGGACCTCCAGCAGCGGGTTCTTCTCGACTTCCTGCGCGATGAAATGGCTGAGCTCCAGATGGTTCATCTGAAGCAGCTGGATCGACTGCATCAGCTGCGGCGTCATGACCAGCGACTGCGACTGTCTCAGATGAAGGCTGGCGGACAAGGCCATGCTGGTGTGAAACTCCCGTCGAGTTCTCCGAGCCGTGTCCGCTTGGACGGGCCCATCTTCTTAGTTGGCCCAAAAATTGCTTATTACTGGAATTTGGTCAAGCGTGGACGGCGGCGGAGGTGCCGATTCAGCCGGCGGTCGTCCGTTCTGCCGGAATGCACGTCGCCGGCAGGCATCAGAGGCTGAAATTGTCGCCGAGATAGAGCCTGCGCACGTCCGGATTGGTGACGATGTCGTTGGCGCGGCCATGCGTCAGCACTTCGCCGGCATGGATGATATAGGCCCGATCGATCAGCCCCAGCGTCTCGCGCACATTGTGGTCGGTGATGAGGACGCCGATGCCGCGCGAAGTGAGGTGGCGCACAAGCGCCTGGATATCTGCGACGGAGATCGGGTCGACGCCCGCAAAGGGTTCGTCGAGCAGCATGAAGGTCGGGTCGGTCGCAAGCGCACGGGCGATTTCGAGGCGCCGACGTTCGCCGCCCGAAAGTGCAATGGCCGGCGATTTGCGCAGGTGGGTGATCGAAAATTCACCAAGCAGATCGTTGAGCTTGCTCTCGCGGCGGTCGACGTTCTCGTCGTGAACCTCCAGAACCGCGCGGATGTTATCCTCGACCGTCAGCCCGCGAAAGATCGAGGCCTCCTGCGGCAGGTAGCCGACGCCCAGGCGCGCCCGGCGATACATGGGCATCGTCGTGACGTCGTTGCCGTTGATCTCGATCGAGCCCTCGTCCACCGGCACCAGGCCGGTGATCATATAGAAACAGGTCGTCTTGCCTGCGCCGTTCGGGCCAAGCAGGCCGACAGCCTCACCACGGCGCACGACGAGCGAGACACCGTTGACGACGCGGCGCGAGCGGTAGGACTTCGTCAGGCCCCGGGCAATCAGCGTGCCGTCGTAGCGCGCCTTGTCGACCGCGCGGGCAGCTGCCGCTGCCGCCGACGGCTTTTTGCCCCGTTTGCGTTTGTGGAGGAAAGGAATCTGCACGAGCGGGTCTATGTCAGTTCGTCTTGCGGGACTGCGGATCGAGTTGGATCTGTACGCGGCCGCCGCAGGCGTCGAGCTGCGCTTCGCCGGTGTCCATCTGGACGTTCAACTGGCAGCCCACGAAGACATTCTTGCCTTCCGACAGCACGACCTTCTTGCCCTTGAGCACGATGGTCTGGTTGGTCAGGTTGACGATGCCGCTTTCGCCCGTCGCCTGCTGCGCACCGGAGCTGAGGAACACCTTGTTGCTGACCTCGATCCGATCGATATCGGCGTTGCCGCTGGTGACCGAGCCGCCGCCCGCCTTGTAGAAGACGGTCATGTTGCCGGCCTGCAGCGTCGTCGTGCCCTGGACGACCTTCACATTGCCGGTGAAGATTGCCTTGCTCTCCGGATCCTTGATCTCCAGCTTGTCGCTCTCGATCTGGATCGGCTGGTCGTTCGAAAGCTGAAGGCCCTGCATGCGACTGGAGGTTGCCTGCGCGAGGGCGGCGGAAGCAATCAGCGAAGCGCCGAGCCCGGCCACGGCCAGAGCGGCTGAAATCCTAAAGAGAGCGGCAGGTTTGACCGACATGGCTGCAGGGGATCCTGTTCTTGGGGTCCTGTTATTTGGCGTTTTTGCGAATGGCGCTGGGTTCGATATTGACCCTTACCATGCCTTCGAATGTTACGACACGTCCCTTATCTGTCATTCGCAGCTTCTGCGCAATGATCGATCCGCCCTTCATGCTGATGGCAATCGGGTGTTTCGTCTCCATTTCGCCGGCATTGATATCCAGATAGGCAGACTGGAAGTCGGCATTGACCCCATTATTCATGGAAATCGTGAACGGTGCGTTCATGTCGAGCGTATTCGCACCTCGGTCGTAAATGCCGCTCGTCGCATCGACCGTGGCGATCAGCGTATCGTTGACCGGCATCTCGGCGTGAATGGTCTCGAGCGTGATCAGGTTCGGATTGGCGATATCCTGAAGCGCCCGCTGGGCCTTCATCGAATAGCTGATATCCTGCTTGTTGCGGCCGGAGATCGCGGGGTTCTGCATGACGATCTTGCCGTTCTCTATCGTCGCCGTCTCGAGCTGCAGCTCTTCGGGCAGGAAGGCGCGCACGAAGGAAACGGTGACGAAGATCAGCGCAACCGCGCCGGCGATGAGCGGCAGCATGACTTTCAGGCGCCTTACGCGCGCCGAATGCCGCGCCGCCGAAGCATAGGCATCGGCAGAGCTCGTACCCACATCGGCGAAGATTGCGGGGGATCGGGCTTCGTTCAGCATCAAGAGCCTGTCAGTTTCGTCTGACCTCGGGCAGTCCGAGGGACACATATACATACATCGGCGTAAGCCACGGCGAATATGGTTATCTTGCTGCCGCCCGGCAATGGAGCGGCGCAAACTTTGCGTTGTAAGACAATCCGGCCGCAATATTCCATTCCGCCGGGCATGCTCTACTCCATGCCGCGTCAAACCCCAAGGGGTTTCATGCAGCAACTCGCGTCGGCCCGGCGCCTATTCCCGTGCGCCGCGTTGCAGACTACCCTAGCTTGCCGCGGCTGAGGCAGATAGCATGTTCCGTGGGAAACTGACAGAACCCCCTTACCAAAAATCGGAGACACCCATGGACGAACTCGCCATTGCCGACCGCCGCAGCCTGCGCAGAAAGCTGAGCTTCTGGCGTTGGGCGGCGGTGGCCGTCCTCGTCGCCGGCGGCCTCGCGCTGTTTGCCTTCTCGGGCTGGGGCGACGTAACGGAGCGTGCGCGCGATCACGTCGCGCGCGTCGCCGTCACAGGCCTTATTCAGGACGACCGGGAGCTGGTGGAGCGGCTGGAGCGGATCGCCGACAACCAGTCCGTCAAGGCGCTGATCGTGACGATCTCGTCACCGGGCGGCACCACCTATGGCGGCGAAGTCATCTACAAGGCCATCCGCAAGGTTGCCGAGAAGAAGCCGGTGGTCTCGGATGTGCGCACGCTTGCCGCTTCGGCCGGCTACCTGATCGCCCTTGCCGGCGATCGGATCGTTGCCGGGGAGACCTCGATCACCGGCTCCATCGGCGTCATTTTCCAGTATCCGCAGGTCAAGACCCTCATGGACAAACTCGGCGTGTCGCTCGAATCGATAAAATCGAGGCCTCTCAAAGCCGAACCGTCGCCGTTTCATCCTCCGAGCGACGAGGCGAGAGCAATGATTCAGGCAATGATCGACGACAGCTACGGATGGTTCGTCGATCTGGTCGCCGAGCGGCGCAAACTGCCGCGGCCGGAAGCGCTCGCCCTTGCGGATGGCCGGATCTTCACCGGGCGGCAGGCGCTGGAAGGCAAACTCGTCGACGAGCTCGGCGGCGATGATGAAATCCGGGCGTTCCTGGCCGAACGGAAGGTCTCGAAGGACCTTCCCGTCCTCGACTGGGAAGCACCGAGCGGCACGCTGTCCTTCGGCCTCGGATCGCTCCTGGCCGAATCGGTCAAGGCGTTGGGATATGAGGCTTTTCCGACGATGAAGAGCCTCGAAAAGACCGGCCTGGACAAGTTGTTTCTTGACGGTCTTGTTTCGGTTTGGCAGGTTGAAGGGCAATGAGGAAAGCACGTGTGCTAGCCGCGTCACGAGGCCGTAGCTCCAGGCGAGCCTTCCCGAATGCACAAACGCAGACAAAACAAGCAAAAAAACCGAGGGGGCGAACGTGATCAAGTCAGAGCTGGTGCAGATTGTGGCGGCGCGCAATCCGCATCTCTATCACCGCGATGTCGAGAATATCGTCAATGCGGTACTCGATGAGATCACGGACGCGCTTGCTGCCGGAAATCGGGTGGAGCTGCGCGGTTTCGGCGCATTCTCGGTCAAGAACCGGCCATCACGGTCAGGCCGCAACCCACGCACCGGCGATTCCGTCTTCGTCGAAGAAAAGTGGGTGCCCTTCTTCAAGACCGGCAAGGAACTGCGTGAGCGGCTCAATCCGGGCATGAACGACAACAATAACGGCGAAGACGACTGACGAACGAGGCGCACAGGAATCGGCGCCTCTCGCGCGGGCGCCGAGATCCGCGCGTCGTGCGGCTCTCCGCCTCGAAACAGGACGGCCCGCTTTATGTCATTATTCCTATGCATGTCGTTGTCGCGAAGCCGCCCCAGATTCCCGGGCGACATGCATTAACATTCTGGTCGGAGCGGGTGCATGCTCAAGAAACTCATCAATATCGTCGTCTTCGTGCCGCTCGGAGTCCTGCTGATCGTCCTGAGCGTAGCCAACCGGCAGACGGCAACCCTTGCGTTGAACCCGTTCAATCCCGCCGACAGTGTGCTTTCGATCTCGGCTCCGTTTTTCGTATTTCTCTTTCTCGCCGTCATTATCGGTCTCGTGCTCGGCGCCGCCGTGACCTGGTTCACCCAGGGGAAATATCGGCGTCGGGCGCGCAACGAGGCCAACGAGGCGCTGAAATGGCATCGCGAGGCAGAAAAGCAACGCGGCCAGGCGGAGAAACTGGCGACGCAAGCGAGCCTGCCTGCGCCGCAAGGCTGAGATCGCTGCTGAACGCGTTGCGAGACCTCAGCTCGCCGCCTCGGCCTCGCCGCTGACGGCCAGGTTGAAATCCGCGAAGAATTGCTGGGCGAGCTTGCGCGCCGTCGAATCGACGAGGCGCGAGCCGAGCTGGGCAAGCTTGCCGCCGATCTCCGCCTTGACGTCGTAGCGCAGCACGGTTTCCGCTCCCTCGTCCAGTAGCGTGACGTCGGCGCCGCCCTTGGCAAAGCCTGCTATTCCTCCCTTGCCCTCGCCGGATATGGTGTAGCTCGCGGGGGGATTGAGGTTCGACAGAACGACCGTGCCGTTGAAGGATGCGGAAACGGGGCCGATCTTGATCTTGACCACGGCCGCAAGCTCGGTCGGCGATATCAATTCAAGAGACTGGCAGCCGGGAATGCATCGCTTCAGAATGTCCGCATCGTTCAGGCCACGCCAAACCGCGTCGCGGTCAGCCGCGATACGTTCCTCTCCGCTCATATTCATGCCGGTCCTCCCGTCCACTCTTGCCAGCGATCTTCGCAATCGGAAACGGCTTTGCCAAGAGCACCGGCGATGCTATTTGCAGGCTGAACATGCTACGGACGTGGCGAAGGCGCGGGAAAACCGGTCGAGAGTGGCTGCGCCGAATGGTTGAACGAAGTCCAAGGATCAGCGCGTGAAGGAAAAAGACCGGCGATCGAAGAACGCATCGGTGACGGCGGCTAAAAGCCGGGGCGCCGAGGCGCGCGGCGGCCGCCACGAGCAAGGGCTGCCGCCGGCAAAGGGCGCCGGACCCGGGACGAAGACCGCGACGAAGACCGGGCCCAAGGCAGCGGCAGGAGGGCCGCCGCCGAAAGCGGCGCCGCGGAAGAGCGAGCGTCCGTCCGTCCAGGAGAGTGCTCCGACGCGGCGCATCGAGCCGAGAAGCGGCGAGAAGCCGGCCGAGAGGGTGCCGTTGATCCTCGAGACCGCCGCTACTGCCGGCTATCACCTGGTCGACAGCGGTGATGGGGAGAAGCTCGAACAATACGGTCCCTATCGCATCGTTCGCCCCGAGGCCCAGGCGCTTTGGCCGAAGGCCCTGCCGGCATCGATATGGGAGCGGGCCGATGCCGTCTTTACCGGCGATACCGAAGAGGACGGCATAGGCCGTTGGCGTTTCCCGGGCGAGGTGCTCGGCGAGACCTGGCCGATGCAGCTCCTCGATACGGATTTCCTTGGCCGGTTCACCTCCTTCCGCCATGTCGGCGTCTTTCCCGAACAGCTCGCCCACTGGTCGTGGATGCGCGACCAGGTGGCCGCAGCCGGACGGCCTCTGAAGGTTCTCAATCTCTTCGGCTATACCGGCGTTGCGTCGCTGATCGCCGCCAAGGCGGGCGCCGAGGTCACCCATGTCGATGCCTCGAAAAAGGCGATCGGCTGGGCGCGCGAGAACCAGGTCCTGGCGCGCGCCGAGAAATTGCCGATCCGCTGGATCTGCGACGACGCCATGAAGTTCATCCAACGCGAGGAGCGGCGCGGCAGCCGTTACGACATCATCCTCACCGACCCGCCGAAGTTCGGCCGCGGTCCGAACGGCGAAGTATGGCAATTGTTCGATCACCTGGCAGCGATGCTGGACATCTGCCGCGAGATCCTGTCGCCGGACGCCCGGGGCCTCGTGCTCACCGCCTATTCGATCCGGGCGAGCTTCTATTCGATCCACGAGCTCATGCGCGAGACGATGCGCGGGCGCGGCGGCCGGGTGGAATCGGGCGAGCTCATCATCCGCGAGGGCGGCCTCGACGGCACTGCACCGGGCCGCGCACTCTCCACCTCCCTTTTCAGCCGCTGGGTACCGAAATGATCAACGACAGAAGCGACCACGGCACGGGCACGGCACGCGTCGGGCAGGTGAAGGAGGTCACCAGCCTCACCAATCCGATCGTCAAGGATATCCGGGCGCTGACGCAGAAGAAGCATCGCGACGAGACGCGCTCCTTCATGGCCGAGGGGCTGAAGCTCGTCATCGACGCGCTCGATCTCGGCTGGAAGATCAAGACGCTCGTCTATGCCAAGGCGGCGAAGGGCAAGCCTCAGGTCGAGCAGGTGGCGGCGAAAACGGTCGCCAGAGGCGGGCTCGTCCTCGAAGTCAACGAGAAGGTGATCTCCACCATCACACGGCGCGACAATCCGCAGATGGTCGTCGGCATCTTCGAGCAGCGCTACTCTCCGCTCAGGGATATTCATCCGCAGGAGGGCGAGACCTATGTGGCGCTCGACCGCGTGCGCGACCCGGGCAATCTCGGCACCATCATCCGCACCGCCGACGCGGCCGGCGCTTCCGGGATCATCCTGGTCGGCGAAACCACCGATCCCTTTTCGCTCGAGACCGTGCGGGCAACCATGGGTTCCGTTTTCGCCATACCGATCGCGCGGGCGAATACGGAGGATTTCATCCGCTGGCAGAGAGCGGCCGGCGTTCAGGTGGTCGCGACCCACCTGGCGGGTTCTGTCGACTATCGCACGATCGACTACAAATCGAAGCCGGTCGTGCTTCTGATGGGCAATGAACAGGCGGGCCTGCCGGTGGAACTCGCGCGCGAGGCCGGCGCACTCGCCCGCATTCCGCAGGCGGGGCGTGCCGATTCGCTCAATCTCGCCATCGCGACCGGCATCATGCTGTTCGAGGCGCGGCGCCATCTCCTGTCTCTGGATGGCGGCCGATGAGGCAGGAGCAGACACTTTTCTCGCGGCCGCTCCCGATCGCGCTCTTCATTCTGATCGCGCTCGCCGCCGACCAGTTCATCAAATATCTGGTGGAGGCGTATCTGCCCTTCCAGCAGGGGGTGCCGGTCATGCCGATGCTCGCCCTCTACCGAACCTACAATTACGGCGTTGCCTTCTCGATGCTCTCGGGCATGGAGGGGTGGTTCATCGTCGGCATCCGGCTGGCGGTCGTCACCTTCGTGCTCTGGCTGTGGCGCCGCACGCCGAAGGACCGCTTCTTCGCCCATCTGGGCTATGCGATGATCATTGCCGGGGCGCTCGGCAATCTCGTCGACCGGCTGCTCTTCGGCTACGTCATCGACTATATCCTGTTCTACACGGCCACCTGGTCCTTTGCCGTCTTCAACCTGGCGGACAGTTTCATCACTGTCGGCGCCGGCGCGATCATTCTCGACGAACTGCTGCAGGCGAAAAAGGAGCGTTCGCTAAAACTTTAGGCGTCGGCTGAAGGCATTCGGAAGGCTTGCCGTGCTAGGACCTGTGGACACTTATGGATAGGGGTTTGATTTTGCACAAATCGGTCAATGCCAAGGATTTTTCCGCAGCAAAGGGTTGCCCCCTTTGCAAGGGAAAAGCCGCCGGCAGTGGGCGATTTGTGCAAAACCCTTCGGGCAGCCCATATTGCGGTGCCTTGTCGCGAAAAATCCGGCTTGCAGGCGGACGGCCTGCGGCGCCGGATTTTCCACGAAAGTCCCTCGCAATATGGGCCGTCAAACCCCTATCCATAAGTGTCCACAGGTCCTAGGCCGCGGGCATGAGCGAGCGGATGTTTCGAGAGCGTATGAGGGCTGGCGCGGGCACGGGGTCGGGGGCCGGCAGGACCGCATCAGCGGCGCCCGCGGTGAACCTCGGTGCCGCCGTCATCCGGCAGCGCCGGCCGTTGGGCGATCCTTCGGCAGGGGGCGCGCGCGTCGCCTATGCTCTCGCCGGCATCGTTGCGGCAATGCTGCTCCTTGCCGTCGGTGCGGGCGCGGGTCTGCACCTGCTGCCGGCGATCATCGCGGCTGGGGGCCTGGTCGGCGCCTTCCTGCTATTGTCCGGCCGCGACGAGGCGTCGGGGAAGCGGGTTGCCGGCGCCGGCGAGACTGCGCAGGACCCCGCACGGCATGGCATTGAAACCGCGGCGCTCCTTGCGACGATCCATGACGCCATGGGCGATCTCGCCATCGTCCGCGACCTTGACGGCAAGATCATGCAGGCCAATGGCGCCTTCCATGAGCTTTGCGGATGCGCGGACGCGCGGGGGCTGACCTGCGCGGAGCTGGGATTGCGCTTCGAGCCGAAGACGGGCCCAGACCGCTACTTTGTCCATATCTATACGCCCTCGGGCACGCGGCTCTACGATTGGCACGACGTGCTTGTCCGCGACCCGGCGCGCGGCCGACCGATGCGCCACAGCATCGCTCGCGATGTTACGGAGGAAATGCTGGCGGCAAGCCAGAGGGAGGAGGCGCGGCGGCGCGCCGAGGAGGCGAGCCGGGCGAAGTCCCGTCTGCTCGCCACCGTCAGTCACGAAATCCGTACCCCGCTTTCCGGCATCCTCGGCATGAGCCGGCTCCTTGCCGAGACGCGGTTGTCGGAAGAGCAGAAGAACTATCTCGCCGGCATGCAGCAGTCCGGCCACACCCTGGTTCAATTGGTCGAGGATCTGATCGATTTTTCGTCGCTTGCCGTCGGACGGTTCCAGCTGCGCCCGTCGCAGGAGGATCTGCGCCAGACAGTCGAGAACGTGGTCGAGATGCTGTCGCCCCGCGCACACGAGAAGAACATCGAGATCGGTGCGACGGTCGCCATCGAGGTACCCGAGCGGATGCTTTTCGACGCGGCGCGCCTGCGCCAGGTGCTGTTCAACGTGGTCGGCAACGCGGTGAAATTCACGGAGAAGGGCGGCGTCTTCGTCTCCGTCGATATCGAGAACGGCTCCGTGCGCATCCGGATCGACGATAGCGGTCCCGGCATGTCCGCCGATGAGCTCGCGCGCGTTTTCGAAGAGTTCGAGCAGGCAGGCGACGACGCCCAGCGTGCCAAAGGCACCGGCCTCGGCCTCGCGATATCCCGGCGGATCATGGAGGCCTTCGGCGGCAGCCTGACCGCCACGAGCATGTCCGGCAAGGGAAGCCGGTTCGAGATCCGGTTCCCGATGGCTGGCGCCGGTCTCTCGGGCGTTCCCGTTCGGCGCGGCATTCTGGCGGGCGCACAGGTGCTTGTCATGGCGCCCGAGGGGCCCTCCTCGGCCGCGCTTGCCGCCACGATCGAGACGCTGGGCGGTACGTGCCATCGGGCTTCGACACTTGCCGTCGCGGGACGGGTCGTCGCCGGCGCGCTCGGCAATCGGCTGCCGCTGACGGATGTCATCGTCGATCACCGCCATGCGGCGCAGTTTCGCGAGCTTCTTGCTCTCGAGCCGGCGATCGCCGGCCTGCGTTTGCGCAGAACCTATCTCATCAGCCCCGAGGAGCGCACAAGCCATCCGGTGAGCCGGCTCGGCGGCTATGAGGCCTGGCTGATCCGCCCTCTTCGCGAGAGATCGCTGGTCGAGGTGCTGCTCGGGCGGCTCAGAGGAATGGAGAAACGCGACGCGATCAACGACAACAGACCGGTGCTGCGGGAAGAGCCGACAGCGACGGTGATGACGTCGGATGTTCGCGGCATCCTGCTTGCCGAGGACGACCCTGTGAATGCACTCGTCCTGCGGTCGCTTCTCAGCCGTGCCGGGCGTGCCGTCGATCATGTCGGTGACTTCAAGGCGCTCGAAGCCGCACTCCGCTCGGCCGGTTCCGCCCCGCCGCCGCTGATCGTCACCGACCTCAACATGCCGGGCGGCGATGGTCTCGACGTGCTCCGGCGTCTACGTGAAGCGGAGGCGGCCGGAGGCAGGCGGCGGGTGCCGGTGCTCGTCCTGACCGCGGATGCGCGCGGCGATCTCGATGAGCGCCTTCGAGCCGCGGGAGCGGACGCCGTGCTGGCGAAGCCCGCCGACCCGCAGCGGCTCCTTGCCGAAGTCACCCGCCTCATGGACCCCGTTGCAAAATAGAATCCCAGCTTCGGGGCACCGGGCCGGGGTCGGGGTTGTATACTGCCCTGGTGTCACTATGTTGTTGCAGAAACGTGGTCTAAGCCCGGCAGCAATGACGGTTCGGGATGACACGATATGACGATCGAACTTCTGGATTCGATGGGCGTGGTTGACACCTCCAATGCTTACATCCGCAAGGCAGTTGCGGCTCCGGCGAGCGATGTTCTCGGACGGATCGCCAATCTCGAGACCCGCCTTGCCCGATCGGCAGCCGAAATCGATGCCGCGCAGGCGGTGCGCTACAGGGTGTTCGTCGAGGAGATGAAGGCGCAGGTGGCCCCCGAGGCCGGCCGACGCAAGCGCGACATCGACAGCTGGGATGCGATCTGCGACCACCTGCTGGTGCTCGATACCTCGATCGAGGGCGATGCGGAGGAGCAGATCGTCGGAACCTACCGCCTGCTGCGCCAGGACGTTGCCGAGCGGACCGGCGGCTTCTACTCGGCTTCGGAGTTTGCAATAGGCGAACTTCTCTCGCGTCATCCCGGCAAGCGCTTCATGGAACTCGGACGTTCCTGCGTGCTGCCGGAATATCGCACCAAGCGCACGGTGGAGCTGCTGTGGCAGGGCAATTGGGCCTATGCGCTGAAGCACGGGATCGATGCGATGTTCGGCTGCGGTTCGTTTCCGGGCGTGGTTCCCGAAGAGCACGCGCTCGCGCTCTCCTTCCTGCATCATAACGTCCGGGTCCGGGACGAGTGGGCGGTTTCCGCCCGGCCGGAGCTTTACCGGACGATGGACCTGATGCCTCCGGAGGCGATCAACCCGAAGAAGGCGCTCGCGGCGCTGCCGCCGCTGATCAAGGGCTATATGCGGCTCGGTGCAATGGTCGGCGACGGGGCTGTGGTCGATCAAGCGTTCCGCACCACCGACGTGCTGATCGTCCTGCCGATCGGCAAAATTTCCGGCCGTTATCTGAATTATTACGGCGCCGATGCGGGGCGCTTTTCCTCGCCGGTATCCTGATTGTCTATCGCTGCACCTCGAATTTTCATGACGGAAGCATATTGAACCATAAAGGAGAACATTCGCCGCTCTGCCTGCGAGGGTAGGCTCCGCGAGCAAATCTCGAATTTTCATCACGAACGAAATTGGTCAGCCATGATAGATTGAGCCCGCCTCCGTTCCGGGAAGCGGGCTCTTGTTTTCTGAGCGCTCGCGCGATCTTGAGGCTTGCTTCAACCGTCTGGCGACGCGGCAACAGACGAGGTGCCGGCAGTTTTCCGGCTTTCGGCCGACCCGCGTCACGTCCCCGCGTTATAGGCCGCGATAGCGGCCAGGTTGACGAGGTCCGAGTCCTTTGCCGACATCGAGGCGATCTGGACCGACTTGTCGAGACCGACCAGCAGCGGGCCGATCACGGTCGAGCCGCCCAGTTCCTGGAGCATCTTCGTCGAGATCGAGGCCGAGTGGAACGCGGGCATGACGAGCACGTTCGCGGTGCCGGAAAGCCTGCAGAACGGATATTGCTCCATCACCCGGGCATTGAGTGCCACGTCGGCGGCCATTTCGCCGTCATACTCGAAATCCACACGGCGCCGGTCGAGGATCTTTACCGCCTCGCGTACCCGCTCCGAGCGTTCGCCGGAAGGGTGGCCGAAGGTCGAATAGGCGAGCATCGCCACCCGCGGCACGTAGCCCAGCCGCTTGGCGAGGCCGGCCGCTTCCTCGGCGATATCCGCCAGCTCCTCGGAGGTCGGCATGTCGTGCACAGCGGTATCGGCGACGAGCACCGTACGGCCGCGGCAGAGCGCAATGGACACGCCGATCACCCGGTGGCCGGGCTTTGGATCGATGCAGCGGCGCACGTCTTCGAGCGCGGTCGAATAGTTGCGCGTAAGGCCCGTAACCATGCCGTCGGCATCGCCGAGCGCCACCATCGAGGCGGCGAAATGGTTGCGGTCGGTATTGATCAGACGCTGAACGTCGCGGAAGAGATAGCCCTTTCGCTGCAGGCGCGAATAGAGGAAATCGGTATAGGCGCCGACGCGCTTCGACAGGCGCGCATTGACGATCTGGATGCCGGCGCGGTCGAGGTCGATGCCTTCGCGCTCGGCGGTTTCGCGCATCACTTCCTCGCGCCCGAGCAGGAGCGCCGTGCCGAGCTGCTGGTTGGCATAGGCGATCGCCGAGCGCATCATCTGCACTTCCTCGCCTTCCGCGAAGACGATCCGCTTCGGCTGGCGGCGAACGCGCTCGACGATGCGCTGCAGCGTCGAGGCGATCGGGTCGCGCCGCGCCGAAAGCTGCTGCCCATAGGCCTTGAGGTCCTCGATCGGCTTGCGGGCGACGCCGGTCTCCATAGCTGCCTTTGCGACGGCCATCGGGATCGCCGAGATGAGGCGCGGATCGAAGGGGACGGGAATGATATATTGCGGCCCGAAGCGCGGCCGGTTGCCCTGATAGGCAGCGGCGACGTCGTCCGGAACGTCTTCCTTGGCGAGATTGGCGAGCGCTTCCGCCGCGGCGATCTTCATCGCGTCGTTGATGGTCGAGGCGCGCACGTCGAGCGCGCCGCGGAAGATATAGGGAAAGCCGAGAACGTTGTTGACCTGGTTCGGATAGTCCGAGCGGCCGGTCGCGACGATCGCGTCGTCGCGGATCAGGGCCACTTCTTCGGGCGTGATTTCCGGATCGGGATTGGCCATGGCGAAGATGATCGGCCGTGCGCCCATGGAGCGGACCATGTCCGCGGAAAGCGCGCCCTTGGCCGAAAGGCCGAAGAACACGTCGGCGCCGTCAAGAGCCTCGGCGAGCGTCCTGCGGTCGGTCTCGACCGCATGCGCCGACTTCCACTGGTTCATGCCGTCGGTACGGCCCTTGTAGATGACCCCCTTGGTATCGCAGAGGATGATGTTTTCCGGGTTGAAGCCCATCGCCTTGATGAGCTCGATGCAGGCGATCGCCGCCGCGCCCGCGCCGTTGCAGACGAGCTTGGCCGTCTTGAAGTCGCGGCCGGTCAGGGTCAGCGCGTTGACGAGGCCTGCCGCGGCGATGATCGCGGTGCCGTGCTGGTCGTCATGGAAGACGGGAATGTCCATGACTTCGCGCAGCCGCTGCTCGATGATGAAGCAGTCCGGGGCCTTGATGTCCTCGAGATTGATTCCGCCGAAGGAAGGGCCGAGAAAGCGGACGCAGTTGACGAATTCGTCGACGTTTTCGGTATCCACCTCGAGGTCGATCGAATCGACGTCGGCGAAGCGCTTGAAGAGGACGGCCTTGCCCTCCATGACGGGCTTCGAGGCGAGTGCGCCTAGATTGCCGAGGCCGAGGATTGCCGTACCGTTGGAAATCACCGCAACCATGTTGCCGCGCGCCGTGTAGTCGTACGCCGTTGCCGGATCGTCGGCGATCGCCTTCACCGGAACGGCGACGCCGGGCGAATAGGCGAGCGAAAGGTCGCGCTGCGTCGCCATCGGCTTGGTCGGCGAGATTTCCAGTTTTCCGGGGCGACCTTGAGAATGAAAATCGAGCGCTTCCTGCGCCGTGACGCTGGTCATTGCGCGGTCGGTCTTGTCGATACCCGGCATGTTTCCTCAACCTCCTGTGGGCGACCCTCCTGGTCAGCCTCTTTGTTGTTGTCGTCTATAAATGCTTGCGGATAGTGTGACATCTCTTTTTTTGGAACAATCATGAATTTCCTGATGGATGCATCGAACCGCTCGGGCGACGTCCTTTCCGTGTCCGATCTCGCAAGCGAGGAGAGCCGCTCCACTGCCACGCCGATGATGGAGCAGTTCATCGAGATCAAGGCGAACAATCCGGATTCGCTCCTGTTCTACCGCATGGGCGATTTCTACGAGCTGTTCTTCCAGGATGCGGTCGAGGCCTCGCGCGCGCTCGGTATCACGCTGACGAAACGCGGCCAGCACATGGGACAGGAGATTCCGATGTGCGGCGTGCCGGTGCATGCGGCCGACGATTACCTGCAGAAGCTGATCGCATCCGGCTACCGTGTCGCCGTCTGCGAACAGGTGGAGGACCCGGCCGAAGCGAAGAAGCGCGGCAGCAAATCGGTCGTGCGCCGCGATGTCGTGCGCCTGGTGACGCCGGGGACGATCACCGAGGACAAGCTGCTCTCGCCTTCGGAATCGAACTATCTGATGGCGCTGGCGCGCATCAGGAGCGGCTCGGAGCCGGCCTATGCTCTTGCCTGGATCGACATTTCGACGGGCATCTTCCGCCTCGCCGAGACGGCGGAGAGCCGCCTGCTTGCCGACATATTGCGGATCGAACCGCGCGAGCTGATCCTGCCCGACACCGTCTTTCACGATCCGGATCTCAGGCCCGTCTTCGACGTGCTCGGGCGCGTCGCGGTGCCGCAGCCGGCCGTCCTCTTCGACAGCGCGACGGCGGAGGGCCGCATTTCACGCTACTACGGCGTGGGCACGCTCGATGGGTTCGGCAGCTTCTCGCGCGCGGAGCTCGCGGCCGCTTCGGCGGCGGTCTCCTATGTCGAGAAGACCCAGCTCCAGGAGCGCCCGGCGCTCGGCATTCCGGAAAGGGAAAGCGCCGCCTCGACACTCTTCATCGATCCGGCGACCCGCGCCAATCTGGAACTCGCCAAGACGCTTTCCGGCTCCCGCGACGGCAGCCTGCTCAAGTCGCTCGATCGCACGATGACGAGCGGGGGCGCCAGGCTGCTCGCCGAAAGGCTGATGTCGCCCCTGACCGACCCGGAGCGGATCAACCAGCGGCTCGATTCGATCGAGGTGCTGGCCGATCAGCCGCGCTTTACGACGGATGTTCGCGACGCGCTTCGCAGGGCGCCGGACATGCCGCGGGCCCTGTCGCGGCTCGCGCTCGGCCGCGGCGGCCCTCGCGATCTCGGTGCCATCCAGGCGGGCATGCGGGCCGCGGCGGCGATATCGGCGCTCCTCTCGGGCGCCGAGCTCTCGGCGGAACTGACCGAAGCGCGCGACGCGATCGCGGCCTTGCCGGGGGAATTGCTCGCGCGCCTCGACGCGACCCTTGCCGAGGAACTGCCGCTTCTGAAGCGCGACGGCGGCTTCGTCCGCGAGGGCGCGAGCGCCGAGCTCGACGAGATGCGGGCGCTGCGCGATCAGTCGCGCCGCGTGATCGCGGGGCTGCAGCTGCAATATTGCGAAGAGACGGGCATCAAGTCGCTGAAGATCAAGCACAACAACGTGCTCGGCTACTTCATCGAGGTGACCGCCGGCAATGCCGGATCGATGACCGACACCGACGCCGGCCGCGCCCGCTTCATTCATCGCCAGACCATGGCGAATGCCATGCGCTTCACCACGACCGAGCTTGCCGAGCTCGAAACGAAGATCGCCAATGCCGCGGACCGGGCGCTGGCGATCGAGCTCGAGACCTTCGAGGCCATGGTGCGCGAGGTGGTCGCCGAGGCCGAGGCGATCAAGGCGGCAGCGCTGGCGCTCGCGACGATCGACGTCTCGGCCGGGCTCGCAGTGCTTGCGGAGGAGCAGAATTATACGCGCCCTACGGTCGACCGCTCGCGAATGTTCGCGATCGACGGAGGACGCCACCCCGTCGTGGAGCAGGCCCTGCGGCGCCAGGCTGCCAATCCCTTCGTCGCCAACGGCTGCGATCTTTCTCCGCCGAACGGCGAGCAGGGCGGCGCGATCTGGCTCCTCACCGGGCCCAACATGGGCGGCAAGTCGACCTTCCTGCGCCAGAACGCGCTGATCGCGATCATGGCCCAGACGGGATCCTTCGTGCCCGCGGCCGCCGCGCATATCGGCGTGGTCGACCGGCTCTTCTCGCGCGTCGGCGCTTCGGACGATCTCGCCCGCGGGCGGTCGACCTTCATGGTCGAGATGGTCGAGACGGCGGCGATCCTCAATCAGGCGACGGACCGCTCGCTGGTGATCCTCGACGAGATCGGCCGCGGCACCGCGACCTTCGACGGCCTGTCGATCGCCTGGGCGGCGGTCGAGCATCTGCACGAGGTCAATCGCTGCCGCGGGCTCTTCGCGACCCATTTCCACGAGCTGACGGTTCTCTCCGAAAAGCTCGTGCGGCTGTCGAACGCGACCATGCGCGTCAAGGAGTGGGACGGCGACGTCATCTTCCTGCACGAGGTAGGCCCGGGCGCCGCCGACCGTTCCTACGGCATCCAGGTCGCCCGCCTTGCGGGCTTGCCGGCGTCGGTCGTCGCCCGCGCGAGGGATGTGCTTGCCAAGCTCGAGGATGCCGACCGCAAGAATCCGGCGAGCCAGCTGATCGACGACCTGCCGCTGTTCCAGGTTGCCGTCCGGCGAGAGGAGGCGGCGAGGGCATCGTCGGGTCCTTCGAAGGTCGAGGAGGCCCTGAAGGCGCTCAACCCGGACGACATGACGCCGCGAGAGGCGCTCGACGCGCTTTACGCGCTCAAGAAGGAGCTTTCCAACCGCTGATTTCGCCCGGCTATTTCCCCTGTCATTCGGCCGGCAAAAGGGCTATACAGCGGCGCTTGCAACGAATGATCTAAGTCGGACAGGACGCCCCTCGGCACTTCATGGCCAGACACGAAACCTCCTTTCCCGAAATCCTGGACGTGGCGGCGCTTCGGGCCAGGTGCGACTTCATCGCCTCCGCTCATGCCGAACAGCGCGAACCGATGCGCCGGGCCTTGCTTGCGGCCTTCAAGGAGGCAAATGTCGCGGGCCGCGCCAAGGCGCGCGAGTTGCTCGCCGCAGACGGCGCAGGAATAAAATGCGCAGAGCGCATCTCCTGGCTTCAGGACCAGCTGATTACCCTTTTGCACGACTTCGTGCTGAACCAGGTGTTCGACGCCGCGAAGGCCCCCGAGGCTTCGCGCATCGCGGTCACCGCCGTCGGCGGCTACGGCCGCGGAACGCTCGCGCCCGGCTCGGACATCGACCTCCTCTTCCTCCTGCCCGCCAAGAAAGCGGTCTGGGCGGAGCCGGCGATCGAATTCATGCTCTATATCCTGTGGGACCTCGGCTTCAAGGTCGGTCACGCAACGCGAACGATCGAGGAATGCATCCGCCTGTCGCGTGCGGACATGACCATCCGCACCGCGATCCTCGAATGCCGCTATGTCTGCGGGTCCGCGGCTCTGGCGAACGAACTCGAAACGCGCTTCGACCATGAGATCGTCCGCAATACCGGTCCGGAATTCATTGCCGCCAAGCTCGCCGAGCGGGACGAGCGTCATCGCAAGGCGGGCGACACGCGCTACCTCGTCGAGCCGAACGTCAAGGAAGGCAAGGGCGGCTTGCGCGACCTGCACACGCTCTTCTGGATTTCGAAGTATTTCTACCGGGTCAAGGACTCTGCGGATCTGGTCAAGCTCGGCGTGCTTTCGAAGCAGGAATACAAGCTCTTTCAGAAGGCCGAGGATTTTCTCTGGGCGGTGCGCTGCCACATGCATTTCCTGACCGGCAAGGCGGAGGAGCGCCTCTCATTCGACATCCAGCGCGAGATCGCCGAGGCGCTCGGCTATCACGACCACCCCGGGCTCTCGGCGGTGGAACGCTTCATGAAGCACTACTTCCTGGTGGCCAAGGACGTCGGCGACCTGACCCGGATCTTCTGCTCGGCGCTGGAGGACCAGCAGGCCAAGGACACGCCCGGGATCACGGGCGTCATAAGCCGCTTCCGCAATCGCGTCCGCAAGATCGCGGGCACGCTCGATTTCGTCGATGACGGCGGGCGCATCGCACTTGCGGGTACCGATGTGTTCAAGCGCGACCCGGTAAACCTCATGCGCCTGTTCCACATCGCCGACATCAACGGGCTCGAATTCCACCCGGCGGCGCTGAAGCAGGTGACCCGTTCCCTGGGCCTGATCACGCCGCACTTGCGTGAAAACGAAGAGGCCAACCGGCTTTTCCTGTCTATACTCACCTCGCGGCGCAATCCGGAACTGATCCTTCGCCGGATGAACGAAGCGGGGGTGCTCGGCCGCTTCATCCCGGAATTCGGGAAGATCGTCTCGATGATGCAGTTCAACATGTACCACCACTATACGGTGGACGAGCATCTCCTGCGCTCGGTCGACGTCCTCTCCCGCATCGAGCGGGGGCTGGAGGAGGAGGCGCATCCCCTGACGGCGATGCTGATGCCTGGCATCGAGGACCGCGAAGCCCTCTACGTCGCCGTTCTGCTGCACGACATCGCCAAGGGGCGCCCCGAAGATCATTCGGTGGCCGGCGCCAAGGTCGCGCGAAAGCTTTGCCCGCGCTTCAGGCTGACCCCGAAACAGACCGAAATGGTCGTCTGGCTGGTCGAGGAACATCTGACCATGTCGATGGTCGCGCAGACCCGCGACCTTAACGACCGCAAGACCATCGTCGATTTCGCCGAACGGGTCCAATCCCTCGAACGGCTGAAGATGCTGCTCATCCTCACCGTCTGCGACATCCGCGCCGTCGGGCCCGGCGTCTGGAACGGCTGGAAGGGCCAGCTCCTGCGCACGCTCTACTACGAGACCGAGCTTCTGCTCTCGGGAGGTTTTTCGGAACTGTCGCGCAAGGAGCGGGCGAAGCACGCCGCCCACATGCTGGAGGAGGCGCTCGCCGACTGGCCCAAGAAGGAGCGCCAGGCCTATGTGCGGCTGCATTACCAGCCCTATCTCCTGACCGTGGCGCTCGAGGAGCAGGTGCGCCATGCAGGCTTCATCCGCGAAGCCGACCGCGCGGGCAGGACGCTCGCGACCATGGTTCGCACCCATGATTTCCACGCCATCACCGAAATCACGGTGCTGTCGCCGGACCATCCGCGCCTGCTGACCGTCATCGCCGGCGCTTGCGCCGCAGCGGGTGCCAACATCGTCGGCGCGCAGATCCACACGACGTCGGACGGCCGGGCGCTCGATACCATTCTCGTCAACCGCGAATTCTCGGTCGCCGAGGACGAAACACGCCGGGCAGCGAGTATCGGCAAGCTGATCGAGGACGTGCTCTCCGGCCGCAAGAGGCTGCCCGAGGTGATCGCCAGCCGGACGCGTGTGAAGAAGCGCAGCAGGGCCTTCACCGTGACGCCGGAGGTGACAATCAGCAATACGCTGTCGAACAAGTTCACCGTCATCGAGGTTGAGGGCCTCGACAGGACCGGTCTGCTTTCCGAAGTGACCGCCGTGCTGTCAGACCTGTCGCTCGACATCGCGTCGGCCCACATCACAACCTTCGGCGAAAAGGTGATCGACACCTTCTACGTCACCGACCTGGTCGGCTCGAAGATCACCAGCGAGAACCGGCAGATGAACATCGCAGCGCGCCTCAAGGCGGTGCTGGCGGGCGAGGTGGACGAAGCGCGCGAGCGCATGCCCTCCGGCATCATTGCGCCGACCCCTGTGTCCCGTGTACCCCACGGTTCCAAAACGACAAAAGCCGAAACATGAGTCTGGTCAAGAAATTCGCTACCGTCGGCGGCGCAACGCTCGGAAGCCGGCTCTTCGGCTTCATCCGGGAAACCTTCATGGCGGCCGCACTCGGCACCGGCCCGGTCGCCGATGCCTTCAACACCGCCTTCCGGCTGCCGAACACCTTCCGCAGGCTTTTTGCCGAAGGGGCGTTCAATTCGGCCTTCGTGCCGCTTTTCGCCAAGGAGATCGAGGCGCACGGCATGGACGGCGCCCGGCGCTTTTCCGAGGAGGTCTTCGGCGTCCTCTTCACCGTTCTTCTTCTGCTGACGATCGCCATGGAACTGTCGATGCCTTTCATCGTCGGGCAATTGATCGCTCCCGGATTTGCCGACGACCCCGCGAAATTCACAAGCACCGTCACCTTCGCGACGATCATGTTTCCCTATCTCGCCTGCATGTCGCTGGCGGCGATGATGGCGGGCATGCTCAATTCGCTGCACCGCTATTTCGCCGCAGCCATCGCGCCGGTCTTCCTGAACTTCATCCTGATCGCCGTGCTGGCCTACGCCTGGTACAGCGGCCAGGATGCGGTCGCGGTGGGCTACGACCTCTCCTGGGGGGTGCTGGCCGCGGGCCTCGTGCAACTGGCGATCGTCTGGGTCGCGGTGCGCAATGCCGGGATCCGGATCGGCTTTCGCCGGCCCCGGCTGACGCCGAACGTCAAGCGCCTGCTGGTGCTGGCACTTCCCGCGGCGATCACCGGCGGCATCACCCAGATCAACCTCCTGATCAACACCAATATCGCTTCTGCAAAGGAAGGCGCCGTCTCGTCGCTCGTCTATGCCGACCGCATCTATCAGCTGCCGCTCGGCGTCGTCGGCATTGCCGTTGCGACCGTGCTCCTGCCCGAGCTTGCACGCGCTCTGCGCGGCGGCAACCTCAACGAGGCTGCGAACCTGCAGAACCGTTCCGTCGAATTCACGCTGTTCCTCACGCTCCCCGCCGCCGCGGCGCTGCTCGTCATGTCGGAGCCGATCGTCCGGCTCCTCTTCGAGCGCGGCCAGTTCTCGCCGGAATCCACCGTCGTCGTCGGGCATATCCTGGCGATCTACGGCCTCGGCCTGCCGGCTTTCGTGCTGATCAAGGCTTTCATTCCCGGTTTCTTCGCCCGCGAGGACACCCGCACGCCGATGATCTTCGCCGGGATTTCCGTGGCAGTGAACGTCTCCCTGGCGCTGACGCTTTTTCCGTCGCTTGCCGCAAGCGGCATCGCGACGGCCGAAATCGTCGCCGGCTGGGTGAACGCCTTGCTTCTTTTCGCGACGCTCGTCTGGCGTGGGCACTGGGGGCGCGATATTCCCCTGCTGACGAGGATTCCCCGGCTGGTGATCGCCGCTGCGATCATGGCGGCCGCCTTATACGTTGCCGTGGATTGGCTCGCCTTCCCGCTATCTTCCGCCGCACCGCTTGCGACCCGCGCCCTTACCCTCTGCGGCCTGATCGCCGCCGCGATGGCGATCTATTTCGCGGTCGCGTTCGGGATCGGCGGCGCGAGCCTCTCGATGATCCGCCGCAGCGTCAAACGGGGGGCATCGGCCTCGTCCGTCGAGCGGGCGAGCGAAGGGGCGGATCGGCAATGAGACAGTCGGTTGCCCGTGTCGCCATCGTCGTGCCCGGCTACGACGAGGGCATCGCCTTTTACTGCGGCAAGCTCGGCTTCGACCTCCTCGATGACAGCGACCTCGGCGGCGGCAAGCGCTGGGTCGTCGTGCGGCCGAAAGGTGCGGCGGAGACCGCTCTCCTGCTCGCCCGGGCCGAGGGCGAAAGGCAGCGCGCCGCAATCGGCAATCAGGCCGGCGGGCGGGTCGGCTTCTTTCTCTTTACCGACGACTTCGGCCGCGATCACGCCGCCATGCTTTCCGCAGGCGTCACGTTCCTCGAGGCGCCCCGCCATGAGGTCTACGGAACCGTTGCCGTCTTCGTCGATCCCTTCGGCAATAGGTGGGATCTCCTCCAGCCCGCGTGACCATGCCTCTTGATTGCGCCCGGCCCGCCGTGCATAAGCGCGGCGGATATCAACTGGAGCCGGGCCCTCCACAAGCCCGATTGGGGACGACATGAACGAATTCAAGCCGCTCGTATTTTCCGGTGTTCAGCCGACCGGCAACCTGCATCTCGGCAATTATCTCGGCGCGATCCGCAAATTTGTCGCCCTTCAGGAAAACAACGATTGCATCTATTGCGTCGTCGACCTGCACTCGATCACGGCTCAGCTCGTGCATGAGGACCTGCCGGGCCAGATCCGTTCGATCGCGGCCGCTTTCATCGCCTCGGGCATCGACCCCGAAAAGCACATCGTCTTCAACCAGTCGGCCGTGCCGCAGCATGCCGAGCTCGCCTGGATATTCAATTGCGTCGCCCGCATCGGCTGGATGAACCGGATGACCCAGTTCAAGGACAAGGCCGGCAAGGACCGTGAAAACGCTTCGCTCGGCCTGCTCGCCTATCCGAGCCTGATGGCGGCCGACATCCTCGTTTATCGCGCCACCCACGTGCCGGTCGGCGACGACCAGAAACAGCATCTGGAGCTCACCCGCGACATCGCCCAGAAATTCAACATCGACTTCATGGAGCATATCCGCCGCGGTGGTTACGGCGTCGACATCGTGGTCGGCGAAGAGCCGATCCATGCCTATTTTCCGCCGGTCGAACCCCTGATCGGCGGCCCGGCGCCGCGCGTCATGTCGCTGCGCGACGGCACCAAGAAGATGTCGAAGTCGGATCCATCCGATCTGTCGCGCATCAATCTGATGGACGATGCCGACACGATCCTGAAGAAGATCCGCAAGGCCAAGACCGATCCGGACGCGCTTCCGAGCGAAGCGGACGGTCTTAAGGATCGGCCGGAGGCCGAAAATCTCGTCGGCATTTACGCAGCGCTCGCCGACAGATCGAAAGAAGAGGTGCTTGCCGAATTCGGCGGCCAGCAATTCTCGACCTTCAAGCCAGCTCTGGCCGACCTTGCCGTCAGCGTACTTTCGCCGATCACGGGCGAGATGCGCCGGTTGATGGGCGATACCGCGCATATCGACGCTATCCTGCGCAAGGGCGGGGAGCGCGCCCGGGAACGCGCCGAGACGACCATGCGCGAGGTCCGCGAAATCATCGGCTTTTTGCAGTAGTTCACGAAAATGAGACCTTGCGGGCGCCGCGCGGCGTTGTAATGTTCAGCGCATGGTTTCAACCCGACTCTCACGAATGGAAGGCCATCGCCGCAAATTCATGGCGGTGATCGATGATACGCCCGAATGCGGCCGCGCGGTGCATTATGCCGGCATGCGCGCGAAGAACTCCAATGGCGGTCTCGTGCTGCTCTACGTGATCGCCGACGGCGACTTCCAGCAATGGCTGGGCGTCGAGGAGATCATGCGTGCCGAAGCGCGGGATGAGGCCGAGGCGACGCTGGCCAAGATCGCGCAGACGGTACGCGAACGGATCGGCATCGAGCCGGAAATCGTCATTCGCGAGGGCATCGCCACGGAACAGATTCACGCCGCCATCGAGGAGGACCGTGACATCGCGATCCTGGTGCTGGCGGCCGGATCGGCGAAGGAAGGCCCGGGCCCGCTCGTTTCGTCCATTGCCGGGAAAGCCGCGGCCTTTCCGATACCTGTCACGGTCATTCCCGACCTGCTGACGGATGAGGAAATCGACGCGTTGACCTGACCTCCACAGAGCCCGCGCGTCATATCGGACGCGCAAAGGTCGTTGTAGCACTTTGAATCACGCTATTACGCCTTGCGGGCTCCGCTCGAGGCTCCTATATTTTGGAACAATTCTAAAAAGGCCGGTCGAGGAGCGCTCCCGGCAGAATGGAGTGAGACATGTTCATCCAGACCGAAGCCACACCGAATCCCGCCACTTTGAAGTTCCTGCCGGGCAAGGTGGTGATGGAGAACGGCACTGCCGAATTCCGGAGCGAAGAAGAGGCCCTTGCAGGATCGCCCCTTGCGGCTCGGCTCTTTTCGATCCCCGGCGTCACCGGTGTCTATTTCGGCTATGACTTCATCACCGTGAGCAAGGAAGCGCAGGAGTGGCAGCACCTGAAGCCCGCGATTCTCGGCTCGATCATGGAGCATTTCATGTCGGGGCAGCCGATCATGTCGGGCGCCGGCCGTGCCGAGCAGACGGATGAGGAGGACGAGTTCTTCGACGAGGGCGACGAGGCGATCGTCGCCACGATCAAGGAACTGCTCGAGACGCGGGTTCGGCCCGCCGTCGCCCAGGACGGCGGCGACATCACCTTCCGCGGCTTCAAGGACGGAACGGTGTTCCTGAACATGAAAGGCGCATGCTCCGGCTGCCCCTCCTCGACGGCGACCTTGAGGCACGGCGTGCAGAACCTGCTGCGCCACTTCGTTCCGGAAGTCGAAGCGGTCGAATCCGTCTGATCCGAAGCGGATCGGGGCGCGGGAATCTGCATGGCAGGCCCGCGCATCCTTTGCTTACTGTTTGGCTTCATTTTCCTTACATCGTCTTTCCATATTCCTTATCCCGGTGTGGTTTTTGGGATAGAATCGCAAGTGTGATTCCGAAGGGCCGCAGCGACTTGGACATGCGGTAACTGCGGCTGCGCACCCTCGCAGCCGCACCGCTCGCAGGCGCAGGGGAGGAGACCGCGGCTGAAATGCTAGTTCTTGCCATTGATACATCCGGGTCCGGTTGTTTCGCTGCCGTCTACGACGGCGGCGCCGGAGAACTTCTGGCATGCGCGGGCGCGGATATCGGACGTGGCCACGCGGAGCGCCTCATGGAATTCGTGGATGAGGCCTTGAGCGCCTCGGGCCGGGAACTCGGCGAAATCGATCGGATTGCCGTGACGATAGGTCCAGGATCGTTCACCGGGATCCGTGTCGGCGTTGCCGCTGCGCGCGGCCTCGCGCTGGCGCTCGGAAAGCCCGCGGTCGGGATCACCACGCTTCACGTCGTCGCCGAAAGCGCGAGGCTGAACCAGGCTGGCCAGCCGGTGCTCGTCGTCCTCGACGCCAAACGGGACGAGGTTTACCTCCAGGCCTTCGATGCTTCGGGACGGCCGCAGGGGGAGGCGGAAATCCTGCCCGCCGAGGAAGCGCGCCTGCGCTTTTCCGCTTTCGCCGGCATCGCCTGCGGCTCCGGTGCCCCTGCCGTCACCGGCGCGGCGGGCGGCAAGCCGGACGAGATCGATATGGCGGCCCTCGCCCGGCTGGGGGCTGCGGCCGATCCGGTTTCAGCGCGTCCTAAGCCGCTTTATCTGCGCGGACCGGACGCCAAGCCCCAGGCCGGATTCGCCGTGACCCGCGCCTGACCGGAAGACGCCATTCGCCCGTATATTCTCCAGAACGTCCAAGAAACGCCCCCGATGAGCCTTACCGACTACTTCACCCGCCGCACCGAATTCGACATTTTCGCGCTTGAAGAGGCCGATCTCGGCGCCGCGGCCGCGCTGCATCGCCAGCGCTTTGCCGCCGCCTGGAGCGACGGCGAAATCCATGGGCTCCTGAGTCAGGAGACGGTATTCGGATTCGTCGCGCGCCAGACCAATGCCAATGGCATGTTCCGGCCGGCCTTCGGCGGCTTCGTCCTGTCGCGGGCGGTCGCGGGCGAAGCCGAGATACTGACGATCGGGGTCGACTCCCGCTACGCGCGCTCCGGTCTCGGCTGGCGCCTCATGCAGGCGGCCATGCGGGAGGCCGCCGTCAAAGGGGCCGAGGCACTGTTCCTGGAAGTCGACGAGACGAACCAGGCCGCAATCGGCCTCTACGGAAAGCTCGGCTTCCGCAAGGTCGGCGAGCGCAAGGCCTATTATCAGGCGCGGCCCGGCGAACGCAGCGCGGCGCTTGTCATGCGGCTCGATCTTCGCTAGAGCGGGATGAGGAAAGTGTGTGCGGTTTTCCGCCCGCATCCCGCGTCTCAACCTATTGGAATAGATCACGTTCACTGTTTCACGCAAACGGTGAAGCGCAGTTTGGAAGGTGCCTGCGGATGATCAATTGGGTGCGGGTCGCTCTTTGCGGCATGCTGCTCGTCATGGTCTCGCTGGTGCTGATGCCGGTCCAGATTCTTTGCCTCTGGCTCGATCTGAAACCGCGGCGCTGGCTGCCGCGTCACTGGCATCGCGTCGCCTGTCTGCTGCTCGGCCTGCGCGTCCGCGTCCATGGCGAGCTCGACCGCCGGCGTCCCTTGCTCCTGAGCGCCAATCACGTCTCCTGGAAGGATATCCTGGTGCTTTCCTCGGTGGCGGACGTCGTTTTCGTTGCCAAGTCGGACGTCAAGAGCTGGCCGATATTCGGGCTTCTCGCCCGCCTTCAGGCATCGGTTTTCGTGGAACGCGAGCAGAAGCGCACCACCGGTCACCAGGTCAATGACATCGGGCGGCGGCTCGCCGATGGGGAAATCGTCGTGCTCTTCCCGGAAGGAACGACCTCCGACGGCAACCGGCTGCTCGACATCAAGACCTCGCTGTTCGGCGCGGCCGCTTCGGCGGTCCCGCAGTCGCCGACCGGCGTGGTCCACGTCCAGCCGCTGGCGATTTCCTACACCGGCATCCACGGCATGCCGATGGGGCGCTATCATCGGCCGATCGCCGCATGGCCGGGGGACATCGGCTTGGTGCCGCACCTTCTCGGGGTGCTCAGAGAGGGAGCCCTGGAGGTCGATGTCGATTTCGGCGAGGCGGTGGACTATGACCGGCACGCGAACCGCAAGGAAGTAAGCCGCCTCATCGGTCAGCGGATCCGCAAGATGCTGTCGGATCGGCTGCGAGGGCGCTCCCGATCCGCCGCGAAGGGCGAGCCGGCCCCCGCGTGCTCTGCAGCGCCGGACATCCCGTCAGACGCGCAAAGGTCGCGGCTCGCGCCGTGACGGCCCGAAAATGCTTCAACTTTGGGGCGCTATGCACTAAAGAACCCGCATGACCCAGGAAACCGCTCTTCTGTCGACGTCGCCCGAGGCGGGCGACCTGAACGTTCCGGCGCGCAAGGTCTTCGTCAAGACCTATGGCTGTCAGATGAACGTCTATGACTCCGACCGCATGTCGGATGCGCTCTCGCGCGACGGCTATGTTGCGACCGATGTCCTGGAAGACGCCGATTTCGTCCTGCTCAACACCTGTCATATCCGCGAAAAGGCTGCGGAGAAGGTCTATTCCGAGCTCGGTCGCCTGCGCGAACTGAAAAAGGCCAAGGCGCTCGAGGGCCGCGAGATGCTGATCGGCGTCGCCGGCTGCGTGGCCCAGGCGGAGGGCGACGAAATTCTCCGCCGCGTCCCGGCGGTCGATCTCGTCATAGGTCCTCAGACCTATCATCGCCTTCCCGACGCGCTGAAGCGGGCTCGCGCCGGCCAGCGTATCGTGGAAACGGAATATGCCATCGAGGACAAGTTCGTCCATCTGCCGGCGCCCGATAAAGCCAAGACCCGTGCGCGGGGCGTCACGGCTTTCCTGACCGTCCAGGAAGGCTGCGACAAGTTCTGCACTTTCTGCGTGGTACCCTACACGCGCGGCTCGGAAGTCTCGCGCCCGGTGGCACAGATCGTGGCGGAGGCGGAGAAGCTCGTCGAAGGCGGCGTGCGCGAAATCACCCTGCTCGGACAGAATGTCAACGCCTGGCACGGCGAGGGTCCGCATGGGCGCGAATGGAGCCTTGGCGACCTCCTGCGACGCCTCGGCGAAATCGACGGCCTTGCGCGCCTGCGCTATACCACCAGCCATCCGCGCGACATGGACGACAGCCTCATAGAGGCGCACCGGTCGATGGCGAAGCTGATGCCCTATCTGCACCTGCCGGTCCAGTCGGGCTCCGACCGTATCCTGAAGGCGATGAACCGGCGCCACACGGCAGCCGAATATCTGGCGCTCGTCGAGCGCATTCGTGCGGCGCAGCCCGACCTTGCGCTTTCGGGCGATTTCATCGTCGGCTTCCCCGGCGAGACCGATCAGGACTTCGAGGATACCCTTCGCCTTGTGGAAGAAGTGAACTATGCACAGGCTTTCTCGTTTAAGTATTCGACGCGTCCCGGCACGCCGGGCGCCGAGCTCAAGGAACAGGTTCCCGAGGACGTGAAGGCCAAGCGCTTGGAAATATTGCAGGCTTTGCTCGTAAAGCAGCAGCGCGGTTTCGCCGAGGCCTGTGTGGGTCGGGAGATCGACCTGCTCCTGGAGAAGCCGGGCCGCATGCCGGGGCAGCTCGTCGGCCGGTCGCCGTGGCTGCAGCCCGTGAATGTTGATGCAAAAGCATCGCAAATCGGTGACATTATCAGAGTGCGAATCACCAAGGCCGGGCCGAACAGCCTGTTTGCCGAGATGATCGGGGAATCGGACGCGAGGAGCTGACCGCTTGAACGGACACGAACTGATTTCTTCCTCATCTCGCCAGTCGAAGACATCCGCGACGGACGCCAATCACTTCGTGCTCACCTTCGAGAACAACCGCTTCGCGAGCGAGCTCTTCGGTCAGTTCGACCAGAATCTGAAATTGCTGGAAGAGCGATTGCGCATCGAGGCCCGGCCGCGGGGCAACTCGGTCGCCATCTCCGGTGACGTCGTCGCAACCAATCAGGCGCGTCGTGCCCTCGACTATCTCTACGGAAGGCTGCAGAGTGGCGCTTCGATCGATACATCCGATGTCGAAGGTGCGATCCGCATGGCGGTCGCCGCCGACGATCAGCTACAGTTGCCGACGATGGAGCGCAAAGCCAAATTGACAATGGCGCAGATTTCGACGCGCAAGAAGACAATCGCTGCGCGCACGCCGATGCAGGATTCCTATATCCGCGCCATGGAGCGGGCCGAACTCGTCTTCGGCGTCGGTCCTGCCGGCACGGGCAAGACCTATCTCGCCGTCGCCCATGCCGCCCAGCTCCTGGAGCGTGGCGCTGTCGACCGGATCATCCTCTCGCGTCCGGCTGTCGAAGCGGGCGAGCGTCTCGGCTTCCTGCCGGGCGACATGAAGGAGAAGGTCGATCCCTATCTGCGTCCGCTCTATGACGCGCTGTACGACATGATGCCGGGCGACAAGGTCGAGCGGGCAATCACCGCCGGCGTCATCGAGATCGCGCCGCTCGCCTTCATGCGCGGGCGAACGCTTGCCAACGCCGCCGTGATCCTCGACGAGGCGCAGAACACGACGTCGATGCAGATGAAGATGTTCCTGACCCGTCTCGGCGAGAACGGCCGGATGATCGTCACGGGCGATCCGAGTCAGGTCGACCTGCCGCGCGGCGTGAAGTCCGGGCTGGTGGAGGCGCTGCAGATACTCAAGGGCGTGGAGGGCGTCTCGGTGATCCGCTTCAAGGACGCCGACGTCGTCCGTCATCCTCTGGTGGCGCGGATCGTCAGGGCCTATGACAGCCAGACGGCGGTTCACGACGAGAGCGAGCAGAGCGATCGCTGAGGCGGCCGCGTTTATCATGACGGCATTGGACATTCAGATCAGCGTCGAGGCGGGAGACTGGCCGCCCGAAGACGAGCTTCAGTCCTTTTGCGAGCGTGTTCTCGAGGCTGCGGCCGATTTTCTCGCGCGTGAGGAGAACCAGCCGCTGCCGGCACAGGCGGCGGAACTGTCGCTGGTCTTCACCGACGACCAGTCGATCAGGGCGATCAACGCGGAGTGGCGAGGCCAGGACAAGGCGACGAATGTTCTGTCCTTTCCCGCCTTTCCGGTGACGCCGGGCAGGATGCCCGGGCCTATGCTCGGCGACATCGTGGTCGCCCATGAGACGCTCAGGCGGGAGGCGGCGGAGCTCGAAAAGCCCTTCGACGCGCATTTGACGCATCTTCTCGTGCATGGATTCCTGCATCTTTTCGGGTATGATCATATCGAAGACGACGAAGCGGAGAGAATGGAGGGGTTGGAGACTCGCATTTTGGCGCGTCTTGGCCTATCTGATCCCTACGGGGACCAACCCCCGCATTAACAGTTTGGAACGATGAGCGACTTCAAGACACAGCCGGCCGCTGTCGCGACCGAGGAGGCGGAAGCCTCCGGCGACACCGAGGCCGGTAGTAGTACCGCCGCCCGATTCGAGGGCAGCAAATCCACATCATCATTTTGGAGCCGTGCCGCGCGTCTGTTACGCGGTGTGAGCCCGTCGAGCCTGCGCGAGGATCTTGCCGACGCGCTCATGACGGATGCCGACGGCAATGCGGCCTTCTCGCCCGAAGAGCGGGCGATGCTCAACAACATCCTCCGCTTCCGCGAGGTTCGGGTCGAGGACGTGATGGTTCCGCGAGCCGACATCGAAGCGGTAGACCAGAATATCACCATCGGCGAGCTCATGGTGCTCTTCGAGGAGTCGGGACGCTCGCGCATGCCGGTCTACAGCGAGGGGCTCGACGACCCTCGCGGCATGGTGCACATCCGTGACCTTCTTGCCTATGTGACCAAGCAGGCGCGCAACCGCCGCCGCAACGGCAAAGCTCAGGGGGCGACGACGACGAATGGCGACAAGCCCGAAAGGGCGCCCCGGCAGCAGAAGGCAGGCTTCGATCTTTCCCGCGTCGATCTCGACAAGACGGTGGAGGAGGCGGGGATCGTCCGGCAGCTCCTGTTCGTGCCGCCGTCGATGCTCGCCTCGGATCTCATGCAGCGCATGCAGGCTGCGCGCATCCAGATGGCACTCGTCATCGATGAATACGGCGGAACGGACGGTCTCGTATCGCTCGAAGACATCGTCGAGATGGTGGTCGGCGACATCGAGGACGAGCATGACGACGAGGAAGTGATGTTCGCGCGCAGCTCGGACGACGTCTTCATCGCCGACGCCCGGGTGGAGCTCGAGGAGATCGCCGAGGCGGTCGGGCCGGACTTCGACGTACGCGAGCAACTCGAGGATGTCGACACGCTGGGCGGACTCGTCTTCGCATCGCTCGGCCGGATTCCTGTCCGCGGCGAAGTGGTGCAGGCGATTCCCGGTTTCGAATTCCAGATTCTCGATGCCGATCCGCGTCGCGTCAAACGCGTCAGGATCATGCGCAAGCGTCCGCCGTCACGCCGCCGCCTGCCGAAGGTCGAGAAGGAGCCGTTGCCCGATGCGTTTACCACGCCCGGCGCCACAGGGGCGGGTGCCCAGCCCCCGTCCTCGTTCGAATAGGGCCGGCTCGGCGTCGCCAGGAGACGGGACAAGCAGCCACTTTTTTGGAAGACTGCCGCCGATTGATTCGGTCGTGCTGCGTGTGTCCTTGAATCCTCGAGGACAGGGTCCCGCGCAAGGTCTCCCCCACGTCCGGCGCCGACTGGAGGTTCAATGGAAAGACTGGCAGGCAGAATCATACTTCTCTCGGGGGTTTCCCGGACATTCGTCGGCTTTCTCGCCGGCCTCCTGGCGGTGCTTGCCCAGCCGCCTTTCGGCATTTTCGCGGCGGCTTTCGTCTCCTTTCCCGTCCTCGTCTGGCTGATCGACGGGGTGGCGCCCGATCCCGGCGACGGCCTGCTGCGGCGGCTGATGCCGCCCGCTGCGATCGGCTGGTCCTTCGGTTTCGGTTATTTCCTGGGTGGTCTCTGGTGGCTGGGTAATGCGCTTCTGGTCGAGGCGGACGCGTTCGCCTGGGCGCTGCCGCTCACCGTCGTCGGCCTCCCGGCCGTTCTCGGGCTCTTTTACGCGCTGGCGGTCGTCATTGCCCGCAGCCTCTGGTCGGATGGTTGGGGCCGGATCGCCGCCCTTGCGCTCGGCTTCGGCATCGCCGAATGGCTGCGCGGTTTTCTCTTTACCGGCTTCCCTTGGAATGCCATCGGCTATGCGGCCATGCCGATGCCGTTGATGATGCAGTCGGCCAGCGTCGTCAATCTTTCGACGATCAACATGCTGGCCGTTTTCGTCTTCGCCGCGCCGGCTCTGATCTGGACGGGCAAGGGCGCGCGCGCCGGTCTCGCCATCGCCGCAGCGCTCTTCACGGCGCATGTCGCTTTCGGCTTTTACCGGCTCGCCCAGCCGGCACCGGCGCCGCTCCAGCCGGAGATGACCGTCCGCGTTGTCCAACCGGTGATCGACCAGGCCAAGAAGCTCGACGACCGCGAGCGTGCGTCGATCTTCGAGGACCATCTCTCGCTGACGGCCGCCCCGGTCCAGGATGGCGCCAAACGGCCGGACATCGTCGTCTGGCCGGAAACGTCGATCCCTTTCATCCTCACCGACAATCCCGACGCCCTGGCGCGGATCGCCGATGTTCTCCAGGACGGGCAAGTTCTCGTCGCCGGTGCCGTCAGGGTCGAGGATGCCGGTGCCGGACTGCCGCCGCGCTATTACAATTCGGTTTATGTCATCGACGATCGAGGGCAGATCGTCGGTGCGGCGGACAAGGTGCATCTGGTGCCTTTCGGTGAATACCTCCCGTTCGAGGATCTGCTGACCTCGTGGGGCCTGAGTTCCGTCGCGGCTTCGATGCCGGGCGGCTTCTCGGCGGCCAGCACCCGCCCGGTGCTGACCTTGCCGGGCGGCCGAAGGATCTATCCGATGATCTGTTACGAGGCGATCTTCGCCGACGAGGTGGACGGCAATGCCCGTCTCGCAGACGCGCTCCTCAACATCACCAATGACGCCTGGTTCGGCGACACCCCCGGGCCACGCCAGCATTTCCATCAGGCGCAGCTTCGCGCGGTCGAGGCCGGAACTCCGATGATCCGTGCGGCGAATACTGGTATTTCAGCAGTTGTTGATGCACGTGGTGTTTTAGTGGTAGTATTGGGCTACAATTACAGGGGGGTTATAGACACAATTCTGCCGGGAAAACTGCCTACGCTCACAAATATCGCAACGCGCAGCCAGATTTTTTGGCTGACGACGGGGATTCTATTTCTGGTTGCAGCAATATCGCGCTTAGGTTTTAATATTAGGAAGAATTGACGTAAAACCCCTAAAATTGCATAGTGGATTTCGCCATCAACCTTTGCCTGCCGCCGAAGCGTGACAGGGTTGCCGCAGCGCAGGTTTTTGCAATGCGGGGTTGCTGGTAACGAAAACAGGGTGTTTAGGAAGGCGAATATGATCGAGAACAAGAAGAAACCGAACCCGATCGACATTCATGTCGGTAGCAGGATTCGCCTTCGTCGGACGATGCTTGGCATGAGCCAGGAGAAGCTCGGCGAGAGTCTGGGGATTACCTTCCAGCAGATCCAGAAGTACGAAAAAGGCACGAACCGCGTCGGCGCGAGCCGGCTGCAGAACATTTCGCAGATACTCAACGTGCCGGTGTCGTTCTTCTTCGAGGATGCTCCGGGCGATGGCGGCGGCACCGGGCCGGGGATGGCCGAGGCGTCGAGCTCCAACTACGTCGTCGATTTCCTGTCTTCCTCGGAAGGGCTGCAGCTCAACCGTGCCTTCGTGAAGATTTCCGACCCGAAGGTTCGGCGCAAGCTGGTAGACCTCGTGAAAGCACTGGCCGCCGAGGCGGAGAGCGAATAGGCGGCAAGTCGTCCGGCACGAAAGAAGCGGCATCAAGCCGCTTTTTTCGTCTATTGGGTACTGCGCGAGCTCCAACCCTACCGATAAACGACGAAGACGGCAGCGCTTCGACGCTGCATGCGACAAGAGGCGGGTCGCTCCGGATGGGATTCCGGGCTGAGCGCGTCACGGCTCCCGCCCGAGCGCGAAGATTTTCCACAAAGCGCGCATTTTCCGGAAAGCGGAACGTCGCTGCGATGCCGATATAAAGATATATTTATGTCGTTGTGTGCTTGTTTTTCACCGGCAAAACCACTAAACGTTTGGACCGCTTCTTTCATTGAGGGGACTTCCCGCATGCGCGCAAACTACCTGTTCACAAGTGAATCCGTAGCCGAAGGTCATCCGGACAAAGTGTGTGACCGTATCTCCGACGAAATCGTGGATCTGGTCTACCGCGAAGCCGCAAAGACCGGCGTCGATCCGTGGACTGTGCGCATCGCCTGTGAAACGCTGGCAACGACCAATCGTGTGGTCATCGCCGGAGAGGTCCGGCTGCCGCCGAGCCTTCTCAAGAAAGACAAGAACGGCAACGACGTCATCAACCCCTCGAAGTTCAAGTCGGCGGCCCGCAAGGCGATCCGCGACATAGGCTATGAGCAGGACGGCTTCCATTGGAAGACTGCGAAGATCGACGTTCTTCTGCACTTCCAGTCCGCGCACATCGCGCAGGGCGTGGACAATGCCGCCGACAAGCAGGGCGAAGAAGGCGCGGGCGACCAGGGCATCATGTTCGGCTATGCCTGCCGGGAGACCGCCGAGCTCATGCCGGCGCCGATCTACTATTCGCACCGCATCCTCAATCTGCTCGCTGCGGCCCGCAAGAAGGGCGAAGGCGAAGTCGCCAAGCTCGGTCCGGACGCCAAGAGCCAGGTGACCGTGCGGTACGTCGACGGCAAGCCGGCCGAGGCCACCTCGATCGTTCTTTCCACCCAGCACCTCGACGAGAGCTGGGATTCCACCAAGGTTCGCTCCGTGGTCGAACCCTATATCCGTGAGGCGCTCGGGGACCTGAAGATCGCCGACGACTGCACCTGGTACATCAATCCTACCGGCAAGTTCGTCATCGGCGGACCGGACGGCGATGCGGGCCTTACCGGCCGCAAGATCATCGTCGACACCTATGGCGGCGCAGCTCCGCATGGCGGCGGTGCCTTCTCCGGCAAGGACACGACCAAGGTCGACCGCTCGGCCGCCTATGCGGCCCGCTACCTTGCCAAGAACGTCGTAGCGGCGGGCCTTGCCGAGCGCTGCACCATCCAGCTTTCCTACGCGATCGGCGTAGCCCAGCCGCTGTCGATCTATGTCGATCTGCACGGCACGGGAAAAGTCTCGGAAGATCAGGTGGAGAGCGCCATCCGCAAGACGATGGACCTGTCGCCGACCGGCATCCGCCGCCATCTGGACCTCAACCGGCCGATCTATGCCAAGACCTCTGCCTACGGCCATTTCGGCCGCAAGGCGGGCCGCGACGGTTCCTTCTCCTGGGAAAAGCTCGACCTGGTCAAGCCTTTGAAAGAAGCGATCGACAGCGACTCGTCGTCCGTCAACGGAAGAGCGGCGAGCCGCGCGGCCTAAGCCGTCCCGGCGGGGCAGCTTCAAAAGAAGCCGCATATTGAAGATATCGCAGCGGCCTGTTATCAGCCGTGGCAACAATCAGGCGGGCGCTCCGGAGAGGAGCGTCCGCCTCGTTCATTGTGATTTCGGGCTCGGCTCGATCCGAAATCATGGATGCGGAACCGGATGCGGAAAACGGTGTGCGCCTCCACCCGCAGCCTGCTTCATCTATGGGAAAACGACATGACCGAAACGCGCGGTGCCAGGGCAACGGAAGCTTTCTTCGGCCGCCGCAAGGGCAAGCCCTTGCGGGAGCGCCAGGCGGCGCATCTCGAACACCTGCTGCCTCTTTTGAAGCTCGATCTCGAAGAGCCGGCTCCGGCCGATCTGACGGCGCTTTTCCCCGAGCCGGTCGAAAGAATCCGCCTGGAGATCGGCTTCGGCGGCGGAGAGCACCTGATCCACCGTGCCGCGGAAGACCCGGCGACCGGCTTCATCGGGGTGGAACCCTTCGTCAATTCGATGGCGAAGCTGCTCGGGCAGATCGAGGCGAAGGCGATCAGGAACATCCGCCTCTACGACGACGACGCGACGCAGGTGCTGGATTGGCTGCCGGCGGCATCCGTCGACCAGATCGACCTGCTTTATCCCGATCCATGGCCGAAGCGAAAGCACTGGAAGCGGCGTTTCGTCTCCCAGATCAACCTCGACCGCTTCGCCCGCATCCTGAAGCCGGGCGGCCTCTTCTGCTTTGCCTCTGATATCGACAGCTACATCAACTGGACGCTCATCCACTGCCGCGAACACGCGGCTTTCGAATGGACGGCGGAAAGAGCGGCCGACTGGCTGACGCCTTTTGCGGGATGGCCGAGCACGCGCTACGAAGCCAAGGCCCGCCGGGAGGGGCGCAGTTCGGCTTATCTGACGTTTCGACGGGTCTAGAAAATCCCCCCTCTCGCAGGTGGAGAGGGGACTTGAACGGGCCGCCGCGAGTCTCCTTCGCCCTGTTTACGGGGAGAAGGTGGCCGGCAGGCCGGATGAGGGGCCAATTCAATTCCGATGGCTTGCGTCAACCGCTCAATGCAAACTGACCGTGCGAAGGTCGTCTTCGGCCGCCTTGAAGAAGGTGCTGGAGCGGTTGTCGGTCAGCAGGATAGGCGTTCCATCGGCGCCGAACAGGGCCCATAGATCGATCCCAGGTCCCATCTCGGGCGCTTCCGGAAAGCAACGGGAGACCTCCTCAGAACGCATCTTGCGGATATAGCCGACCTCGCCTGCGCCAAGATGCGCAAGGTCGTTCTTCGACAGCGATGTGTTGATGGCTTTCAGTCCCATGGTCATGCTCCGTGGTCGCCGACGCAGGAAAAAATCTCGCCGGTTATCCTATTCTGGGACCGAAATATTAATTTTCTTTACCATACGGGCAGGCTCGGGGCGTACCAGATCCACCGCAAGGAGGCCGTTGCGCAATTCAGCGCCGAGAACCTGCATTCCATCGGCCAGCACGAAGGTCCGCTGGAACTGCCGGGCGGCGATGCCCCGATGCAGATATTCCCTTTCGCCGGTTTCGATCTGACGGCCACGGATGACGAGCTGGTTTTCCTCGGTCGTCACGTCGAGGTCTTCCTCCGAGAAGCCCGCGACCGCGAGCGTTATCCGCAGGCGTTCCGGCGCGCCGGCGGCAGAATCGCCGCGAATTCGCTCTATATTGTAGGGAGGATAGCCGTCATTGCCCTTCGCGATGCGCTCAAGGGTCTTTTCCATGCTGTCGAAACCCACCAGAAGCGGGCTCGTAAAAGGCGTTATTCTGCTCATTATCCAAGCCCTTGCAGCTCAAGCGACCATGTGTCGGACCTGCCAAGCAGCATCCTGCCTGCAATATGGTGGCTGTGTGCAATGAGTGCAAGCGGCTTGCCTCGGCAGGCCGCGCAAATCATAGTCTCTGACCTGAGAGCGACGGTCCTGCAGGGAGATGAAAAGTGTCAAGCGCAAGAAAAATCATCATCGACACGGATCCGGGCCAGGACGACGCGGCGGCAATCATGCTGGCCCTCGGCAGCCCGGAGGAAATCGAGGTCCTCGGCATCACCGCGGTTGCCGGCAATGTCCCGCTGACACTGACAGCCCGCAACGCCCGCATCGTCTGCGAGCTCTGCAACAGGACCGACGTCAAGATCTTCGCAGGTGCCGAGCGGCCGGTCGCACGCCCGCTCGTCACGGCCGAGCACGTGCACGGGAAGACGGGGCTCGATGGCCCTGCGCTCGACGAGCCGACGATGCCGCTTCAAGAGCAGCACGCCGTCGACTTCATCGTCGAAACGCTGCGCGCGGAGGCGCCGGGTGCCGTGACGCTTTGTACGCTCGGACCGCTGACGAATATCGCGCTGGCCCTGACGAAGGCTCCGGAAATCGCACCTTCGGTACGCGAGGTCGTGATGATGGGCGGCGGCTTCTTCGAGGGCGGCAACATAACGCCTGCGGCGGAATTCAACATCTATGTCGATCCGGAGGCAGCCGAGATCGTCTTCCGCTCCGGCATCCCGATCGTAATGATGCCCCTCGACGTCACCCATCGCGTTCTGACACGGAAGACTCGCGTGGAGAAAATCCGTGCGATCGGCAGTCCGGCGGCAGTGGCCCTTGCTGAGATGCTGGAATTCTTCGAGCGTTTCGACATCGAGAAATACGGTACCGACGGCGGGCCGCTACACGATCCGACCGTCATCGCCTATATCTTGCGGCCTGAGCTCTTCACAGGGCGGGACTGCAACGTCGAGATCGAAACGGCGTCTCCGCTCACCACGGGTATGACCGTGGTCGACTGGTGGCAGGTCACCGGCCGTGCGCACAACGCCAAGGTCATGCGGCACATCGACGACGAGGGCTTCTTCGAGCTTTTGGCCGAGCGCCTTGCGCGGATCTGAGAGACCCCCCGCATCTCACTGACACCCCTCCCACCCTCCCCCTTGTGAGGAGAGGTTTGGTGAGGGGCAATGTCTGGAGCAGAACGTTTCAGGTCAAAATTCTTCCCAATTGTCCTGCGCGAGCGCATTGGCGCCGGATGTCTTGGCAAGCACTCTTTGAGTCGAATTGGAGTAGGCGGCACTGCGCGGCGCCTGTGCCGGACGATTTTCCGCGGGAGCAGCCGCACGCATCCGCTCGGCTGTACCGCGCAGCATTTCGGCCGAGGCTTGGGCCTGGGCAGCCTGCGGGGCGATCTGGAAACGGGCGACCAGCGCGCTGAGGGCGCGGGCCTCGTCGTTCAGCGCCATGCTGGCGGCAGTCGTCTCTTCCACCATGGCGGCGTTCTGCTGTGTCACCTGGTCCATCTGATTGACGGCGGAATTGATCTCCTTGAGGCCGACCGCCTGTTCCGAGGCGGAGCTGGAGATCTGGCGGATGAGCCCGTTGATCTGCACCACCTGCTCGGCGATCTTCTCGAGCGCGCCGCCGGCCTTGCCGACGAGGTCGACGCCCTCGCGAACCTGGCCCGCCGATGTATTGATCAGCGTCTTGATTTCCTTTGCGGCATTGGCGGAGCGCTGCGCGAGTTCGCGGACTTCCTGTGCGACGACCGCGAAGCCCTTGCCGGCGTCGCCGGCGCGGGCGGCTTCGACCCCGGCATTGAGCGCCAGAAGGTTGGTCTGAAAGGCGATTTCATCGATGACGCCGATGATCCGGCTGACTTCATGCGACGACTGCTCGATACCCTGCATGGCGGCGATCGCCTTCTGCACCACCTCGCCGGACTGTTCCGCGTCGCTGCTTGCGACCTCGACGGACTTCGCGGCGACCTTGGCGTTCTCGGCGCTGGCGTTCACCTGCGAGGTCAGTTCGTCAAGGGCGGCCGCGGTCTCCTCGAGGCTTGCTGCCTGCTGTTCAGTCCGATGCGACAGGTCGTTGGCGGCGCCCGAGATCTCGCTGGTGCCACTGCCGATATTGACGACGGAGTGGTTGACGGTGCGGATCGTCTCTTCGAGGCTCTCCATCGTCGCGTTGAAATCGCGCTTCAGCTGCGCGTATTCGCCGGGGAAGTCGCCGGTAAGGCGGAAGGCGAGGTCACCGGCGGAGAGATGCGACAGGGCCTTGCCAAGGCGTGCGACGATGTCGCGCTGCAGCGCGCTGGCCTCGGTGCGTTCGTTTTCCGAACGTCCGCGTTCCAGTTCGGCCTGTTCTCTCTCGTGGCGGGCCTCGCTTTCGAGCCGCCTGTTGTCGGCGAGCTGGTGACGGAAGCCCTCGAGCGACCTGGCGACGGCGCCTGTCTCGTCGGAGCGTTCCTGACCGGAAATCGGCCGGGTATATTCTCCGTTGCTGAGCGTCTCGACGTCGCCCACGAGGCCGGCAAGCGGCTTCTGGACGAAGCGGCGAACGGCGAAATAGAGGCCGGCGAGCACCGCGCCGAGGACCACCAGGCCGCCGACGATCATCATATAGGTCTGATCGCGGACCGGCGCATTGATGGCTGAGCGCGGAACATCGACCAGCACCAGCCACTGCGCGTTCACGTCGGGCAGGCTGAAAGGATAGACGACCCGGTCGAAAGGTTCGTTGCCGTCGTAAGTCAGGTTCTCGATCATGCGGGGCGTGCCGGTGGAAAGGGCATCCTTCACCAATTCGGCGCCCTCGCCGTCATATTCCTTCATCAGCAGCTCGGGGATAGGTGCGGCGAGCCACTTGCCGCTCTGCGAAAGAAGGTAGACCCGGCCGGAGCCGAAAGGCTTGACCGCCGAGAGACGGTCGGCGAGTGCGGCGAGCGAGATATCGACACCCGAGACTCCGATCATCCTGCCGTTCGACATGACGGGGTAGGCGATCGACGTCATCGTGGTCGGGACGTCGGTGCCCTCGGCGAGATATGGCTGGGTGATGGCGCCCTTGCCGCTCTTCGCGGCGAGGCCGTACCACTCGGCCGCATAATCGGCCTTGAAGGTCGAGAGCTGGATATTTCCGTTGCGGTCCTTGGACCAATAGGGCGTGAACGCACCGTCGGCATTGCCGCCACGTTCCGTGTTGTCGATGACGTCCTTTCCGTCATAGGCCTTGGGCTCTTCGGCGAACCAGCTGCCGAAGGCAAAGCCATGCTGCTCCAGATTGGCCTTCAGGAGATTGATGGCGCCTGCGCGGTCGGTGGACTGCCCGGCATGGCCGCGCCCCAGAACGCCCGACATGGTCCGCGCGGCGGCGGCAAGTTCGCCGACGCTTCCCGCGATGTCGGACGCGATCGCCCGCGCTTCCGTCTTCGCGCCGTCGAAGACCAGCGTTTCCACACGGTCCTGCGTCTGGGAGATGAGCACGTAATTCGACGCGAGCAGCACGAGGGCGATCGTGCCTCCCGTCACCGCGATCAACTTTGTCGCCAGCGATCTGGCTTGGAACTTGAACATGAAATCCTCACGCACTGAGAGGTCCGCAGGTATTGAGCCCGCGGCGCGACATATTCGGAACTGTGGGTGAAGCTCCCTCATGGAGCGCCAGATGCCGACCGGCATGGAGGAGCGGCCGAACCGGAGTTGGCCTTCTCGCTGACCTGATTAGACGATCAAAGATTAAAATACGGCCAACGCCGAAGCTGATTCCGGTTCAGGCGGCAGGATTTGCGCGTCGGCGTTGCTGGCGGACGCTTATCTCTCCGTCGTCTAGAGCGTTTCAATATTTCATGGAAACACTGAAATACTCCAAGACTCCAAAACTAGGCACTTCCGGACGGAAAACCGCTACACACTTTTCCTGGAAGTGCCCTAGAGCCGGGCGGCGACCTCGGCGGCAAGCGGTATCGAGGGCTGCGCGCCGGGCTTGAGGCAGGCGAGCGATCCCGCAATCGCGGCGCGGCGGAGCGCCTCGGAGAATGCGAGACCGGCGTCGAGGCCGGCGGCGAGATAGCCGCAGAACGTATCTCCGGCACCGACCGTATCGACGGGCTCGATCGTGAGCCCTTTCGCGCGGTGGAGTTCGCCTTCGTGAATCGCCACCACGCCCTCAGCACCAAGGGTTACGATCACGGTCTGGCGGGTCTCGGCGTGAAGCCCGTTCATAGCCTCTTCCCGCTCGGCGCCGGCGATGCCCGCTTTGCCGGCGAGCAGCTCGAACTCGGTCTCGTTGGCAATGACGATATCGGCCATGCGGCCGAGGCGCGCCGCATCCGGCGTCAGCGGCGCGATGTTGATGATCGATCGGATGCCCCGCCGTTTTGCTTCGGAGAGTGCCTTTTCCACCGAGGCGGAGGGAATTTCGAGCTGCAGCATCAGCGTGTCGCCGGCCGACATCTGCGCAACCACGTTCGCGGCGTCGTCCCCGCTTACGCGTGCATTGGCGCTGGCGACCACGACGATGACGTTTTCGCCGTCGCCGCCGACGATGATGTGCGCCGTTCCGGTCGGCTCGCCGACGGTCTTCGTCAGATCGAGATCGGTGCCGGCCTCCTTGAGCAGCGCCAGCGCGCCCTCGGCAAAGGCGTCGGAGCCAACGGCACCTGCCATGCGCACCGAGGCGCCGGCGCGGCGCGCCGCGAGCGCCTGGTTTGCGCCCTTGCCGCCCGCCGCAGTGGAAAAGTCCGTTCCGGCAACCGTTTCGCCGGGCTTCGGAAGGCGTGCGGTGGTGGCAATCAGGTCCATGTTGATGGACCCAAAAACAGTGATCATGTGGAGGCGTCCCGTCGGCTTGCTCTTTAGATTTCGCCTGTCGTCATCCCAAAACCGCTGCACGGTTTCGGGCGACACGCATTTGCCGGAGAGTGCCCGACGCCGTCAGTCCTCGTCAACCACTCTCAGCTTCAATTGCCCCATGCGCCCGTCCATCGGGCGCCCGCTGCCGTCGCCCGGCTTTTCGCCCTGTCTCGGATCGGCCTCGGCCTGCAGCTCGAGCGCCTCGATCTTGGCGCCCCGACGGGTCAGCTTGTCCGAGGAGATCAGGATGTCCTCGACATCCTTCTGGGTCATGGCGAAATGGCCCTGGAGCTTGCGTACGCGCTCGTCGAGACGCGAGAGGTCTTCCATCAGCCGTACGACTTCGCTCTGTATCAGGTGGGCCTGCTCGCGCATGCGGGCATCTTTCAGGATCGCCTGGATGACCTGGATCGAGAGAAGCAGAAGCGACGGAGAGACGATGACGATCCGCTGGCGGTGCGCCTTCTGGACGACCGCTTCGAAATGCTCGTGGATTTCGGCGAAGATCGATTCGGAGGGAACGAAGAGGAAGGCCGTATCCTGCGTCTCGCCCGGGAGCAGATATTTGCCGGCGATATCGCGGATATGCACCTCCATGTCGCGGCGGAATGCCTGCGCGGCCTGTTGCCGCCGTTCGGCGCTCGCCGCGTCCCTCATGGAATTCCAGGCCTCGAGCGGAAATTTCGCATCGATGACCAGCGGCGGCTGGCCGTTCGGCATGCGAATGGTACAGTCCGGCCGGGCGCCGTTGGAAAGCGTCGCCTGGAAGGCGAAGGCGCCCATCGGCAGGCCGTCCGCGACGATCGCCTCCATGCGCGACTGTCCGAAGGCGCCGCGCGTCTGCTTGTTGGCGAGGATGCTCTGCAGCCCGGCCATGTCCTTGGCGAGCGACTGGATGTTGTTCTGCGCGTTGTCGATCACCGCGAGCCGCTCCTGGAGCCGCCGCAGATTTTCGTGCGTCGCCTTCGTCTGCTCGCTGATCGAGGCGCCAATGCGGTGCGTCATTCCGTCGATGCGCTGGCTGAGCGACTGGTTCAGTTCCGCCTGCCGGGCGCCAAAGACCTCGGTCATGGCGGCGATGCGTCCCTGCATCTCCGTCTGCGCTGCAATGAGCGCCGACATTTGCTCTTCGCGGCCGGTCGCGCGAGCCGAACGGGCGCGCCGCACCATGATGGCCGAGAACAGCACCACGAGAAGGGCGGCGGTTGTGACGAGGTGGCCGGCCGTGACGGGCAGGGTGCCGATGAGGAACAGCGGCTGATCGAAGGAAAAGGGGACGGGCTCCATGGCCGCAGACTAACAGATTCGCGTGCGAAAACCAGATCAAAACGAGAACATGCATTTCCGCTCCCCGGTCGCCCCCGTTTGGAGCACAACGGGTTTCTCGATGGTAATTTTCTTGCGCGTCGACGGAAAGATCGGCTATGGGGATCGACATGACGATCAAGCCGCTCATCATTCTTCCCGATCCGGTTCTGCGCCAGGTGTCGACACCGGTGGAGACCATTGACGCCGATATTCGCCGGCTCGCCGACGACATGCTGGAAACCATGTACGACGCGCCGGGCATCGGTCTCGCCGCGATACAGATCGGCGTGCCGAAGCGCCTCCTGGTTCTCGACGTGACGAAGGAGGGCGAGGAGAAGCAGCCGCTCGTCTTCATCAATCCGAAGGTCGTCCGCTCGTCCGAGGAGCGTTCGGTCTATGAGGAAGGCTGCCTTTCGATCCCCGACTACTACGCCGAGGTCGAGCGACCCGCCGCGATCACGGTCGAGTATGTCGATCGCGAGGGCAAGGAACAGGCGGTCGAGGCCGAGGGCCTGCTCGCCACCTGCCTGCAGCACGAGATCGACCATCTGAACGGCGTCCTGTTCATCGATTACATCTCAAAGCTCAAGCGCGATATGGTGATTCGCAGGTTCACCAAGGCGGCCAAGACGCGCGGCGCAAAGGCGATCTAGCGTCGCGGCCGCATTCAAGCTGGAGCCGCCGCCCGCTTACGGGCAATCGAAAGAGACGGAGGCCGCCACTTGCCGCTTCGCATGATCTTCATGGGCACACCGGAATTTTCCGTGCCGACGCTCCTGGCGCTCGCCGGGGCGGGTCACGAGATCGCCGCCGTTTACACGCAGCCGCCGCGGCCGGGCGGCCGGCGCGGCCTCGACCTGCAGAAGTCCCCCGTGCATCAGGCTGCCGAGCGGCTGGGCATACCGGTGTTGACGCCCGCCAATTTCAAGGATGCCGCGGACCGCCAGACCTTTCGGGATTTCGGTGCGGACGTGGCGGTCGTCGTCGCCTACGGGCTGCTGCTGCCGGAGGAAATACTCTCCGGCACCCGCTACGGCTGCTATAACGGCCATGCCTCGCTCCTGCCGCGCTGGCGGGGGGCGGCGCCGATCCAGCGGGCGATCATGGCCGGCGACCGCGAGACCGGCATGATGGTGATGAAAATGGACAAGGGGCTCGATACCGGTCCCGTCGCTCTCGCGCAGTCGGTTCCGATCGATGGGATGATGAGGGCCGGCGAATTGCACGACCGGCTGATGCAGGTCGGAGCGGTGCTGATGACGGAGGCCATGGCAAGGCTCGAGTCCGGTGAGCTTCCGCTGGCGCCGCAGGCGCAAGAGGGCGTCGCCTATGCCGCCAAGATATCGAAGGAAGAGACCCGGATCGATTTCTCCCGGCCGGCGGCCGAGGTGCACAACCATATCCGCGGCCTCTCGCCCTTTCCCGGCGCCTGGTTCGAACTCGACATTGCCGGCCGTCGCGAACGCGTCAAGGTGCTGGCCTCCGAGATGTCGGAAGGGGAAGGTGATCCCGGAGAAGTGCTTGATCACACTCTCGGCATCGCTTGCGGAGAGGGTGCTGTGCGGCTGACGAGATTGCAGCGCGCGGGCGGCAAAGCGCTCGCCGCGGCCGATTTCCTGCGCGGCACGCCCATCGCTGCCGGCGCGAGGATCGCCTGATGCCCCGCTATCGCCTGACCGTCGAATATGACGGTTCCGATTATGTCGGCTGGCAGAGGCAGGACAACGGTCCCTCGGTCCAGGGCGCAATCGAGAAGGCGGTCCTGTCGCTGACCCGCGAGACGGTCTCGATCCGCGGCGCCGGGCGCACCGATTCCGGCGTTCACGCCCGGGGGCAGGTGGCGCATCTCGATCTCACGCGCGAGTGGAAGTCGTACACGCTGCAAAACGCCCTCAACGCGCATCTGGCGCTTGCCGGCGAGCGGGTCTCGATCCTCGATGTCGCGGAAGCCCCCGGCGATTTCGACGCCCGTTTCTCGGCAATCCGCAGGCATTATCTCTATCGGATCATTTCCCGCCGTTCGCCGCTGGCGCTGGAGGCGCGGCGCGCCTGGTGGGTGCCGAAGCCGCTCGATCACGACGCCATGCACGAGGCGGCGCAGCGCCTCGTCGGCCATCACGATTTCACCACCTTCCGCTCGGCCCACTGTCAGGCGACGAGCCCCTTGCGCACGCTCGACCGGCTGGACGTGACCCGTGCGGGCGAGCTCATCGAAATCCGCGCCACGGCGCAAAGCTTTCTTCACAACCAGATCCGTTCCTTCGCAGGCTCCCTGAAGCTCGTTGGCGAGGGCAAATGGACGCCGGACGACCTGCAGGCGGCACTGGAGGCGCGGGACCGCAAGGCGTGCGGCCCTGTCGCCCCGCCGGACGGGCTTTATTTCATGCGGGTGGATTACTGAGCTGGAAACAGCAGCCCCTCATCCGGCCTGCCGGCCACCTTCTCCCCGCACGCGGGGCGAAGGAGACTCGCGGCGCTCGCTCGATTCGTGCCGCTTGTCCCTTCTCCCCGCTTGCGGGGAGAAGGTGCCGGCAGGCGGATGAGGGGCTGCCGCAGATCCGCCGCCGTTCAGCCCGGCATCAGGCCGAGCAGGCGCTGCAGGAACTGCATGATCATCAGCGGTGACAGCAGAAAGATCGCGGCAAGGGCGGCGGCGAGCAGGTTCTGCTTGGCGGTAACGGTCCGCAAAAGGCGGAAGAGCAGCGCGGAGCTGGCGACGAGCAGCAGAAGCCACAGCAGGGCTGCCATCCCGGCGCTGCCGGGTATGACCAGCAGCAACGCGGCCGGCACTGCCATGGCATAGGTCAGCGGGACCTGGAGCCAATTGGTCGTGACGATCACCGGCACCACCAGGACGGAAAAGCCGAGCGGGCGCGAGAGGACGGCGATCAGCACGATCGGCAGCAGCCAGCTTACGAGATCGACGGCGAGAAGCTTCCCGAAGAAGCCGATGCCGACTGTCGTACCGGTCGGCATCACCGAGAGATAATAGAGCCGCCACGAGGCCCAGCCCACGGCCAGCGCCGGCAGCGTCCAGAGGATCGCCGTGAAGGAGCGCCACAACCCGCTCTCGCTGATATCCAGCCAGCGATAGCCTTCAAGGTTGCCCTGGATCAGCAGCCACAGCCCCTTGATATAGACAAGGACTTCCTCAAGCAGCGGCATGACCGAACCAGCGGGCGATGAAGGTTTCGTATATCCCGGTCAGGGTTTCGAGATCGGCAAGGGCGACGCGTTCGTCGACCATGTGCATGGTCTTGCCGACGAGGCCGAATTCGACGACCGGGCAATAGTCCTTGATGAAACGCGCGTCCGATGTACCGCCGGTGGTCGACAGCTGCGGCTGCCGCCCGGTGACGGCCTCCACGGCACCCGAAAGCGAATCGATGAGCGCGTTGTTGCGCGTCAGGAAGACGTGGCTCGGACGCTCGTTCCAGACGATCTCGTATCTGGCCGGAGCCCGGCCGGGCCTCAGCGCGCTACCGGCTGCTGCGCGGTCGAGACGCGCCACGATCTCCGCCATCAGGCTTTCGGCCGTCCAGCGGTCGTTGAAACGGATGTTGAAGGCGGCGCTCGCCTTGGCGGGAATGACGTTTACTGCGGTATTGCCGACATCGATGGTCGTGACCTCGAGGTTCGAAGGCTGGAAATTTTCGGTGCCATCGTCGAAGGGCGGGTCCATCAGGGCCTGTGCGATCTGCAGGATGCTGCGCACCGGATTGTCCGCAAGATGCGGATAGGCGGCGTGGCCCTGGACGCCATGAACGGTGATCCGGCCGGAGAGCGACCCGCGCCGGCCGATCTTGATCATGTCGCCGATGCAGTCCGGATTGGTCGGCTCGCCGACGAGACAGGCGTCCCAGCGCTCGCCCCTTGCCGCCGCCCATTCGAGGAGCTTCACCGTGCCGTTGATCGCCGGGCCTTCCTCGTCGCCGGTGATGAGGAAGGAGATCGAGCCCTTGGGCGCGCCATGCTTCTCGATGTGACGGGCGACTGCCGCCACGAAACAGGCGATGCCGCCCTTCATGTCGACGGCGCCGCGTCCGTACATTTCGCCTTCGGCGATCGCGGCGGAGAAGGGCGGTCGGCTCCAGGCCGCCTCGTCGCCGACCGGCACCACATCGGTGTGGCCTGCGAACATCAGATGCGGTCCTTCGCCCCCGGTCCGGGCGTAAAGGTTCTCGATGTCGGGCGTTCCGGGTTCCTTCGCCACGACCCGGTCGACCTTGAAGCCGACCGGAGCAAGCATGGCTTCAAGAGCCGCGAGCGCGCCTCCCTCGGCGGGTGTGACGGAGGGGCAGCGAATGAGGGCAGCGAGATTGGAGACGGGATCGGTCGGGAACATGGAAGGTATGCCTGCGAAGCCGGTGGGCCAAGAAACGGTAGTCCGGTAACAGAGATTGCCGGTTTATCCGATCAGCCACCCGCTGTCACGTCCGATGAACCGGGCGGATTTCGCAGGGCGGCTGGAAAGAGAACGGGCCGGACAGATGTCCGGCCCGCCATCGACCCCGTTCGGGGGCAGGGAAGGCTACTCGCCGGGGGCGAGATGCGGGGCTTCTATATGCGCTCCGGTGTGCTTCAGCGGCTTTTCGCCGGAAAGCTTGCGGATGAGCACATAGAAGACGGGCGTCATGAAGATGCCGAAGGCCGTGACGCCGATCATGCCGGCAAAGACCGCCACGCCCATGGCGGAGCGCATTTCCGCGCCGGCGCCGGTGGAGGTGACGAGCGGCACGACACCCATGATGAAGGCCATCGAGGTCATCAGGATCGGCCTGAGCCGGAGCCGGCTCGCCTCGATCGCCGCACTGACGGCATTGCTGCCGGACAGTTCCAGTTCGCGGGCGAATTCGACGATCAGGATAGCGTTCTTTGCCGACAGACCCACCAGAACGATTAGGCCGATCTGGGTGAAGACGTTGTTGTCGCCGCCGGTCAGCCAGACGCCCGTCAGCGCCGCCATGATGCCCATCGGCACGATCAGGATGATCGCGATCGGCAGCAGCAGGCTCTCATACTGGGCCGCAAGCACGAGATAGACGAGCAGCAGCGCCAGCGGGAAGACGAGGATGCCAGAATTGCCGGCGAGGATTTGCTGGTAGGTCAGGTCCGTCCACTCGTATGAAATGCCGGGCGGCAGAGTCTCGGCCGCAATCCGCTCGATGGCCGCCTGCGCCTGACCGGAAGAGAAGCCGGGTGCCGGTCCGCCATTGATATCGGCGGCGAGGAAGCCGTTGTAGCGGATGGCCCGCTCGGCGCCGACCGTCTGCTCGACGTTGAGCAGGGCCGACAGCGGGATCATCTCGCCCGTCTGCGAACGCACCTTCAGCTTGCCGATGTCGTCGGCGTGGCTGCGATAGCTCGCATCGGCCTGGATGCGCACGCTGTAGGTGCGGCCGAAAGCGTTGAAGTCGTTGACGTAGAGCGAGCCAAGATAGATCTGCAGCGTCTCGAACACGTCCGTGACCGCGACGCCGAGCTGACGGGCCTTGGTGCGGTCGAGGTCGGCATAGAGCTGCGGCACGTTGATCTGGAAGCTCGAATAGAGCCCGGCGAGTTCCGGTGCCGCCATCGCCTTGGCGAGGACGGCCTTGGTCGCATCGTCCAGCGTCCGGTAGCCGAGGCCGTTCCTGTCCTCGATCTGCAGCTTGAAGCCGCCGGTCGTGCCGAGACCCTGGACGGGCGGTGGCGGGAACATGGCGATGAAGGCATCCTGTATCGCCCCGAACTCCTGGTTCAACTGCATGGCGATGGCGCCGCCCGAAAGTTCGGGCGTCGTACGCTCCTCGAACGGCTTCAGCGACACGAAGACGATGCCGGAGTTGGACGAATTGGTGAAGCCGTTGATCGACAGGCCCGGGAAGGCGATGGCGTGTTCGACGCCCGGGTGCTTGAGGGCGATCTCGCTCATGCGCCGGATGACATCTTCCGAGCGATCGAGCGTCGCCGCGTCCGGCAGCTGCGCAAAGCCGATGAGGTATTGCTTGTCCTGCGCCGGCACGAAGCCGCCGGGCACCGCGCGGAAGAGCACGAAGGTGACGCCGAGGAGGACGACATAGACGCCCATGACCAGCGACTTGCGGGTGAGGATGCCGCCGACGCCGCGGCCATAGGCCTCCGAACTCGCTCCGAAGAAGCGGTTGAAGCCGCGGAAGAACCAGCCGAACAACCCATCCATGACCCGCGTCAGCCGGTCCTTCGGGGCGTGGTGGTCCTTCAGGAGAAGGGCGGCGAGCGCCGGCGAGAGCGTCAGCGAGTTGAGGGCCGAAATCACCGTCGAAATCGCGATGGTCAGCGCGAACTGGCGGTAGAACTGGCCGGTGAGCCCGGTGATGAAGGCGAGCGGCACGAAGACCGCGACGAGGACCAGCGCGATCGCGATGATCGGCCCAGAGACCTCCTGCATGGCGCGATAGGTCGCCTGCACCGGTGAGAGGCCCTGGGAGATATTGCGTTCGACGTTCTCCACGACGACGATGGCGTCGTCGACGACGATGCCGATCGCCAGCACCAGACCGAAGAGGCTGAGCGCGTTGATCGAGAAGCCGAAGACATACATCACGGCGAAGGTACCGACGATCGAGACGGGCACGGCGACGAGCGGGATGATCGAGGCGCGCCAGGTCTGCAGGAAGACGATGACGACGACGACCACGAGCGCGATGGCTTCGAGCAGCGTGTGGATGACCGATTCGATCGACGCCCGGACGAACTGCGTCGTGTCGTAGACGATCTCGTAATCGACGCCATCAGGCATGGTCTGCTTCAGCTCGGCCATGACCTTGTGGACGTTTTCGGAGATCTGGATGGCGTTCGAGCCGGGCGCCTGGAACACGCCCATGCCGACGGCGGCCTTGTTGTCGAGAAGCGAGCGCAGCGAGTAGTCAGCGGCTCCCATTTCGACGCGGGCGACGTCGCCCAGGCGCGTGATCTCCCCGCTCTCGCCCGATTTGACGACGATGTCGGCAAAATCCTCGGGTGTCTTGAGGCGGCCCTGAGCGTTGACGGAGAGTTGCAGGTCCAGGCCGGGAACCGACGGCGAAGCGCCGATGACGCCGGCGGCTGCCTGGACGTTCTGCCCGCGGACGGCATTGGCGATGTCGCTCGCGGCAAGCCCGCGCTCTGCGGCCTTTTCGGGGTCGATCCAGACGCGCATGGAATAGTCGCCGCCGCCGAAGATCTGCACCTGGCCGACACCATCTACGCGCGCCAGCCGGTCCTTGACGTTCAGGACGCCGTAGTTGCGCAGATAGTTGATGTCGTATTGCCCGTTGGGTGAAATCAGGTGCACGACGAGCGTCAGGTCGGGCGAGCTCTTGACGGTGGTGACGCCGAGCCGGCGCACCTCTTCCGGCAGCCGCGGCTCGCCCTGCGAGACGCGGTTCTGCACCAGCTGCTGGGCCTGATCCGGATCGGTTCCGAGCTCGAAGGTGACGGTCAGCGTCATCAGGCCATCGGCGGTCGCCTGGCTCTGCATGTAGAGCATGCCCTCGACGCCGTTGATCTGCTCTTCGAGCGGTGTGGCGACGGTTTCGGCGATGACGGCCGGGTTGGCGCCCGGATATTGCGCCCTGACGACGATCTGCGGCGGCACGACTTCCGGATATTCGGAAATCGGCAGGCCGGTCATGCCGATCAGGCCCGCGACGAAGATGATCACGGAAAGAACGCCCGCGAAGACCGGGCGGTCGACGAAGAAGCGTGAGAAATTCATGGCATCCCCCTTGGGAACTTCAGGCAAGCGGAGCGCGTCTGCGGCGAAGACTTATCGCCGCGAGCACCGATGCATGCCGTTGAATGTCTTTTCGGCGCCCTGCTATGGTCCGTCAGGGCGCAGCTTGGCTATGGCTTGGCGATCGAAGCGGTCGCCTGCTCGGCCTGCGGGGCGACGACGACGCCGGGGCGTACGCGCTGCAGACCGTTGACGATGATGCTCTCGCCGGGCTTCAGCCCGTTTTCCACGATCCGGAGACCATCGGCGACGGGCCCGAGAGTGACCTGGCGGTACTCCACCTTGTTGTCCGCCCCGACGACCAGGACGAATTTCTTGTCCTGATCCGAACTGACCGCACGGTCGCTGATCACCAGCTTTTCCTCAGGCTGCGGATCGCCGATCCGAATGCGCACGAACTGACCCGGGATCAGGCGCCCATCGGCATTGGTGAGTTCCGCCCGCACGCGAATGGTGCCGGTTGCCGCGTCCACCTCGTTGTTGATGAGCTGGATATGGCCGGTGATCGGAGTCCCCTCGTCGGCGGAGGTGCCGATTTCGACGGGGATGCGTTCGATCGCATCGATGCTGCCGGCCGAGGCCGAGAGCTTTGCGAGCGCGGCGGCAACGACCTCCTCGCTGACGTTGAAACTCGCATAGATCGGGTCCACGGACACGAGCGTCGTCAGGACCGGCGAGGCGGTGCCGGCGGTAACGAGATTGCCCGCCGTCACGTTGAGCCTGCCGACGCGACCGCTGATCGGCGCGCGCACTTCGGTGTATTCCAGGTCGAGTTTGGCGGTGTGCAGCGCGGCCTTCGCCGAGCGGAGGTTCGCCCGCGCCTCGTCGTAGACGCTGAGCCTTTGATCGACTCCGCTCTGCGGGATAGCGCTGGTGGTCACCAGCTTGCGGCCGCGTTCGAGCTCGGTTCTGGCGAGCGCGACGCGCGCTTCGGCTGCGGCAACCTGCGCTTCGGCGCGCTCGACTGCCGCGGCGAAGGGCTCGGGATCGATGGTGACGAGCAGGTCGCCCTTTTCGACCAGCGCCCCTTCGCGGAAGTGGGCGCTCAGGATCGCGCCGCCGACGCGAGGACGGATCTCGACGCGCTCGATCGCTTCGAGACGGCCGGAGAAGCTCTCCCACGTGGTGATCCGGCGCGATTCGGCCTTGGCGACGGAGACCGGCACGGCCGGCGGCACCGCTGCGGCGGGCGCTTCGGTCGCGGCATCCGCCTGGAAGCGCTGAGGCAGTCCGAAGAAGACGGCCGCGCCGCCGCCGACGGACAAAAGAATGCTCAAGCCGGCGCCCCACAGGACCCGGCGGGTTACTGTCGATGTCATGTTTTCTCCTCGCCGGTTGGGAGCCCGGCTCTGTGCTTACTGTTTTATTTGTTACTCTTTGGCCGGCTTCGCTCCCGCCTGCTTGAAGAAGCGGGAGAAGATGCCGGATATGATTTCTTCATGCGATGGCCAGGTCTCCTGCGCCGCGCCGCCGACAGGCAGCCATGAGGCGCGCCCGGGCAGCACATGGGTTTCCACCGGAACGCCGGCCTTGCGGAGACGCTCGGCATAGGCTTCCGCCTCGTCGCGCATCGGGCACTCCTCGCTGGTGACGACGAGGGCCGGAACGAGACCGCCGAGACGGCTGCAATGGCCCGGCGCCGCATAGGGATGCGTGAGCCCGCTGCGCTCGCCGAGATATTGTTGCCAGCCTTCGGCGATGGATTGCACCGAACTCTGCGGACAGAACTTGCGAAACGAAGCCGTTGCCAGGCACGGGTCGAGCAGGGGCGACAGCAGGATCTGGCCTTTGAGGTCGGTCAGGAACTGATCGCGCGCCATCAGCGCCAGGCCGGCCGCAAGATTGCCGCCCGCCTCTTCGCCGGCGACGAACAGCATCGACTTCTTGTGCGCGAACTGCGGACAGCGGCTGCGCATGGATGAAAGCATCGCATAGGCGCAGTCGAGTGCCGCCGGAAACGGGTTCATGCACGCGGAAGGATATTCCGGCGAGATGACGACCGCGCCCGCGGCCGCCAAGGCATTGGCCACTTTTTCGCCCGCTGCGACCGAATCGCCGACGAAGCCGCCACCATGGAGATGCAGCACGATCGGCGGCGGCGCGAGCAGCGATGCGCCGCGGTAGACACGCGCGCGGCACGAGCCTTTGCTCGTCTGCATCGTCTCTTCCGTAAATTGCGCGTTCATCTCTCTTGTCTCCGCCACGGGTGAATCCCTAGATGAGGGACAACTCGCGATGGTTGCAGCATATCATTGTCTTTCGTCTGGAATAGTCCGCGGGTTGTGATTACACTATTCGGTATTTCGAACAATTCGGTTATTGAAAATGGACCAACTCACGGCCATGCGCGCCTTTCTTCGGGTTGTGGAGACCGGCAATTTTACCCGTGCCTCCGCCTCCCTCAACATGCCGAAGGCGACCGTCACCAATCTCATCCAGGGGCTGGAGGCGCATTTGCGCACGAAGCTGCTCAATCGTACCACGCGGCGCGTCCTGGTGACGCCGGACGGTGCGCTTTATTACGAGCGCGCCGCACGGCTGCTTTCCGACCTCGACGAACTGGACGGCAGCCTTTCGACGGCCCAGAGCCTGCCGAAGGGCCGACTGAGAGTCGAGACGGCAAGTGCCTTCGCCAATCTGGTAATCATTCCGGCGCTGCCCGAGTTCCACAAGAAGTACCCCGATATCCAGATCGATCTCGGGGTTTCCGACCGAACGATCGACTATCTCGCGGAGAACGTCGATTGCGCCATCCGCGCCGGTACCCTGACGGATCAGTCGCTGATCGCCCGGCGCATCACCGAGATGAAGTTCGTCGCCTGCGCTTCGCGGGATTTTCTCGAGCGACACCCGGTGCCGCAGCACCCTTCCGATCTGGAGAAGAATTGCTATGTGGTCGGCTATTTCCTGCCGAAGACCGGTCAGCAGATGCCGTTCCATTTCCGGCGCGGCAACGAGGAGATCGAGGTGAGTGGACGCTATACGGTGGCTGCGAACGAATCGACCACCTATCTTGCCGCCGCCCGAGCGGGACTGGGCGTCATCCAGGCGCCGCTCTTCATGGTGCGCGAGGACCTTCGCAACGGGACGATGGTTCCGGTTCTGCCCGACTGGCAGGTCGAGCCGATGCCGATCTATCTCGTCTATCCGCCGAACCGTCACTTGAGCAGCCGTTTGCGCGTTTTCGCCGATTGGGTCGTGAAGGTCATGGCGCAGTCGCAGAACGGCGAGTGACGACCCGTTCTCACCTGTTCGTCTGCGCGTCATAGCGTTCGCGCGCGGCGTCGAGCGTGCCGAAATGGGTCTCCGCCCAGCGGTCGAGCACGACCAGCGCTTCACTCAGCGAGCGGCCCACCTCGCTCAAGCGATATTCGACATGCGGCGGCACGGTCCTGGAGACTTGATCTGCGGGGATTCACCTCAAGTTTTCCCGCCGCGATGCCGATCGCAGGCGGGAAATGCCATCTCAAGGCTGGCGCTTCTTGGCGTTGTTGCGCTTGGCACCGGGCTTGAAGTCGCCGGTTTTCTGCGCTTCGGGCTTGCCCTTCTTCTTGCTCCAGGGCTTGTCGCCCCGGCTGTCCGAATGCGCATCCTGCGCGACGGGAGGCTGCTTGTCGAACTTGCGCTTCGGCTCGAAGTCCTTGTGCTCGCGCTCCGCTGCGGTCGCCGGCGGCCGCTTCTTCTCGAAGTCCGGCTTGTCCTGCCGCGGCCTGGAGCTGTCCGGGGCACCCGGAAGGGTTTTGACGCGAATGCCCTTTTCCAGCATCCGGTTCGGGCCGATCGCGGCAAGAAGGCGTTCTGCGCCGTCGGCCGTCATCTCGACATAGGTTTCCTCGGGCTGCATGCGGATCTCGCCGATATCGCGCTTGCTCAGCTTGCCGTAACGGCAAAGCATCGGGATCAGCCAGCGGGGCTCGGCATTCTGCTTGCGCCCGACGGAGAGGGAAAACCACTGGCCGTCGGCGAAGTCCGCGCGCGGAGCCGGCTCGCTGTCACCCGTGAAAGCCGGGCCGTCGCGACGGGGTTTCCTGCGATCGTCGTAGACGGCGACATCCACGAGTTCCTCCGGAGCGGAACGGTTCGAGCGGAATTGCCGGACGAAGGCCGCGGCGATCTTTTCCGCCCCGTAGCGGCTGATCAGCGTCTCGACGATCGCCTGTTCATCCTCGCGCGGAGCTTCGGCAAGGGCCGGATCGGCGGCGATGCGCTCGTCGTCGCGACGTGCCACCTCGTCGGCCAACGGGGGCTTTGCCCAGGCGGCGGTAATCCGTGCGTTTTCAAGCAGCCGCTCGGCCTTGCGGCGGGCGTTCACGGGCACGATCAGTGCGCTCACGCCTTTCTGGCCGGCGCGGCCCGTCCGGCCGCTGCGATGCAGCAGCGTGTCGGAGTTGGTCGGCAGGTCGGCATGGATCACGAGCTCGAGGCCCGGAAGGTCGATCCCGCGCGCCGCAACGTCGGTCGCGATGCACACGCGGGCGCGGCCGTCGCGCATGGCCTGCAGTGCGTGGGTGCGTTCGTTCTGGCTGAGCTCGCCTGAGAGCGCCACGACGGAGAAGCCGCGATTGTTGAAGCGGGCGGTCAGATGATTGACCGCGGCGCGCGTCGAGCAGAAGACGATCGCGTTCCTCGCTTCGTAAAAGCGCAGCACGTTGATGATGGCATTCTCACGGTCGCTCGGCGCCACGAGCAGCGAGCGGTACTCGATGTCGCCGTGCTGCTTCTGCTCGGAGGTGACGCCGATGCGGACTGCGTCGCGCTGGTAACTCTTGGCGAGCGTCGCGATCGAGCGCGGTACGGTGGCGGAGAACATCAGCGTGCGGCGATCCGCCGGCGACGCCTCGAGAATGAACTCCAGATCCTCGCGGAAGCCGAGGTCCAGCATCTCGTCGGCCTCATCGAGCACGACGGCCTTCAGTCCCGATATATCGAGCGATCCACGGCGGATATGGTCGCAAAGCCGTCCCGGCGTCCCGACGACGATATGGGCGCCGCGTTCCAGCGTGCGCCGTTCGCTGCGCATGTCCATGCCGCCGACGCAGGAGGCGATGGTGGCCCCCGCCATCTCGTAGAGCCAGTCGAGCTCACGCATGACCTGCAGCGCCAATTCGCGCGTCGGCGCGATGACGAGTGCAAGCGGTGCGCCGGCCTGCGCGAATTTCCTTGCCGAACCGATGAGCGTCGGCGCCAGTGCCAAGCCGAAGGCCACGGTCTTGCCCGAGCCGGTCTGGGCGGAGACCAGCGCGTCGGCGGTGCCGAGCGACGGATCCAGCATGGCCTGCTGAACCGGCGTCAGCGTCTCGTAACCGCGTTTTGCCAACGCCTCGGCGATCGCCGGCGCGATCCCTGCGAATTCTGTCATGTCTCTTCTTTCGGATTTCGGTTGTCGTCGGCGGAAGAGCGGACCTCGGTGCAGGTCGTCATCAGGCGTCGATTGCCGCGGCCAACGTGGTCGCGGCCCTATTCAGTTGCCGCGCTACATACTTGGTGAGCGTTGAAATGTACAGGGCGGAATCAATCTCCGGCCGGCGCATCGCGGCGGCTGCCATATTCGTTTGCCCTGTTTGCGCCCGGCCAGAGGCAGAGACCGATGAAAACGATCGGGCTCAGAACCGGGATGAAGAGGCAGAGCGCCAGCGGGCCGGGATAGCCGATATCATGCAGGCGCTTGATCGCCAGCATGGCGATGGAGAGCGTCGAAAGCACGCCGGAGACGATCAGAGCCAGCGTCCAGAGCGCGAGCGCCGCGTCATCCACCTCGTTCTTCATCATCTGCACCAGAAAAATGGAGCCGACGGCGAACCAGAAGAGCCAGGCGAGGAGAAAGGGCAGGCGGCCGATACGGCCGGAGGGGCTGAAGAACAGCCACATCATGCTCGGCTGCCGCCCCTCCTTGGCCATCGTCAGTCCCGGAGCAGTTCGTTGATGCCGGTCTTGGAGCGGGTCTTCTCGTCGACCCGCTTGACGATCACGGCGCAATAGAGGTTCGGCGCCGGCTGGCCATTGGCCATGGTGGAGCCGGAAGCCATGGAGCCGGCGACGACGACGGAGTAGGGCGGCACTTCGCCATACATCACCTCGCCCGTCGCGCGGTCGACGATCTTCGTCGACTTGCCGATGAAGACACCCATGCCGAGCACCGAACCCTCGCGGACGATGCAGCCTTCGACCACCTCCGAGCGGGCGCCGATGAAGCAATTGTCCTCGATGATGGTCGGGCCGGCCTGCATCGGCTCCAACACGCCGCCAATGCCGACGCCGCCGGAAAGATGCACGTTCTTGCCGATCTGCGCGCAGGAGCCGACGGTCGCCCAGGTGTCGACCATCGTCCCCTCGCCGACATAGGCGCCGAGATTGACGAAGGAGGGCATCAGCACCGCATTCGGTGCGATATAGGCGGAGCGGCGGACCACGCAGTTCGGAACGGCGCGGAACCCGGCCTTCTCGAACTCGTTGACGCTCCAGCCGTCGAATTTGGAGGCAACCTTGTCCCACCAGACGGCTTCGCCCGGTCCGCCTCTGACGAGTTCCATCGGATTGAGGCGGAAGGAGAGGAGCACCGCCTTCTTGAGCCACTGGTTGACCGTCCAGGTGCCGTCCTCACTGCGTTCAGCGACGCGTACCTTGCCGCTGTCGAGCAGGTTCAGCGCCGTTTCCACGGCGTCGCGAACCGCGCCGCGGGTGCCGGTGTTGACGGCGTCGCGCCCTTCGAAAGCGGTCTCGATCGTCTGCGACAGGGAGGCGAGGTCGTGGTTCGTCATCGGAAATCCTTCGAGTTCGGCGTTGTGCTGCAAGCTCTACTGCATAATTCCCCGAATCGGAACCGGCTTCACGGATTATGCAGCGATTCAAGATGTCGCGCGGCTTCACCGAAACCTGGCGCCCATGGAGCATGATCCTCAAAAAGTTGAAGGCCTTTTCGGTTCGCGCTCCTCAACGGGACTTGGCAAGTCTCAACTAATCCGGCAGTAGGGACGCCTCTATGGCCGAGAAAGATCCGAAGGGACGCGTCCGGACGAGGTCTCCGGTGTTCGAAACGCGACGGGAAACGAAACATGGCACGCATGAAGAAGCGGACTCTGCGCCGCAAGGATGGGGTTTGGGATCCGCTGGCAGACAGCTCCCAGAGCAGGCAACGCGCATCGAGCGTGCCTTTGACGCCGCAATCGGCTTCGCCCACCTATCGTCTCGCCTATATCGACGACGATTTCCTGTGCCGTGAGGAACTGAGGCCCGTCCGCCTGCAGCTCGAGCTCCTGAAGACCGAGATGATGCTCGAGGAGCGCGGCATCAACTCCACCGTGGTGATGTTCGGCGGAGCGCGCATTCCGGAGCCGGGCGGCGAGGCCTGGGCCGCCAAGAACGACATCCAGCGCAAGAATCTCGAGGCTGCCTCGATCTATTATGACGAGGCGCGCAAGTTCGCGCGATTGTGCTCGGAGCAGTCGGCAAAGCTCGGTTACAAGGAATATGTGGTCGTCACGGGCGGCGGCCCCGGCGTCATGGAGGCGGGCAATCGCGGCGCAGCCGACGTCGGCGCACCTTCGATCGGCCTGAACATCGTGCTTCCGCACGAGCAGGCGCCGAACCAGTTCGTGACGCCGGACCTGTCCTTCAATTTCCACTATTTCGCCATCCGCAAGATGCACTTCCTGCTGCGTGCCAAGGCGGTCACTGTCTTCCCGGGCGGCTTCGGCACGCTCGACGAACTGTTCGAAACCATGACGCTGATGCAGACCGGCCGGCTTGCTCTGGTGCCGCTCATCCTCTTCGGCGAGAAATTCTGGCGCAGCATCATCAATTTCGAGGCACTGGCCGAGTTCGGAACCATCGCGCCGGACGACGTCGACCTGTTGCATTTCGTGGAGACGGCCGAAGAGGCATGGGAAATCATCGCCGGGTTTTACGAGAAGGTCGACCCCCGGTCGGTCCCGATGGCGTCCGGACGGCGGTAGTTCACAAAAAAAGCCCCTCCCGAACCCCTCCCCCTGTAGGGCCTGTGGGGAGGGGCCTTTGACTTTTGGGCTAAACAATCACACTGCGCAGGAAACCCGCCAGGTCTTCCGTGACGTAGTCGATCTGATCGTCCGCGTCGCTCGACGTTTCCCAGGCCTCGGCGAACTCGTATTCGAGATTGCGCGGCACGAGCAGCACCGTCTTCATGCCGAGCGCCTTAGGGACGACCAGGTTGCGCGGCAGATCCTCGAACATCACCGCATTCGCCGTGTCGATGCGGTGAAGGCCCATGAACTTGTCGTAGGTGTCGCCGGCGGGCTTCGGTATGAAGCCGGCGGCGACGATGTCGAAGATGTCGTTGAAATGCTCGAGAATGCCGAGCGCCCGCGCGGTCATCTCCGCATGGGCGACGCTGCCGTTGGTGAAGATGAACTTGCGTCCGGGCAGCGCCTTGATCGCCTCGCCGAGCGCCGGATCGGCCGGCACCACGCTATAGTCGATGGCGTGGGCTCTTTCGAGGAAATCATTGGGATCGATGCCGTGATGAAGCATCAGGCCCTGAAGCGTGGTGCCGTGGTCGCGGTAGTATTCCTTCTGCAGCTTCTTCGCCTCCGCAGGCTCCAGCGACAGGAGTTCGGCAACATAGGCCGTCATGTTGCGGTCGATCTGTGAGAACAGATTGACGTGATGCGGATAGAGCGTGTTGTCGAGGTCGAAGACCCAGTCGGTGACATGGGCGAATTCGGCGTGGGTCGGCATGCGGTCGAGCTTCTTCATGGGCGGGTTTATGACACGGCCGGCCTTGCGAAGCAAAACGGTTTGTTCACCTGCGACCCGATTGGCCATGGATTGTTTTCGGCCTGCGTGTTAGCGGGCAAATATGGAAAGCTGGGTTCTCATCACCGTCGCCGCGGCCTTCCTTCAGAATGTCCGCTCCGCCATGCAGAAGCACCTGAAGGGCGTCATGGGCACCACCGGCGCGACTTTCGTCCGCTTCGGCTTCGGGCTGCCTTTCGCGCTCCTCTACCTCGTCCTGCTCTGGCGCGTCGGCGGGCATCAGCTGCCGGTGCCGAACGGCACTTTCTATCTCTGGGCGGTGGTCGGCGGATTGGCGCAGATCGCTGCGACCTTCCTGCTCGTCCATCTCTTCTCCTTCCGCAACTTCGCGGTGGGCACCGCCTATTCCCGCACCGAGCCCGCCCAGGCGGCGCTCTTCGGACTGATCTTCCTCGGCGAAAAGGCAAGCCAGGGAGCGCTGGTTGCGATCGCCATTTCGGTGGTCGGCGTCATGCTGATCTCCGTCGCCCGAACGACGCTCAGCGCGCGGTCGCTGCTGACATCGATCTTCGGTCGCACGGCGGGAATCGGGCTGCTCTCCGGTACCTTCTTCGGTCTCTCGGCGGTGTCCTACCGCTCGGCCTCGCTGGCGCTGGAGCCGAGTCTGCCTCAGCCGGACTATGTGATCCAGGCGAGCTTCACGCTCGGCTTCGTCATCCTGCTTCAGACGATCGTTATGCTTCTCTGGATCGTCGCGCGTGAACGCGCCGAGCTGAAACGCATAGGTGCTGCCTGGAAGCCCGCTTTCGTCGTGGGCTTTGTCGGCGCCTCGGCCTCCTTCGGCTGGTTCGCGGCGATGACGCTGCAGCAGGCGGCGATCGTCAAGGTGGTCGCTCAGGTGGAGATGCTGTTCACCTTCGCCTCCTCCTTCTTCATCTTCCGGGAGTGGATCAACCGGCTCGAACTGGTCGGCTGCCTGCTTATCGTGCTCGGCGTGGTCATGCTGCTCGTCATGTGAGGGATCGGCGAACAGCACGAATAGATGCCCGAAATTCGGCGGACGGCGCGTGTGGCTGATGCTACAAAGCAATATGCTTTTCGATCTGCCTGATGACGATATCCTTTACGATGCGCTGCTGGCCCGCAGTTCCGATTATGAGGGCCAGGCCTTCGTCTGCGTCAAGAGCACCGGCATCTTCTGCCGGCTCTCATGTCCCGCCCGCAAGCCGAAGCGGGAGAACACTTTGTTCTTCGACAGTATTTCCGCCTGCGTCAATTCCGGCTTCCGGCCGTGCCAACGTTGCCGCCCGCTGGAAGGTGCATCCGGGAAAGATCCGCTCGTCAAGGAGCTTATCGAGCTGCTCGACCGCCGGCCGGAACATCGCTGGACGGAGGGCGATCTCGTGCGGCGCGGCTTCGATCCGTCGACCGTGCGGCGCGCCTTCAAGCGATCCCTCGGCGTCACGTTTCTCGATCTCGCCCGCCAGCGGCGAATGGGCGAAGCCGCGCGGCAGCTCTCCGGCGGCGCCAGTGTCATCGAGGCGCAGATCGACGCGGGCTATGAATCTCCGAGCGGTTTTCGCGCCGCCTTCGGGCGGCTGATCGGACAGGCTCCTGCTAAATCGCAAGGGCGCGTGCTGCTCTTTGCCGACTGGATAGAGACGCCGCTAGGCCCCATGGTGGCGGTGGCCGACCAGACGCATCTTCATCTCATCGAGTTCCACGACCGCAAGGCCCTCCCGGCCGAAGTGGAAAATCTCAAGCGAAAGACGCACTCTGCGGTGGTGCCCGGCAGAACGCCGCCCATCGATCAGGTGGAGCGCGAGCTCAACGACTATTTCGCCGGGCGCTCGGCCGATTTTCGGACACCGCTCGCCCTCGACGGCAGTGCCTTCGAGCGCCAGGTATGGGCAGAACTCGTTGCGATACCCGTGGGCGAGACACGCTCCTACAGCGACATCGCGCGGAAGGTCGCAACCCCGCAGGCGGTGCGTGCCGTGGCCAGGGCCAACGGCTCCAACTGCCTCGCAATCGTCGTGCCATGCCACCGCTGCATCGGCGCTGACGGATCGTTGACGGGCTATGGGGGCGGGCTCCGGCGCAAGCAATGGCTGCTTCGCCACGAGGGCAGAATGCGCCCTGTCGGGCTTTTCAGAGAGTGGGACGGGGAGAAGCCTGTGCAGGCCGCCGCTCCAACGATGTAACGGGATCGATCAACCTGACGGACTGGGAGAAGATACGATGAGCCAGGAAGAAAGAGCGCTTGCCTTCGGGGCACTGCACCGGAAAGGCGATCCGGTGGTTCTGTACAACATCTGGGATGCAGGCAGCGCCCAGTGCGTGGCCGAGGCCGGCGCCAAGGCGCTCGCCACCGGGAGTTGGTCGGTCGCGGCGGCACATGGATATGGGGACGGGCAGAAACTGCCGCTGCCTCTGCTGCTCGAGACCGTGCGCGAGATCGTCGCGGCTACGGACCTGCCGCTCTCGGTGGACTTCGAAGGCGCCTATTCGGAGGACCCGGCCCAGGCCGCGGCCAATGTCGCGCAAGTGATCGATGCCGGCGGGATCGGCATCAATTTCGAGGACCAGATGGTTGGCAGAGGCGGCGTCCATCCGATCGACAAGCAGGCGGCCCGCATCCGCGCGATCCGAGAGATGGCGGAGCGACAGGGCATTGCACTGTTCATCAACGCCCGCACCGACCTCTTCCTGCAGGAGAGCGACGCGGCGCGCCACGCGGCCCTGATGGAGGATGCGATCGCCCGCGCCGAGGCCTATGCGGATGCGGGCGCGAGCGGCTTCTTCGCACCGGGCCTCGCCGATCGAGACCTGATCGCCAGGCTCTGCGCGGCATCTCCCTTGCCGGTCAACGTAATGATGAAGCCGGGGGCGCCGGACATCGCCACGCTTGCGGCCGCCGGCGTCGGGCGGGTGAGCTACGGGCCGTTCCCATACCGGGAGATGATCGCCCGGCTGCGCGGCGAGGCGGAGAAGGTTTATAGGGCGAGTTAAGAGATTCGCCCCTCATCCCGCTGCCGCGACCTTCTCCCCGTCATGACGGGGAGAAGGGACTCGTGGCGCCGCCTAGCCGCACTATCGAGAGGCGTCTTGCAGGGCACGTCCCCTCTCCCCGTCAGAACGGGGAGAGGGTTAGTCCTCGGGTTAAACCCGAGGAGAGGGGCAAATCACGGCAAACAAGGAGCGCCTCACGGCACGATCAGCGTGCCTGCGCCGTGCTCGGTGAAGATTTCGAGCAGCACCGAATGTGCCGTTTTGCCGTTGAGGATGACGACGCCCTGGACGCCCGCCTTGATCGCCTCGATGCAGGTCTCCACCTTCGGGATCATGCCGCCCGAAATGGTGCCGTCGGCGATCAGCGCCCGCGCCTCGGCGACGGAGAGCTGCTTGATGAGTTCGCCCTTCTTGTTGAGGACGCCCGGAACGTCGGTGAGGAAGAGCAGGCGCGTCGCATTGAGCGCGCCGGCGATGGCGCCGGCGAAGGTGTCCGCGTTGATGTTGTAGGTGTGGCCGTCCCGTCCCGGCGCCACAGGCGCGATCACCGGTATCATCTCGGAGCGGGCGAGCAGATCGAGAAGGGTGCGGTCGACTTCGACCACATCGCCGACGAAGCCGAGGTCGAGCACGCGCTCGATGTTGGAATCCGGGTCGCGGATGGTCTTCTTCGCCTTTTCCGCAAAGACCATGTTGCCGTCCTTGCCGCAAAGGCCGATCGCCCATTCGCCCGTCTGATTTATGAGCGCGACGATCTCCTTGTTGATCGACCCGGCAAGCACCATTTCGACGATCTCGACGGTCTTTTCGTCGGTGACGCGGAGCCCGCCCTCGAATTTGGACTCGATGCCCATCCGGTTGAGCATTGCGCCGATCTGAGGGCCGCCGCCGTGAACGACGATCGGGTTGACGCCGGACTGCTTCAGAAGCGCGATGTCGCTGGCAAAGGCGCGCCCGAGTTCGGCATTGCCCATGGCGTGACCGCCGTATTTGACGACGATCGTCTTATGCTCGTAGCGCTGCATGTAGGGCAGGGCCTGGGCGAGCAGGCGGGCCTGAATTTCACTTTCTGATGCGGACATGGCGGATCCTCGAAAAATACCGGCTGCTGTTTAGCGCAACTCTCTGGCGGATGGAATGATCCGGACGCAACATAAAGCCATTGTGACGGCGGTCGCTCGGCTGTGCCGAAGTGCTTGCGGCGTGCGCGGCATGGCCGACAAGCCGATTGACGGCGCTGGCGATTTGACTGATCCTGCATTGATCCGGAAAGGACCGCCGCAGTCCCGAGGGCAGGCGCATCGAAGCTTGCCTGGAAGAGATCGAAGGGAATCGTGCCGGCCCTCTGAAGCTGAGAGAGTGCAGGGAGCCATGACGACGCAGAAGCCCGAAAGCGGAGATTCCCGCCGCGACGAGGTGATCGCGGGAGAGTACGTGCTCGGCGCGCTGTCTGCCGATGACCGCCGCAAGGCCGAGGCGCGCATGGCAACGGACCGCAACTTCGCCGCCATGGTCATCCGCTGGCAGAACAATCTCGCGGCCTTCGGCGACGAATATGAGTCGGCCGCGCCGCGCCGCAGGTTTCGCTCCTCCGAGCGCGCGGTCTTCGAAGCGGGCCGGGGCGCAGACGACCCCCGCGGTGTCTGGGGCTCGCTTCCCCTCTGGCGCAGCGCAGCCCTCGTATCGCTTTCGGCGGTCGTCGTGATGGCAGGCGCGCTGGCAGGACTTTTCAGCGATCGCCGAGGCGGTACGCCACTCGTTGTGAGCCTCGAAGCGCATGGCAGCGCCATCAACCTCGTCACGCACTTCGAACCGGCCACAGGGCGCCTGAGACTGTCGCCGGCCGCCGCCGGACAGATGGAGGAGAAATCGCTCGAACTCTGGCTGATCAATGGTGACGATCCGCCGGTCTCGCTCGGCGTGCTGCCGCCGTCCGGCGAGGGGGAAATCGTGCTTGAGCCGGGAATGCGAAGCCAGATTGCCACGGGCTCCAGGCTCTCCGTCAGTGTCGAGCCCAAGGGTGGCTCGGCGACCGGCTCGCCCACCGGTGCGGTCATCGCGCAAGGCACGGCGCGCGCCTTCTAAGTCTGGTTCCACGGCGGCCACTCAGTCACGCCGGTTTGATCGACCTTGTTTTGGCAGGAGTGCCGCGGCCGCATAAGTTACGACATCAGGCCCCGATGGAGGTTCCGATGATCAGCCGGCGCGACTTGCTGATGGCGGGCGCGGCCCTGGCCGCGGTGGTCGCCCTGCGCGGTCTGGTATGGCCCGTACGCGCCGTCGCCGGCGAAGCTTTTGAAATCACCAGGACCGACGCGGAGTGGCGGGCGCTGCTCGGCGAGGATCGCTATCGCGTTTTGCGCGAGGAGGGCACGGAGCCGCCGTTCAGCAGCGCGCTCGACAACGAAAAGCGAAATGGCGTCTTTCACTGCGCGGGATGCGAGTTGCCCGTCTATTCCTCTGACGCGAAATACGACAGCGGTACCGGCTGGCCGAGCTTCTGGCAGGCGCTTCCCGGCGCGATCGGCACGCGCGAGGACGACACCCTGTTCGTGACGAGGACCGAATGCCACTGCCGCCGCTGTGGCGGTCATCTCGGCCACATCTTCGACGACGGCCCGCCGCCGACCGGCAAGCGGCACTGCATCAACGGGCTCGCCCTGTCATTCGTACCGGAGACGGCCTGAGCGTGGCTGTCTTCTCGCCGGCTCCGGCGAGAAGATCGTTGTGCGATGAGGGCCGATCGCCTTCAGCAACCGATCAGAATGTCCCCGCCTGCGGCGACGGCGTCTGCGCCTCGGAAATGGCTGCCTGAAGCTTCTGTTCCTGCTCCGGGGAGAGCGACGTCTTCAGCACGCGGCCGCGCAGGCCGGAGAATTCGGCCAGCACCTTTTCCGGCTGCACCTTGCGCACCAGGACGAAGAGCGCCGAGGAATTGTTCGGGATGGTGTTGCCGAGCGACTTGATGAAGTCGTCGTCGATGCCGTAATCGACGAGCGATCCGGAAAGCGCACCCGCACCGGCGCCGATAGCGCCGCCGAGGGCGAAACCCGCGAGCGGATTAAGGAAGAGCAGCCCGACGAGCCCGCCCCAGAGGGAGCCGGAAAGAAGGCCGGACGTGGCGCCGACGGTGGTCAGATTCATGCTCTGCTTCAGATGCACCTTGCCGTCGGCGTCGCGCACGACGACGACCGCATCTTCCAGATCGATCAGATATTCCTTCCTCAGGCTGTTGAGCTTCAAGAGGACCTTGTCGGCCTCATCCGTCGAATCGAATCCCACGACAATCAAATCGGACATGTCTCTCTCCTGATCCTTCGGGCAGACAATCTGCCGCCGCGAAGCAGAGATAGAGCGCTTTTCATGTCAGGGTAGTGACGGAGGCCGAAGACGAGGGGGCTCGCCCTTCAGCGGCGCCGTTTCGCGCCTCAGCGCGTCACGGCGAGCTCGATCGCCGCGCGGAGGTCCTCGATGCCTTCGCCCTTTTCCGACGATGTCGATAGCACTTCCGGAAAGGCCGCCGGCCGCTTCTTGATCTTTTCGAGCGTTTCCGCGACGAGGCGCGGTACGCCGGCCGCCTTGATCTTGTCCGTCTTGGTCAGCACGATCTGGTAGGAAACCGCAGCCTTGTCGAGGAGTGCCAGCACGTCTTCGTCGTTCTTCTTGATGCCGTGGCGCGCGTCGATCAGCACATAGACGCGCTTCAGCGTCGAGCGGCCGCGCAGATAGTCGAAGACCAGCTTCGTCCAGGCGTCGACCTGTTCCTTGGGAGCCTGTGCGTAGCCGTAGCCCGGCATGTCGACGAGCGCCATCGGCGGCAGGTCGCCGGCCTCGCCGGAATAGCCGTCCGGCACGAAATAGTTGAGTTCCTGGGTGCGGCCGGGCGTGTTCGAGGTGCGCGCCAGGCCTTTATGGCCCACGAGTGCGTTGATCAGCGACGACTTGCCCACGTTGGAGCGGCCGGCAAAGGCGATCTCCGTCGGTCCCTCAGGTGGCAGGAACTTCATCGACGGCACGCCGCGGATGAATATCCACGGCCGGCCGAAGACGCTTGCGGCATTCTGCTTGTTCGTCGCGGACATGTTCTGGCGTTTCCTCTTTGCCTCGTCGGCATCAGGCTTTTGGGGTGGCTTGTCAAGCTTTAGAGCGTCTGCCGGTACCGGCGGCGGATCCCTACAGCGCCGCGCGTCTTATCAGACGCGCAAAGGTCGCTGTAGCGCTTTGATCTGCTGCATGTTTTTGTCCTTTAATCGGATAGGATTAAAGGAAACATGCAGTAGGACCCAAAAGAAAAGCCCCGGAACGCGTCGCTCCGAGGCTTCCATGCGAGAGGACCTGCCGATCGGAGCGTTTCACCGATTCAATGAAACGCTCCAGAGCATTCACTGCGCGCTTCCGGACGAAAACCGTTACACGCTTGTCCCGGAAATGCTCTATTCCGCCGGTTTCGGTTTCTTCGAAAAGAGCGACTTCAGATTGTCGAAGAGTTCGACCTTGACGCCCTGACGCTTCATGATGATGCCCTGCTGCAGGATCGACAGCGTGTTGTTCCAGGCCCAGTAGATCACGAGACCGGCCGGGAACGACGCCAGCATGAAGGTGAAGACCACCGGCATCCAGGTGAAAAGCATCGCCTGGGTCGGGTCCGGCGGCGTCGGGTTCATGCGCATCTGCAGGAACATGGTGACGCCCATGATGATCGGCCAGATGCCAAGATGAAGGAAGGCAGGCCCCTCGAACGGCAGGAGACCGAAGAGGTTGATGATCGTCGTCGGATCCGGGGCCGAGAGATCCTGAATCCAGCCGAAGAAGGGCGCATGCCGCATCTCGATGGTGACGTAGATCACCTTGTAGAGCGCGAAGAACACCGGGATCTGGATGAGGATCGGCCAGCAGCCCGCCAGCGGGTTGATCTTCTCTTCCTTGTAGAGCTGCATCATCGCCTGCTGCAGCCCCATTCTGTCGTCGCCGAATTTCTTCTTCAGTTCCTCCATCTTCGGCTGAACCTTCTTCATGTTCGCCATCGATGCGTATTGCTTGTTGGCGAGCGGGAAGAAGATGAGCTTGACGACGATCGTGGTGATCAGGATCGCGATGCCGAAATTGCCGAAGAGACGGAAGAAGAAATCCATCATTTTGAACATCGGCTTGGTGATGAAGTAGAACCAGCCCCAGTCGATCAGCTTGTCGAAGTTGGGGATCGAATAGGCCACTTCGTAATTGTCGACGACCGGGACTTCCTTGGCACCGGCGAAGACGAGGTTCTTCAGCTCCACGGACTGGCCCGGGGCAACCGTAACCGCATCGCTCTTGTAGTCGCTCTGGTAACGGGGGCGCCCGTCGGCGAAATGCGAGAAGCGGATGTCGAAGGGCGTCGCCTGCGGCGGCACGATCGTCGCGGCCCAGTATTTATCGGTGATGCCCAGCCACCCGCCGGTCGACTTACCCGGTTCGACGGGCTCGTCGTCTTCGACCTTGGAATAGCCGACTTCCTGCAGGCCATGCTCTCCCGCGACGCCGACGAAGCCCTCGTGGAGCACGTAGATGCTCGGAGTCGTCGGCTTGTTGAAGCGCGTGACGCGGCCGTAGGAAGACAGGGAAACCGGCGCCGCGGTCTCGTTCTTGATGCTGTCGACCACCTGGAACATGTAGCGGTCGTCAACCGAGATGGTCCGGGCAAAGGTGATGCCCTTGTCGTTCGTGTAGCTCAGCGTCACCGGCGTCGAGGGGGTGAGCTTGTCGCCGCCCGAAAGCGTCCATGTGGTCTGCGGACCCGGAACCGACCCGGTCGCATCCGATCCGATATAGCCGATTTCCGTGAAATAGCCGTCAGCGGTCTCCGCCGGGCTGAAGAGCGTGATGACCGGGCTCTTCGGGTCGACGGTTTCGCGGTAGCCCTTGAGCTTCAGGTCGTCGAAGCGTGCGCCGGTCAGGTTGATGGAGCCGGAAAGCGCCGGCGTGTCGATCGCGACGCGGGCGGATTTGCCGATTGCCTGATCGCGGCTTTCGCCTGCGCTCGGGATCGCACCGCCGGGCAGCGCCTGTCCAGGTGCAGCCGGCTGGGCGCCTGGCTGTTGCTGGGTCTGTTGCGCCTGCTGCGCCTGTTCCGCGGCAATGCGGTCCTTCTCCATCTTCGGGCTGACATAGAAGAACTGCCAGGCGATGAGGATCAGCACGGAAAGGGCGATCGCCACGAAATAATTGCGGTTGTTTTCCATCATGATTTCCTGGAACCGGCCGGTGGCCGCTTCTGTTTCGGCTTGTTTTCGATGCGATCTCGAAGCGCCCGAGTCAATGCGTCGAAAGGGGCATTCAGGAGATCGCGCCGGGCGACAATCACATAGTCGTGTCCGGGTTTCATTGCAAACCCGGCCGAAAGCCGCACGGCTTCCTTGAGGCGTCGGCGCATTCGGTTTCGCTCGACGGCATTGCCGTGTTTCTTGGTAACGGTGAAGCCGACGCGGGCTTCTCCCTCCGGATCGTTCCGGTCGAGAACTTCGAGGAGAAATAGCGGGCCCCTGCGGCTTTCACCAGCCCGGACCGCCAAAAACTGCGGACGGCTTTTCAGCCGCCCGACAGCCATCTTGTCTTTATCTGTCGTCATTTGCCCGGACATAAGGTTTCGGGCAGATCCGGCTTACGCCGAAAGACGCTTGCGGCCACGAGCCCGGCGGGCTGTGAGGACCTTGCGCCCACCCTTGGTGGACATACGTGCACGGAAGCCGTGACGGCGCTTGCGAACAAGCTTGGACGGTTGGTAGGTACGCTTCATTTATTTAAATACCGCGGTGTGCGGTCCTTCTTGGGTTTGCATGATGCAAGAGCGTTTACGCGCCGGGCATGGCTCCGCCAACGGGCGGCTCCACCGGACGTGCGCGGCTTATAGGGACAAAAACCCGATAAAGTCAATTCCCGGGCACCGGCGGCGTGCTCATGAATCGCCGTATGACACCTTAAATCGAGTGGGCCCGATGGGTGCTTTGTTAACCACGCGCATTTTAGCATTTGCTCAGTAGCGTGTAAGCCGTGAGTTACTTTCCCGTTTTAGGCGAGTATGCGGCTGGGGACAGGGACAGGACATGAAAATTCGCGGAAAGATAAACCTCATCGTCGGCATCATGAGTCTGCTGGCGATAGCGATCACCGGTATGTCGTTGCTGATCGTGAGCGAGTACAACCAACGGCTCGGTGAATACCAGAACGCCTCCGACCGGGCTTTCAAGGGCGAGCGGCTCAATCGCCTGGTAACGGCGGTGGTGATGGAGGCGCGCGGCATCTATGCGGCGCCAACGGTCGAGAAGGCAAAGCCTTTTGCCGAGGGAATTCTCAAGAACCTCGACAAGATCGACGCGCTGCTCACCGAGTGGCGGCCGCTGGTGCCGGCCGACGTCCTGCCCGCCTTCGATACCCTCGTCGAACGCGCGGAGGAATTCAAGACGTTCCGAAGCGAGACGGCTCGCCTCGGCACGCAGGTTGCGCCGAAAGCTGCCAACGAGCAGGGCAACAACGAAGCGAACCGGGCCAACCGCAAGGCGTTCCAGGCTGAAATCGACGTGGTCGTCGACGAGAACCTTGCCTCGCTTCAGACGATCACCGCGGATCTGGCCGACTACAAGCGCTCGATCGTGCTGATCGTCCTTGCAACCGCTGCCCTGGGCATGCTGGCCGGGATCGGTGCCGCCTTCTATATTGCGACCAATCACCTCAGCCGCCCGATTCTCGATCTGACGGGCAAGATGAAGCTGCTTGCCGGCGGCGATCTCTCGGTTGATGTGCCCTTCGCCGGGCGCAAGGACGAGATCGGCGACATGGCGGCGGCGGTCGAAGTCTTCAAGCAGAACAGCCTCGCCGTGCGCGAGCTCAACGCCCAGGAAGAGATCCTGCGCGAAAAGAGCGCGGACCTGCAGTCGAGCATCGCCACGGTCGTCGCGGCGGCTGCGGCAGGGGATTTCACCAGGCGCATCAGCAAGGACTACGACAACGACGATCTGAACCGCTTTGCGGCGAGCGTCAACGAACTGGTCAACAGTGTCGACACGGGCATCGCCGAGACCCGGAGGGTCATCGCAAGCCTGGCGACGGGCGACCTCACGCAAAGCATGAAGGGCCAGTTCCAGGGCGCCTTCGCCGAGTTGCAGACGAACGTCAACGATACCTTGCAGACCTTGCAGAAGACCTTGCGCGAGGTCCGCATGACGACGGACTCGATCAACGGGAACTCTACGGAGTTGCGCAGTGCCGCCGACGATCTGTCCAAGCGGACAGAGCAGCAGGCCGCAGCTCTGGAGGAAACCTCGGCGGCGCTCGACGAGATAACCGCCGCGGTTCGCAATTCGACGGAGCGGGCCCAGGAAGCGACCGTCATGGTCACGGAGGCGAAGGACAGCGCAGCGGAGTCGGCATCGGTCGTCCGCAACGCCATCGATGCCATGGGCCGGATCGAACAGGCATCGAGCGAGATCGGCCAGATCACCAACGTCATCGACGAGATCGCCTTCCAGACGAACCTGCTGGCCCTCAATGCCGGCGTCGAGGCGGCGCGCGCCGGTGATGCCGGCAAGGGTTTTGCCGTCGTTGCGCAGGAGGTCCGCGAGCTCGCCCAGCGTGCAGCCAGCGCCGCCAAGGATATCAAGTCGCTGATTTCAAAATCGGGCGGCGAGGTGGCCACCGGCGTCAAGCTCGTCCAGGCGACGGGAGCGGCGCTCGGACAGATCGAGACGCGGGTCCTCAAGATCAACGATCACATCCATTCGATCGCGACGGCCGCACGCGAGCAGTCCACGGGCCTCGGGGAGGTCAGCACCGCCGTCAACCAGATGGATCAGGTCACCCAGCGCAACGCCGCCATGGTGGAGGAGGCGAATGCCGCCACGCACAAGCTGTCTGCCGAGGCCGACAATCTCGCCAACCTCATCGCCTATTTCAAGGTCGAGCGCGAGGCGGTGCGTACGGTCGTGCCGGCAAAGGATGCGAGCCGGCCGGTGGCCTCGCCCGCCCGCCGCATGATGGGCACGGTCGCGCGCGCATTCGGCAACGGCTCCGCTGCGGTCGCCCGCGACGATTGGGAGGAGTTCTGAGGGGGCCTGCTGCAGCGCTGCAGTCGTCCGATTTCCAGCTTCGCTCGCGGTGATCTGCCGGTCGCCGCGAGCGGCACTTCCGAGATGAGCTTCCCTCGGGAGACGCCGCCGGCACTTTCACGCCGGCGTGACTTGCCGCCGCGGCCCGGTCACGCCGTCGTTTGTCGACGCGACGATTCGTTATTGGTTCGGGGGGTGAATTCCTTCTAATTCAGGGGCAGAATCTCACCGAAGGCAGATCGCATGAGCCATGGTATCAGCAACGGGGCAGAAGAAGGTCCGGCTCTCGAATCCTCGTCGAGCCGGCGAGACCTTCGGCCTGTTCCGCATCGCTCTCCCTGGCGCTTCCTGCCGATTTCGCTTCTGCTTGCGGGCGGCGTCCTGGGCTATGCCTACGGCCTGCAGGACTATGTCTCGCTGTCTGCGCTCGCCGACCAGCGCGAGACGCTCGCCGCCCATGTCGCCGCCCATCCGGTCAGTTCGGCTCTCGTCTTCTTCGCGATCTATGTCGCGGTGGTGGTCTTCTCCATACCGGCGGCATCGGTGCTGACGATCTCCGCCGGTTTCCTTTTCGGCTGCCTTGCCGGCGCGGCTATCACGGTTCTTGCCGCCACACTCGGGGCTTGCCTGCTGTTCATCGCCGCGCGCGGTGCCTTCAGCGACATCCTGAGGCGCCGTGCCGGCGGCGTCCTGGAGCGCCTTGCCGATGGATTTCGGGACAACGCCTTCCTCTATCTCCTGATCCTGCGGCTCGCGCCGATCTTTCCTTTCTTCCTGATCAACATCGCGCCCGCCTTCTTCGAGGTGAAGCTGCGCACCTATGCGCTCGCGACGCTGATCGGCATTATTCCGGGCACTCTCGCCTATACCTGGCTCGGCCGCGGCCTCGGCGACGTGATCGCTCTTGCTGCCGCAAGCGGCCGTGAATTCACCGTTGCCGATTTCGCCACCAGGGATATCTCGCTGGCGCTCGTCGCCCTTGCATCGATTGCTGCATTGCCTCTGGCATTCAGGGTAATACAGTCGCGCCGCAAAGGTGCATGACGGAGGCGGAGGGCCTAGCCGCGTGGCGAAAATACTGACACCCGACATCTGCGTGATCGGCGGCGGTGCCGCCGGGCTCTCCGTGGCCGCCGGGGCGGCCGCTTTCGGCGTGCCCGTCGTGCTGGTCGAGCACGGCCGGATGGGCGGCGATTGCCTGAATTACGGCTGCGTGCCGTCAAAGGCTCTGATCGCAGCGGCCAAACATGCGGACGCGATCCGCAAGGCTGCGGAATTCGGCATTGCCTCGGCGGAACCGATCGTCGACCATGAGCATCTGACGGCACGCATCCAATCCGTGATCGAAGCCATTGCACCGCACGATTCCGCGGAGCGCTTCACGAGCCTCGGCGTCGAGGTGATCAAGGAAACGGCCCGCTTCGTAGACGACCGCACGGTCGCTGCCGGCGACCGCATGATCCGCGCCCGCCGCTTCGTGATCGCCACCGGCTCCTCCCCGGCCATCCCCCCGATCCGCGGACTTGCGGAGACGCCGTTCCTCACCAACGAAACGCTCTTCGGCCTGAAACGCTTGCCGCGCCATCTCCTCGTCATCGGCGCAGGCGCGGTCGGCCTCGAGATGGCCGGGGCTCACCGGCGGTTGGGCGCCGATGTGACGGTCGTGGACAGTGCCGCGGCTCTCTCCGGTCAGGACCCGGAGCTGGCGGCGATCGTGCTCGACGGGCTGCGTGCGGAAGGCATGCTCCTGCACGAGCGCACGGTGATCCGCTCGGCGGAGCAAACGGAGACGGGAATCCGGCTCATCTGCGAGAACGAGAGCGGCCCTTTCGAGATCGAAGGGAGCGACCTGCTGGTGGCTGCCGGTCGTGCTCCCAATCACGGATCGCTCGACCTCGATGCGGCCGGCATCCGCCATTGCCCGAAACACGTAGAGGTCGGGGCGGACCTGAGAACGAGCAACCGTCGCGTCTATGCGGTCGGAGACGCGGCGGGCGGCCTCTTCACGCATCAGGCGAGCTATCACGCCCGGCTGGTGCTGCAGCAGATCCTTTTCCGCCTGCCGGGGCGCGAAAGGACGACCATCGTTCCGCAGGTGATCTTCACCGCGCCCGAACTGGCGCAAGTGGGGCTGACGGAGGAGCGCGCGCGGGAGAGCGCCCGGGGGGCAAGAACCGTTCGCCTGGACTTTTCCGCGAGTGATCGCGCCCGCACCGACGGATTGGATCGAGGGCTGATCAAGATCGTCGTCGGCAGGCGCGGGCGGGTTCTCGGCGCCGGCATTGCCGGCCCTGGAGCGGGAGAGATGATCGGTCTCTGGGCCTTCGCCGTCGCCAACCGCCTGACGCTCAGGCATTTCCAGACTTATGTCGCACCCTATCCGACGCTCTCGGAGATTGGAAAACAGGCGGCGATCTCCTATTATTCCCCCATGGCGCGAAATCGCCTTCTGCGGACCGCGATCCGGTTCCTGCGGAACTTCGGCTGATCCAGAGCAATTCCAGGAAAAGTGCGCAGCGGTTTTCCGTCCGGAGTTGCGGCAAAACAAAGGAATCGATCACGATGACCTTAGGTCTGGTCATCGTGATCCAGGGAATCTTTATGGTAGAAGACGCGCGTCCGGCCAATGCGAGTGCGGCACCCCGAGCGGCGGTCGGCTTTCTTGGCGGGCTTTCCGGCAAATTGCTGCTGCTGACGGTCGCCTTCGTGATGTTGGCCGAAGTGCTGATCTTCGTGCCTTCCGTCGCCAATATGCGCATTCGCTGGCTGCAGGACCGCCTGAACACCGTGGCGGCGGCGGCCGTCGTGGTCGACGGACTTCAAAATGTCGAGCTGCCCCGCGCCGTGCAGCGCGAGACGCTGATGGCGACCGGGACGAAGGCCATCGTCATCCGCCGCAAGGATGCCTCCCGGATGATCGCCAGCGTCGACATGCCCCCCGCGATCGACGGCGAATACGACATAGCCAACTTCACGGCTCTCGGCGCGATCCGGGACGCCTTCGACACGCTCATCTTCGGCGGCAACCGGGTGGTGCGCGTCTATGGCCCGCTGGGCGAAGGCGATGCGACGATCGAGCTGGTGATGAAGGACGCCAAGCTGCGCACGGCCATGCTCGTCTATTCGCGCAACGTCTTCCTCCTGTCGATCGCCATCTCGCTGATCACCGCGGCGCTGATCTTCCTCGCCATCAATCGCATGCTGATCCTCCCGATCAGGCGGCTGACCAAAAGCATGCAGGAATTTTCGGGCGAGCCGTCGAGCCCCGAGCGCGTGCTGGTGCCGCCGGAAGGCAAGGACGAACTGGCGGTCGCCGGTCAGCATCTGGCGAGTATGCAGCGCGAATTGCAGCGAACCCTGAAGCAGCAGAAGAGCCTTGCCGAGCTCGGCCTTGCCGTTTCCAAGATCAATCACGACATGCGCAACATCCTGTCCTCCGCACAGCTCATTTCCGATCGCCTGGCCGATGTCGACGATCCCGTGGTCAAGCGCTTCGCACCGACATTGCTCCGGACCATCGACCGCGCCGTCGGCTATACGCGCGAAGTCCTCTCCTACGGCCGCACGACGGAGGCCGAGCCGCATCGGCGCTTCCTGGCGCTGCGGCCGCTGGTCGAGGACGTGGCCGAACTGCTCGCCGTCGATCGCCAGGACGGTATCGATTTCGAGATACAGGTCCGCGATGACATCGAGGTCGATGCGGACAGCGAGCAGTTGTTCCGCGTCGTCCACAATATCTGCCGCAACGCGGTCGAGGCGCTGGCCAATTACAAGCCGGAGGATGGCTCCGAGCGGCGGATCTCGGTTTCCGCGGTGCGTACCGGCAGCGTGGTGACCATTTCGATCGACGACACCGGCCCCGGCATGCCGGCCAAGGCACGCGAAAATCTCTTCGCCGCCTTCCGCGGCTCGGCGCGCTCCGGCGGAACGGGCCTGGGCCTGGCGATCGCCCGCGAACTGGTGCTCGCCCATGGCGGAACGATCGCCCTTGTCGAAAAGCCCACTCCCGGCACGCTGTTTCGCATAGAACTGCCGGACCGCCCGGTGCGGCTCGATGCCTTCCGCGCCAAGGGACGTTCCTGAGATTCCGTCCCTTCCCGGCATCGTCGTAAAAATGAAATTTTTTCCCGAAGGCGCTTGCAATCGCCGAAAGGACGCTTTAGAGGATCGCCACGCAAGCGGTGGTCACCGCTTCCAGGCACGCACCCGTAGCTCAGCTGGATAGAGCACCAGACTACGAATCTGGGGGTCAGGAGTTCGAATCTCTTCGGGTGCGCCATTTGCGAACAAAACTGGGCACTCCTGCCGGAGCCGCCCCGCCACCCATCACCAGCCTTTCCAAAACGTCGCGCCGCCCGTGGATACGGATTTCCGCGTCATCGACTTCGACTTGGTCGATGACGGCGCGCAGATAGGCGCGGCGGAAGGGTACTGGTCCGTTCTTGACGTTCTCCCGCATCAGGCTTGCAAAAGACGCGATCTTTTCTTCGGTGATCCGCGTTTCGGGACGAAGCTCGGCAAAGGCCCGATCGAGGGTGGCCTTTGCCTGATCACGCTCGGTCTTGAGCGCGGCGACGCGGTCTTTCAGCGTGGGGTCGGCAAAATCCGCTACCCCGGTTTCGATAGCCTGATAGAGGCGCGACAAGCGTCCTTCGGCGTCGACCACCTTGTTCTGCAGCGCGGTCATGCGGTGGGCGTGATCCTCGGATCGCGACGCCTGCCGTTCAAGAAGGCCGCCAAGGATCGCCCGCACACGGTCAGCGGTGAAGAGCGTTTCCGCGAGCCGTTCGGTGACGAGTGTGTCGAGCCGGTCCATCGGGATCGACCGGCCCTTGCAGGCGGACTTCCCCTGCTGGGCACAGGTCGCGCAGGTGTAATAGCGATACCTGCCTGACTTGCCGGTACGCAGGGTCATCCCGCCGCCGCAGCTGGCGCAGGTGGCAATACCGGTCAGAAGGATAGGCCCCGTGACCACGCGCGGCGGCGTGGTCTTCGGGCTTCTCGCCTTCAGGCGGGTCTGGACCGCGTCGAACACGGCGGGCTCGATGATCGGGTCTACGGGCACCATGACCTGTTCGGTTTCCGGCTTGTCTTCCTTCGTCTTCCAGACCTTGCGGTTGAAGCGGTAGTCGCCCTTGTATGTCGGGCTCGTCAAAAGCTTGTGAAGCTGACCGATACCCCAGCGCGCGCCGCCGCGCGTGCGGTGGCCGCGCTCGTTGAGCCACGACGTTGCCGCCTTGACCCCGAGTGGTCCGCCCGTTCCGTCGCCCTCAGAGAGCAGCCGGAACATAAGCCGGATCACTTCGGCTTCCACGGGGTCGATAGCCAGGCGTTTCTTGGTTTTCGCGCCGCGCCGTTCCAGAAACCCTGCCGCGCGTTTTCTTTCATGGCACGCAGGACGTGTTTAGCGTTCTCCTTCGACTGATACTCGTCGAACAACGCAAACACCTGCCGGACCATGACGCTCATCGGATCATCGCCTAGGTCCTGCGTGATGCTGATCAGACGAATGCCATGCTTTCGCAGCTTCCTGACAAACATTTCGAGCGCGAAGTGGTCGCGCGCGAAACGGCTGAAGGAATGAACGACAACCACGTCGAAAGGGCTATCGCCGTTCGTTGCAAGGTCAAGAAGCCTTTGCAGTTCGGCGCGCTTTTCGTCGGTGCCGCTCAATCCGGCATCGACAAATTCGATAGCCACCTCCCAGCCGCGCGCCTTGCAGAACTCGGTCGCCTGACGCCTCTGATCGGGTATGGAAAGGTCGTTTTCGGCTTGGCGCCCCGTGGAAACACGAAGGTATAGCGCCGCGCGCAAATCCTGTCGGGGTGTACCGTCAAGCAGGGTCTTTGACAAAGCCTTCACGGCATTTCCCCTCAGCAGGTCTAACACTTCTATTTGTTGCCGCAATATGTGGCGCTTCCGAGTCCAGGGGCGGGACAACTTTCTCCAGCAGCTGGAGGATTTGTGGCATCAGATAGGCTTCGATGGCCTCCAGTTCTGCTGCACCCACAGGCGTGTCGCCATCCAGGTCAGAAAGCAGCAGGCAAGGGCAGAGGCTACCGTCCGCCCCCGTGCTTGCGCAGGGCGGACAAGACAGCACACAGCGATGGCCGGCATCGCGCCCGCGCATCTTCCCGTCCTCACTCTCTGGCTGGTTGGTTGTTTCATAGCGACCGGCTCCTAAAGCCGGTCGTCATCATCTGTATCATCAGGACCGCGCATTCCGCCGCCGGGGTCGGCGTTCGGGTGCTCGTCAACGCGGCGGACGTCTTTGTCGATCATTCCCTGGTAGAAGGGCGTCCCCGTGAGCTCGCGGAGCAACTCCAAGAAGCCTTTTCCAATGGCCTCCGATTCGGGAGTCCGCGTTCTGCCGCCGCCAAACGTGGCGGCGTTGTCATCCATCTCCCTGAAGTACATTCCGTCATGCGGATCGGGCGAATATCTCAGTGCGAAAAGCATACCCAGCAGGTTCACCATTTCCTGAAATGCTGCAACGACTTCCGGATGTGTCGGCCTTTGCCATTGGATAACTTCGTAGCCATCCTCGATCATTCGACGGAAAGAGTCCGGCATCGTCACCTCAACTTTGAAATTGGACATTCCTCACTCCTCATCCAACGAATTTCCTTGAGGGGGCTATTTAGCAGGCAGTTTAAGTCCGTTTCCACGCCGATTCCTCGCGTTAGCGAGGCCGGAAACCCGGCGCGCGCAGGGCGAGCAACCAGCGGACATGGTCGAGACTTTGCAGGATTTCGGCGCTCTCGATCGAGCCTTGTGGGCAAGCGGCAAGCGCCTTTTGCAGGGCGCCGCGCAGGACGTAAAGCTCGGACAAAGAGCGGGTCTGGAGATACAGGAGGGTGTAGGTAAGGGCCATCGAAATTCTCTTTCATTCTCACGGCCCCGGCATTCGGGGCCTTTGAGCCCCACACACAGATCATCGGCAGAAGGACCGATGTCGGGGGTCGGGAGTGAAAGAGGGGAGAGGGCGCGAACCTCAGCTTTCATATCGAAAGCCCGCGCATTGATGTTCGCGAGTTTGAGAAGAGCGTGGCGTTGATCACACCAGAATTTGAAGATCGGAAAAAATCCGTGCTATAATAACAGTATATATTTTGATGATATTGTTATGGATTTTTAAGTGTCGATTATGATTAGCGTTCGCGGCGATCTCACGATGGCCGACTTGCGCCAAGCTATTTTTGAAGCCATTTGCCAAATTGAAGATGAATACGGTGTGCGCCATTCGCGCAACGTGACGCTCTACCTCAATCCTACAGATGAATTCGGAGATCGGGTCGTCATCCGCGACCAGCTGGGCCGTGTCGTGTCCAAAGTAAACAAGAAGGGCCGCTATCGGTCGATGGCCGACGATTACAACCTCTGAAGGTGAGGCTGGGGGAGACAACGAGATGAAACTGCCGCCGTGTTATATCGGGCTTGAGCAGGCGAGACAGGTACTCGCCGAAATGGGTGTCGAGCTGAACGAGCGCCAGATGAAGCGCGCTGCGGATCGCGACGCCCACGGCCACCGCAAGCTGCCATTCTTCGTAGACCCTATCGAAGGGACCCTGAAAATCGAGAAGGGAACGCTGGTCGAAATTTACAATCGCCTTCACGTACAGGCGATGCACGATTTTAACAAAAACGCTTGACTTGAATGTTCCTATTTTGTTCTATACTTCATATAACAATAAAAAGACAGATATTGCATGGCAGATATAAGGAAACGTGTTGGTAAAAACGGCATAACCTATCAGGTCCGGTATTCCAGCAAATCAACCAAATCCGGTCGCGCTTTTGCCTCCTTCAAAACATTGAAGGAGGCGCGCGCTTTCACGGAGAATTTGGGCGCGATGCAGCATCCGACTGGCGGCAAGCTTACGGTCGCTGACGCCGTCCAGAAATGGCTCGATATTTGCGAGAAGATTGGTCGCGACGGGCGCGAGAAGGTCGAGCTGGAGACGCATAAAGAATACCAGCGCCGTGCGAACGTCATGAAGGAATATGAGTGGCCGAAGCCTCTACATGAACTGAAACCGGCAGACATCGTGGCGTTCCGGAATTGGCTCCTTGACCACAAGACCCGAGACCTTGCGCGCAGAACACTCTCTTCCTTTCATTCAGTAATGATCGAGATGCACCGGCAGGGTAAAATCCAGAGCGATCCAGCCGCCGGCATCACTATCCGCAGCGGCGGACGCTATGAAAGCGAGGAAGCAGAAGTCGAGATACCGACCGACGACGAGATGCGTGCGATCTACGCAGCTGCCGACCGGCTTGCCGCCAAGAACGACTTTATGGCTCAATGCTGGGCACGCTACAGACCAATGATCTATCTAGCCGGCTTCACTGGTATGAGGCCTTCGGAGTATCGCGGTCTTGCCTGGGCCCAAGTTAGCAAGGATCACATCAAGATTACGCAGCGGGCGGATCGAACGGGCAACATCGGTCCGGTTAAATCGCGTGCAGGGCGACGCACGCTCTACCTTCCCACGATCGTACTGGAAATGCTCAAGACCTGGCGCAAGGAGTGCCCAGCGTCGGATAAAGACCTCGTATTCCCGACGGCATCGGGAGCGCCCATGGCGCTGACCAATATACGCGTTGGGGCGTGGGACCCGCTCATGCGCGAGGCAAAGCTGATGAAAACCGTAAAGCGGCGCGGGAAAAAAGTCGTGGTCCCCAAATACACCCCATACGCGTTACGTCACTACTTTGCGTCGAAGCTGATCGAAACCGGCCGCGATCTGAAGTTCATTCAAACGGCCATGGGCCATTCCAAGATCGAAGTGACCTTTAATGTCTACGGACATCTCATCCGTGGACGTGAGGAACAACACAAGAAATCGGCCGAGGAGTTGGCCTTTCTCCTGCTCCCCGATAAAGCATGTGGCAAATCTGTGTCAAATACGCTGTAGCCCGCAGAAACATAGGTGTTTCAGCCAGCCTTCCAAGCTGGCTATGAGGGTTCGATTCCCTTCACCCGCTCCATGTTTGGGATCAGATACTTAGCTCCACACAGTTTCCAGAACTCACCCCAAAACAGCGATTTTTGCCACAAATCGTGAGTCCGCTGGAGCCCGCAGAAATCCTTACTTCTCCGCGCTGGCCCGCATGGGCTTGTGGCAAGCTTGTGGCAAATTTCGCTGCCCGGCAAACTACCGGGCAGCACGCCTCTCAATCAGCTGGAACGGAGTTCGGATAGGGCAATCGAGGCAGCCCTGGCAGGGCCATCAACTTCCGTGTGACGCTCCAGTTGTAATCGAGCGCCCTGACATCGTCCCCGGCGATCAGGCGGCCGACCTTCAGGTGGAACAGCGACTCGATGATGTTGTCGCCGCCGGCCCTCATCTGGCGGGCCTCTTTGTCCGCGTCCAGGTCGGTGCGGTATCCTCCGGCAGGCATGCCCTGAATGTGTTCGACCAGTGACTCTAAAGACTCGTCGTAAGCATGGCCGCAGACCTCGACCAGAAAGCGGAGCGTCCGGGCATACGACGTGTATCGCTGTCCATCCGGCTGGAGCAATAGCCCATACTCCTTGTCATAAGATGCCCGGTCGCGGTCCTCTCGCCCTGGATCGTCTTCGTTTTCCCAGTCGCACTGGCCGGTCATGGCCTCGTATCGAAAGAGACTGCGGTAAAGTTCGTCTCTCATAGCAACCTCCCTTTCCATTTACTCGTGCACTGCCTTGGCAATGGTCGCTTCCTGTCTGCGTTCTTCCGTGCCGTGCGGTTCGGCTTCCGGCGCCATGCTCATTGCAGCGGGTTTCCTCAAACATTGACGCTCAATTCCGGCCGGGCGCGCCGCCCGGTCAAACCCCGCCCGCACCACTCCCGCCGGGTAGAGGCGGGACCGTGTTAGGGCCTGACCGGCCGGCTCAATCGCCCGGCCTTGTTTCTCCGCGTCTTGAGAAAAACCCAAACGCAAAGGAGCAAGGTCATGTCGGCCACCAACGAAACCCCGCGGCAGGATGTCTACAGCCGCATCACCAACCAGATCATCGAAGCGCTTGAGCAAGGCGTGAAACCCTGGACGCAGCCCTGGAACGCTGCGCATGCCGCAGGCCATGTCTCCCGGCCCCTGCGCCATAACGGCCAGCCCTATGCCGGCATCAATGTCCTGACGCTCTGGGCATCGGCGATGACGGGACACTACGCCGCGCCGATCTGGATGACCTTCAAGCAGGCCATCGAGCTGGGCGGCAACGTCCGCAAGGGCGAGAAGGGCTCTCCCGTCGTGTATGCCGATACGATGCGGCGCACCGAGACCGATGAGGCCACCGGCGACGAGGCCGAGCGTTTCATCCCGTTCCTGAAGGCCTACACGGTCTTCAATGTCGAACAGATCGAAGGCTTGCCGGCTCACTTCCACGCGCAGGCCGACAACATCCAGAACCCCGACGAGCGCATCGCCCACGCCGAGACCTTCTTCGGAGCGACCCGCGCCGATATCCGCCATGGCGGCGACTGCGCCTACTACAGCCCGGCTCTCGACTACATCCAGATGCCCGGTTTTGAGGCCTTCCGCGACGCGCAGGCGTACTACGCCACCCTCGCCCATGAGGCCACGCACTGGACCCGCCATGCCACGCGTCTTGACCGTGATCTCGGCCGCAAGCGGTTCGGCGATGACGGCTATGCCCGTGAAGAACTGGTCGCCGAGCTGGGCGCTGCGTTCCTCTGTGCCGACCTGGGGCTTCGCCTTGAAGACCGGGACGACCACGCCGCCTATATTGGCCACTGGCTGTCCGTCCTGAAAGACGACAAGCGGGCGATCTTTGCCGCCGCCGCGCACGCGCAGCGGGCTGCCGACTATCTGTCGGGTTTCAGCCAATCCGAGGAGGCCGCCGCGTGAGCGGCGGCTTCCCATTGCTTTGCCTATCGCGCCCATGACGGTCAGCTCAAGAGGAATAGCAGGACGCACAGATTGATGATGAAGACAATCATCGCGGCGCCGGAGTGCTCCGGCCTGGGTGGAATGGGGGGCCCGTCGGACTGGTTTGACCCATACCAACCGTGCGTGTGCATTACGCTGCTGACTGCCCTGCCCGCGGGATGCGACGATATATAGTCCGGGTTCGAGGCGGCGATCGACATTTCGATGCCCCAGTTGTCGTTTTTGTACATGGCAGTATCCTTTCATTGGTTGTTATTGCGGTAACCCGCCGGTCTGTTCCCGCCATTCATCGGCGGGGGTCAGCGGTATGCGGCGGCGACTGCTCGCAAGGCCGTTCATGTACTCATCACAAAGCGTCAGGCGGGCTACGAAGGCGGCAGCACGCTTGCGGCCCTGCACTTCGGCGATATCCAGGCGCTGGCCCAGATATTCGAAGGCGACGATGCAGGAGTCGCTGAAGTAGCGGCGCATCCTTCTCGCCTGACCATTCAGGGAAGCGCGCTGGCGCTGATATTCGAGCTCGTCGTTTTCGGCGCGTGTCTGGTCATGCTCCAGGAGGATGAACCGGTGCGGATGGTTGCGGTCATAGGCCGTCCATACCTCGCCGTTCATCATCTCGAAATTGCTCTCGGTGAAGCGGACTGTCGTGGCCTGCCGCGAAGTTTCACGGAAGAACATCTGCAATGGTATCCGGCCAAGCAGCGCTGCGCCGAAGAGGACGCCCAGGCCTGCTGAAAGCTGGGGTTCATTGAAGATGTAAAAGAGACTGCCAGCCATAAGGCCCCATGACCAGTCCCTGGCTTTCTCATCCGCTTCCTGCAACTTCGTGGGTGACTGATGCTCGGCTGTGACGGTGATGACCGCCTGGCCATCGATTTCCACCAGCTCTGTCCGGGGTTCGCCCTCGAATGCTCGATGAATGGTGCTCATCGTAGACTGCCTTTCCAGAAAAGCCTTGTTGACAGCCTTTCCGCGTGAGAATTTGGCATCGAAAAGCGTGATGTTTCCTCGCGCTTTCCTCGCAAGGCACGAAGATTATGGAGTTTTCGGACGCGGCATTGAGGACAGTCAGGGCGGCCCTTCTGGAGTACCGCTCGGCGACGCGCGTCAACGGACGCAAGCGGTCCTGGTATGCTGTTGCCGATGCGCTGCACGACGGCTTTCTGGAAGATGACGAGACGCGCGAGGCCGACCCGCGGAAGGCTCTGGCAGAAGCGTTGAGGCGTTTTGCGGCAGCGACGCAGACTCCCACGCCGGAGCGTCTCGATGCCCTATGCCGGTATCTGATTGATAAGAAATTTCTGTCCGCAACCGATATGGAGGCGACTGTTCCCGAGCCGATTCTGGTTAGGGCCTTGCAGGATTACTTCGGTCTTGGCGGCGAAGCGGGAGAGAACGGGCCGCCGCTCTCCGCGACCTTTGTCGGCAGCCGCAAGATCGGACCCCGGACGGAATTGTCGTTCCTGACAATAGGGGACGAGCAGGCCGGAACTTTCGCCGTGACCGAAAAGCTCTACAGCCTGCCCGTCACGCCGCAATCGACAAAGCGGGACGCCCTGGCGCGCATACTGAGCCGCCACGGCGGAAGCGAGCGCCGCTACACCGGATGGATGGTCCGCTCACGAGGGCAACATTGCCTGTTTGCACGCGAAGACGTGTCGAGAGAAACAACACTCGACATCGTCCTGAGTTACCAGACAGACGTGCCGGATCGCGCCCCCGCCGACATGACACTCGTCAAGTCGCGGGATTTCGGCTTTGCGCCTATGGGCTACTCTCATGAGAAAATGAAAGTGCTCACATCTGACCACGATCCTGAAGAAGGACGCATGGCGCGTATCAAGGACAATATCTGGCACTACACGAAGGAGCAGGACGGCGATGGTGCCTGAAACGGGTTCTCCCGAGGACCGTCGAAGAAGCGGGCTACACCGCCAGTTCCTGGAAGCCGTGGGCCTTGGCGACACTGACAGAGTGCGCGGCTTTCTCAAAAACCCGGACATCGACGTCAATTACGCCGAGTCCGGCCAGGGCATGACGGCACTCCACATCGCCGCCGCACGGAACGCGGGCGCCGTTCTGCGCCTGTTGATCGCGAGCGGCAGATGCGATGTTTCAGCCAGAGATCATCGCGGCCGGACCGCCGCCACGCTGGCGGTCGTGCTTGGCGATAATCCAGTCACGGGGCGCTATTTGTTCGACCGTCAGTACGGGGGGGCGCCGGAAAGAACCCCGACTTCGTCAAGGGGATCTTCCCGGCGCGAGGCGGAAGGCTAGGGAGCCGCGAACTGCTGGCCGAACCATTGGCAGTCAAACGGCTCGAAATAGGTCATACACACTTCGCGCGAAGAGGCTCGAAAAGGCAGATATTAAGGGAAGAATAAGATCAGTGTCTCGAAGGGGCAATTTAGTCCATTGATATAATTGATATTTTCTCTTTATTCTTCTGCTTTAGGGCCATGCATGTTCAGCGAGAATTAATTTGTTTGAATGACATCATCCTTGCTCAAATAATAGATTAATTATTGTAGTATAAAATCAGAATGATGCGGGTCATTGGATTTTATATTTCGATAATGATTTTTGCCGTCGCCCTTACGTCAGCGGGAGCAGCGCAGGCGAGTTGCGTTTCGCCCGCCGCCGAGGCCGGCACCCTCACCTACGACCTGACCGACGCCGCCGTCGAATATTGCAACGGCACAAACTGGATCGGCCTGCGCAAAGCCGCCGCTCCCACCTGCACCGGCACCACCGGCACATGGACCCCGGTATCCATCGGCACGGCGAACACATTCACCGCCGTCGCTTACGGCGCCGGTAAATTCGTCCTCGTCGCGCAGAATGGTTCCAACCGCATCCGTTATTCCACCGACGGCGTCAGCTGGACGAACGCCAGCCCCCCCGCAAGTTTGCAATGGATGGATATCATTTTTGCAAACAACCAGTTCGTTGTCATCACCAGCAACTCCTCCGTCGTCATGACTTCGCCCGACGGCGTGAACTGGACCCAGCATGCCACGGCGATTCCGGAGGCCAACAACTGGGCGGGCCTGACCTATGGCGGTGGCTATTACGTGGCTGTCGCGCGCAGCGGCACCAACCGCGTGGCGCGCTCCGCCGACGGCATCACATGGACTGTCCACGCGGCGGCGCAGGCCAACCAATGGTTCGACGTCGCCTATGGCAACGGGCGCTTCGTCGCCGTCACCACGTCCGGCACGAATCAATCCATGACCTCCACCGACGGCGCCAACTGGACCGTGGGCACCATCGGCGCCAAGCAATGGCAATCCGTCACCTACGGTAACGACCGCTTCGTGGCTGTCGCCAGTAACGGCCCCAACAATATCTCAACATCAACCGATGGCCTAGCCTGGGTAACGCAGTCCAGCGCATCCCCCTGGATCAATGTCGATTATACCGACGGTCAATTTGTAGCTCTGGCCGATGAAACGGTATCCAGCAATAACGTCATGACCTCTCCCGACGGTCTTAACTGGACATTGCACAGCATCGAAACCGGCACTTGGTACGGTGCCGCCGCCGGCAACGGAACAATTGTCATCCTCGCCGGCCTCACCGCCACCAACCGCATCGCCGTGGGCAGCTGCAACACCGGCCAGTCCTATGACTGGGCAACCCAATCCACACTCACCAAGCTGAACAATCCGTCACCCGGGACAGACTGGGACTTGTTTGGCGAAACCCTCGCTATGGAAGGGCCCTATCTCGCCATACGCGCCGCCGGCGAGGATTTCAACGAGAGCAACAACGGTTACGTCTGGGTCCGCGATTCAGCAACCGGCGCCGCCCTTTACGCCATTGCCGAACCCCAACCTTTCGCCACCTCCAATTTCGGCTGGGCCATGGATATGCAGGGCGGCAGGATCGCGATCGGGGCGCCCGACAACGATACCGGCGCCAACCAGGCCGGGCGCGCCTGGATTTTCAACGCCGCCAACGGCGCCCTTCTCACCACACTCGCCAACCCCGCCCCCACCGTCGATGATATTTTTGGCAGCGGGATCGCCCTCTACGGGAACCTTGTCGCCGTGGGCGCGCCTTACAACGATACCGGCGCCACCAACGCGGGCACAGTTTACGTTTTCAACGCAACCACCGGCGCCCTGACGCAAACCATCGACAACCCGGCGCCGGGCAATGGCGACCTGTTCGGTTCTTCCCTCGCGCTCGAAGGGAACAATCTCGTCATCGGCGCCGTCAGCGACGATCCCGGCGGCACCGTCGATGCCGGCAGCGCCTATGTATACAACGCTTCCACCGGTGCGCTGATCTCGACATGGAACAACCCTTTGCCTTCTACCAACGATGAATTCGGGCAGACAGTGGGCATTGCGAATAATATCGCCCTTGTCACCGCCGGCACCCCCCATGCCGGCGTCGCCTATACGTTCAACCCCGCCACGGGAACAAACATAGCCACCCTTACCAAGCCCGGCAGCGGGACTGGCAGCGAATTTGGCTACTCATCCGCTATCTCGGGCCCGTTTGCCGCTATCGGCGCTTTCGGCGATCAACTGACAAGCAGCAACGGACGCGCATTCATTTACAACACCGCCAGCGGCGCCTTGCTGCACAGCGTCGAGTCATCTATGCCCGCCACGACCGACAGCTATGCAACAGGCATAGCGCTGGATGGCGGCTTACTGGCTGTAGGCGATCCCCGTGACACGGAAATAGGTCCCAACTTCGTCGGTGCCGTCCATATATATTCCGCGCGCAGCTACTGCAATAACCCCAGCGGCCTCGCCGGCACCATCCGCTACAACGCCGACCGCCGCGTCCTGCAATGGTGCGACGGCAGCAACTGGCACGCCGCCGGCCCCGTAAACCCCGGCAGCCCCACCGGCGGCTGCGCCAGCCCGTCACGCACCGAAGGCTTCGTGATGTTCAACAGCAACAGCTGCACGATGCAATATTGCGACGGCGGCGTGTGGCAGGGCATGAGCAACCCTGACGCCTGCGCCTGCATCGCTTCTTCAGACCTGGTCGCTCATTGGAAGCTCAATGAAACCACCGGCACGAGCGCGGCGGACTCCTCCGGGAATGGCAATACCGGCACGCTGCAGGGCGGGATGGATGCGGCATCCGATACGGTCGCGGGACAGGTCGGCACGGCGCTGAACTTTAACGGCTCGTCCGATTATATCAATCTTGGTTCCAGCGCCTCTCTGGATGATTTGTTTGTAGGCGGGGGCACGATCTCGGCGTGGATTTATCCGGAGAGTTACGGCAACTTCAATCAGGGCCGAATTCTGGACAAAGGCGCCGAGAGTAATGACGGATGGACATGGAAGTTTGTCGACAGCGGCGGAAGCCTTATGTTTTACATAGATCATACCAGCACTGTTGTTGACGCCGCTGGTATGTGGGCAACGAATACTGCTATTACGCTGAACACTTGGACCCATGTGGCTGTAACATTCAATCAGGACGATTTTAACAATGTTCCGGCCATGTATATAAATGGTCAGCCCGTAGCTTATACGGAACTCTGGGAACCGACTGCCGCCTTCGATTCCGATGCCACTCACAACATGTATATGGGCGTGCGCGATCCTATTCTGCGCTGGTTTGATGGAAGGATCGATGACGTGCGCGTTTACAACCGCGTCCTGACCGCCGCCGAGATTGATGCGATCTACAACAGCGGCACGGGGTGCGAGTAAGCCGCACCCTTGGGGCTAGTGAATTTCTCGAAAATGATCAGGTCGAAGCGGAATGCCATGCCTGAATATCTCACGATTCAGCCGCCGGGTGGGCGTTTTATGCCTCCGTATTCTCCACGCCAAGACGACAGCCTTTAGCCGACCGCGCCTGCATATAATACCCCTACGGCAATGGTCTGTTTGTCGCGGTGGCGCAAAGCGGCACCAATGGCGTCATGACAAGTGCCTGCCCCTAACTGGCTCTCTTTTTTTATCTCTTTCACACCGCTCTTCGTCTAAGCGAGCGGCCCGCCTCGGCGGCCGCTCCCGCTCCCGAGACATATCAGACGCGCCGTCGGTGCGGAGGACGGCGATGTTGAATAAGCGGGAGCCGATGTGTTATATTTAAATATAACGTAGGGGGTTTTATGCACACGACAAATTTGCGCAAGGTGGGGGGCTCGGTGATGCTGGCCGTGCCGCGGCCACTGCTTGAGCAGCTGCATCTTGTTGCGGGGTCGGCCGTGGATCTGGTGGTCGACAACGGCCGTTTGGTGATCGAACCGCGGATGCGGCCGCGTTACACGCTGGAGCAGCTGTTGGCGCAATGCGATGCCTCAGCGGAGAGTCCGGCGGTGGATAGGGACTGGCTGGCCGGTAGGCCCACCACTGGCCAGGAGCTATTGTGATGGAGCGTGGCGATATTTACCTCATCTCGCTTGGTCCCACCTCCAGGCATAAGCAGCAAGGCACGCGCCCGGTGCTGGTCGTGTCACCGGGGCCGTTTAACCGTCTGACGCGGATGCCGATCGTGCTGCCGATCATCACGGGCGGCAATTTTGCCCGCACCGCGGGGTTTGCAGTCTCGCTGGTTGGCGCGGGAACGCAGACGACGGGGGTAGTGCGCTGCGATCAGCCGCGCGCCCTCGATATCGGTTCGGGGCATGGCCGGAAGCTGGAGAAGGTGCCGGTGGCAATCATCAACGAAGTGCTGGCGAAGGTGGCCGCGATTTTCGAGTGAGGCCGTCGGTTAATTCGGCGCCGGGATGAGGCGCGGGCGATCGCTATGCAAGTCTCTCTTGTGGCCTGTTCACGCTCATAGGATTGGCAATTCCGGCGCTTTTCTGAGCCTGAGAACGCCGGCGCGCGCGATGCCGGAGCCAAGATACGCGAATGACTCCAGCATATCTTTGCAAGCAAGCGCGACCCCCGAGCCCCCCTGCTTGGCCAAGGCTTCGAAGGACTTATCGACCCATGCGGGTGTCGATCCCTCCATGACCTATTTCAAGCAAAATTGTAAGCAAAGTGCTGACCCATGTATTTCGTCCGGCACCCAGACCGGCGTTAAGTCTCCGGCGCGATGAAGGACAGCGAGATTCTGCGAATCCCTACGATCGGTTTTGATCCGATCACCAGGCTTGCGCGGTCGACCGCCAGCATGGCGAGCCGCCGGAAAGAACCCCGACTTCGTCGAAGGGATCTTCCCGGCGTGAGGCGGAAGGCTAGGGAGCCCCGTACTTCCCGGCGAATATGCCGTGGACTGGGCTTGCCTTGTCGAAATACTCGATACGCTGCAAGACCATCGGGTGATGTCCCGTCCAGATAACGAGCTGGCGCTTCAGCCGGTCATCGCGGGCGAATTGCCGGCTGACCTCATCAGGGGTGAGCAGGTCATATTGCTCCTGCGATTCCGACCGGCCATCAACACCGGATGCGCGCTGCTCGGGCGCGGTTTCGTTCTGCCGCGTCACCGTGACGATGGTTTTGCCCAGGCGCTTCGAGACGTACTCCGTCGTCATCAGGTCGTTGTTCCCGAAGAACTGGAGAATGCCCGCATTGCCAGTGAACGTCTCCCAACGGTCCTTGTACAACGACACGCCTTGTCCCCAGTCCTGGATCACGACCCATAGCTTGACGCCAAACGACGCGATCTGCCCGGCCGCATCTTCAAGCTGCTGCATATGGCCGAGCACCGGGAACTCGTCGAGGCAGACCAGCACCGGGCAGGCCGGTTCGGTCTTCTCGCGTTCCATGGCATCGAGCAACAGGTTGATAAACAGGCGCAGCCAGCGATTGCATTTCTTCATGCGGTTGGCCGGGAGGCACAGATAGATCGTCATCCCCTTGGGTGCGGTCTTGAGGTCAGCCAGGTTGAAGTCGTGACCAGCCAGCACGCGGTGCATCGCGCGATAGTCGAGTAACTTGGTGTGGCGACGTGTGGTCGACAGAACGCTCCCGCGTTCGTTCGCGGGACGCTCGTAGAAATCGCGGGCCGCCCCCTCGATGGCGTCGCCAATGTCTGCCGTGTTCTGGTTGCGCGACAGCCGTGCCGCGTTCTTCAGCATGGCGAGTTCGAGTGCGAATGCATCGTCGTCACCACCCGCCGGCACTAGAGCGTTGTTGATCAGACGGCGCACGGTGATCAGATTGCGCCGCCTCTCAAACTGCGGGTCGGTGGCAACATGCAAGAGAAGCCCCTCGATCAAGTTCTGGGCGCTTTCATCCCAATGCGGGTCCTTGCCGCCCGCGACGACCAGAGCGTCTGAAATCAGCCCCGCGTCCTCTATGATCGTGTCGTTCACCTGATCGAGGAGGGTGAGAGGGTTGAAGCTGGCGCGATAGGGCGCGAGCCGCTCGGGTACGATTCCGAAGGGATCGAGAATACAAATCTTCTGGCCCAGTTCGGCGCGCCTGGCCGCTGTAAGAGAGGCCAGCTCGCCCTTGGGATCAAGGGCCAGCACGCTGCCTCTATAGAACAGCAGATTGTTCACAAGACTGACGGATTTGCCAGTGCGCGAACCGGCGACCATTAGGGCGTGACGATTGTCTTTGATGCCCAGCAATCTGTCCCCCAAGCATCCGACCAGCAGCGCGCCGCCGGGGTTATGCGGATCGTAGGTCATGGCCGCGCTTCGCAGGATGCTTTCGAGCGGCATCCAGCAGGCTTGCGGCTGCTTTTGCTGATTGAGGAATCTTGTGGTGATTCCGCGGGGGATGTCGCGGGTGAATTCACTGACAAAGGCGTTCATTACCGTTGCTCGCGTGTTCGTGTTCGACGCCATTTTTTAGAGCGGGTTTCCGCTGTCCCTCCTCGCCAATTCCTCGTGTCGCTGCCACACAGTGCCGGCCTGCCGCGCGGTCGCGGCCTGCTCTGGAACCTGTTGCTCACTATCTGCCTAAAGCCAGATGGTTCTGTCCGCCTTCCGCTCCAGAACCAGTTCACGGAGAAGTTCCCGGGCAATTGTATCGGCCGGCGTAGCGCCCTGTGTTCTCGTTTTTATGCCGTAAGCCGTGCGGAGCGTGACAAGATCTTTGTCGGTCCAAAAGGCGCCGTGGTAGGTCAAGCCCCCGATTTCGACCGAGATTTCCTCTGGCGATCTTTTCAAAACCAAAGTCCCTGACCTCTCGCCATTCTATATACCTTAACACACTGAATTTACATAACAAAATAGGAAGATTTAGCTTCATTACTGACTGCATGATATAATATTCCTATGCATTATTAGGTATCAAATACGGTCAATTAAACTCGCCGATTTTGCCCAAAAAGCCTTTATGAGGATGGGGAATGAAGTACACGCTTACAGCATTAGCAATTACAAGCATTTCGGCTTGGGTGATGCTGTGCCCGTACACTGCCCTATCGGCCGACGAGCACATCAATACCGTAGCAGCGGTACAAAACGATTCCGTTATTATTGTCGAAGACGCAGAGGTTAAAGCCTTCCGCTTCATGATCGACGGGCTGGAAGTCGCCCGTCTCGACTCTACCGGGCTGCATGTTCGCAAGGGCCTATCTTACGGCGGCTCGATTACCGACTACGACTCGCCCGGTTTTGACGCACACATCGCGCAGAAAGCGAAAGCCGAGTGAAGCGTGCTGCCCTTCTCATCGCGCTGACGTTATTGATCGCGCCCCCTGCGCGCGCGCAGGAGACTTCCGCTAGCTTCACGGAAAGCTCTATCCAGATCGGCTATGATAACCGGTCCTGCGACGCGAGCCTTGAAGGGTCGCTCCGCTACAATGGCGGCGGTGGAGCATGCAATACCACCCCCACAGAATACACCACGGGGGGCACATTTACTTACAATGTTCCTGCCGGGTGTGACTCCGCCACGATAGAGGCCTATGGCGCAGGCGGCGGTGGCGGCAGCAGTGGCCGTGAGGGCGGCGCGGGCGGCGGCGGCGGCAGTGTAGTTGAGCGGGCGGTGGGAACACTGCTTGTCGCAGGCGGCGGCGGTGGCGGCGGCGGCGCGGATGGGAATAGCGGCGGCGGCGGCGGCGGCTACGGCAGCGCGACAGTGACCGTTGCCGGTGGCGAACAACTTGATGTCTGGGTCGGCGGCGGCGGCGCGACAAATGCGCTTGTCAACGGTGGAGCAGGCGGTGGCGTTTCGGGGGGCACTGCTGGCGGTGTCACAGGAGGCAACAGCGTCTATGGCGGCGGCGGCGGCAGCGCCGATGACGGCTCGGGCGGCGGTGGCAACAGTACCTACGGCGGCGGCGGCGGTGCCGGTAAGGATAATGGTGCGGGCAATGGCGGCGATAGTACCTACGGCGGCGGCGGCGGCGGCTCCGACGGTTCGGGTGGCGGCGGAACGAGTACGAACGGCCGGAACGGCCTGAGCGGTGACGGCGGCGGCGGCGGCGGTGGTGGCGGATATGGTGATACCGTTATCCTCGGCAGCAACGGCGGCACCGGGTCAACAAGCGGTGGGGCGGCAGCCAACGGGGGGCCGGGAACGGGCGGTGCCGGGGGAACGGGCAGCACTGGCAAGGTGGTCATTACGCCTTCCGCATCCGCCAATCCTTCAATCGAAGTCTGTGACGGAACATCCAACTGGGTGCCTTGGGGGAATTAATGTCAAAAAGATGTGCCGCCGCGCTGGCGGTTTTGTTCGTGTTATTTATTCTTCCGCCTCAGGTGGAAGCGCAGGAAACATCGGGCGGATTCACGGGCGGCTCGATCAGGATCGGCTACGACAACCGCACATGCAACGGCGCGCTGGAGGGCTCCATTCGCTACAACAGCGCTTCGTCCTGCGGAGCAGAATTTTGCCACGGGACGGCATGGACTTGCCCGGATTCGGCGTCGGGCAACTGCACGCAGATCGGCAATGTCTGCTCGGCTGACGACACGGTCTATATCGGCGACTCTCCGCTCGACGGCCAGCCGCTCTACGCCACGCGCTGCGACCACGGGCGCACCTGGGATGGGTTGAAATGCGTCGGTGACCCGAGCAGGGAATGCTGGGACAATTGCTCCGACACCGTGACAACAAACATAGGGTATACGACCAACGGCTATGACGGCCATTTCAATACCGCCGCCATCGTCAATACGGACGCCGACACTGCCGTGGGCTTTCAGAATCACAACGCGCCGAAGCTTTGCCGCGATCTCACGGTCCACGGCTACAGCGACTGGTACATGCCCTCGGTCTATGAAATGCAGCTTATCCGCGATGCGCATACGCTCATCGGGGATATAGACCGCACCGGCTACCCGTATGCCTATTACTGGATTTCGGCGGAGGTAGATTCTACGTGGGCTTTAACGATGTATTTCAAGGATCCCGACGGACTTGACGCCAATATCAAGTCCTATGGTCCAGGCTCCACTTTGTTGCGCTGCATTCGCAAACCCGCCGCCACGAGTAGCGAGACCGCGCCGACCGGCTGCGCCAGTGTCGGAAACGTATGCTCGGACAGCACGGTCTATGCGGGCGACCATCCGAATCTTCCCGGAACGAAGCTGTATGTGCCCGCGGCGGACCAGAGCACATCCATCCAGTGGAGCAGCGTCAGCGCAGATACGGCCGCCGATTCCAATATGAATGGCGCGGCCGATCAGGCGTGGATCGCGCATAATGCTACACTCAGCCAGTACCCGGCGATGCAGCTATGCGAGAACCTGACCAACAACGGCCATGGCGACTGGTATCTGCCGTCGCGGGACGAATTGAACCGCCTGTATACCAACCGGGCTGCCATCGGCGGGTTCACCACGGGAACATACTGGTCCTCGACCGAATCCAGCTCGGCTAATGCACAACAGCAGAGTTTCAATACGGGCACGCAAAGCACTTCCGCCAAGACCACCAATCTAAGAGTCCGCTGCGTACGCAAGGGAAATTTCGACTAGCCCAGGACCATCCCTGGAATGTTTGATGGGCGTTCTTGAAAGGGGCGGTATGGGGTTGCGTCTGCATCGGCAGTTGCAACGGGTCAAGCTGGCTCTGTCTGGCTCTGACACGACCGTCTCCGTCGACCGCGACGGCACAGGCTCGACTTACGGCTTCACGCAGATCGCCACGCTGACCGGCGTGACAGGCCTGACCGACGAGGCGGCTCTGGTCGCGACCGGCAACCTGATCGCGGCCTAACGCCGTCATACCTGACTTTAAGGGGCGCGTTCCGATCCATCCGGGCGCGCCCTTTCTCTTTGCACATTTTCAAGCGTGGCCGGGGAGAGTGCTCATGGGTTGCGGCTGTGTCCCGGCTTTTCTATCGTCATAAGAGCATCCGTTCGGCTTGAGGAATTTCCCTCGACTGGAACGCCCTAACCTGATCGGGCGCGCAGCCGCTTCAAGGCCAGGCCCTTCGGGTGCCGCGCGGGTTTCCCCTTCTTTCGGTCGCATTGCTCCCTGCCAAGCGGGTGATACCCCTCCTGCGCGACAGCCATGAACCGTCTGCTTTTCCGCCCGCTCCGTGGTGAGGCGTGTCGAGGAAAACCACAAGCGAAAGGAGCTTAATCATGACACAGAACGAAAAGCAGACCCGCAAGTCCCGCGAGCATCAGGCCCCGGCCTACATCGCCTGGCATGTGGACGAGAAGGGCAAGAAATCCTTCTGGACCCGCATCGGCGCCGCCTGGCGTCACGAGGACGGCGAAGGCCTGACCCTCCAGCTCGATCTGGTCCCGGTCAATGGCGGCCGGATCACCCTCCGGGTCCCGAAAGCCGCCGACAACGAAGGAGCGGGCGCGTAAGCGCCCCTCCCACTTTCGGAAAGGAAACGAACATGAACAATGTCATAGAACCCGATATCAGCCTCGTGGCTGCGCTCTGGCAGTTCATCGAAGATCGCGGAGGCGCCGAAGAGTATCGTGAACTGCGCGAGCGGGTCCGGTGCCACGGCCACCTCTACGATAGTGCGCCGGCCCTGCTTTCCGCGTTGGAAGGTCTGCTCCCGCATGTTGAGGGCGCACGCGAATCCGACACTGCCGGACGGCCATGGCTGGAGCGTGCTATCAGCGTCACAGCCAGCGTTCGGGGGCTCTCATGAAGCGCTCCATCGAAACCCACACCATCGTGTGGCGGGGCCTTACCATCGAGGTCCGCTACGAGGCGCAGTGGCTCGGTACGGACGGGCCGTTCAGCACCGCACATCTCGAAGTTGACGTGAAGTGGCCGGAACGCCGCCCCCTCCCGTTCACTGAAACGGGATACCGTTCTCACTTCACGCCCGCGTCGGAGATCGACGACGCGGGCGGACCGGTGGCCTTCGTGGAGGCGTGGCTCGAAAAAGCCGCGCAGTCCACGCAATGGAAAAAGCGTGAAGAGGCGGCACGACAAATGACGCTATTCTGATGGGCGTACCGGGCAGGAAAAAGGCGCGGTGCCCTTTGGCTCCGCGCCTTAATTTTTGGCGGGTGGTTTAGTCGCCCGCGATCATCAGCGCCTTGTCGTCCGCGCACATGAGGCGGGCATCATGCTTTGCCCAGGCTTTGAGGTCACATTCGGGGCAGTTGTAACGCACGCGCTTGCCGCTTTTCTGGACGAGGGCTTCAGGCTCGGCTTCGCCTTCGCCTTTGGATGGTTCTAGCGGGGACGGCGCTTCCTTCCATGCGATCGCAAACTCTTTCGCGATCAGCTTGTCGGCGGCCTGATCGAATGGCCCTGCGGGCACGATCAAGTGGCCGACTGTCTCGCCCGTCTCCTTGCCGCCTTCTGCGCCATTGTCGGTGGGCTGAAGACCGAGCACCTTCATTTTGTCGGCCCACTCGCGGTTATGATAGCGGCCGCGTCCTGGTTCTCCCTCATGGTGCTGCCATAGATGCACCATCTCATGGACAAGGGTCGCGAGAATGTCCTTCACAGGACGCTCGCGGAAGGTGGCGGGGTTCAGGGCAATCTCGTCGGCCGGGCGTCCGTCATCGTTGCGGAACCGTGCACCGGCAAAGTACCCGTATGTGTTCTTGCGGCGCTGAAGGGTGATAAGGGCGTTCGGGAGCTTTCCCTCGAACAGCCCTTTGTTGAAATGCTCGTAAGCCTGCTGGAGCCTGTCATAGGTCTCCTTTGTCGGCTTGAGCTGAAGGGGAGCGGTATCGACTTGGGGCGTTGTGTGGGCATTCATGGCGGACCATCCTTTCCACCGGCCCCTTGCTTTTGGGATGTACATTACAAAAGGGCGTTTGGTGCCGGTCGGTGAAGGCTCTTTAAGTAGACGGTCCCGTCTTCCTCATTCCGCGCGCTTTCCTCGTTTGCTTCATCTGGATAGTGCGATGTACACTCCAGTCAGTTCGTCTTTATGATGGATGCACATTTCCACTTTGGCCCCCTCATTTGCTATCATGGTAGTGTGGGGGTTCCGTCGGCATAGACAAGAGTACAAGGTGTGCGCGGTAGTACCGCGCTCACCTTGCTGGGGGGACCATCCTGTCCCCCGCAGACCCCCCTGGGGCATCCCGTAAGGCGCGACTCCGCTCGTGGCGGCGTCTTGCCAAGGGATGCGTTCAGCCGGGTGCGGGTATCGAACCCTTCCGGCTGATGGCAACGTCTCGGCGTTGCATCACGACCAGGGAGACTGCCGCTCTCCCTTGGAACCCATCGCACAAGGGGCTTCCGCGCCCCTTTGCAAACCACGGCCAGGACTTTCGCATCCTGGACCACGACCGGTGTTTCGGCACCGGCTTCGAGCCAAGGGAGATGTCGTCTCTCCCTTCGCAAACCCATAGACCGGGGATGGCGCTCCCCGGACCCTCGCATGAGGCGCGGATGCGCTGGCCGGCTGCCGGATCACAAACCTTTTCGCGCGCGTGGAAAGCGCGCGGTTTGTGAGCGGCGGATGCGGCTATTTGATTTGGCATGACGGAGAAGAAGAGAGACGCCCCGATTTCGTACCGCCCGCCGGAGATCCTCCGTGAGGAATTCCGGGCGCGCGTCGAAAAGTCGGGTCTCTCCGTCAATGCCTTCATCACGCAAGCCATCTTCGCCACTCCGCCGGCCCGGCAGTCCCGCCGTCCGTCCGTCGCCACGCAGGACCTCACGCGGCTTCTTGCCGAAGCCGCGCAGCTGCGCCAGCAGCTGGGGACGCAGCCCATGGAAGGGCCGCGTCAGGTCCAGCTTCACGAGGAGGCCGTCGCCGCGCTGACCGATATCCGCACACTGCTGATGCAGGCCCTGGGGCGGGAGCGATGATCGTCCCATGATCCCCAAGGCCAGCCAGCGTGCCGGCGGGCAGGACCTCGCCACTCATCTGCTGAACGCGCTCGACAATGAATATGTCGAGCTGGCCGAGGTCAGCGGCGCGGTGGCGTCCGACCTCCACGGCGCCTTCGCCGAGTGGGAGGCCATCGCGACCGGTCTCACCAAGTGCCGCGAATATCTCTACAGCCTGTCCATCAATCCCGAGCCCGGTCAGCAATTGAGCCGGGCGCAGTATCTCGACTACGCGGAGCGCGTCGAGAAAAAGCTCGGTCTCGAAGGCCAGCCGCGGGCCATGGTGTTCCATATCAAGGATGGCCGCGAGCACTGCCACATCGTCTGGTCGCGTATCGACTGGCAGGCGGAAAAGGCCATCCATCTCGCCTTCGATCATGAGAAACTCATGATGGTCAGCCGCGAGTTCGCGCGCGATCATGGCCTCGATCTGCCGGACGGGTATAAGCGTGACGGCTCCGGACGCGCGCGCAAGCAGTCTCTGTACGAGACGCAGCAGGAGCGCATGACCGGGCTCTCCAAGGAAGAGCGCATGGTCATGGTCACGCAGGCCTTCCGGCAGAGCGATAATGCGCGCTCGTTTGTCCGGGCGCTGGAGGCCATGGGCTATGTGCTGGCGACCGGCAAGCGGCCTTACGTCCTGGTCGATATGTACGGCACGATGAATGCGCTGCCGAAGATGATCGACGACCGGAGCGTGCGCACGAAGGATATAAGGGCCTTCCTTGAAAAAGACTTCCCGGCGGAGTCGCTGCCCACGGTCGAGGAAGCGCGGGCGCTGGTCGCGGACCTGCGGAAGGCGCGCGAGCAGTTCGCGAAGGCGCAGGGGCAGGCAGAGCGTCTTGCGAAGCTGGAAGCAGCGCAGCAGGTGCGGCGGGCGCAGTTTGTGGCGGCGCAGGATGAGCAGCGTGAGCGGCACCGGCAGGAACGGGCGCTGCTGGAGCGGGAGCAGCTAGCGGCACGGCGGATGCAGAAGGGCGCTTATCTCGCGCAGGTCCGTAGCGTTCGAGCGGCACGGGCGGAGGCGCGGCCGACGGGCCTTGCGGCATTCCTCGGGCGGGTAACGGGCGTATCGCTCGTCATCGGCAAGCTGCATCGTCATCGTGATGCGAAGGCGTTCCGCGCCTTTGCCGCGGAGAAGCAGGCGCTTGGGCTGGCGCAGAAGCAGGCGGCGCTGTCCTTGCAGCGGCGGCAGGAGGTGCAGGCGCTGGAGACCGGGCGGCAGTTGAAGGCGCTCGGCAAAGTCGAGGCGCGGGAGCGGCAGGCGCTGGAGGTGAAGCGCGTGCGCGAGCAGCGCATCATCGGGCGGTACGGGCATAACCACATGCCCGCGCTAAATCTTGATCTCAAGCCCAAAGGGCGCGGGCCAGCGGTGCGGTGCGCATCGATGCGGCATCGTGATCGGAGCGGCGCGGAGGAGCGGGAGGATCAGCATGATCAGCAGCAGCAGGACCAGCAGCAGCAGGAAAGGCGCGCGGTGCCGAGGGGCAAGATCGACCTACGCGAGGCGCTGGAGGAGGCGATCATGCGCGAGCAGCCGTGGAGCAAGGAGGTCGATCTGGCAGGTGATTTTGCGCGCGCGGCGGGCGATGGTGACGGGGATGACGGCGGTGGGGATGAGGGCGGAGAGCGGCTGCGCATCTCGCGGGCGGAACGGAAGAGCGAGCGGGGACGGAAGCGGGATGATGACTTTGAGAGGGAGAGGTAGGGCGCGTCCGTGGCTGCCCGGATGTTATGCCAATTGATTTCGTTGTTCTCATGCAGGCAGCAGAACCTTAGACTGACCGTCTGAAAGAGAGGGCGTTTGCCGGGTGACGATCAGGTCGATGAAAAGCTTCTTGAGCTCCAGGGTCTGCTGAAGCGGATTTGGGAAGCCGGGGCTTTGTCTGAGAGCGACTATCGAACCAAGCTCAACGGCATCTGGCGCAGCGCACTCTTCTGGCGCAATGCTGGCCGATCTGCGCCTTGGATATTGAACCAGCTCGCAGCGGTGGAAGACGAGTTTATGGCGGCGTTTGAGACGCCGGCTACGACCACCCTTGAGCGGAAGGGCGGACGCCGTCGATAGAGGTGGATTGCATATCCGTGCAGTTTGGGCGCGTCCCACCCAAGGGGACGGTGGGTCAGGCTCTAGGCTAAAGCCCCGAGCCGCCGTGCGTCTCGGCCCATGCGGGTGACGATCCTTCGCGCGAAGAGAGGCTCGGGAACACACCACCAAAGCATGGCTGGCAGCCTGTTCGCTGGAGCGCCGTCACCCCCGCCTTGTGAGGCGACGGACGGCTCCAGACGAAGCAGGCTGAATTGCAGCGGCAGCGCACCGGCGCCTCATCGCAAGAAAGGCGGCCGCGCGTGGCGGCCGCCGGCGGCCGGCGGCTAACGCTCCCGGCCGGTGTCGTCGGCATGGCGGGTGCGGCCGGCGGCCCGGCGCCAGTGCAGGTCAACCCGGATGGTTGTGTCGGAGCTTTGGGTTTGTTCATGCTCCCGGAATGAGCTTTTGATGATCTCGACCGCGCGCTTGTCGTCGTGTGTCTGGGGCGGACTGTCCCAACCGCGATCGTAAGAGGCGACTTCGTTGCCGCTGTGCCAGACAGTCAGCTTTGAAATCTGGCCCCCATCCAGCCCGTACCTGCTCCCCACATCAAAGACTTTGGCGGTGAAGCTGTAGGCGGGGTTTTCGTTGACGGTGCCGCTCACCCAGAGATCGTTCTTAACATCGCCTTTGGTGATGGTGATGCGGTCGGTATCTACAATCGGTCCGGTTTCCATGACGGTGACTCCTTCCTGTCTGCTGGAGGAGTCTCGCGCTATTTTCCGCCGCTATTCCTCGGGGAATCCCCGTTGGGGTAATACGCATACGCGTATAAAACGCGGATATACGCACTCGCGTATAAGTCAGGTAACGATCGCTTTCTCTGAGGGCGCGTCCCTCCGCCTTCGCTCTGCTACGGCGCGATGGGTCAGGCTCTAGGCGTTCGCCCCGAGCCCTGCTTCCGCAGGGTCTCGGCCCATGCGGGTGACGATCCTTCGCGCGCGTAAAGAGGGGTCTATTCGTCTCCTGTGATCGGCTCGAAGAAATCATCGATATCGAGTGCGCGCCGAGGAAGAGAAACTGACAGCTCGTCGGTGTCCAGCACGTACCTGCCGAGCAGGAAACGTCCACGTCGCTCGCGTATTTCGTAGAACTTGACAGGTCGGCGCCTGCCGGCGAGCGCCCTGACAATTGCGAATTTGACTGTATGCGAGCAGCGCATTCCAAACACGACCTCTTCAAGTTCAAGTGGCGAGCCCTGTGCTCCACGGGGGCCGACAAGCCGCCACTCACGTTCATAGCGCCAGTCAATGGCCTTTCTTGTCAGAACGGCCGAGTCCACTTTCCGGCGTGCGGATTCATCGCCGTCAAGCATCGCTGAAACCGCAGTCGCTTCGATAAGCCTGCTACCGCCGTAGGTGATCTTGTGGAGGTTTGCGGCAGCGCTTTCCGGCACCGAGTAGCCGATGCATACACCCTTGTGCTGGTCGCCATAGTGGCTCCACATCAACGGGCAATCCGAACGTCCTGCCAGCGAGACGATGCCCTTGTCATACCGTCGCAGGAGTTCGTCCTCGACATACTGGCCGAACAGAAACCGGGCCGGGTCCTCTATCTCGTATTCAGGATTCGTCGCGCTGTAGCGGATTTCCGCGATCACCTGCTCAGCGCGCCGGCGGCTATGCACCGCAATATGGTTGAGCGTCTTCGGGCCGCGATACTTGATCGTCTTGGCGGCCGCGCTCATCTCTGCGCTGATTCGCTGCTCGACCAACCGCGCCAGCATATCAGCGAGGGCGTCCGCGTCGAGGTCGGTAGCCAGAGACGGCTTGCTGTCGAGCGGATCATTGAACGTGCTTGGATCAGCGAAGAACAGCTCGTCGGCGATCAGCGCATCCAGCGTGCGATTGCTAAACGCCCGGTACTTGTAAAGCCTCTCAGGAATCTTTCGCTTCGCAGTCAATACGGCCCCCTTGATCGAATATTATGGCTCTGCCGGACAATTGCCTAGCATTCTCATGACCGTGACGATCATTCGCGCGAAAAGAGGCTCGGGAACACACCATCAAAGCAGGCCGGCAGCCTGTTCGCTGTCGCGCCGTCGCCCGCCTCTTGTGAGGCGACGGACGGCTCCAGACGAAGCAGGCTGATATCCAGCTTGCGAGTCTAGACTTCGCCAACTTCATAATTTTCATAATCTAGGTAAATCTGCGAGTTTTCGCTCCAATTTTCTCCGATTTTCTCTATACTCGCCGGGATTGTATCGGGGCGCCAAAGCCATGAGCGAGATACTCACGGTGCGCGAGGTGGCCGCCCTTCTCAAAATCAATGAGAAGACGGCTTACAAGCTCGCCGCTAAGGGGGAGATTCCGGGCTTTAAGGTCGGAGGCTCATGGCGTTTCGACAGCGGCGAAATCGACAGTTGGATAAGACGAGAATCCGCAAAACACGGAAAGGGCGACGATGCCGAACCTAAAGAAAAAAAGCAGTGAAGCAGAGCGCATGCCGGCGGAAGCCGGACAGCGTGCTGAGGTTCGCGACGAACGCCAGGGACTCAAAGGCATAAGCAAAATGAGCGCAGATCACTTTCACAATCTTGAAAAGTTCGAATCCGAGCTTTGGAAGATCGCTGACGACCTGCGCGCCAACTCGGGATTGGCGTCAAACGAGTATTTCATGCCGATCATGGGGCTCATTTTTCTGCGTCACGCCACCAATCGGTATTATGAGGCAAAAGCGGCGATCGAGGCGGACAAGGCCGCCGGCCAGATGCCGGATCGTCCGCTGATCGAGGCAGATTTCACGCGTCGCCGCGCGCTCATGCTGCCCGAGGCTGCGCGCTTTGACGTACTCCTGAAAATGCCAAAGGACGGCAATCTCGGTGCGGCGCTCACGGCCGCCATGGATGTTATCGAGGCAGCCTTTCCGCCGCTCGCGGGTCAGCTGCCGAAAGACTACCAGCGCTTCGAGAGCGATCTGCTCGAACGCATGCTGCGTATGTTTGATTCCGAAGGTCTGCGAAAAGCCTCTGGCGACGTGTTCGGCCGCATCTACGAATACTTCCTCGCTGAATTCTCCAAGCAGGGCGCGCACGATAACGGCGAGTTCTTCACGCCGCCTTCCATTGTCCAAACCATCGTCAACGTGATCGAGCCGGACCATGGGATCGTGTTTGATCCGGCTTGCGGCTCGGGCGGCATGTTCGTTCAGTCGAGCCATTTTATTGAGGACGCGGGCCAGGACACAATGAAGCGTGTCACCTTCTATGGCCATGAGAAGAATGAAACGACCGCGAAGATCGCGCAGATCAACCTGGCGGTTCATGGCCTTCAAGGCACGATCCGGGCCGGAAACGAAGCTATCACCTATTACAAGGACCCGCATGAGCTCGCCGGCAAGTGCGACTTCGTCATGGCCAATCCTCCGTTCAACGTTGATGAGGTCGACGCCGATAAGGTGACGGGTGACAAGCGCCTGCCATTTGGCCTGCCGGGCGTGAACAAAGGCAAGAAAGTGTCGAACGCCAACTATCTCTGGCTTTCGTATTTTTACAGCTACCTGAATGAAAATGGCCGCGCCGGCGTGGTGATGTCCTCGCAGGCATCAAGCGCGGGACGGGATGAGGCGACGGTACGCCAAAAGCTGGTCGAGACTGGCGCCGTTGATGTAATGATCGATATTCGCGGCAACTTCTTTTACACGCGCACGGTGCCGTGCCAGCTGTGGTTTTTCGACCGGGCAAAGGAAAAGGACGCCGCACGCCGCGATCATGTGCTGATGCTCGATGCGCGCGGCATCTACAATAAGGTGTCGCGTTCGGTTGTCGATTTTAGTCCCGAGCAACAAAAGAACATTGCCGCGATCATCTGGCTTTATCGCGGTCAACAGGATCGCTTCTTGAGGCTCGTTGAATCCTACCTGGCGCGTGCCATCGCTGATGGCGAGGCGGCGGCAGCGCCCCTTGACACGTTCGAGGACGTCCTTGGAAAACTCATCGAGTTGATCGAGCCTTTTGCCAGAACCAGGCGCAAGGATGATCCGCTGGCGGAGCCCTGGGGGGAGCTAACCAGCGCGCAGTCTACACTGACGGCAGATATCGAGCAGTTCGTCGCCGAGCCTGCGAAACAGGAAAAGAGCTGGAAGGCGGGTCGCGACAATGCCGGGCTGAACGCAGCGCGGGCGGCACTGCATCCGATAGCGGAAAGCTGCCGCGATCTGACGAAGCAGATCGACCTTGCGGCGAAGCTCGCAGGCCGTGTGATCGACATCAGCTTGAAGGAGCTCGAAGCGAAAGACTCCGGCAAATGGTCGAACGCTGACATCAGCCGCACGCGCAAGCGACTGGAAGATGCACGCGCGAACGCCGTCGAGGCGCTGCGGATGGCGCGTTACTTTGTGAAGCAAGCTGACTGGCTTCAAGAGCGCTTCCCTGACGCCGCGCTGCGTGATGTCGAAGGGCTGGTCAAGCTGGTCGATCGTGCCGCGATCAAAGATTATGATTGGAGTTTGACGCCAGGGCGATACGTCGGTGTTGCGCCCGTCGAGCAGGATGAAGATTTTGATTTTGAAGAGTCGCTCCGCGCGATCCACATTGACCTAAAAGGCCTAAACGAAGAGGCGGTGGAGCTCGCCGCGCAGATCGCGCGCAACTTCCAGGAGTTGGGCGCATGACATCATACCTGGGCGCAAAGCACTGGCAGCCTGCCATTCTTGAAGACCTCGTCTACCTGCAACGTGGGTTCGACATAACCAAGGATCATCAGAAGGAGGGAGATGTACCGGTTATCTCGTCATCTGGGCCGAGCAGTTGGCACAACGAAGCCATGGCTGCCGGCCCCGGCGTTGTCATTGGCCGAAAAGGCACGCTCGGCTCCGTCCACTACAGCGCGGGCGACTATTGGCCTCATGACACGACGCTTTGGAGCAAATCACTAAACGGCAACAACGCACGTTTCGTATACTATGCTTTGAAGTGCTTGGGCTTGGAACGATTTAATGTCGGTGGGGCTAATCCCACGCTCAATCGAAATCACATTCATGGTCTTCCAATCCGTTTGGCAGATCATCCAGTCCAAGACAAGATCGCTTCCATCCTTGCTGCTTACGACAATCTGATCGAGAACAACAGACGGCGAATTGCATTGTTGGATGAGTCAGTGCGGATGCTTTACCTTGAGTGGTTTAGTCGATTCCGCTACCCCGGTCACGAGCATATTGAGATCATAGAGGGTATCCCCAAAGGGTGGGAACGAAAAAGAATAGGCGATGCGTGCTGCTTCTTAGGACGAGGAATTTCGCCGACATACGACGACGATGGTGATTCAATCGTATTGAGCCAGAAATGCGTTCGCGATCGACTCCTTTCAACCGCTCCAGCCCGACGGCAACGAAAAGAGTATAAGGTCGAAAAGGCGCTCAACTACCTGGACGTTCTCATAAATTCGACGGGTACAGGGACGCTGGGGCGTGTGGCTCAATGCTGGTTCGAACCGGTGGCCATGACATTTGACTCTCACCTAACTGTCGCTAGACCGAATAGTGATGTTCATCCGTTCTGGTTTGGATACGCGCTCCTTGAGCTGCAGCCGGTCTTCGAGGGAATGGGCGAAGGGGCAACTAATCAGAAAGAACTTTCGAAGAACCGGATTGCCGAGGTTCGTGTAACAACTCCTCCGCGCCCGCTACAAACGCTGTTTGGTGATTTTGCAGGAAACGCTGCCAAGCAAATGCAAACGTTGCTGCGGCAGATTGATAAACTCGCTCAAGCTCGTGACATTTTGATGCCTCGTCTAATGAACGGGGAGATCGCGGTATGATGTCGGAGCGGAGGGCTTAGTAGCATGGCGGTCACAGGCATCAACAGCGAGGATCGGCTGGTACAGGCGACTTTCGCCGTCCACCTTGAGACGGCGCTTGGCTGGGATAGTATCTATGCCTGGAATGATGAAACGTTCGGGCCGGGAGGGACGCTTGGACGTGCCAGTACAAGTGAGGCGGTCCTTACGCGTGATCTGCGCGCCGCGCTTGTGCGGCTTAATCCTGAGCTGCCGCCGTCAGCCATTGATGATGCGGTGCGGGCGCTTACGGTCCATGATTTCAGCCGCTCGATGGTGCAGCACAATCAGGAGTTTACGCGGCTGATCCGCAATGGCGTTCCGGTTCACTATCGGGATGCCATGGGGCGTGTGCGCGATGCCCGCGCGCGCGTAATTGACTTCGACAACGCGCCGGGCAGCAACCGTTTTCTTGCGGTACGAGAGCTGAAACTGACCGGTTTGCGGACGCCGAACTACAATCGCCGCGCCGATCTTGTATGCTTTGTCAACGGGCTGCCGGTCGTCTTCATCGAGCTGAAGGCGGTCTACAAAAACATCCGCGCCGGGTTTGATGGCAACCTGCGTGATTACATGGATGAGAATGTTGTCGCGCATGCCTTTCACCACAACGCTTTTTTGATTGTCAGCAATGGTGACCGCGCGCGCTACGGTTCGATCACCAGTGAATGGGATCATTTTGCGGAGTGGAAGCGGCTCGACGAGACGGATAAAGGTAATGTTGACGCCGAGGTGCTGCTGAATGGCATGCTGACACATGATCGGCTTCTGGACTTCATAGAGAACTTCATCCTGTTCGACGAGAGCAAGGCCGGCGCGACGCGCAAGGTGGTAGCGCGCAACCATCAAGTGCTGGGGGTCAACCGCGCCGTTGCATCGGTTGCCTACCAGGAGGAGTTAAAGCGCGAGTTCCCCCGTGAGGAACGCCTACGGCATCGTGTGATTGAGTTGCCGTTAGAGAACCGGGCGATTGCCGATCAGAAACGGCTTGCGACGATGGAGAAGGAAGCTGCGCCAGCCCTTCCGTCATTCATCCCGGAAGGGCCCGTGAATATCATCGAGCGGGCACATCCGGACCTCGGGCGGCTTGGCGTGTTCTGGCATACCCAGGGTAGCGGCAAGTCTTATTCCATGGCGTTCTTTGCTGAAAAAGTGCGCCGGAAGGTGCCGGGCAATTTTACCTTCCTGCTTATGACCGACCGCAACGATCTGGATAGCCAGATTTACAAGACCTTCGTCGGCTGCGATGTCGCGAGCAACGAAACGCCGCGGGCCGCGTCGGGCACGGACCTCCAGCGTCTGCTGAAGGAAAACCATCGCTACGTCTTCAGCCTGATCCATAAATTCAATCAGGATGTGAACCCGAAAGAGCCCTACAGCGAGCGCGACGACATCATCGTCATCTCTGACGAGGCACATAGGACACAGGCCGGACGACTTGCGCGTAACATGCGCCTCGCTTTGCCGAACGCTGCTTTCATCGGCTTTACGGGCACGCCGCTGTTCAAACAGGATGAGATCACCAAGCGTATCTTCGGCGACTATGTCTCGCGCTATGATTTCAAGCGGTCGGAAGAAGACGGGGCGACCGTCAAGCTCGTCTATGAGAACCGAGGTGAGAAACTGGGCGTCGCAAGGGTCGATCTAAACGACCGGATCGCGGCGAAGATCGAGGAGGCTGAGCTCGACCCAGATCAGGCCGCACTCCTGGATAAGCTGCTTGGCAAGGATTACGAGATCATCACCGCCGACGAGCGGCTTGAAAAAATCGCGCACGACTTTGTCGAGCATTGCGCGACACGTTGGGAATCAGGGAAGTCGCTGTTCGTCTGCATTGACAAAATCACTTGCGCCCGGATGTACCAGCGCATCGTTCCCCACTGGAAGGCGAAGGCCATTCAGGTGCGGAAAGAGGGTGAGACCAAAAGGGCAGAGGCGGCGGCTGCTGTCGACAAAACAGTCCGTGCCGCACTTGCGGAAAAGGCCCAAAAACTTGAGGCGCAGGCCAGATGGCTAGATGAGACAATCGTCGAAATCATAATCAGCGAGGCTCAGAACGAAGTCGCCGACTTCAAGAAATGGGGCTTTGACATCATTCCCCATCGCGCCCTGATGAAAAGAGGGTTTGAAGGGGAAGCAGGCGAGCGGGTTGATGTCGAAACGGCCTTTAAGAACCCCAAGCATCCCTTCCGCGTCGCCATCGTTTGCGCCATGTGGCTGACCGGTTTCGACGTGGAATGCCTTTCAACACTTTATATCGACAAACCGATGAAGGCGCATACGCTGATGCAGGCGATTGCGCGAGCCAACCGTGTCTATCCTGGCAAGGATTTTGGTTTGATCGTCGACTACAACGGCATGCTGGCCAGTTTGCGGGCCGCGCTCGCCCAGTATGCACTTGGCGATGACGGCACAGGCGGGGAAGAAATCATTGCGCCGATCGAGGAACGTGTGCAGGCCCTCATCGAGGCCATTGAAGCGACCGAAGCACATCTCCGCGGCCTCGGCTTCGATCCGGTTGCGCTGCTTGGTGCAAAAGGGTTTGTCCGGATCAAGGGGCTCGCTGATGCGGTCGAGGCCGTATATTCGAGCGATGATGCCAAGCGGCGATTTGAGATCATGGCGCGGCAGGTCTTCATCCGCTTTAAGGCACTGCTTATGGAGCCCTCTGCATACGCCTATGCGGAGCGGCACGACAACATCGAAGCAATCTACAAGAAGCTGATCGAGCGACGCGACACCGCTGATGTAACAGAACTCCTCAAAGAGCTGCATCGTATTGTCAATGCAGCCATCGCGACACAATCTGCGGGGGACGATCAGGCCGAGGGGCTTACGTTCGATCTCAGCAAGATCGATCTGGAACGTCTTCGCGATGAATTTGCGAAGAAGGTCCGGCGTAAGGCGACGACCCTACAGGATATCAGAGACATAGTTGAGGAGAAGCTCGCCGAGATGATGGCGCGTAATCCAATGCGTATGGACTATCAGATCAAGTACGAGGAAATCGTCGCCGACTATAACCGGGAGAAGGACCGGACCACCATCGAAGAGACGTTCAGGCGCCTTATCGAACTCGTAGCCAGCTTGGACGAGGAGCAGAAGCGCGCCACGCGCGAAGGTCTTCGCGAGGATGAACTGGCGCTGTTTGACCTGCTTCTCAAGGACGAGCTGGACAAGACGGCGCGCGAAAGGGTGAAGCAGGCGAGCCGGGAACTTCTTGCCTCAATCAAGGCGCGGCTCGCGAAACTCGATCGCTTCTGGGAAAAAGAACAGACGAAAGCCGATATCGAGGTGTTCATCCTGGACAACGTGTTTGCCAGCTTGCCGACACCTCCATTCACGGCTGAGGAGAAGAAGCTGGTGGCTAGCAACGTATACGCCCATATTTGGCAGCAGGCCATGAGGGGTGAGTTTGGCGCCAATGCTTGACGGCACCATTGCGTGAGGGCGCTGCCCCACCGATCACCGCCTGCCTACATATTAGCGCCCATAAATCTATCCACAACTTCCTCCCTCGTCCGGCGACTGAAAAGGGAGATTCGTCATGAATTCATGATATTAGGATTTCATGACGAGTTCTCATGAGGCGTCCGCCATGGTTATGACAAAGCGCACCCCGCCCAAGGGAGAGCGAAGGGTCGCGCCATCTGGTGAAGTGCCAGCAGAAAAGGAAGTGCCGCTTCAGGTTATGGTTCCCAGCAGCGTGAGACGACAGGTGGCTCTTCTCTGTGCTGAACGTGGAGAGTCAATGCGTACGGTTGTTCTCCGCGGCTTGCAGGCAGTCGGCGTCGATATCGCCGAGACCGAGCTAGTTGACCGTCGTGGCAGGCGCAGGAGGTAGCAGTATGGCCCGCAGCGACCTTCTCATAAATCTTGTAAAGGCTGGTGTGTCAGGTGACACCCGGACGGTGAAGCGCACCGTTGAGGCTATCGTCGCCGAAGAGCGGGCCAAGCAGCACAATGTCCTGGCCGACCGTCTGGAAAAAGTAGTGGAGACGCCGCCCATGAACGGCCAATCAAACATCGCCCGCGTGTCGGCAGAAGCCTCGGGTCGCGGCGCGCGCGAATTCATAGCGGAGATGATCCCGCGACGGCGACTGGACGAACTTGTCCTCCCTGATCTCACGCGCCTTGCAGCGACTCAGCTGATTGAGGAGCAGCAGCGCGCTTCGTTGCTGCGCTCGCATTCCTTAGAGCCCCGCCACCGCATCCTGCTTGTCGGACCGCCCGGCAACGGTAAGACAACATTGGCCGAGGCGATCGCCGAAAGCCTCGCCGTGCCCTTTTTTGTAGTCCGCTATGAGGCCATGATCGGTAGCTTTCTGGGGGAAACAGCGACGCGCCTCAAGCGCGTATTCGACTACGCGCGGACGACGCCTTGCGTATTGTTCTTTGACGAGTTTGATGCTGTTGGCAAAGAGCGAGGCGACATCCATGAAACTGGTGAAATCAAACGCGTAGTCACTTCGCTACTTATGCAGATCGATGACTTGCCTAGCTATGTCGTCGTGCTCGCGGCCACAAACCATGCCGAGCTGCTCGATCGTGCGGTTTGGCGGCGGTTCCAGCTACGGTTGACACTGCCCGCGCCGACACAGAAGCAGTTAGCGGCTTTTCTATCCAGCCTCTCTGCAAGAGCCGAGATAAAACTTGGCTTGGGTACGGAGCAGATCGCAAAGGCTTTGGGCCGCGTCAGTTACAGCGAAGCGGAAGAGTTCTTCACAGACATTCTGCGTCGGCGGATACTTTCAGGCGATGGCCGGGCCGTGGTTGATATTATCCGTGAGCAGATGAAGTTGTGGATGGGACGCGCGCGCGCAGCGCCGGGTATCAGTAAGGACGAGAGTGATGCCGGATCGGCCGCTCCTTAATCTCCCTCAGCCTGAGCCCTTCACCTTACGAGGTAGGGCTGGAGGCGGAGCGGACATTAGCCGCCCTACGCGGGACCGCCAGCGCGCTCGCATTGATCCCCGCTTTGAGCGGCTCGATCGCGTGGCTGCAGACCCCCAGCAAATTCTGGCGCTTCGCAATGATCCGGCCTCAATCGCGCCCGAGCGCGCTATCGTTTTTGAGGTGGAAGGCTCGCTAAAGGACTTCTACGAACAGGCACGAGCCATCGGCCTCGAATATCTTGGCGACTACGAGGATGATTTCGCGCCAAGCGGCGATTTTTACGATCAGGATGATCCTGGAAAGTCGCTCGCCGGACGCATTTACCTCGCTATGCCCGACGTTCAGGCGCTTCGGGAACTGCTGAGCCTCTGGAGACGCTACAAGAACAATGAGCGGATGCCCACCGGGCGCGGACCGTGGCGTGAATTGTTTTCACAACTGATCGATGTGCGTCCTTGGGGGCCTCAGGACCGTATCCCTGACGAGACGATCAAAGCGTTCGCGGAAGACTTGGAGCGCGCACCCGACGCGCCGGTGCGTTTTGAGGTAGAGCTCTGGTATCACGAGAATGCCGAACGTCGCGCAGGCGCGATCGGTCGGCTCACCGCGGATATAGAGTCCGCTGGAGGTGCCGTCGTCGATCATGCCGTGGTCAGCGAGATTCGCTACGATGCTGCGCTCGTCGATCTTCCTGCCGCTTCAGTCAGAACGCTTCTCGATAATCCCGATATCGGCCTCGCCCGCGCTGATGACGTAATGTTCCTGCGCCCCCAGTCCGTAGCACGATCGCCGGCCAGTGAGATCGAGGGCGAGAACGGTCCTGGCGCGGGCGCAGCTCCGGTGTTTGTAAGCGATGAACCGATCGCCGCACTGCTTGACGGCCTTCCTGTGGAAAATCATGCACGACTCGCAGGCCGCCTGAGAGTCGACGATCCGGAAGGTCTTGCCGAAACTTACCCCGTGGCGCAGCGCGAACACGGCACCGAGATGGCGTCGCTGATTATCCACGGCGATCTGAACCACGGTGAGCCGCCACTGCCCCGACCGCTCTACGTTAGGCCTGTGTTCCGGCCCACGCAGGGCGGGGAGCGCACACCGGACGATCGCCTGCTCGTCGATGTTATTCACCAAGCCGTGCGCCGCATAAAAGTGGGAGAAGGCCAAGAGCCCGCAGCTGCTCCGCAAGTCGTGTTGATCAATCTTTCTCTTGCAGATGAGAAACGGCCGTTTGCCCGCATCATGAGTCCCCTTGGTCGCTTGCTTGACTACTTGAGCTGGCGCTATCGTGTGCTGTTTCTCGTGAGCGCCGGAAACATAACTGACCGCCTGAAAGTAGAAGGCTATGCGAACTGGACGGACTTCGAGGCAGCCAACGCCGAGGATCGCGAAAAAGCTGTTTTTGCTTCCCTCAATGCACAGAAAAGCCAGCGCACGCTGTTGTCGCCTGCCGAGTCGATGAACGCCCTGACAATCGGGGCCGCTCACGCGGGGTCGGCGTTCAACGGCGGCTTTCCTGCCGGGCGGATCGACCCTTTCACCGCTGAGGGTGTTCCCAACATAATCTCGGCGATGGGGCTGGGTTTCAAGAAGGTCGTAAAGCCGGAGCTTCTATTCAGCGGTGGCCGAGCGCCCGTGCAGATGGCGGCTACGGGGGGTGAACTTGTTGTGATGCCGGTACGTGCAGGTGCGCAGCATTTCGGACTCAAGGTGGCGCGGCCTTCTGCGGCCGGCGGGACCAGCTTCGAAGATTTCACATGGGGGACGAGCGCAGCTACGGCGCTCGCGACGCGTGCCGCACACCGCATTCATGATGTCCTGCTCGACGGAGACGGCGGCTCCCATCATGCCGACGTGACCACTAACGAACTCCCTCTGCTTCTGAAGGCCTTGATGGTTCATGGCGCGCAATGGAGCAACAAGGGCGCCATGCTGGACGGCTTCTTCGGCCCGCAAGGCCAAGGATCACATCTTGCGCGGCGGGACGATATCACGCGACTACTCGGGTACGGTGTGCCTGACATTCAACGGGTCCTGGATTGTGCTGAGAACCGGGCGACTCTGCTGGGGACCGGGACGATCGATGCCGACAGTGCGGTGTTGTACCGGATACCACTTCCCGATGGTCTGGATGGGGTGCGCGCGCTTCGCGGATTGACCACCACGCTCGCCTGGTTTTCGCCGGTCAATCCACGCCATCAGGGTTATCGCATGGCAGCTCTTGATGTGAGCGCGGCAAGTGACGACAAATACTGGATGGCGGATGAACGTGATTCCTATCAACCGACTGATAAGGCCGTTGTCCGCGGAACGGTTTGCCATGAACGCCGGACAGGCGAGGCAGCGCGGGTCTTTGTAGATGATGGGAATCTTCTGCTGAGAGTTTCGTGCCGCGCTGCTGCAGGGACTCTTGCTGATCCTGTTCCTTACGCATTGGCAGTGAGTTTTGAAGTAGCCATCGACACCGGTATTCCTGTCTATGAGCAGGTACGGGAACGACTTGGTGTGCCAGTGCGCGCTGGTATCGCGGCAGGAGCGTAAACATCCCCGTCGATTCTGGTTTGAGGCTGGCCCCTTTGGTTTGACCTTCGCCCCTTTTGCTAAGTTAGACTGGGTCTTTTAGGTGGCTTTCAAACCTGCTCGGGCTGCCTGGAGCCGCAGAATTGCCAGCAGTGAAATGGAAGAAAATCAACTTGGATAGGCTGGCGCAGGACCATCACTTCCGGCTTGTAGAGCGGTTCAACACGGTCTTGAAGGGTTCCCAGTGAGAAGCAAGTACTTCGAAGAAAATACAGAGGAAGAGCGCGTCCTCATTTTTCAAGATTATTTTGATCGGGACCTTGAGTCTTTTTTCTCGTCACGAATCTTATGCTGCGGCAAATGCCACGACGAATTCAACGCTCGGTGGCCAGGTACCGTTTCCCATGATGTCGAGCTTCAATACGGGTACATGACTATTGACGATTTTTTGCGAAATAGCCGCGTTCAGGATGATTTCTATCCCGAGGAAATCGAGCGTTTCTCAAAATCGCTCACCTGTCCGAATTGCGGCTCGGTTCTGGACGGCGAGTTCTGGATTTACGAACATCCATTCGATGTTCCTCCCGAATTCTCAGATGCACTTGATGAAATTGCTGGCCTGGCGTCACGCGCCCCTTTCTTGCTGCTCACGCACGCGCTCGCTCGTGAGGTCCTAGATGTAATCGTAGCGCTCGGTGTTGCCGCTCTTCCACAGTCGGTCGTGGGCACTCAGTTCCGTGCGCGCAAGGCCGCGAATCTGCCGTCTCCGGCACTTACTGATTTTGGAGCGCCTCCAGCTCATCTTGTGGCGGAGGGTCGCTACAATCACGCCGGCCACGGGATGATCTATCTCGCTGCGGCGGAGAAGACAGCGTTCGCTGAGATCGCTACGCCGGGAGATCGCTTTCATGTCGCAGAGATATCACTGAACACCTCGCTGAAAATTCTCGATCTTCAACCCAAGCCCGAAGCAGAAACGCCCGCCGAAATCCTCATTCAGTGTCTGGCACGGTCATCGCTATGCTCAGCGCCACGTACTGGAGAAGGGTGGGTAAGGCGCGAGTACGTTTTCACACGGTTCGTTGCCGATTGTGCTATCTATGCTGGATTCGATGCGATCAGCTACGGTTCGACCAAGCACCCATCCGGGGCAAACTTGGTTCTTCTGTCACCTGCGGACGATGTCGCGACCTTCGCCTCCCTGATCGGAGTTCGTACACTTCCATAAATTATATCGAAATTACAATCACATAAGAGTGCCCAGTTTCATCTCGTCCGGCGCGCCATTTCCTTTCAAATGGTTTCGTTATTGCCCCATCCGGATGCGGGCCATTCGTCGCCGGGATGTGTCTTTGATCTCCTCATCCCTGTGCTCGTCACAGGGATCCAGCGAGACCAAGTCCTTGGGCTGAAAGAACATTTCCCCACACCGCAGACGCGGCGCTGCTGGATCTCTGTGACAAGCACAGAGATGAGGGGTGAGGAGAGATTGCAGTCCTCCGATACGTTCCTGGTCTTAGTTTAGGCTAGATCACGATGCGGGCGGAAAACCGCACACACTTTTCCTCATCCCGCTCCAGCTAAGCCGATCCGGCACCGTCTCGTCAGGAAGATGACGAGCGCTCATTGTCTCGGAGCGAGGCCGTCGAGCAGGAAGTCGAGGCCTTTCCGGAAGGCGCCGTCCCAATCGTTGTCCAGCAGCAGGCGGGAGCGTTCGATCGTCGGATAGTGTTCGCTGAGACGTGTGAGGCGCTGCTGTGCCGCGGCCCTGTCTTCGTCCGAGAGGCCGAAGCTCGCCCGGGTGATGGTGGCGCCCATCACATAGTTCCAGAGCGACCATATCGCGGCATTCAGATCTGCGTCGGCTACACCGGCTCCGGACAACGTCCTGCTCAGCAGTTCCAGGCGGCTGAGGATGTTCGGGCCGAGTGCCCGGCGCGGCAGCAGCGATGCCGACCAGGGATGGCGCAGCATGCCGGCGCGCCAGTCCTCGAGCATATGAACGACTTTTCCGCGCCAATCTCGAGACTCGACCAATTGCGGCGGTCCGCGGTATTCGAGCACCGAGTCGAGCGCCAGATCAAAGACATCCTCCTTGTTGTCGACGTGCCAATACAGGCTCATCACGCCCGAGCCGAGGCGATCGGCCAGGCGACGCATCGTCAATCCGTCTATTCCCTGGGCGTCCAGCAGTTCCACCGCGGTCGCCACGATGCGCTCCCGGGAGAGAGACGGCTCACTGCGCGCCTCCGGCACCCGGGGCGATACACCTGTCCGTCGAGGCCGTTTGCTCGGGGCGCCGCTGCGTTTGGCCGTCATCCGTCTTCCTTGCTGATCAGAATGCCGATCTAACCCGACGAACCTGCGAATGTCGATCCTGAACGGTTGACTCGTACAATGTACGATGGCACGGATAGTACGTCGTACGAGTCGGATCATACGGCAGTAAAAGTTCAATCCCGGAGGCGGCGAGGCTCTATTGCCCGCAGTCCCCGGAGCCAAGAGAAAAACATGTCACGCGCAATCACGCATCTGCTTATCGGAGGGCTGATCATCATGACCATGGGCGTTCCCGCTGCGACGACAGCGAATGAGAATGATCTCAAGCTGACCATCGTCAATCCGAAAAACCTCTACGACCCGACGCCGAACGGCTACAGCACGGCAGTGATCGTGCCCCGCGAGGGCCGGGTGGCCTATATCTCGGGACAGGGCGGCCAGGACAGCAGCGGAGCCTTGTCGCCCGACTTCGCTGTCCAGGTCCAGCAGGCCTATGCAAACCTGCGCACGGCCCTCGATGCGCTCGGTGCCAGGCCGGATCAGGTCGCCAAGCTCACGGTCTTCGTCGTCGATCACGACATGTCCAAGCTTGAGGTGCTGACCAGGAACGTGAAGGAAATGTTCGGCGCGGCGCTGCCGGCGCAGACATTGATTCCCGTTCCCAAGCTTGCAATCGACCCGATGCTCTTCGAAGTCGATGCCGTTGTAATGCTGGAATAGTGGCGGCGGCATATCAGGCGCGAATGCCAACGGGGAGGGCGAGTACCGAGGGGCTGCCCTGGGGCCGGCCGACCGCAACCAGACTTCGCAGGATCGCGATCCCTTCGAGGGCTGGAAGGAATGAGCCTGTGGATGCTCGATACCAAAGCTATCCTCGTCTCCTCTGCCGCCGATTGCAGTTATCATGGCAGCGCCCTAAAACAGGCGAATGAACCGGATCGAGAAGCTACCGCCTGCCTTCGAGCGCTTCGATGAAATGCTGGGCGTGCTCGATTTCGCGATCTTCGAGGATGCAGGCGGTACGGAGGAGGAGATCCTTTCGGCAGTCCCTCAGGCGTTGCGCCACTTCCATAGATTCGACGCCGGGAAGCTGCGCGCTCTGGGAAGCCGGCGCATCTGCGAAAAGGCATTCTTCGGCGACTGGTACGACCCGGACAGCGGCAGCCTGCTGAGGCTCGGCTCCTATAAAACCGCCGACGGATCGCAGTTGACGGATCCGGTCTTGAGTTCGCTCGACGATGTGAGGATCATGTCGGGTGCGAGCTCTTGCCCTGAGCCTGGAGGGCAGTTCGCCTACGCCTTCTCGCATCCACCCTATCCACTGAACGCCAGGCCTGGCGAAGTGCAGGCGGTGTTCGAGGAGATCAGGGATTTTATCTTGCCGCCGCTCCACCGAAGCGAAATTCTCGACTGGTCAGACGCGCGGCTGCCGGAGGTTTCCGACTATTTCGAAGACGGCGCCGAATGGTGGGGCGTCTTCCTGTTCAGTGTCCACATACCATCTATGCGGCGCCTCACCATCATTGCGGGCTCGACGGCGGACTGAGCGCCGGATTCCCGCCGCGGCTTGATTTCCTCATCCCGCCTTATCGAAAAAGTGCTATTGATTCGGCCGTTCGGGTTTGAGGGGCAGATGCGTCTGAAAGATTGTTACAATTTCCACGATTTCCGTCGGATGGCAAAACGGCGCCTGCCGTCGCCGATCTTCAACTATATCGATGGCGCGGCCGATGACGAGGTCACCTACCGGCGCAACACGGCTGCGTTCGAGGGCTGCGATCTGGTTCCGAATGTCCTGCGCGGCGTCGGCGACGTCGACATGTCGGTGACGGTCATGGGGCAAAGGCTGGCGATGCCCGTCTATTGCTCGCCGACGGCGCTTCAGCGTCTGTTCCACCATCAGGGCGAACGTGCGGTGGCGGCAGCGGCTGCGAAGTTCGGCACCATGTTCGGTGTCTCCTCGCTCGGCACCGTCAGTCTGGAAGAGGCCCGGCGGATTTGCGACGGTCCGCAGGTCTACCAGTTTTACTTCCACAAGGATCGTGGATTGAACCGCGAGATGATGGCGCGCGCCAAGCAGGCCGGCATCGAGGTGATGATGCTGACGGTCGACAGCATCACCGGGGGCAATCGCGAGCGCGACAAGCGAACGGGGTTTGCCATTCCTTTCAAGCTCAATCTCGCCGGTATCACGCAATTTGCGATCAAGCCCTCCTGGGCGGTCAACTATGTTCGCCATGAGCCTTTCAGGCTGCCCCAGCTGGAAAACCATGTCGATATGGGCCGCGGCGCGATGTCGATAAGCCGCTATTTCACCGAGATGCTCGATCCGTCCATGTCCTGGGACGACGTCGCCGAGATGGTGCAGCACTGGGGCGGCCAGTTTTGCCTGAAAGGCGTGATTTCGGTCGAGGATGCCAAGCGCGCGGTCGAGATCGGCTGCACCGGAATCGTGCTCTCCAATCACGGCGGGCGCCAGCTCGACGGTTCACGCACCGCATTCGACCAGCTTGACGAGATCGTCCAGGCCGTCGGGGACAGGATAGATGTGATGATGGACGGCGGCGTGCAGCGCGGCACCCATGTGCTCAAGGCGCTCTCGTTGGGAGCGAAGGCGGTCGGGCTTGGCCGTTACTATCTCTTCCCGCTCGCTGCGGCAGGACAGGCTGGCGTCGAACGGGCGCTCGAACTGATGCGTGTCGAGATCGAACGCGGCATGAAGCTGATGGGCTGCTCATCGGTCGACGAGCTTACAAAAGAAAACCTGCGTTTCCGGTGAGGAAGCACTTCGCGTTGCCGCCAGGGCATATGCACTTCTGATCCTCTCGCGGGACCATTGCCTTGGGGGCAGATGGTAAACGGTTTGACGTTCGCATGCCCAAACGATGCCACGGGCAGAACGCAGAAGTGGAAACGAGAGCCCGCCGCAAATATTCTCCCCCACAAGGGGGGAGACGACAAGCGGCTTGACCTTCACCTATCCCGAACGATGGCGTCCCCGACTGAAGCGCGCCTCGCAGGCATTTTCCGAATCACCCCCCGCCTTCAAGGGCAAAGCAGCTTTTTCCGTTGCTCGCGAGAACACCGCGCCGGCGATGATATGCGATCTTCATCGCACGTGTTTTCTTCCTGTGGTTGTAAACAAAACAGCTATTTGCCGGCAGTCGGGCCCGGATTCGGCAGGGCCCCGCATGTTGGCGACGGCAGCGTCGAGTCGAAATTTCCCCTAAAATTGTTTTGGTTATTTGCATATAAGTGGGCATCTCCTGCAACTCCCGTTCGAAATCGGTCACGGGAAGGCGAGTTATGCGAGCGAATTCTAGCGTCTTGGAAGCAGGCTACCGGCAGACAAATCGGTGGCGCAGGAAAATTGTCGGCGCATCTTTTGGTTGCGTCTGCGAGTATAATGGCATTCGCGTCTTCGGCGCTTGCGGCGCCGCCTGCGGCCGGTACCGTCATCGGCAATCAGGCGGTTGCGACCTTCGAGTCTGGCGGGCAGACCTTTTCGGTCACCTCCAACCTGGTCCAGACGACGATCAACACCATCGCCGGCGTTCAGATCGAGACCGATACGACAAAATCCGCCGTCGCCGGCGGCAAGGTGCTCTTTCCGCACACCATCACCAATGTCGGTAACGCGGCGGACAGGTACGACCTTACGACTTCCGACTTCGGTACCGGCCTTTCCTTCGTCGGCATCTATGCCGATGGCGATTGCGACGGCGTGCCCGATACGCTGACATCGATCGACCAGACCGGCTCGCTCAACGCGGGCGAAAGCGCCTGCGTCGTCGTAGAGGTCAATGTCGCGGCCGGGGCGACCGGCAGTCCCACCTTCAAGATCACCGCGGCGAGCACGCTGACAACGGCGAGCAATTTCACCGCGGGCACGGCGAACCAGCCGAACCAGCCGAACGACACCAACACGGATACCGTGACCGTCACGACCGGTGCCGTTTTCGAGTTCACCAAGACCATGAGCCTGCTCGACGACGGGGACGGGTCAGGTTCGCTCACCCCCGGCGACACCGTGCGCGTCCGCTTCAACTACAGCAATACCGGTGGAGCGGATGCGACGGATGTGATCATCACGGACCTGCTGCCAGGCGAACTGACATATGTGGCGGGAACGGGTCGGTGGTCCGACGGCAGCGCGATGACGGACGCCCGCGAGGATGATGGAGACCACACCAACGGCCAGGGCCACAAGATCTTCTATTCGTATTCGCTTGATGACCGCACGGTGAAAGCGACGCTGTCCGCCGTGCCTGTCGGCAAGAGCGGCTATATCGAGTTCGTCGGTACGGTCGCCACTGGCGCAGCCGGCACGATTTCCAACACCGGTACGATCGACTCGGACCAGACCGACCTGCAAACCTCGAACGAAGCGCGGCTCGTCATCAACGACGGCCAGGCGACGGCTGTCACGCTGGCGGATAGAGCGGCCGATCCTTCCTATGCAGGCCGATTCGGTGGCGATCTGCCGGACGTGAACTATACCGACGGCGGACTGGCATCCAGCACCGATGACGACAACGCTGCGAACGATACCATTGCCTATACAGAGGGCTATCTGTCCTCAAGTATCCCTGTGCCTTTTGACGTGATCATTACCAATCACTCGAACACCACGCAGAGGTTCAATCTCTCCGTCGAACCGAGCAACAGTTTTCCCGCCGGCACGTTTCCCGCCGGCACGACGTTCAGCTTTACCACCACCGAGGGCACGCCGCTCCTTGATACGAACTCCGACGGCCGGCCGGACATACAGCTGGGCGCGAACTCGGTGTCGAACTTTCTTGTGCATGCCAATTTGCCGGACGGAGCGGCGCGCGAGGAGGGTTCGCAAGCTTGGGAGGCGACGATGACGGCGTCCTCCATCAGCAACACGGCGGTGCTGAACAAGACAAGGCTGCGGATCGCAAGTAAGGTCGGCGGCGGTACCGTCGATCTGCAGAACGCGGGCGAACTGGCGGCAGGTCTCAATGTCGCCAATGATAACGGCGACCCGTGGACGACCGTCAAAACCAATCCGGGCGAGGCCGCCGAATTCACCCTCGTGGTCAAAAACAATCGTTCGGTTTCCGACAGCTTCAATCTGTCCTTCAGCGGCTCGAATTTCGCGCCCGGCTCCATGCCGGCCGGCTGGCAGGTGGTGTTCAGGAATGCCGACGGCACGGTCACCAATACGGGCGTGATCGCACCGGGCGCGTCCGCGACGTTCACCGCCGTCGTAACCCCGCCGGACACGGCTGCGCCCGGCAACACGGATGTTTACTTCCGCGCCGCTTCGGCGAGCAGTGCGGCGGTCGTCGATACCAAACTGGACGAAGTCACTGTCGTTCAGGTCGTCGACCTCGCCATTCGCACCGACCAGACCGCTCAGGCGGCGCCCGGCGGCGTCGTGGTGATGACCCACACGCTGGAGAACCTCGGCAACGTCGCGATCACCAACGGTCCCATCGGCTACAACCCTGATTTTCCGAGCTTCGCGGAAACGCTTCGCGTGGACGCGAACGGCAACGGCGTGCTGGACTCCACCGACGCTACGGTGACCAGCATTGCCAATATCTTGACCGCGCTCGACAAGACGGAACTCGCTCCCGGGGACAGGGTGCTGCTGTTTTCGCGGGTCCAGGCACCCGCCAGCGCCGTGGGAGGACTTTCCGAGAGCGCGAGAATCGTCGTGAACAGCACCCTCACTGCGCCAGGCGAGGCAACGGTGGAGGATCAAAATCCGAGCAACAACACGGTCACCGAAACCGTCACCATCGTTTCCGGTAATGTCGTCGTGGTCAAGGAGCAGGCGGTCGACGCCAAATGCGACGGAACTGCCGACGGCAGCTTCACCCAGGCGGGGCAGGCGGCCAATCCGGGCGAATGCATCGTCTACCGCATCACGGCGACCAATATGGGCACGGCGGACGCGACGGAGCTGCAAATCGACGATGCAACGCCGGCCTACACCACCTATGTCGGATCGTCCGGCACGGCGACAACCGGCGATACTGAGGCGGAGCTGACGCTTCAGCCGGCCGATGGCGCGACGGGTGCCATCCGCTCCGAGCATGGCACCGTGCCCTCGGGGCAGGTCGCGCGGCTCACCGTCCGGGTGAGGATCGACCAGTAGCCCTCCTCGGTCGGCGGGCGGGCAGGGGCGTCTCCTGCCCGCACCGCATGTCGGGCACTTCCAGGCGAGCACAATCGGGAAAATAATGCGGGGAATACGCGGGATAGTTGGCAGGGTCATGGCTTGTCTGGCGGCGTTCGCCGCCCTGTGCCCGGCCGTCGCCCTTGCCGTTCCCGCTCCTGCCGGCGCGCTCATCGAAAGCCAGGCCGTCGTCTCGTATTTCAATACCGAACTCGGCATCTACGAGTCCGTATCGACCAATGTCGTGGTCACCCGCGTCAATTCGGTGAAAGCCATCGAGGTGGTTTCCGACCAGACCGTTTTCATGGCGCCGGCTTCGGTCGGCCAGTTCGCATTCTTCATCCGCAACACGGGCAACGCTCCCCTCAGTCCGTCGGCCACCCTCGAGCAGGTCGCCGGCCACCATGCCAATCTCGTTGATATCCGCGCCGTCATAGATCAGAATCGCAACGGAACCGCCGATCCCGGCGAGTGGGAACTGACGCCGGACATGGCGATCGAGCTGCCGGTGGGTGGCGAGCTTCCCGTCATCGTGCAATTCGCAACGCCGGCGTCCTCGCATGATGGCCAGCTCGCGGCTCTCCGGCTGAGTGCGAAGGACGGAAGTGTTGCGGATGCAGCCACCGGCACGGTCATCATGTCCTCCACGGGCCTCGTTCTCGAAAAATCCGCCACGGAGAATGAAGTCCAGGCAGGCGGCAGGCTGCGTTATGGACTGCGGCTGCGCAACAACGGCGCGAATGCCGTGGCAGCCTACGCGCAGCTCGACGGAAGCTCCATTCTCATCGACGGGGCTGCGGCCTCCGGCATCCTCGTGCGCGACGCGCGGCCGCTCAATACGCGCGTCGTCAACGCGGAATCCGCCGCCGGCTTCGTAGGCCTGTATCATGTCGCCGGACAGCCTACGCACACATATGTGACGACCCTTCCGCAGGATCCGTCGGCGGTCGATGCCGTCGCCTTCTTCAGGGCAGGCGATTATCCGGGCGGCATCTCGGCCAACCTCGCTTTCGAGGTCGCCGTCGCCGGCAATGCCCAGGAAGGCTTCATCCTCAACGAGGCCTCTACATGGCAGCAGTCGGGGGAGGATCTGGTCGAGGTCCGGTCCAATCTCGTTCGTACGCCCGTAGAGGGCGGCGAGGCGGCACTGACCTACGCAGCGCCGGACGGTCGGCCGATCTCGACCGCAGCCCTCAACAGCAACGTTCGCCTCCATCTGAGCGCGGCCGCGTGCAACACGACCCCGGGTGCGGACAGCGTCCGGATCCGGATCGCGACCGATCCGGAGGCGGATCTGGAGACGGCCGTCGCGACGGAAACCGGACCCAATACCGGCCTCTTCACGACCGCGCTCATTCCGATTCAGCGGGTTTTGCCGGTGGTGCAGGGCGACAGCGTCGTGTCCGGGGACCGGAACACGAAAGTCTCCGCGAGCGCCACATGCGGCGGTCAGACCGTGTCCGCCATTCTCACCGTCAATCCGGGCGGGTTCGTCTTCCATTCCGCCAGCAATGTCGCGATACCGGGCGCAACGGTCATCCTTTACGATGCATCCGGAGCGGAGATCGAGCGCATCGTGTCCGATGCCGACGGCTTCTATGTCGTGAGCGCGGCGCAGAACGCGGGCGCGTACCGGATCGAAGTGCTGCCGCCCGAAGGCTTTTCATTCCCTTCCGATCGCAAGGTGTTCCCCGCTTTGGGCCGCAACGTGGATGCCGAAGCCTCCTACGGAGCTGCGTTTACGACAACGGGCGCTTTCAGCGGCATCGACATTCCGCTCGATCCGGACGCTTCATCGGTCCTGCGCCTCGAAAAATCGGTCGATGAGGCCAATCCCGCGCCCGGCGATATTCTGGTCTATTCGCTCACCCTGACCAATACGACCGGCATTGGGCTCGTCAGCGCCGCAATCCGTGACGGCTTGCCGAAAGGTATATCCTATCTCGAAGGCACGGCCCGGCTCGACGGCAAGCCGGTCGAGGTCTCCGGCTTCCCCGGCCGGAATCTCACCTTCGACCTCGGCTTCGTCGGTCCCGACGACACGGTGGCCTTGACCTATATGGCTGCCGTCGACCCCACCGCCCAGGGCCGGCTTGCCAACGTCGCCCTTGCTTCGGGCAACCTGGCCGGCAGGGGGGAAGTGCTTTCCAACGAGGCTCGCGCTCTGGTACGCATCCAGCGCGACGGCGGCGTCTTCAGCGACGAGGGCGTCGTCCTCGGAAAGGTCTATGCCGACCTCAACGGAAACGGGCAGCAGGATCGCTATCTGGCGGCCGGCCGCAATGCGGCGGACGGTGCGTTGGAGCGCGTGGAGCCGGGAGTTCCGGGCGTCAAGCTCCAGTTCTCGAACGGAGCGAGCGTCGTCACCGATATCGACGGTAAATATTCGCTGCCCGGACTGCCGCCCGGTTCGCATGTCATCGCCGTTTCGACGCCCACGCTGCCGGCAACGGTAAAGCTTCGGTCGACCACGGCGCGCGACGCGCTGAGCCCGCAGAGCCGCTATCTGCGTTTGCTGCCGGGGCAGGTGGTGAGCGAATATTTCGCCGTCTCGCCGAGGGAGGGCGTGAGCCGCGAGGAGGTGCTTGCCGAACTCGAGTCTCGCCGGCAGGCCTATGCCGAAAACATCGCCGCCAGCAAGACTGTAAGCGTTCCCGAGCGGCTGAATCCGGGAGGCGAGGAATGGGTGGATTACTTCGGGCGTCTGTCGTCTTCCCGCCGCGAAGCGGCCAAGACCACCGAAACGCAGATCGTCGCGCGGGAACAGTCGGAGGAAGAGTCGGCAGAATCCGGGAAGGCCGACGCGCCGCAGGCACTCGCGCTCGACCGCACGCGCGATCTGGAAGCGGAGATCCGCGGGCTCTCGCCGGCACTCGGCTTTCTGGACCTCGAGGCCGACAGCCTGGTCAACAGCGACATCGTCTCGGTCCGCATCAAGGGACCGGCGGAAGGGAAGCTGGGGCTCAATCTCAACGGCGAACCTGTCTCCGATGGGCAGGTCGGCCAGCGGGTCGTCTACGCTTCAGGGGGCGTTCAGGCGGCCGAATATGTCGCGATCCGCCTCGAAGGCGGCCGCAACAGGCTCGAGGCCACTTTTTCCGACCCGTTCGGCAATGTCCGCGAGCGCAATGAAATCACCGTTCTGGCGCCCGGGCGTCCGGCGCGGATCGAACTCGTGGCTCCGCCCGCGGCCTTCGCCGATCCGGCCTCGGCCATCCCGGTGCTGATCCGGTTCGTCGACGCCGACGGCGTTCCCACCCATGCCTCGATGGACGTGACGCTCGAGACCTCCGGCCGGGGCCGGTGGGGGGCCGAGGACATACGGGCGACCGAACCCGGTGTCCAGGTCTTCGTCGACAAGGGCGAGGCCCTCGTCGACTATTATCCGCCGGCGCTCTCCGGCACCCACAAGATCGCGGTGCGCAACGGCCTCGGCCGCTACGAGGCCGAGGTGAAGCTCCTTGCCGACGACAGCAAGCGGATCGTTGCCGGCGTCGTCGAGGGGGTGGTGCGCCTGCCCGGCAGCGTCGAGCCGGCAACGGGGCTGGAAGGTTTCGACGGCGTTACGACCGGCGTCGGCGGCGAGCTCTACACCTATACCGTCCCGGCGGGCGTAACGCGGGTGAAGGTGCGGTTGGTCGGTGGCGTCGGCGGGACGGGTGATAACTTCCTCAGGACCCCCTTCAGCAAGGGAGGTGCAGCCCGGATCATCGACGCGATCGTGAATGTTGTCCCGGGTGACACGATCACCGGCACGGTTGGCAGCGGCGGCGGCGTCAATGGCTTTAGCGACAATGGAGGGGCCGGAGGCTCCGGCACGGGACGAGGCGGTGATGGCGGCGACACCACGAGCATTACCGGTGGCTCTCCCGGCGGCGGCGGTGGTGGCGGGACCTCGCTGGCACTGGGAGGAACAACCGTATTGAAAGCCGGCGGCGGCGGCGGCGGCGGCGCGGCCGGAGCCTCGTCCGGTTCGACCGCTCCCGATCCGAAAGATGGCGGAAACGCCCGAACTCCCACAGCGAATGCCAATTGCAATAGTTCCGGTAACGGCGCATCTGCCGCCGATATCAGCGGCAGTAGCGACGGCGGCAGCGGCGGCGGGGGCGGGGGCGGATATACCGGAGGCAAAGCCGGCAGCGGATATCCCTACAACGCCACGAGCAGCGGAACCGCCTCGGAGGGCGGAGGCTCATGCTACAGCAACAAAAGCGGCCTGTTCGTCAGGACTCCTTCCTCTTCCTTGACCGCAGTCAACTCCAACGAAAACAACAAAGGCGCCGACGGCTATGTCCAGATCACCGAACTGAAACCGTCGCTGACCAAGAAATTCTCAGCAGGTTCGGTGAAGAAGGGCGAGACCTTCACGCTGACCTTCACGCTCACAAACCCCGCCGATGCGGCCGCGCAGACAGGGCTTGCCTTCGCCGACACCCTGCCGGGCGGCCTGGTGCTCGCCGGCACGCCGGCAGTTTCCCAGTGCGAAGGCAGTGTTTCCGTAACCGACGGCAACAAAATCAGCTTCAGCGGGGGCAAACTTGCGGCCGGGCCGAGCAGCTGTACCGTCACGGCGCAAGTGACGACGGCCGAAACACAGGGGCCGGCCACTTGCGCCAAGCCGCCCCTGCGTGCCGGGACCGATTCGAGGTCAGGCCTTGCAGCGCTCAACGCCGTATCGACGTCCGTCAGACGCGCGGCGCTTCAGATGGAGACAACGTGTGAGGCACTCGATTACATCGTCCATTTTTGCGGCCGGCCTGATGCTCCTGTCATGGAGTGCGGCGGCGCAGGATCAGAAGCCGGCGAGCCCGCTTTCAGCCAATCTCGGCGTACAGAGCGTGGAGATCGGGGAAGGTGGAAAGGAAACCTTCTCGCCCGCCGAGGCCGCCGCTCCGGGAGACCTTCTGCAGTACACGGGGCGCTATGAGAACGTGGCGAAGGAGCCGCTTTCCGGCCTGGTCATCAACGGGCCGATCCCGTCCAATACCTCTTTTGTCGACGCCGGGCGCGCGGTCTCGCTCAAGGCCGCCTTCGAAGTGCTGATCGACGGCGAGTCCTGGCAGGGGGTGCCGGCCTACAAGACCGTTACCCTTGAGGATGGCACGAAAAGCCGCGTCGAGGCGGAAGCGTCGGACTACCGCCAGATCCGCTGGCGGGTTTCGGAAGCCCTCCCGCCGGGCGCAACGCTGGTTACGACCTACCGCGTTCAGGTCGAGAAATAAGGGGACATGAAGCGCACCCGTCCGGGCCCTGCCCCCGGGCATGTTCATCAGATTTGCGAGAGTGTATCTTGACCTACAGGAATCATCCATCTTCCGACACCCGCCGAAACCGGGATTTGGCAAGACACTGGCATCCGGACGCGGGGGCGAACAGCTCACTCCGCCGCCGGTTGATGGCGGTGCTGCGGCTGTCGTGCCGGGTGCCGGGCTTCGGCCGCGGCCGGGGAGGTGGCCTGCTCGGGGCCGGCGCCGGGGCGGGGCGGGGCGGCTGGATGTCCGGGGTCACAGGGGCCGCGGTTGCAGTGGCAATGGCGATCGGTCTAGCGCCGATTGCCGCGGCGCAGCAGGTGACGAAGTCCACTCAAGTCTCGGGCGATAACAACAACGAGACCGGCGCCGATGCGGCGACGGGCAACGCTTGCTCGACTTCAATCGCCAGTAATGGAAATCAGGGAACCCCATCTGATATCGATTTCACGAAGGACTATTGCCCCACTGCAGTGGGTTCTGGGTCTGTTGCAACCGGGTTTGGCGCAACCGCCCTTGGATCTACAGCCGAGGCGACGGGGGCCTCAGCAATAGCGATCGGCGGCCTGGCGACTTCTTCTGGGGTTTCCGGCATTGCCATAGGTTCAGTCGCGCAATCGCTTGGTAGCAACTCTGTGGCGCTGGGACGCCAATCGGTCTCGGCCGGCAGCGGTTCACTTGCATTCGGTAACGGTAGTTACGCGAATTCAAACGGATCGGTTGCCATCGGGCAGTCTGCATACGCGGCCAATGTTCGGGCAATCGCAATCGGTGGAGATGATGCCTTCGCTTGGCGAGAGGCCGAGCAGACCAAGGCCGGGGGCTCCCAGTCGATCGCCATGGGCGTGCGTGCGCGTACGAAATCGCTGGTAGTCGACGACCCGGATACGGTGGCCAACGAAGCGGACCCGGGCGGCGCGTCTGATGCCATTGCAATCGGTACGGATGCACAGGCCAATGGCGACCGGTCTCTCGCCATCGGCAGACAGAATCAGGCCGGCAATGAGCAATCCATCGGCATCGGCGCGGGCAACACGGCAACAGGCAAACTCTCGATCGGCATCGGCAGCAGCAACGTGGCCAGCGGCGAGCAATCCCTAAGCCTCGGCGCCGGCAACAATGCCCTGGGGCAGGGCTCCATCAGCATCGGTACCGAAACCACAGCCGGCGGTCTCCGGTCGATCGCTTTCGGCGTGCGCGCGAGTACGAAAGAAGCCAATCTAGATATTCCGGATGACGTGGCCGCGATCGACGCCATCGCTATCGGTACCAATACCAAGGCCAACGGCGACCGGTCCGTCAGCATCGGAACGGGCAGTCAAGCCAGCAGCGGAGCCGTCAGTATTGGCGATGCAGCCAAGGCTGTGGGTGACAAATCCGTCAGTATCGGTACCGAAAGCTGGGCCGATGGCGACGAATCGGTCAGCATCGGCCTCGTCAACAACGCCGGGTTTGAAGGGAATGACCGAATCAAAGGCGGGCAAACCTCTGTCAGCCTGGGAGCCTTCAATCAGTCGCCGGGCATCGAGGCCATTGCTATCGGTGCCAGAAACGAAGCCAATGCGGATCGGTCGATTGCAATCGGCTCGCGTGCGAAAACGAAGGCCGCCGATCCGGCGCAGGCGGACGGCGGTGCGCGCGACGCCGTCGCTATAGGCACGGATGCGCTGGCCAACGACGACCGGTCCATCAGCATAGGCTGGAATAGCAGTACCTCCCTGAACGATTCCATCAGCATCGGTACCCGAGCCACGTCGGGATCGGCGGGCGATATCATGATCGGCACAGGTTCAGGGACTGGTTCCACCTCCGGTCAGAACAATGTCGCCCTCGGCGTTGCGGCCAGTCAGAAGGTGAAGGGGTCGTCAAACATAGCGATCGGCGATTCGGCGGGCGGTTCCCGGGAAGGCGATAACAACGTCGCCATAGGCACCAATGCGGGAATCCAGTTTTCCGAGAGCGAACATGAGACCGCCGTGCGCGCCGACCTCGTGGTCAGTGACGCGGTGAGCATCGGCAATGAGGCGCTGGCGAGCGCCGATGAAGCCATCGCAATCGGCACCGGCGCCGTGGCTTCCGGTTTGAAGTCCATCAGCATCGGCGTCGGAAATACCGTCAGCGGCGCTTCGAGCGGCGCCATCGGCGATCCGACCGATATCACCGGTACCGGCTCCTACTCGCTGGGCAACGACAACACCATCGCCGCCGACAACGCCGGCACCTTCGGCAACGACAACACATTGGCGGATGCCGCCGATGGCAGCCGCGTCATCGGCAACGGCAACAATATCGATGTGTCCGATGCCTTCGTGCTCGGCAATGGTGCCGACGTCACCGAAGTCGGCGGCGTGGCGCTGGGTTCCGGCTCGGTTTCGGATACGGGTGCCGACGTGGCGGGCTATGTGCCGGGCGGGGCCTCGACGGCCGACCAAAACGCCATCGAGGCGACGCAGAGCACGCGCGGCGCGGTCGCCGTCGGCAATCCGGACGCCGAAACCGGCGTCTACCGCCAGATCACAGGTGTCGCCGCCGGCACGGCCGACTCCGATGCCGCCAACGTGGCCCAGCTCAAATCGGTCGAGACGATCGCCAAGACAGGCTGGAAGCTCACGACGGACAGCGGCAGCATCGACGGCATCGGGCCGGGCGACGAGTTGGTCCTCAAAGGCGGCGACGGCAATATCGTGATCAGCAATCAGATCTTGAGCAACGACGTGAGCATCGATCTGGCCGATGAGATCGAGGTGAACAGGGTGACGGCGAGAGATCCCGACACGGGTGCATCCACGGTGCTGGACGAGAACGGCCTGAGCTTCACGACGCAGGACGCGAACGGGGAGGACACGGCGCTCGGCCCGCGCGTGACGGCGGCGGGCATCCAAGCGGCCGGCAAAATCACCAATGTCGCTGCGGGCGAGGCCGACACCGACGCGGTGAACTTTTCCCAGCTCAGGCAAGTCGAGACCGCATCGGGCAATACCGACCAGCGGGCGGTCAAATATGACTGGACCGACGCCAATACGAATGGCGTGATCGATGAGGGCGAACTCAACCTCGATAGCGTGACCCTTGCCGGGGGCATGGGCGGCACCAGGATCTCCAATCTTGCGCCCGGCGCCTTGAGCGCGGCATCGACCGATGCCGTCAACGGCAGCCAGCTCTTCGGGCTTCGCAGCCGCGTATCCAACGTGGCCGTCGCCCTGGGCGGGGGAGCCGCCTATGACCCTGTCAAGGATGAGTGGATCGCCCCGAAATACACGATCGGCGGCACCGACTACAGCAATGTCGGCGACGCGCTGGCGGCGGTGGGCGGCACGGCCGGTGCCGGCTGGAGCCTCTCGGCGCAGGGTGCGAACGCGTCCAATGTCGCGCCGGGCGAGACGGTGGATCTTCGCAGCGGCGACGGCAATATCGTCGTCAGCAAGGCGGAGACCGGCGACACCGTGAGCTTCGACCTGGCCGACGATCTGGACGTCTCCGAAAGCATCACGGTGGGTGCCGATCCCGCCGATCCGAATGCGCCGACCACTGTTATCACCGGCGGTTCGATCGTGATCGGCAGCACCATGCTCGGCAGCAACGGCCTGGTCATCACCGGGGGGCCGAGCGTCACGACCGATGGCATCGATGCCGGCGGCATGAAGGTCACGAATGTGGCAAACGGTACGGTGGCGAAGGATTCGAAGGATGCCGTCAACGGCGGCCAGCTCTTCGACGTCGTTGCGAATGCCACTGCGAATGGCGTCGGCTATGACGACAAAAGCAAGGGCACCCTGACGCTGGAGGGGGCTAACGGCACCAAGATCACCAATGTCGCCGCGGGCGACCTGAACGCGAACTCGACCGACGCGGTCAACGGCAGCCAGCTTTACGCCACGAACGTGAAGGTCGATCGGCTCGATACCGAAGTGAAAGAGATCGACAGCCGCGTAACCTATATCGAGAGCTTCCAGGGCGATCTGGAGAACGCTGCCGTCTATGATACCGACGCTGCCGGCAAGAGGCTCAACACGCTGACGCTCGAGGGAGGAGATCCCGACAAGCCGGTGCTCATCGCCAATGTGGCCAAGGGCGTGAAGGCGACCGACGCCGTCAATGTCGGCCAGCTCGACGAAAGCGTCGCGGAAAGCAAGAGCTACACGGACGAAAAGACCGAGTGGGCGATCGATCAGGCGGCCATCTACACCGACCAGGTTATCGAGACCAAGGTGAGCGCGGTGAACAATTATGCGCAACAACGGTTCGCGCAGCTCTCGGGCGAGATCGGGCAGGTTCGGAGCGAAGCGCGGCAAGCCGCCGCCATCGGACTTGCGGCGGCCTCGCTGCGCTTCGACAATGAGCCGGGCAAGCTGAGCGTGGCGCTCGGCGGCGGCTTCTGGAGAAGCGAAGGGGCGCTCGCCTTCGGTGCCGGCTACACCAGCGAAGACGGACGCGTCCGGGCGAACCTGACCGGTGCTGCGGCCGGGGGGAACGTCGGTGTCGGTGCCGGCCTCAGCATCACGCTCAACTGAGCCGGACGATGGGGCGCCTCACCGGCGGCCTGGCGGCCGTCACCGGTTTCATCCTGTCTGCCGGCGCCTCCGTCGGACAGGAGGGGGAGACGGCCCCTCGCTACCGGATAAAGCCCTCCGAGGTGGCCGTTCCGCCCGATGTGCCGATCGGAATGTATCGCCGCGTCATCCATCCTTTCGGAAACTGGACGCTCATTTGCGACGAGAATTTCAAGACGAAGCAGAAGATCTGCAACATCACGCAAAACGTCGCCGACGAGTCCGGAAAAAGCATTTTCAGCTGGTCGCTCGCCGCAACCGCGGAAGGCAGGCCGATGATGATCCTGAGGGTGCCTCCGGCCGCCGGCAAGGGGTCGAGAGTGAGCCTTTCGTTCCCCGACCGCAAGAAGCCGGTCGAGGTGGAGGTGGAAAGCTGCGACCGCGGCGTCTGCCTGGCGACGGTGCCGGTAGGCCCCATCCTGCGTGACAACATCGCCCGGGAGGCGACGGTCGGGGTCTCCTACGGCACGGGCGACGGAACCATCAGCATCAACCTGCCTCTGAAGGGCCTGAACCCGGCACTGGAGGCCATAGAGTAGAAGTGCAGACCTCATGACCGAGACAGATGCAAACGACCGGCTCCGCCGGCCGCAGACCGGCGGAGCTTCATTCCCACAGACTCCTGCCGGGGAGCACCTCTGGCGCAGAATGTTCTTCGGTGTCCTGGGCACCCTCGTTCTCGGCTTCGCCGCCGTCGCTCTCTTGTATTTTCAGGGCGTGATCGGTCTGGCTCAATCCGCCGATGGCTCGGTCCGGGCCGCGGAGACGCCGGCCAAGGTGCCGAGCAACGTTTTCGCCGATCACATAAAGCAGGCCGGCATGAAAAGATGCACGACGGCATTTCCGCTGCTGGGCGAAATGCTGGTGACCGGGTCGCAATATGCCGTCCGCTCCCATTGGAACGCCGAAAAGGCGGACGAGCATATGATCCAGGCGATCGTCGGCCTCAGCTACAAGACCCCCGGCTACGAAGGTCCGGCGGGCGGTTTCGTCTTCGCGGCTCCCTTGCCGAAGGGCGGGTGTGAAGGCGCAATGCTGCGCGTGGCGCCCTTCCCCAGGGCATGCAAGGATGTCCTTCCGCTCCTGCCCCCGGGCAGCACCGCGGCCGATACGCTCTCGGGCGTCCAGACATACAACCTCGGCAAGGGCCAGGGGCAGGGGATGCTCATTCCCGCGGGAAGCGCGTCCTGCATCGCCATATCCACGACGGCGATCGCCCAGTGAGCCCCGATATGGCCCGCCGCCGATAAGCGGCCCGGCTTACGACGGATGGCTGAACCGGGCGACCCGCGCATCCTTCGTGAGGTTGCGGAAATTGGTGCCGCTCATATGCACGAGCGTCCTGTGGTCGCCGCCCTCGAAATAGATATCGTTTGCCCTGTCGAGGCTTTCGTCGAGGATGACCGGCACGCCATAGGCCTCGCCGATGGGCGGGACGGCTCCGGTCTCGCAATCGTTGAAGAGCTCGCTGACCTCCTCCTCCGAGGCGAGGCCGAGACGGCGGTTCATGACGTCCTGCAGGGTGGAGAGCTCGACCCGATGCGTGGCCGGAACGACGGCGAGCGCATAGCCCATCTCGTGGTGAACGACCACGGATTTGGCGAGCCTGTTGCCCGGCACATGGGCGGCTTCGGCAGTCTGACTGGTGGTTGCGGTACGGTGATGGGCGAGGGTGTCGTAGGTGATCCCTTCGCTGTCGATATAGTCCTGAAGTCTCCTGGCGATCGTCATCGTAGGCGCCTCTTCTATCCTGCTGCAGTCTCCCCAAGCCGTTGCGACTCACGAAAAAAATGCAGCGCTTCAAAGTGCTACAGCGGCTTTTGGGCGTCCGGCAGGACGCGGGGCACTGTAGTGACGCGGAAGATGACATTCTCCTCTCATCATCGGAGGAGTCAACGGCGAACGGCCGGGCCGGCTACCACACGTAGGGCACGAGCCGGTAGCGCACGCGTTCCGCATAGGCATCGTAGCCGGCGAGCCCGGTGCGAAGCGCCTTCTCCTCTATGCCGATCCGGATCGCGAGCAATGCCGCCAGTCCGAGTGCCACGAGCAGCCCCCACCAGGAGCCCAGGAACAAAGAGGTCGCGGCGACGAAGAGAAGGCTGCCCGTATAGAAGGGATGACGGACATAACGATAGGGTCCCGTGGTGATCACGCTTTGCGCACGCTCCGTCTGCACCTTGACGACCGGCGATGCGAAGCTGTTTTCGCGCAATGTCCGATAGCTGAAACCGATGGAGAGGACGACGAGCAGCGCGCCCAGAGCCTGCACCCAGACCGGCATGGAAGACCATTTGAATCTCGCGGCATCGAGCGCCATGAAGGCGAAGCCGCCGACGAGGAACAGGAGGATAACCGAAAGGAGCACCTTGTCGGCCAGGGGCTGGCCCTCCTGGATGGGGGCAGCCAGTCTTTCCTTGAGCAGCGCGGGATCGTGCCGGGCAAGGAGGAGCCCGACGAGGAACGAAAGCGCAAGCATGAGGAACAGATAGGTCCACGCCGCCGGCCAGGCGAGCGTTCCGGCCGAGAGGAAGAGGACGGCTCCGATGAACCCGAACCAGACGATCGTCTGTACGGTCAGCCTGACAAGCATGAGCAAGCTCCTGCATGGTTTGTGCGATGAAGGGCGCCTTAGCGCGGGACGGAAACTCTATGCGGCTTTCCGCCCGCGTCCCGGCGCGACGAACTCCTGAGATAGTGTTTCGGTCAGCGCTCGCAACTCTCATTTCAGGCGGGTGAGGTGGGATTAAACGGCGCGTGCCTGCGAGGCTTCATCGGCGCTTGCCTGAAGCGTTCACACTCTTGTGCTTCGCGCGGAACTTAAAGCCGCATAACCGGATTCCCATATTAGACCCGCTGCATCTTCGCTTGGGCCCTGACCGGTTCAAGGATCAAAGAATGCAGCAATGCGAAGCGCGACAGCGACCTTTGCACGCCGAATAGGACGTGCGGTGCTGGAGCAGCACTCGCCGTCCGCAAAGGAGGGACGCGATGTATCGCTATATGATGAAGGAACTGATGCTCATCATCGCCGGCCTGACGGTCTGTGCGGTGCTGTTCCTGCTCGTCCTGTCGCAGGGAGCGGCCGCGTCCTTTTGAGCGCAGTTCAGCTCTTGCCGAGAATCTCGATCGTCCTCGAGTCCCGAACGCCGCCGAAGTAGAGGTCGATCGCCCGGGTGAAAGCGTCGACATCAGGCGCTGCCGCTTCGAAGAGCGTCATCGATGAGCAGAACTTCAAATCGTCCGGCCGGCCGAAGATATCAAGAGCGCTGCGCCCCCCGACCGCATTGACCGCTTCCGTGCATTCGAGAATGCGCCGGCCGAGGACCCGGTGTGCGAGATAGGCCTGCGCCTCGCCAAGGCCCGACAGCGCATAATATTGCGCCGTCGGCGAATGGCCGAGGCCCGCGATCTGCGGAAAGATGAACCACATCCAATGCGTCCGCTTGGCGCCGGCGCGCAGCTCCGCGAGCGCGGCCGGATAGATGCCTTCCTGCGCCGCGACGAAGCGTTCGAGATCGAATGCCTCCCTCGTCATCAGCCTCTTACCGGTTCATCTGTCACCAGCGCTGATGAACATGAACCTTGATGAGCCGCTCGTAAAGCGCTGCGATTGCCGCGAGCGTCGCGCCGTCGATCGGCGCAAGGGCGCTGGCGGCGGCGTTCGATTGCGTTTGCGCGGCGTTGCGGGCGCCGGGAATGACGACGGAAACCGCGTCCTGCGCGAGGATCCAGCGCAAGGCGAATTGCGCCATCGGCACATTGGCGGGCGCCAGCGTGCGAAGCTCGTCGACCGCCTGCAGCGCCACGTCGAACGGCACGCCGGCAAAGGTCTCCCCGACGTCGAAGGCTTCGCCGTGACGGTTGAAGTTGCGATGGTCGTCGGCGGCAAAGACGGTGTCCTTGCTGATCTTGCCCGAAAGAAGGCCGGAGGCGAGCGGTACGCGCACGACGACGCCGACATCCTTCTTCTTCGCCTCGGCGAAGAATAGGTCCTGCGGCCGCTGGCGGAAGATGTTGTAGATGATTTGGACCGTGGCGACGCCTGGATATTCGATAGCCTTCAGGGCCTCTTCGACTTTCTCGACCGAGACGCCGTAATGGCGGATCTTGCCCATGGTCACCAGCCGGTCGAGCGCGCCGAAGACCTCGGGCCGGTAGTAGACCTCCGTCGGTGGGCAGTGGAGTTGGACGAGATCAAGCGTTTCGACGCCGAGATTTGCGAGGCTGCGGTCGATGAAGGCCTCGATATTGGCGCCCGTATAGCCCTCCGCCAGGGCGGATTGAGCCGGCGGCCCGCCTTCGTGGCGACGAATGGTTTCTCTCCGCCCCGTTCCTGCAGCACCGCGGCGATGATTTTTTCGGAACGCCCGTCGCCATAGACGTCCGCCGTGTCGATGAAGGTGATGCCGCTGTCGAGGGCGGCATTGAGCGCGCGCTTGCCATCCTCCTCGCTGACGTCGCCCCAGGAGCCGCCGATCTGCCAGGCGCCGAAACCGATCTCCGAAATCGTGGCGCCCGTTCGTCCCAAGATCCTTGTTTTCATCGAATGTATCCTCTCCATCTTGATGCCGGAACTCAGCTCCGTGTCGTCCGCATAACTATGACGATAGTGGCGCAGATGAAAGCTCCCGTCAGTCGCAGAGTGTCACCAGCGCCTTGCCGCGAGTGAGATCGCTCACGAGGGTGAGCACGTCGTCCACCGCGTCTTGCCGTATCTCGGCCGACAGCACTGCGCCGGTGCCGGTGAAGGTCTCGGAGGCGATCGACACGCCGCGCGCTGCCAGCCGCGCCTTGATGAGCGCGAGATCGGCGAAGTCGCAGGCGATCTCGGCACGCTGTCGTTCGATGAGCTCGATCTTTTCCGCCGCCCGCAGGCAAAGCGCCGCAGTGCCGCCATAGGCACGGACCAGTCCGCCGCTGCCGAGCAGGACGCCGCCGAACCAGCGTGTCACGACCACGGCGACGCGGTCCAGCGACTGACCGTCGATCGCTGCAAGGATCGGCTTGCCCGCCGTCCCGCTTGGCTCGCCGTCGTCGCTGAAGCGATAGCTCTGGCCGGCCCGCCAGGCCCAGCAATTGTGGTTGGCCGCAGGATCCGAGCGGGCGGCAATGAAGGTTTTGGCCGACAGTTCGTCCTCGATCGGCCCGGCAATCGCCAGGAAGCGGCTCTTCTTGATTTCCTGTGCCGAGGTCTCGATGCGTTGGAGCGTGAACATCCGCTTTGTCCGTTTCGAGCTTGATAGCGGATTCCCGATCGTTAGGCCAAGGGGGCAGCCGGCGTCTGCCCCTCAACCCGCTGCCGCGACCTTCTCCCCGCAGGCGGGGAGAAGGGACACGCGGCGCCCTCCAGCGCACCATTTTATCGAACGCGCGGCCTACTCGTTCCCTCTCCCTGCCTGCGGGGAGAGGGTTAGTCCTCGGGTTAAACCCGAGGAGAGGGGCAGCCCTTTGTTCAATCGGCGCGCTCAGCCGATCGCCATCAGGCTGGCATTGCCGCCGGCTGCAGCCGTGTTGATCGAGGCGGAAACCTCTTCCACGAGCCAGTTCAGGCAATAGGCGTCCGGGTTGCGGGCGATCTCCCCGCTCGATGCGGCCTGCACGAGCAGCAGCGGGCCGGGCAGGGCGGCGATAGCCTTGTTGACCGCGCGGATGCGCTCGGCGTCACCTTCGACCAGCGCACCGGCGAACGGGCCGTCGGCGGCCCAGTCCTTGGACCAGGAGACACGCAGGCCGACGGTCTGCGGCAGGTTCTTCAGCGAAGCCTGCAGACCGGAGGCGGCATCGATCGCGACGCTGTTGCCGGTCGCGAGCGCAGCGGCGAGCTGGTGGTATAGACCGCTCTCCGTCGCCGGCACGAGGAGGATGCGGCCGCGCGCATGGAGCGTATAGAGATTGCGTTCGCCGACGGGGCCGGGGAGTTCCAGATCCAGGCCAAGTGCCGAGCTGCTGCCGGCGTTGCGGGCCGCTTCGGCCTCCGCGCGCGCGCCTTTGCCGTCGAGCCATTTGGCGAAGTCGAGAAGGACCGGGTCCGTGTGCACCGAGCTGTGCTGCGGCGGCACCGGTGCGGTCGTAACCAGGCGGCCGAGATAAAGCGGACCGCCGGCCTTGGGACCGGTACCGGAAAGACCGCGGCCGCCGAAGGGCTGGACGCCGACGACCGCGCCGATGATGTTGCGGTTGATGTAGAGGTTGCCCGCCTTGATACGGCTCGTCACATGCGCGATCGTCTCGTCGAGGCGCGTGTGGAGCCCGAAGGTCAGGCCGTAGCCGGTGGCGTTGACGTCGTCCACCAGCCGGTCGAGATCGTCGCGCCGGTAGCGGATGACGTGCAGCACCGGCCCGAAGACCTCGCGTTGAAGATCGGAAAGCTTCTCGAGTTCGATGATCGTCGGCGGCACGAAGGTGCCCACTCCGGTCTCCGAGGCGAGCCCGATCTGCTCGACCTTGCGGCCGAGCCCGCGCATCCGCTCTATGTGCTTCTCGATGTTGTCCTTCGCCTCTGATGTGATGACCGGGCCGACATCCACGGAAAGACGATCGGTGCGGCCGATATGCAGTTCGTGCAGCGCGCCCTTCAGCATCGTCAGGATGCGGTCGGCCACATCCTCCTGCAGGCACAGCACACGCAGTGCCGAGCAGCGCTGGCCGGCACTGTCGAAGGCGGAGGTGATCACGTCGCCGACCACCTGCTCGGCAAGCGCCGAGGAGTCGACGATCATCGCATTCTGGCCACCGGTTTCGGCGATCAGCGGGATCGGCCGGCCGGCGGGCGAAAGGCGGTCGGCAAGCTGTGCCTGGATCAGCCGCGCGACTTCCGTCGATCCGGTGAACATCACGCCCGCGGTCTCGGCCGCGGCGACCAGCGCCGCACCGACGCGTCCGTCGCCCGGAAGAAGCTGCAGCGCGCTTGCCGGAATGCCGGCCTCACGCAGGATGCGCACGCCCTCGGCGGCGATCAGCGGCGTCTCTTCCGCGGGTTTGGCGAGCACGGGATTGCCGGCGACGAGTGCGGCGGCGATCTGCCCGGTGAAGATTGCCAGCGGGAAATTCCATGGGCTGATGCAGACGATCGGGCCGAGCGGCCCGTGGCCGGGGCCGAGCGTGCGGCGCGTCTGTTCGGCATAGTAGCGCAGGAAATCGATCGCCTCGCGCACCTCGGCAATGGCGTTCAGCGCCGATTTGCCCGCCTCGCGGATGATCAGCCCGAGAAGCGTGGGCATGCGGGCCTGCATCAGCTCGGCGGCGCGGTCGAGGCAGGCGGCCCGCTCGGAGGGCGGCACGGCCGCCCAATCCGGCGCCGCGTCGGCGGCAAGGCGCACGGCGCGCCGTGCGTCCTCTTCCGAGGTCTCGGTCACCGAGCCGACGACGTCACGATGGTCGCCGGGGTTCAGAACCGTCCGCGTCTCGCCGGCAGCGGGGCCGGTTGCGAGCTGCGGCAGGGCGGTCCACTTCATTGCCGCGCTTTCCCTCAGCGCTTCCGTAAGCGACGCAAGCGTTTCCTCGTTGGAAAGATCGAGCCCGGCGGAATTGGTCCGCGCATCGCCGAAGAGTTCGGCCGGCAAGGCGATCCTGTCGTGCTTGGCGCCGACGACCGGCATGGCGCGGACGACTTCGACGGGGTCGGCGATCAGTTCGTCGATCGAAACCTTCGGGTCGTTGATGCGATGCACGAAGGAGGAGTTGGCGCCGTTTTCGAGGAGGCGCCGGACCAGATAGGCAAGCAGCGTCTCATGGGTGCCGACAGGCGCATAGATGCGGCAGGGGCGATCGAGCTTGCCGCGGCCGACGACCTCTTCATAAAGCGGCTCGCCCATGCCGTGCAGGCACTGGAATTCGTATTTGCCCACGTGAAAGTCCTTGCCGGCCATGTGGTAGATGGCGGCGAGCGTCTGGGCATTGTGTGTCGCGAATTGCGGGAACACCACATCGGTCGCGGCAAGCAGCTTGGCTGCGCAGGCGATATAGGAGACGTCGGTGTGGATCTTGCGCGTGAAGACCGGGAAATCCGCGAGCCCGTCGAGCTGCGCCCGCTTGATCTCGGCATCCCAATAGGCACCCTTCACCAGCCGCACCATGATGCGCCGGCCGGAGCGCCGGGCAAGATCGATGATGAAGTCGAGAACGAAGGGGCAGCGTTTGCCATAGGCCTGCACGACGAAGCCCATGCCGTTCCAGCCGGAGAGATCGCCGTCGAGGCAGAGCACCTCGAGGAGATCGAGCGACAGTTCCAGCCGGTCGGCTTCCTCGGCGTCGATGTTGAGGCCGATATCGTAATTCTTGGCGAGGAGAGCGAGCGCCTTCACCCTCGGCAACAATTCGCCCATGACGCGCGCGGCTTGCGCGCGGCTATAGCGGGGATGCAGCGCCGAGAGCTTGATGGAGATGCCCGGGCCCTCATAGATGCCGCGGCCGGCGGAGGCTTTGCCGATTGCGTGAATGGCGCTCTCATAGTCCCTGTAATAGCGTTCGGCGTCGGCGGCCGTGGTCGCCGCTTCGCCGAGCATGTCGTAGGAGTAGCTGAAGCCTTTCTCCTCGAGCTCCTTAGAACGTTTCAGCGCTTCGCGGATCGTCTCGCCGGTGACGAACTGTTCGCCCATCATCCGCATGGCCATGTCGACGCCGCGCCGGATCACCGGCTCGCCGCAACGCGAGATGAGACGCGTGAGCGCCGCCGCGAGGCTGCGGTCGTTGACCGTCGAGGTCAGCTTGCCGGTGACCACAAGTCCCCAGGTCGCGGCATTGACGAAGAGCGAACGGCTGCCGCCGAGATGCGATTTCCAGTTGCCGTCGGCAATCTTGTCGCGGATCAGCGCGTCGCGCGTCGCCGTATCGGGAATGCGCAGCAGCGCTTCCGCAAGGCACATGAGTGCCACGCCTTCCTGGCTCGAAAGCGAATATTCCTGCACCAGTCCCTCGACGCCGGAACCACTATGCTTGCCGCGCAGCGCCTCGATCAGCTTGCGGGCGGTGCTTGCGGCGGCGTCCCGTATTTCCTTCGATTGCGTGGCCGCCTCGACGAGAGGCGGCAGGCATTCCGTTTCCGGGCGGCGGTAAGCGGCCGTGATCGCCCGGCGCAGCGTGCTTTGCGGCCGGACTGGCGGTGCGAAGTCGGCGAAGGGCGCAGGTGCGGCGTCGATCGCGGGTTTCTGAAGCGGGTTCGGGCTCATTGAACGCTGTCCTCCACGGAACGGTAGCGGGCGCTTTCGACGCCCTGATGTCGTGGCAGAAAATACGCGTGCCATCGCCGAACATCCATCCGGCAAATTAGCCTGATGGCCGAATGTTTCTCCACGACAGGCCGGACAAAAGGAGAACTATACGGAGCGCAAGCGAATGTTCCGGATGATCATAGGTCAGCATGCCGCCCCGAAAAGTTGCTCCCGCGCCATCAGGCACTCGTCGTCCCCCGGCATGCAGGTGCGACAGACGATGGGGCGTATGTCGTAGACCTTGCAGGCGACGGAACGGCCGAGCTTGCCTTCAAGCGCCGTGCAGCGGCCGCTCTCGCAGCGCATGCCGCCGAGATCCGCAGCCACATAGTCCGCCGGAATGCGCTCGAGCTCCTCCTCCGTCTCCAGCGAAAAGCGCGGCCAGTCGGCCGAATACGCGCAGCACGCGCCGCAGCTCTGGCAGTCGAAATTCTGATGGGCGGGAACGGATTGGCTCATGGCGCCAGCCTATCACGAAGCGGGTGGCGCCGGAATGCCTGCCTCTTGCGCCGGAAGGTCACGCTCCCACCGCGTCGCGCCTTGCTATCTCGTAGTCTTCCGTATGCACGAGCACGCCGTCGCCGGTCACCAGCGCTATGCCGTAGGCCGCCGGCTCGTCCACCGAAAGGGACGCGTCCGCGGTGTCGAAGGGCATAGGCTGCTGGTGCACCGGACTTTTGAAGATCGAGAAGGGAATGCCGCGACTGGAGCCGCTGATGGTGCGGTGGACGTGGCCGGCGAAGATATGACGAACATTTCCGTGCCGCTTCACCAGGGCGTAGAAGTCGTCTTCGTTGACGAGGCGGATCATATCGATGCCGGCAAAGCCGCTGATATGCGGCGGGTGGTGCATGAAGATCAGCGCCGGCCGGCCGCCGGCCTCCTCGAGTTGCCGGTCGAGCCAGGCAAGGCGCCTGTCGCATAGGTGGCCGGCGTGACTCACCGGATAGTCGTAGGGCGGTGCAAACAGCGTATCGAGCAGGATCGCGCGGCAATCGGCGAAATCGAGCACCTGCTGGACGAAGCCGTTTGCGTCGGTCGTCGCTTCCGCGAAGACGTCGAGAAACACATCGCGCCGGTCGTGATTGCCGATCATGAGCGCCGCCGGGGGGGTGAGTTCGCCGAGAAGCGCCTTCAGCCGCTCGTAGGAAGCGCGGTCCGCCCGATGCGTCAGATCGCCGGCGAAGATCACCCGGTCGGCATCCGCATGGTAGCGGTTTACGTGGGCGATGCCGTTGGCGAGCCGCCGGTACGGGTCCAGCCCGATGATCGTCTCGCCTTCGGGCACCATGTGGAGGTCGGAGAAAATGATGAGCTTCGTCATGTGCGTCCCGCGTTGATGTCTCGCGGGTCACGCTCCTGCGCCTGCTCGCAGGCGTCAAGCGGCATTTTCGGGCGGGTCGGACCTATGCGGAAGACCGGTCCGCCGCCCTCATCACTGCAATCCGTCCGTGGTCGCCTGCGCGAAGCGCCGGGCCGTCAGCAAATCGCCGGAGGACGTACCGGCCATGCCGCGCTCGGCAAGGAGATCGGCATAGCTGGCCATTGCCAGAGCATGGCCATTCCCAGCGGCTTCGGCGAGAATTCGTGCCGACTGCAGCTTCTGTCCAGCCCTGTTGAGAACGCGAGCGAGCTGGAACTGCGTCCGGGCGCCGCCGTTCTGATTATAGGCTTCCCGACAGGCGGAAAGTGCCACCCCGATGCGGATGTCCTCCGTCGCAACGGCGGGGAAAGCCCTGTTGCGTTCGAGATCGAATTCGCTACCGGCCTCGCGGTCGCATTGCTCGGCGGCGGTGAGATCGCCTGCACGCGCCGCGGAGGGCGCGGTCGCGACCAGAGGCAAGACCACGGCGGCCGCGATCAGGTGATACAGGCTCGATCCAACGTGTTTCTTCATGGTGCTCTCCCTCTAACCGACACCATCCTAGGGCCGCCCCGACCCGGCATCTGTTCCGCGGGAAACAGCGGTGAAGGCGATGAAACGGTGAGTTGAAGCAGCCCCCAAGATGCGTCTTGCATCGGGCACGCCTCGGTCTATCCTCGTAAGGAGCCGGAGGCCGAACAGGGAGCGCTGCGAAACGCAGCGGAGAAGCCGATGCGGCAGTTCGAGATGAGGAGACGGATCTTTCTTGGCGGCCTGCTGCTTGCCACCGTATCGGGCGGCCGTTCGACGGCAGCAGCTCCGGTCGTGGGCAAGGCTGCGAAAATCCGCGGCAATGTCCGCCGCCGGCAGGGCGGGGACGAGGAACGGCTGGCGATCGGCGGCGCGGTTCTCGACAAGGATTATGTCCTGACGAGCAGCAACAGCTTCGCCGATCTCGCGCTCAGCGAAACGCGTATCCTGCTGGGGCCGCAAACGGAACTCCTGATCGACAGCTACATCGCCGGCCAGGGCGGAACCCTGGAGCTGGGCCTCGGCCGGATGGTCTTCGACCGGCCCGAAGGTTTGCCCAAGACGGACGTCGCGGTGCGCACCGCCTTCGGCATGATCGGCGTTCGGGGAACGAAATTCTTCTGCGGCCCGAGCCGAGCGGCTTTCGCGGTGTTCGTGGAACATGGCGTGGTGTCCGTTCAGGGCGGCGGCGTTACACGGACAGTCGCCGCCGGCCAGGGCGTGGATATCAACCGCCCGGGTGCTGCACCCAGCGAACCGACGCGCTGGGGCCAGGCGCGGATTCGCCAGGCCTATGCGAGCGTCGGGTTGAGGTAGGGGCGATAGCTGGCATCCCGCGATGCGGTTGCTGTCGATGTGTGCCCCTCATCCGCCTGCCGGCCCCTTCTCCCCGCAGGCGGGGCGAAGGGGCAAGCAGCGCACGCTCGCTCCCTCTCACGCTGCGGTCCACAAGAGGAGAGGGGATTTGAGCGGGTGCCGCGGGGTCTCCTTCGCCCCGCTTGCGTGGAGAAGGTCGCGGCAGCGGGATGAGGGGCGGCGTTCCCTCATTCCGCTCCAAGGTGCTTGTTCAGCCCATCGCCCGCTACCGTAAATAGCTCCATCGATCCGAAGCCCCTGATGTCATGCCGGCCAAGGGATCTGAGCGCCGCCTTCGACTGCGCAGCCGCCGCCGGGCCGATGCAGATGGCGGTGCCGAGGAACTTGTTCGCCTCCTGAAGGCGAGCGGCGAGGTTCACCGCATCGCCATGGGCGGTGTAGTCGAGCTTCCCGCCGGCGCCCACCTCTCCCAGTACCGCCGGCCCGGTTTCGATGCCGATGCGGGTCCTGCCGAAACCGTGTTCGGCAAATTGCGGACGTCTGCGCATCTCCTCGGTCAGAGCATGGATCGCTGCGGCGCAGCCGATCGCCTTGTCTACGTGGCCGGGCAGGTCCTCGGGCGCGTTGAAGAGAGCATGGACGGCATCGCCGACGACCTTGTCGACCATGCCGCCATGCCCGGAGACGAGCGCGTTCACCTCGGCGAAATAGATGTCGAGCAGGGCCACGAGTTCGCGGGGATCAAGCTTTTGCGAAACTGTCGAGAAACCCTCGATATCGGTGAAAAGCGCCGTCACCGGGCGTTCCTCACCGGCCATGCGCCCGCGATCGGGCTCGTCTATGTAGCGCGCCACCACGGACTGCGGCAGATATTGCGAGAATTTCCGCCGGGCGATCGCCTCTGCGCGCCGCGTGCGCGCGAGCTGCAATGCGCTGGTGACGATGAGGACCGCAGCCAGTGCCAAGGATGTGCCGACTGCGTCGAAGAGCCAACCGGTGGAGGCATAGATCGCACCGGCAAAGGCGATTGTTGCGAGCACCGCCGCAGCGCCCAACATAAGGGATGCCATCGGGCGAAGCCTGGTTGCTGCGTAGGCTGCAGCGACTCCCGCTGCGAAGGCGAAGACCGCCTCGATCAATGGCAGATTGCTGCCACGGTAAGGCACGAACCCCGTCATGATCGCATTGGCGATATCGGCGTGGATCTGAACCGATGGCTGGAGCGGCATGGAGGCGGTGGGCCGAAGGCCGCCAAGGCTCGGCATGCTGCTGCCGATCAAGACGAGCCTTCCCGCCAGACGGCTTTTCTCCAGTCGACCGGCGAGGATGTCGGCGGCAGAGATCGTGCGGGCGGCGATCGCCTCTCCGGAACTTGCCGGGAAACGCAGGTTGCCGCTCTCATCGAGAGGGATGATCGCGTGATCGAGCCTTAGCCAGGCGGGTTCTCCGCCGAGAACGGGCGTGCTGCTGTCGGCGGCAAGCCGCCCCGCTTCGATGCCGAGCGCCGGGTAGGCATCGTTGCCGAGTATGGCGTAAGCCTGAACACGCCGGACCCGCGCATCCTCGTCGCCGACGAGAAAAGCGGCCGTCGCGGCCTTCGCCCGGTCCATGAAAGCCGGGCAGGAGGTCTCCGCACCTTCGATAAACCACTGCGCGGGGACGGCCAGCTGGCGCCTGAGGGCCAGAGGCGGCACGGGGCGCGGCCGTGCGAGAACGCGGCCGGCCGCCAAGAAGCCGAGGGCCACCGGGGCTCTGCCGATCGCCGCAGCGAGCGCGGCGTTTGCGGGCGAAGCCGGGTCGCAGGCGGAACTGAAAACGAAATCGACGGCGATCGTCTTCGGCCCGGCCGCGGCCAAGCGTGTAATCAGATCCGCGGTTGCGGCCCTGTCCCAGCTGCCGCCATGCGCCTCATAGGCCTTACGATCGACGTCGACGACGATGATGTCCGGCGACCTCGGCGAGGGGACCCATTGAGTGAGACTGTCGAAAAAGAGTTCACGCTGGGTGTCGAGGATGGTTCCGGCATAGAGATAGAGCAGCAGCGCCGCGGCGAGGCTGGCGATGATCCCTCCGGAAAGCGGGGTTATGCGGTGATGCATCCTCGGCCTTACGCTCAACCGCTCCAAGTCTTTGAAACCGCCCGCTTTTGGGCAAGCGGCATCAATCCTCCTCCGGATCGGCGATGCTCAGCAGGCGACCGACATTGCAGCAGATGATGCCGTCGGCGCGCTTGATCGCACCGCTCTCCTCCAGCGACAGGATCGCGCGGTTCACCTTCGGCCGGCTCGCTCCGAGGATCGAGGCGATGTCCGTCTGGCTGAGCGTCAGCCGGAGATTGGCGCTTTGCGGCATCTCGCTACCGTGGATCTGGCGGAGCGTCGCCAGGAAGAAGCGGGCGACGCGGGCGTTGAGATCATAGAGCGCGATGGTTTCCAGCCGGTCCGTCGTGTCGCGCAATTGCGCGCAGAGGAAGCGGATCACCGCCTCGGCGGTCTTCGGCCTCTGCGTGATGAGGGCGAGGAAATCCTTCTTGCCGATCACATAGCCCTCGGCGGCGGTGACGGCGGTCGCATCCGCCGATCGCGGTTGTCCGTCGAGCAGCGCCATCTCGCCGAACAGCGCCCCTGCCTCGTGCTGCCGCAACATGAGTTCGCGGCCCTGCGGCGTGAACAGCGAAAGCTTGATGCGTCCGGAAACCACCACGATCATGTAGTCGCCCTGGTCGCCGCGTTGGAAGATGACCGTGCCCGCGGACCATTTCCGGTAGCTGGCGATGCCCGATAGCTCGCACAGGGTTTCGCTGTCGAACTCTTCGAATATAGGGAAGGACCGCCAGAAGGCGGAACTCCGGATGACTTCAGCCATTGCGATTACCCCTGCGTTCCCCTTTACGCGTCGGGGAGTTTTGACTCTGTCGCCTCATCTTGCAACAGAAAAGCGCTTGTTTGGCCGACCGAGGCCAAAGCGGCAAGGCATCAGTTGACGACGAATCGATTCCGTCTCTAGATTGTGAACGATCTGTCGCCGGGCGGGCGGCTAGAGGATTTCGAAAAGCTTGTTATCTCTGCTGCCAACACGTTTCCCAACAGGAGCCTCGCGCATGTCCCAGAATGTCATCGTGCTCATCGGGCGCATTCTTCTCTCGATCATCTTCATAACCTCCGGCTTCGGCAAGCTCACCGACCCGTCGGCGACGGCCGGTATGATCACCGGTGCCGGTTGGCCTGCCGCAACGGCGCTCGCCTATCTCGCCGGTCTCTTCGAACTCGTTGCCGGTCTTGCGATCCTCGTCGGGTTTCAGACCCGTATCGCATCCTATCTGCTCGCCGCCTTCTGCGTGGTCACCGCTTTCGTCTTCCATAGCGGCGCAATCAACGTCCCGGACTTCCCGCCGGCTGCAAACGGTCTGCTGACGGTCTTCAACCAGATCATGATGATGAAGAACATCACGATCGCCGGCGCCTTCCTGGTGCTGGCAGGCTTCGGCCCGGGCGCGCTCTCGCTCGATGCCCGCACCGGAAGGGCCGTTGCTGCCTGACCCAAGCATTGCTGGTCGAGAAAGAACCCGCCGGCTCGCCGGCGGGTTCTTTGTTGCGTCACGATCTCAAGGGTAGATGACGCCCTTGCGCAGGATGACGTTGCCGTATAGCCGCGGTTCGCTGGTCTGCACCACCGCATGGGCCGCCTTCACCCGCTGATAGAAATCGGCTCCGAGCAAAGGAACGACCGGCTGTGCCGGCTCATGTTTCCGACAGCAGGCAATGATGTCCCGATGCACCGGGTCGAGCGCGTCGCGGTCCTGTTTCACGGTTGCCCGGAAGATCGCCTCCGGCACGAAATCGTCGATCGGCAGGATGCTCAATACGGCGTCGAGCACGGGGACAAGCGGGTGCCCGTCCAACCGGATGAGCCGGCGCGCGTGCTCCAGCCCGGGATAGTTTCCGTCGACGAGCGCAATCTCGTCGCCGTGCCCCATCGCTCTCAATGTGGAGAGAAGCTCCGGGCTCAGAATGGGGCTTATTCCTTTCAGCAACGGCTTAAAGCTCCTTGAAGAGGACATTGGTGTCCAGCAGATAGCGGGAGAAGAGCGGCAGGCTTGCGCCGCCGATCGCGCGGGCGTGGCTGCCGACGGTGCCTTCGACGAGGTCCGGAACCGTGACGCCCTGCAGGTCGAGCGTCTGGAGGGCCTTTCGCGTCGCGGCAAGAAGGCGCGCACGCACCCAGGGCGGAAAGCCGCCGTCGATCACGGCCGCCGAAAAATCGAGGACGGAAACCGCGGAGACGACGGCTTGCGCAAGCGCTGCCGCCGCATCCTGAATCCATATTTCGAGCGGTTCGCCGAAATCGATCCAGTCGTCGGCGGAGTACCAGAGCGGCTCCGGGTCGATGCCGCGTTCGCGCAGGAGCTTTTCCAGGACGAAGACCGAGGCGATTTTCAGCAACTGCGTCGACTTGCCGTCCTTGCCGGCGACAGGCAGCGGGCCGACGGCGCCGGCGGTGCCGGTTCGTCCGGAAAAGAGGGCGGAGTTGATCACGACGCCGCCGCCGATAAAGGAGCCGATATAGAAATAGACGAAATCGGGATAACTGGCGCCCACACCAAAGGCGAGTTCGGCACCGCAGGCGCTGGTTCCGTCGTTCTGAAGGAAAACCGGATGCCGGATGCGCGAGGCGACCGCCGCCTGCAGGTCGAAATCGCGCCACCTGTCCATCTCTTCGCGCGGCGCGCCGACTTCCTCCGACCAGTTCCACAGTTCGAACGGCGTGGCGATGCCGACGCCGGCAATGCGGCCGCGCTCGCCGGGGCCAAGCTGTCCCTCGAGCTTGCCGATGCCCCCGACGATGAAGCTGACGATCTCCTCGGGCAGCGGATAGGTATGGATCTGATGCAGGTGCAGCCGGATGGTGCCGAGAAAATCCATCAGCACCAGATCGGCGCTGCGCCGGCCGATCTTCACGCCGAAGGAATAGACCGCATCCGGATTGAGCCGCATGGGGATGGAGGGCTGTCCAACCCGGCCGCGCACCGGCGCGCCGCGGACGAGCAGCCCGTCGGCTTCGAGCGACCGCATGATGACGGAGGCGGTCTGCGCCGATAGACCGGATCGGCGCGCGATCTCGGCCTTGGACAAGCTGCCGTGACGGCGCACCAGCGACATGACCAGCCGTTCGTTATAGGCGCGCACGCGCGTTTGATTGGCCCCGCCGCTCGGGTCGACCACATCCGGCTGGGGCGGCCCCGCATAGGGGCCATCTGTCAGTGACATGCCACCGTTTCCTCCCATTGGTACCGTACGGTTCCACCCCGATCCGGGTACGGCCATGCAGTACCTTAAAGCTTTACCGCGATCGCACTCCGATCACGGCACCCGCTCGCTTCGCGTGGGGCTGTCCGCATCCAGCCCACGATCGCCGATGCCCAAATCCTCCCGGTCGGACCGAGGCGATACCACGTGCAGAATGCCACAACGAGATAATAATTCAATTTGATTTATTTATTGACACGGTGGATTTTTGATGCTTGATTGACCATCGGAAGCGCCGTCTGCAGCTGAGGAGAATGCTGCAGCGGGTCCTGAAGCCGGCGCGCCGGCATTTTTCATCCTTGGGAGGATTTAATGAAGAAGACAGTTCTTTCTGCCGCATTCGGCGCGCTCGCCATGGGCGTGGCTTTCGCATCGCCCTCGCAGGCAGCCGAGGTGTCGGCATGCCTCATCACCAAAACCGACACCAATCCCTTTTTCGTGAAAATGAAGGAAGGCGCGGCCGCCAAGGCCAAGGAACTGGGCGTCACCCTGAAGTCCTATGCCGGCAAGATCGACGGGGATTCCGAGAGCCAGGTCGCTGCGATCGAGACCTGCATCGCCGATGGCGCCAAGGGTATCCTGATTGCCGCCTCCGATACCCAGGGTATCGTGCCGCAGGTCCAGAAGGCGCGGGATGCGGGTCTTCTGGTCATCGCGCTCGACACGCCGCTCGAACCCCTCGATGCCGCCGACGCCACTTTTGCGACGGACAACCTGCTTGCCGGCAAACTCATCGGCCAGTGGGCGGCCGCAACACTCGGCGATGCCGCCAAGGAAGCCAAGGTGGCCTTCCTCGACCTGACGCCGTCGCAGCCCTCCGTCGATGTGCTGCGCGACCAGGGCTTCATGATCGGTTTCGGCATCGACCCCAAGGACCCGAACAAGATCGGCGACGAGGATGATCCTCGCATCGTCGGCCATGACATCACCAACGGCAACGAAGAGGGCGGCCGGACCGCGATGGAGAACCTCCTCCAGAAGGACCCGACCATCAACGTCGTCCACACGATCAACGAGCCGGCCGCCGCCGGCGCCTATGAGGCGCTGAAGTCCGTCGGCCGCGAGAAGGACGTGCTGATCGTGTCCGTCGACGGCGGCTGCCCGGGCGTCAAGAATGTCGCCGAGGGCGTGATCGGCGCGACGTCGCAGCAGTATCCGCTGATGATGGCGGCGCTCGGCATCGAGGCGATCAAGAAGTTCGCCGATACGGGCGAGAAGCCTACGCCGACCGAAGGCAAGGACTTCGTCGACACCGGCGTTTCGCTCGTCACCGACAAGCCGGTATCCGGCGTCGAGTCGATCGATACCAAGACCGGCATGGAGAAGTGCTGGGGCTGATCGGCCACGCACACAGGCGTTGAAGGGAAGGGCGGCCCCGGCCGCCCTTCCCGCAAGTGCCGAGGTCTTTGACAAGGCATCGAAAACCTGCGCAATTTTCAGGGCGGGGCGAGGAAGGCGCGAGGTGCTTCTTGCCCGCGTTCCGCTCTGGCTTCTCAGAACCGATCGCGGCGCAGGCCGGATTTCGTGGAGCGTTCTGAGGCTCGCCGCTTCGACCGGTGGGCCGCGCATCCTGCAGCAATGCACCCCCTTCTTGAGCGGGGTTCACGGGAGGAGTCCCCATGGGCGAAACAAACACAGCCGCACAGCCATCCCAGGAATTCGAAAAGGTCCTGGCCGACAGTTCGACGGACGTAGCGTCATTCGACGCGCATGATAAGACGCTGCTTCAGAAGCTGCAGCACTTCCTGCATTCGAGCCCGGCCGCGGTGCCGCTGATCGTGCTGGTCCTGTCGCTGATCGCCTTCGGGGTCATTCTCGGCGGCAAGTTCTTTTCCGCCTTCACCATGACGCTGATCCTGCAGCAGGTGGCGATCGTCGGTATCGTCGGTGCCGCTCAGACGCTCGTGATCCTGACCGCCGGTATCGATCTTTCGGTCGGCGCCATCATGGTGCTCTCGTCCGTCATCATGGGGCAGTTCACCTTCCGCTACGGCTTCCCGCCGGCGCTCTCCGTCATCTGCGGCCTTGGGGTGGGGGCGCTTTGCGGCTACATCAACGGAACGCTCGTCGCGCGCATGAAGCTGCCGCCCTTTATCGTCACGCTCGGCATGTGGCAGATCGTGCTCGCCTCGAACTTCCTCTATTCCGCCAATGAGACGATCCGGGCTCAGGACATTTCCGCGAATGCCTCGATCCTGCAGTTCTTCGGCCAGAACTTCCGCATCGGCAATGCCGTCTTCACCTACGGCGTCGTGGTGATGGTGCTCCTCGTCTGCCTTCTTTGGTATGTCCTGAACCGCACCGCCTGGGGGCGCTATGTCTATGCCGTCGGCGACGACCCCGAGGCTGCCAAGCTCGCCGGCGTCAACGTCACGCGCATGCTCATCTCCATCTATACGCTCTCCGGCCTCATCTGCGCCCTTGCCGGCTGGGCCCTCATCGGCCGCATCGGCTCAGTCTCCCCGACAGCGCAGGGCTGTCCGGGGAAAATTCATGCATAGCGGAAGACCATTTGGTTTGGGATGGTCCGGGGTTTTGGTCGGCTTGGATTGACCTGCGGCGGCTTGTGGATTTCGGCGATGCTTTTGCGCTGGAACAGGCACTGGGTGACGAGGTCGGTGAAGCGCAGGATCGGTAGAGGGACGCGGGCGAGGCGGGCGGCGATGCGCAACAGTGCATAGGCGATCATCGCCGCGAAGATCTGCAGGCGGATGGCGTTGTCGTTGTTGCCGAGGAACTTGCGGATCTTGAGGTGCTGTTTGATCCAGCGGAACAGAAGCTCGATCTGCCAGCGATCCTTATAGAGCTGGCCGATCTCGACGGCGGAGCGCTCGAGGTCGTTGGTCAGAAGCGTGATCGTATCGCCGTCCTGGCGCTTGACGATTACCCGGCGCAAGCCGATCGGCAGCTTGGAATCGCCCTTGCTGGCGAGGCTGACCTGGCTGTCTTCGAGGACCAGGAAGCCATCGCCTTGAGGTTGCTCAACGGGGCGTTCAGCGACCAAAGCCAGTCCCATGTTGGTCTTCGGCCGGGTGACGAAACTGGCGCCGGCTTCGGCGATCGCCGTCCACCAGCCGTAATGGCAGTAGCCCTTGTCGAAGACATAGGTTGCGCCCTTTTCGATGGTGATCGTGCGGCCGATCTGGGCGTCGTTGACGTTGGCGTCGGTGATGTCGAGGATGCCTGGACAATCGGCCTTGGGATCATAGACGACATGCAGCTTCATGCCGCGGATGCGGCCGTTCGACTTGGCCCAATCGTACAGCTTACCCAGCGGTATCGGGGTCGAATCGATCAGCCGCAGCATCTTGGTGCCCTCCCGGCGCGTCTGCCGGTCGAGCTGACCGGCCAGAAGCGCGAAGGTCTCGGCGAAGACGGCGACCGGGCGGCGGCGGTTGGCGTCCGACAGCGTCGAGCGCATCAGCCGGCCACTGCCGAGATGGTAATGATGCTGACTGTTGGCGTTGAAGCTCGCCTCCAACCCGCGCAGGCTGGTCGTGGCGCTCAACTGGGCATAGATCAGTGCCACCAGATGATCCCAGCTGGTAAAGCACTTGTCGTAGGCATCCCCGGCATGACGACCCACAATCGCCTGAAAGCTGCGGCGATCAATCGCTTTCAGCAGCTGGGCGAAAATGCTAGGGGTGAACCGCATGCTCCGTCTCCTTTTCTGAGTCTCGACAACCAGAAAATAGACGGAAAAACGCCGTCTGACGGGGCATGCGCCTGCGACATTTCGATTCACCCGGAACTTTCCCCGGACAGCCCTGCCGACAGCGGGCCAGTTTGCGAATATCGAATCGATCACTGCCGTGGTGATCGGCGGCATCTCGCTCTTCGGCGGCCGCGGCTCCATCATGGGCATGCTCTTCGGCGCGCTGATCGTCGGCGTCTTCTCGCTCGGCCTGCGCCTCATGGGCACCGACCCGCAATGGACCTATCTCCTGATCGGCTTGCTGATCATCATCGCCGTTGCAATCGACCAGTGGATCAGAAAGGTAGCAGCCTGATGGCACAGGAACCCATTCTCACCGCTCGCGGCCTCGTCAAGCGCTATGGCCGCGTGACCGCCCTCGACCGCGCCGATTTCGACCTCTATCCCGGCGAGATCCTGGCCGTGATCGGCGACAACGGCGCCGGCAAGTCCTCGATGATCAAGGCGATATCGGGCGCCGTCACGCCGGACGAAGGCGAGATCCGGCTGGAAGGCAAGCCCATCCAGTTCCGCTCGCCGATGGAGGCGAGGCAAGCCGGCATCGAAACGGTCTATCAGAACCTCGCCCTGTCGCCGGCACTCTCGATCGCCGACAACATGTTCCTCGGCCGGGAGATCCGCAAGCCGGGCATCATGGGCAAGTGGTTCCGCTCGCTCGACCGCGCCGCCATGGAAAAGCAGGCGCGGGCGAAGCTCTCCGAGCTCGGTCTGATGACCATCCAGAACATCAACCAGGCGGTCGAGACGCTCTCCGGCGGACAACGCCAGGGCGTTGCGGTGGCGCGCGCCGCCGCCTTCGGTTCCAAGGTCGTCATCATGGACGAGCCGACGGCGGCGCTCGGGGTGAAGGAAAGCCGGCGCGTGCTGGAGCTGATCCTCGACGTTCGTCGCCGCGGCTTGCCGATCGTGCTGATCTCGCACAACATGCCGCATGTCTTCGAAGTCGCGGACCGGATCCACATCCATCGTCTCGGCCGCCGCCTCTGCGTCATCAATCCCAAGGATTACACCATGTCCGATGCGGTGGCCTTCATGACCGGTGCGAAGGAGCCGCCGCGCGAGGCGATCGCGGCATGAGCGTCAAATCCCTTGCGGATGAAATCCTGAAGCGGACGGTCAATTCCGGCCGCTTCATCGTCGCCATCGCCGGTCCGCCCGGCGCCGGTAAGTCCACGCTTTCCGAAACGCTTGCGGAGGCGATCACGCAGGCGGGCGAAAAGGCGGCGGTGTTGCCCATGGACGGGTTTCACATGGACAATGCCGTTCTCGAGGAAAAAGGGCTGCTTGCCCGCAAGGGGGCACCCGAGACCTTCGACGTCCGATCCTTTCTCGCAACGCTTGCCGCCGTCCGCGCCGATGACGGCGAGGTTCTCGTCCCGGTCTTCGACCGCTCCCGGGAACTGGCGATTGCCTCGGCGAGGATCATCGCGCCCGAGACGCGTATCGTGCTTGCCGAGGGCAACTACCTGCTGCTCGACGAAGCGCCCTGGAACGGCCTCGACGGCGCTTTCGATTATTCGATCTTCATCGATCCGGGTCTGGAGGTGCTCGAGCGGCGGCTCCTGCAGCGCTGGTACGACCACGGCTATGACGAAGACGCGGCGCGCAGCAAGGCCTATGGCAACGACATACCCAATGCCCGCCGGGTCGTCGACAGCCGCAGGCCGGCGGATGTCGTGATCAGGGACTTTTAGAGTGCTCGGCATTCGTCCCGCAGTTTCCGGCCGCGGACTGCGGTGAGCTTTCGAATGGCCATTGTCTTCGGCGGCGCAATGGTGTTATCGAGGCGCGGTTTCACCACATGAGTTGCCGCCCTTCGAGCGCACCGGTACGCCCTGATGCCGGCCGCGCGGATCGGGCGCGAGCATCGGGAGAACGCTGATATGCAAGACCTCGTTATACGCCGCCCTGATGATTGGCATCTTCACCTTCGCGACGGCGGCATCCTGCGCGGCGTGATTGCCGATACGAGCCGCCATTTCGCGCGCGCCATCATCATGCCCAATCTGGTGCCGCCCGTGGTGACCTCCGCCGATGCGGCCGCCTATCGCGAGCGCATCCTCGCCGCCATTCCCGCAGGGGACCGGTTCGAGCCGCTGATGACGCTGTATCTTACCGAGGGCACCGATCCGGGAGATGTGGAAGCCGGGTTCAGGAGCGGCCTCGTCAAGGCCGTCAAGCTCTATCCGGCCGGCGCCACAACCAATTCGTCGAGCGGCGTCCGCGATATCGACAAGGCCATGCCGGTGCTCGAGCGCATGGCCGAGATCGGCCTGCCGCTCTGCGTCCATGGCGAGGTGACGACGGCCGAGGTCGACATTTTCGACCGCGAGGCGGTCTTCATCGAAACCGTTCTCGACCCGCTCCGCCGGCGCCTGCCCGATCTCAGGATCACCATGGAGCATGTGACGACGAAGGACGGCGTCGACTACATCCGCGAGCATGCGGCCAATCTTGCCGGCTCCATCACCACCCATCACCTGATCATCAACCGCAACGCCATCCTCGTCGGCGGCATCAAGCCGCATTACTACTGTCTGCCGGTGGCGAAGCGCGAGGCGCATCGGCTGGCGCTTCGCCAGGCGGCGATCTCGGGCGACGTCCGCTTCTTCCTGGGCACGGACTCTGCCCCGCATGTCGACCCGCTTAAGGAGTGCGCCTGCGGCTGTGCCGGCATCTACACATCGATCAACACCTTGAGCTGCCTCGCTCACGTCTTCGAGGAAGAGGGTGCGCTCGACCGGCTGGAAGCCTTCACCTCGCTGAACGGCCCCGCCTGGTACGGCCTGCCGGCAAACGAGGAGACGATCACGCTGCGCAAGCAGGAGGAGCCGGTCAGCTACCCTGCCAGGATCGAGACCGAAGCCGGTCCGGTCACGGTTTTCGACCCGATGTTCCCGCTCCACTGGGCCGTGACACAGGCCTGATAGCCGAAGGAGAGTCCATGTTTTCGAACGCATTCACCGACAAGGCCGTGATGGCCGAGCTGGTCGCGAAGATGCTCTGGGAAATCAAGGCCGTGCATTTTCGCGCCGACGAGCCCTACAGGCTCGCCTCCGGCATGGCGAGCCCGGTCTATATCGACTGCCGCAAGCTGGTCTCCTATCCGCGCATCCGCTCGGCGGTCATGGATTTCGCTGCCGCCACGATCCTCCGCGAAGCCGGTTTCGAGCAGTTCGACGTGGTGGCCGGCGGCGAGACCGCCGGTATTCCCTTCGCGGCAATGCTTGCCGAGCGTCTTGGCCTGCCGATGATCTATGTACGCAAGGCGCCGAAGGGGCACGGCCGCAACGCCCAGATAGAGGGCTATATGCCTGAGGGTGCGCGTGTCCTTGTCATCGAGGATCTGACGACCGCCGGCGGCTCGATGTTCAAGTTCATCGATGCGATCCGCGCGGCCGGCGGCGTGGTCGAGCACGGCATCGCCCTCTTCTACTATGACATCTTCCCGGAGGCGCGCGGCAACATGAAGTCGAAGGGCGTCGACCTGCACTACATCGCCACCTGGCGCAACGTGCTTGCCGTCGCGCGCGAACTGGCGCTGTTCGACGAGAAGACACTGAACGAGGTCGAAGCCTTCCTCAATGCTCCGCTCGACTGGTCGGGCCGAAACGGGGGCGTCAGGGCGCTCGCGGTCCAGTAACGAAGGGCTTGGCGCGATTTGCCGGATCGATTGAATATGTTTGGGGAGGAATGGACATGATCGTTTGCTGCGGAGAGGCCCTGATCGACATGCTGCCGCGGGAGACGACGGCGGGCGAGAGCGCCTTTGCGCCCTATGCGGGCGGCGCGATCTTCAACACGGCCGTCGCGCTCGGCCGGCTCGGCGTCCCCACAGGCTTTTTCACCGGCCTTTCGGACGATATGTTCGGAGACATCCTGCGCGCGACGCTCAAGGCCGCGAATGTCGATTTCGCTCCCTGCGCCACGCTGCCGCTGCACACGACGCTTGCCTTCGTGAAGCTCGTCGACGGGCATGCGAGTTACGCCTTCTTCGACGAGAGCACGGCCGGGCGGATGATCACTGCGGAGCACCTTCCGGCGCTCGGAGATTTCTGCGAGGCGCTGCATTTCGGCGCGATCAGCCTCATTCCCGAGCCCTGCGGCTCCACCTATGAGGCGCTGATGGCGCGGGAGCACGAAAAACGGGTGATCTCCTTCGATCCGAATATCCGCCCCGGCTTCATCAAAGACCGGGAGGCGCATGTCGGACGCATGAACCGAATGGCGGCCATGTCGGATATCGTCAAGTTCTCCGACGAGGACCTCGCCTGGTTCGGCATGGAGGGCAGCCACGACGCACTCGCAGCCGAATGGCTGAAACGCGGCCCGAAACTGGTGCTGATCACCCGCGGCGCGGACGGCGCCGTCGGTTATACGAACGGCCACAAGGTCGAGGTCGCGAGCGAACGGGTCGAGGTCGTCGATACGGTCGGCGCGGGCGACACTTTCGACGCCGGGGTGCTGGCCTCGCTGAAGTTCAACAACCTCCTGACCAAGGAGAGGGTGGCAAGCCTGACCGACGAGGCGATCCGCCAGGCCCTGACGCTCGCAGCGAAGGCTGCGGCCGTCACTGTTTCGCGCGCAGGCGCCAATCCGCCCTGGCGACACGAACTCGGGCTCTGACGTTGGTGCGACTACGCCGTATCGGCGGGTCCACGCAGCACGCGCGGCCGTGATGCCCCTCCGGCTGCCGCCATCTCCCCCACAAGGGGGGAGAATCCGCGCGGCTGACCGATCACTCCGATCGGCTGTCGATCAGCGTGCCGCCTTCAGCAGCGCGGCAACGAGGCCGGCGGTCGAGGAATCGTGGCCCTCGGCGCTTTCCTTGCCTTCGATGACGGGCAGCAGGCCGGTCGCCAGTTCCTTGCCGAGCTCGACGCCCCACTGGTCGAAGGAATTGATGTTGAAGAGCGCGCCTTCGACAAAGACGCGATGTTCGTAAAGCGCGATCAGACGGCCGAGCGCGAAGGGGTCGAGCTGGTCGTAGACGATGGTCAGCGACGGCCGGTTTCCGGTGAAGACGCGGTGCGGTGCGATCTTGTCGGCCTTAGCATCGTCCATGCCCTTGGAGGTCAGCTGCGCCTTGGCCTCCGCCAGCGTACGCCCCTTCATCAGCGCTTCCGACTGCGCCAGGCAGTTCGCCATCAGGAGCTGGTGCTGGTGGCGCAGGTCTTTTTCATGGCCATTCGCCGCGATCATGAACTCGGCGGGAATGACATCGGTTCCCTGGTGGATGAGCTGATAGAAGGCATGCTGGCCGTTGGTGCCGGGCTCGCCCCAGACGACGGGACCGGTCGAGAATTCGACCGGCTGGCTGTCGAGCGTCACGCCCTTGCCGTTCGATTCCATGTCGAGCTGCTGCAGATAGGCCGGAAAGCGCGTCAGCCGCTGGTCGTAGGGCAGGATCGCCCGCGACGGATAGCCGAGAACGTTGCGATTGTAGAAGCCGATGAGCCCAAGCAGCATGGGGATGTTCTGACGAAGCGGCGCGCTGCGGAAATGCTCGTCGATCGCATGGCCGCCGTCTAGGAAGCGGCCGAAATTCTCCTTGCCGATCGCGATCATCAACGGCAGTCCGATCGCCGACCAGATGGAATAGCGTCCGCCGACCCAGTCCCAGAAGCCGAAGACGCGGGCGGCATCGATGCCGAAGGCGCCGACCTTGTCGAGGGCGGTGGAGACGGCTGCGAAGTGATGGCCTACCGCCGCCTCGCCGAGCTTGCCGGCGATGAAGGCGCGGGCGGTCGCCGCATTGGTCATCGTCTCGATCGTGGTGAAGGTCTTGGAGGCGACGATGAAGAGAGAGGTCTCGGGATCGAGCAGCGTCAGCGTGTCGGCGATGTGGGCGCCGTCGACGTTGGAAACGAAGTGCAGCCGCGGCCCGTCGTGGAAGGGGGCAAGCGCCAGCGTCGCCATGACCGGGCCGAGATCCGAACCGCCGATACCGATATTGACGACATCGGTGATCTTCTTGCCCGTGGCTCCTTTCAAGGCACCGGAGCGGATATCGTCAGCGAACTTGCCCATTGCCTCGAGCACGGCATTGACGTCCGGCATGACGTCCTTCCCGTCCACGAGGACCGGCCGGTTCGACCTGTTCCGCAGCGCCGTATGCAGAACCGCGCGCTCCTCGGTGATGTTGATGATATCGCCGCGGAACATGGCATCGCGCTTTTCCTCGACCTTCGCCGCCTTGGCGAGCGCTTCGAGCCCGTCGATGATCCTGTCGTTCACCGCGCATTTGGAATAGTCGAAGAGGAGGTCGTCGAACGCCGTGCTGAAGCGCGAGAAACGGTTCGGATCGGCCGCGAAGGCGGCGCGGATATCGGTCGCATCGGTCTCGCGTGCAGTGGCTTTCAGGTTTTCGACAAGCGCTTTCATCGCAGGGCTCCTTGCATCGCAACTAGGGCATGGGAATGGGGGCATCGGAATTTGGCTGCGATAGCTAGTCGGTTTAACCGCGGCAAATCAAGGGCGGGTGTGCGCTGCAGCGAAAAAAGGCGGGCGCTTTTCTCCATCGGTAGGGCGGCGAAGACTGCCCCTCACCCTAGCCCTCTCCCCGCAGGCGGGGAGAGGGGACTCGGACGCGCACTCTGCGGCAAAATGGAGCGAGCCGGTGCCGCGAGTCCCTTCTCCCCGCCTGCGGGGAGAAGGTGGCCGGCAGGCCGGATGAGGGGCATTTCCGCGCCCAAACCGCTATCCGCGCAGGTCCTTGCGCAGGATCTTGCCGACGTTCGACTTGGGCAGTTCGGTGCGGAATTCCACGTATCGCGGCCGCTTGTAGTTGGTGAGGCTGGCGGCACAGTGGCGCTTGACCTCTTCTTCGGTGAGGTTCGGGTCCTTGCGCACGACGAAGAGCTTGACCGCCTCGCCGGAATGCGGGTCGGCAACGCCGATTGCGGCGCATTCGAGGATGCCGGGATGGGTCGCCGCCACTTCCTCGATCTCGTTGGGGAACACGTTGAATCCCGAGACGAGGATCATGTCCTTCTTCCGATCGACGATCTTCGTCAGTCCCTCGGCGTTCATGAAGCCGACATCCCCGGTGCGGAAGAAGCCGTCCGGCGAAATGGCCCTGGCCGTTTCCTCGGGGCGCTGCCAGTAACCCGCCATCACCTGCGGCCCGCGAATGCAGATCTCACCGATTTCGCCGACGGGAAGCGTGCGCCCGTCCTCGTCGCGGATCTCGACCTCCGTCGAGGGCAGCGGTATGCCGATCGTGCCGGTGAAATCGTCGGTGTCGAGGCGGTTGGCGGTGGCGACCGGCGACGTCTCGGAAAGTCCGTAGCCCTCATGGATCGGGCAGCCGGTCAGCTCCAGCCAGCGCTCGGCGACCGGCCGCTGCACCGCCATGCCGCCGCCGAAGGTCAGGATCAGGGAAGAGAAGTCGAGTTTGCGGAATTCGGAATTGTTCATCAACGCGTTGAAGAGCGTGTTCAGCCCCGGAAAGATGTTCGTCCTGTACCTGCCGAGCTCCTTGACGAAGGCGGGGATGTCGCGCGGGTTCGGTATCAGGATGTTGTTGCCGCCGGTTGCCAGTCCCATCAGCGAATTCACCGTGAGCGCGAAGATATGGTAGAGCGGAAGCGCGCACATGAAGGTGAGGCTCTCCGGGCGCGGCTTGCGCAGGAAGGCCGTGTTCAGCCACAGCTCCATCTGGGCCATGTTGGACAGGAGATTGGCGTGCGTCAGCGTTGCGCCCTTGGAAACACCGGTGGTGCCGCCCGTATATTGCAGGAAGGCGACATCTCCCGGCGCTACGTTCGGGCGCTTGAAGCCGAGCGTCGCGCCCTTGGCAAGAACCGTCTTGAACGAAAGGTGACCTGGAATCGACCAGGCGGGGACGAGCTTCTTGACGCGGCGCACCACCAGATTGACGATTGCCCCCTTCGCACCAAGCATGTCGCCCATGCTGGCGACCACGACATGCTTGACCTCCGTGCGGGCCAGCACCTGCTCGACCGTATGAGCGAAATTCTCAAGCACGAAGATCGCCTTGGCGCCGGCATCCACCAACTGGTGCTCCAGTTCGCGCGGCGTATAGAGCGGATTGACGTTGACGACGGTGAAGCCGGCTCGCAGGATCCCATAGACGATGACCGGATTTTGAAGGATGTTGGGCATCATCACCGCAACCCGATCGCCCTTCGCGAGCCCCAGCGACTGCAGCCAGGCGCCGATTTTCGCCGAATGCGTATTGAGATCGGAGAAGGTCAGTGCCTTGCCCATGCAGGTGAATGCGGGGCGCCAGGAATATTGCGCAACCGCGTGATCGAAGAATTCGCCGATGGATCGATAGGTGAGCGGGCCGATTTCGGCCGGCACGCCCGGCGGGTAGGATCCAAGCCAAATCTTCGCCGTGCTGGAGCCCGCCTGTTGCGTGCTTGCTTCCGCCATGACCTTCCTCCCTCTGGTCGCCAATGAACGGCCGTCATCACGGCGAAGAAAAATCCCTCCCGATCTTCCTCTCCGTCGAAGATGCTGCTTTTAGCTCGCCTCTTCAAGCCGTAATCCGAATTATATAACTTTGACGTAAACGTCAACAATCGGCAGCTATGCACCGGCTTGTGAAATTTTGATGTGCGCTGCAGCACAGTTCTTGCAGGTGCAGCCGGCTCGCCTATACTGCACTGCAGTATAAACCTGCCACGACATCGGCTGCGCCGAGGTCCCCAAAGATATTCACCAAATTCCTCCCAAGCGGCGGCCGACGGGCCGCGAGCCAAGGCCACGCATGTCCGAAGATGTCCTTTCCGCCGATATCGGCCCCACGAATATTGGCCCCGCGAACGTGGGCAAATCCCGTAACAGGGTTTCCGCGACGGAAATCGCGCTGGCAGTCGGTGGTTTCGGTATCGGTACCGGCGAATTCGCCATCATGGGCCTGTTGCCTCAGGTCGCAGACGACGTCGCCGTCTCGGTGCCGGCGGCGGGCGCCGTCATCAGCGCCTACGCGCTCGGCGTGGTCGTCGGCGCGCCGTTGATCGCGGTACTTGCGGCGCGGTTCGCCCGCTTTCATGTGCTGCTGGTATTGATGGCCGTCTTTGCATTGGGCAATTTCGCGTCCGCCGTTGCGCCAAGTTTCCACCCGCTCGTCGCCGCGCGCTTCTTCGCGGGCCTGCCGCACGGCGCCTATTTCGGCGTGGCGGCACTGGTCGCGGCAGGACTTGCGGCACCAAACCAGCGGGCGCGCGCAGTCGGTCGGGTCATGATGGGCCTGACGATCGCCACTCTTTTCGGCACGCCGCTCGTCGCCTGGTTCGGCCAGGCGCTCGGATGGCGCAGCGCCTTCGCGATCGTCGGCGGCATCAGCCTCATGACGATGGTCCTGATCTGGCTCCACGTGCCGCGGGACAGGGGCGATCCGCAGGCGACGCCGCTGCGGGAACTGAGCGCGCTGGGGAGCCTCCAGGTCTGGTTGCTGCTCGGTATCTGTGCGATCGGTTGCGGCGGAATGTTCGCCGTCTTCACCTATATCGCACCGGCGCTGACCCAGGTCGCGGGCGTTTCCGTCGCCAATGTGCCCGTCATGCTGTCGGTCTTCGGCGCCGGCATGATCCTCGGCAATATCGTGGGTTCGCGGCTCGCCGATTGGTCGCTCACGCGCGCCATCGGCATCGCGCTCGTCTTCAACGTCTTCGCCTACATCCTCTTCTATTTCACCATGACAAGCCCCTGGATGGCGATCGTCAACGTGCTTTTCATCGGCGGCGGCTTCGCCGTCGTTCCGGGCGTCCAGACCCGCCTGATGGACGTCGCCGGAAAGGCGCAGACGCTCGCGGCAGCCCTCAGTCATTCCGCCTTCAATTTCGCCAATGCCCTCGGCGCCTGGCTCGGCGGCATTGCCATCGCCGCCGGTTACGGCTGGACTTCGCCGGGGCTCGTCGGCGCCGTGCTCGGCATAGGCGGTTTCGCCATCTTCCTCGCTTCGGTGATCGTGGATCGCCGGCGGACGGGGCGCGTAGCCTGACGGCTCGCGATTTTCCTCATCCGCTCCAATCTCCTGTCACGTGCGCTTGCTAGGTGAAAATGCGCGTGTTCTCGCGTAAAGCGCCGATTCGGAGCCGGCCGCCATCATTGCGCCGGAAACCGCGTCCAGCGGAGCGGAACGGGCTGGCAAGGTTGCGGGTTTGTTGTAAGGTTCGAAGAGACGGAGGAGAATTGGTGCAATTGGGCAATCGCGATCGAGAGAACCTTCCCGTGGAGCCGCGGCTCTTCGGGCAGCCGGCCCATTCACGCTCCGCCCTCGTCGTGCCGATTTCGGCGGCCCGGTGGCTGCTCGTTCTCATTCTGCTTTGCGGCGTCTATTTCTTTCATGGTTTCCTCGTGCCGGTGCTTGCGGCGGTGGTCATCGGCTTTGCGAGCTGGCCCATCTATTGGCGGCTGCTTCAGGGCCTGAACGGAAACCGCACTCTTGCCGCGACGATCGCCATCATTTCGGTCGTCGCCTTTATCGTCGTGCCGATCTCGCTCGCCGCGATCTATGCCGTGGAAGAGGTGCGCGATTGGCTCGTATGGGCGGTTGCGACCAATGCGAACGGCGCGCCGGCGCCTGCCTGGCTGGCGACGATCCCGGCGGTGGGCGCCTGGCTCGGCGAACAATGGGTCAAATATGTCGGTCACCCCGGCGCTCTCGGGGAATTGGTGCAGCTCGTCAGCGGCTCCAATATCGGCAATATCTATCGCGGCGTGCTCGTGGTCGGCGCCTCCGCCTTCCAGTCCTTCCTGACGCTCCTTTTCATGCTGATCACGCTCTTCTTCGTCTATCGCGACGGCCAGTCCTTTTCGAAGCAGCTCGACCATCTCGGCGAACGGATCTTCCCGATGCGCTGGGAGAGGCTGTCGCGCGTGGTGCCCCTTACGATCAGCTCGACCGTCACCGGCATGGGTATCATCGCGATCGGCGAAGGCATCGTGCTCGGTGTCGCCTATTGGCTCGCTGGCGTGCCGTCGCCGGTCACGCTCGGCATCCTCACCGGCATCATGGCGCTCATTCCGGGCGGTGCCCCACTCTGTTTCACCCTGGTCTCGGTCTATCTCGTCGCAAGCGGCTCGCCCGTCCATGGCATCGCGCTCTTCACCTGGGGTACGACGGAGCTCTTCATCGTAGACAAGACATTGCGGCCGAGGCTCGTCGGCGGCCCGATCAAGCTGCCCTTCCTGCCGACGTTTTTCGGCCTGATCGGCGGCGTCAAGACGATGGGATTTCTCGGTCTCTTCGTCGGTCCGGTACTGATGGCGCTGCTCGTCGCCATCTGGCGCGAATGGCTGCGCGAGGTGACGAGCCAGCCGGAGCCGCCCGTCAACGGGATATCCAGGGTGGATATTTCCGCCAAGTGAGACGGAACCGGGAGCAACGCGGCCGTATGGCATTTGCATGGAAGTTGTTTTAAGACAGACTGCAATCCTTAATTTGTAGGCCGTACCTCTCGAACATGAGTGTCGCACCTGACGGCGAAGACGCAGATGGGCCGGTCGCGGATCGGCGCCCTATCGCAGCGCGCGACAGCGGCTTCGCGCGGCGCCTGACGGCGTTGCTTCTGAAGACTTCGGTCACGCCCAACCAGATCTCGCTCGCAAGCGTCGTGTTTGCCGCATTGGGGGCGGCGGCCCTCCTTTCTGCAGCCCGCTGGCCGTTCCTTTATCCCGTGGCGCTCGCCGCCATCCAGTTGCGCCTCCTGTGCAATCTTCTCGACGGCATGGTGGCGGTCGAGGGCGGGCGCGGTTCGCCGGTCGGAGCGCTCTACAACGAGTTTCCCGACCGGGTCGCCGACACCCTGCTCATCGTTGCACTCGGCTATGCCGCCGGCGCGGGATGGCTCGGCTGGGCGGGGGCGCTTGCGGCCGCCTTGACGGCCTATGTGCGCGTCTTCGGCGGATCGCTCCGCCAGGCTCAGGACTTCCGCGGTCCCATGGCGAAGCAGCATCGCATGGCGTTGATGAGTCTCGCCTGCGTGCTGGCATTCGGGGAAGCATTTCTGATGACAGAGCGCCTCGTGCTTTACGCCACGGCGTGGATCATCCTTGCCGGCGCGCTTCTCACATGCGCGACCCGCACCAAGGCCATCGTCTCGCGCATTCGGGAAGGCGCGAATCCGTGATCGACCTGGCATTGATCGGCCTCACGCGGTTCATCGTCGGCGGACAGGCGCACTGGATGGGCTCGCGGGCGGAAATGCGCCAGCGCATCTATTTCGCCAATCACTCGAGCCATCTCGACACGCTGCTGATCTGGTCGGCGCTGCCGCGTGCGTTGCGCGCATCGACGCATCCGATCGCCGCGGCGGACTATTGGGGCAGGGGCGCCGTGAGGCGTCATATCGGGCTAAAGGTGCTGAATGGCGTGCTCGTCGAGCGCTCGACGCAGGGGCCGCCCGGAGCCGCTCTGGCACCCTTGCGCAACGTGCTCTGCGAGGGCGAGTCGCTCATTCTTTTCCCGGAGGGCACGCGCCGCAGCGAGCGATTGCCGGGGCCGTTCAAGAGCGGGCTCTATTGGCTGTCGCAGGAATTTCCCGACGTGGAACTGATCCCGACCTATCTCGACAATCCCTCGCGCGCCTTTCCCAAGGGAACCTTTCTGCCCGTACCGATCAGCTGCACGGTGCGTTTCGGACCGCCGGTCGCGCACCACGCCGGCGAAGAGAAGGAGGCTTTTCTGGAACGCGCCCGCGCAGCGGTCGCCGCACTTGCGCCGGAGCCCATCGGATGAGGCCGCCATGTCCTTGAACGACAAACTCTTTATCCTCTTTGCCGGCATAGCCGCTCTTCTCGGAGCGGCATCGCTGATCGGCTTCGTGCTGGCGCGCCGCGCGACGTCCGAAACGGGGCGGGCGACAATCGACAATCTCAATGCCCGTATCAGGGCATGGTGGGTGATGATCGCCATCTTCGCGGTGAGTTTCACTCTCGGTCGCGGCGTCACGCTCGTGCTTTTTGCTCTCACCTCCTTCTACACGCTGCGCGAGTTCGTCTCGCTGACGCCGACGCGTGCCGCCGATCACCTGCCGCTCGTTGCTTCCTTTTACGTTCTGCTGCCGCTGCAATACTGGCTGATCTCGATCGACTGGTATGCGCTTTTCACCATTCTGATACCGGTCTACGGCTTCCTCCTCCTGCCGAGCCTTTCCGCGCTCAAGGGCGACACGGAGCAGTTCCTGCTGCGCGTCTCGCGAATCCAGTGGGGCCTTATGCTGACCGTCTATTGCATCAGCCACGCACCGGCCCTGCTGACGCTCGACATCCCCGGCCGGGCGGGCGAAGGCTTCCTGCTGCTCTTCTTCCTCATCACAATCGCGCAGTTCAGCGATGTCATGCAGTATGTCTTCGGCAAGCTTTTCGGCCGGACGAAGGTCGCACCGGTCGTCAGCCCCTCGAAAACGGTCGAGGGACTTGCCGGAGGCGGGCTTTCGGCCGTGGCTGCCGGCGCGGCCTTGTGGTGGATAACGCCCTTCACGCCGCTGGAGGCGGCCGCGATGGCCTTCGCCATCGTCGCCATGGGCTTCCTCGGCGGCCTGGCGCTCTCGGCGGTGAAGCGCTCGATGGGCGTGAAGGACTGGGGCTCGATGATCAGCGGTCATGGCGGCGTGCTCGACCGCATGGATTCGCTGAGCTTCGCGGCCCCGGTTTTTTTCCACCTGACGCGGTATTTTTATACCTGAGACGGTGAAATGCCGCTCTGGTGTGACGGCGGATCACGGTTTCGTGTTCCTCCTTGAGGGAAGAATTGCGCCCTTCGAACAGTCGTTTCTCCTGCCGCTTCAGCCCATTGAATGATGTGGCGGTCAACTACGGACAACAAGGAGAAGCCCGTGCGAATTGCAGTTCTGATTGTTCTGACGACTGTCCTTGCCATGCCTGCTTCGGCGCAGGATACCGCACTCCATGACCCTTCGATCAGCCGCGATGCACAGGACGGGGTGATCCGTCTTTACGGTGCGGGCGGTCCGGACACCGCCATCCGGAAAGTCGCGGATGTCTGGACGAAGGAGACGGGCCGCAAGGTCGAAATCACCGCCGGACCGGAGAAGACATGGTCGAAAAAGGCGCAGGGCGATGCGGATGTCATCTGGGGCACGTCCGAACAGGCGATGACCGCTTTTCTCGAAACCTATAAGGGCTTCTCATCGGATCAGGTCGAGCCGATATACCTTCGTCCGGCAGTCATTGCGGTGAAAGCGGGCAATCCCAAGGGGATCATGAAATTCGAGGACCTTCTGGCGGAAGGGACGAAAATCGTCGTAACCGAAGGAGCCGGCGTCGCCAACACGTCGGGGACGGGTGTGTGGGAGGATATCGCGGGGCGTCTTGGCCGGCTGGAGGATGTCGCGGCCTTCCGCAGCAACATCGTCGCTTTCGAACAGGGCTCCGGCGCAAGCTTCAAGGCGTTCAAAGCATTGGATGCAGACGCCTGGATCACCTGGCCGAATTGGCCGCTTTCGAACCCCGACACCCTGGAGGCGGTGCCGCTGTCGAGCGATCGCGCAATATGGCGCGACCTCAGCGTGGCCCTGGCCCCCGACGCCGATCCCGATGCAAAGGCGTTTCTGGATTATCTGATCTCCGATGAGGCGCAGAAGATCATGTCCCGTGAAGGTTGGGTACGCTGACCCTATATCTGGGGGAATACGATCATCGAAACAGCGAAGTGATCGAGCTTCCGAAAACGCCCGGCGGCACGCGCCGTCGGGATTACTGCCCAGCCAACATCGGCGAATTGCCGAGTCTTCCGATTCCTCGGGCTGCGAGTTCCAGAAAAATGGTGCCGCTTACGTGACTCGAACACGTGACCCCATCATTACGAATGATGTGCTCTACCGACTGAGCTAAAGCGGCCCTTGGGGCGGTTCCGCGAAAGCCGCGGAACGAATGTGAGGCGCTGATAAACGCAAAGCGGCGAGATTTCAAGCCATCAGTTTCGAGAACTTGAAAATTCCTGGGCCGGCCGCCCTTCGGCACTGGAAGCGAAGCCGAGGCGTGCCCGTGCGGCGTCGTATTCCTGGTCCAGCCGGTCGACAAGGCGGGCGACGGTGCCGACTTCGCGCACGGCGCCTATCCCCTGGCCGCAGCCCCAGATGTCCTTCCATGCCTTGGCGCCTTCCGTTGCCGTGCCGAAGTCCATCTTGGAGGGGTCGGCTTCCGGCAGGTTGGCCGGGTCCATTCCGGCGGCAAGGATCGACGCTCTAAGGTAATTGCCGTGAATGCCGGTGAAGTAATTGGAATAGACGATATCGGCGGCGTCGCTGTCGACGATCATCTGCTTGTAGGCGGCGCTCGCGCGGGCCTCTTCCGTGGCGATGAAGGGGGAACCGATATAGGCCATGTCGGCGCCCATTGCTTGCGCCGCGAGGATTGCGTCGCCGGTGGCGATCGCGCCCGAGAGCAGAAGCGGCCCGTCGAACCAGGCGCGTATTTCCTGGACGAGCGCGAAGGGCGAGAGGGTTCCCGCATGGCCGCCTGCGCCTGCCGCGACTGCGATCAGCCCGTCTGCTCCCTTGCGGATCGCGGAATTCGCATGGCGGTTGTTGATGACGTCGTGGAGAACGACACCGCCATAGGAATGGATGGCGGCATTCACCTCCGGCACGGCCCCGAGCGAGGAGATGACGATCGGAACCTTGTACTTGACGCAAAGCATCAGGTCCTGTTCGAGCCGGGCGTTCGATTTGTGTACGATCTGGTTCACCGCGAAGGGTGCCGCCGGGCGCTCAGGGTGTCCGGCATCGTGATCGGCCAGCGTCTCGGTGATTTCCGCCAGCCATTCGTCGAGCTGCGATTGCGGGCGGGCGTTGAGCGCCGGAAAGGCGCCGATGATGCCGGCCTTGCATTGTGCGATCGTCAGCCGAGGATGCGAGACGATGAAAAGCGGCGCCCCTATGACCGGCAGCCTCGTTTTCCCGGAAAGGATTGGCGGCAACGACATCGAAAAAATCTCCATCCCAACTTTGACGTTCTCGTAAACGTCAAAACTGATAGCAGCAACGGACGCGCTTGCCTACTGCATGCTTCCTGAAGTCCATCGGTTCGGAAAGACACGCAGCAACCCGAAGACAACGGCGACCTTTGCGCCTCCGATAAGACGCCGCGATACCGCAAAGCGGTGCGTGCTCCGGCAATTCGGCCACGCTCGCCTATGTTTTCCCTGGGGAACACCGGCCGAAGTCGCGGCTGCACTTGCAGATTCGCAATGCAGCGGTTACCCAATCCTTAATAAAACCAACGGCGTGTGACGGGAAGAGGCGGGGCTCGTCGCGAGAAAGGCACATCCGGCCACGCATTGCGGCAACCGGAAGACTTCGCGCAGAAGGATTTGACGTGAGCGGACTTGAGACAGCGATCAGGAATGCGCTGGAAAGATCGGATCGAAGCAATGCGGAGATCCGGGCGCGCATCTATCAGTCGGCGCGCCAGGCGCTGGAAAACGGTCTGCAGAAGCAGCAGATCGAAGATCCGGAGGTCATCTCCGTGCAACGTCAGCGGCTCGAAGCGGTCATCCGCGCGATCGAGATGGAAGAGCGCGCCGCCCTGAAGGAGCGCGCTCAGACTCCGGTGGTGAGCCTTGGCGAGGTGAAGGCAAGGGGCGATAGGGTAGAGCGCGCTCCCGAAGCGCCAGCACCCGCCGCGCCACGGAGCGAGCCGGCGCCGAAGCCGGAGGGAAGCCCGCCTGCACAGGCGGATGGCGGGCTCGGCGCTTTGCGTCCCGAACGCGACGGTCCGCCGGCGGCTTTCAGAGCGGCGGCGGACGAGGGAAGAATAGAAACCGTGCGCAAGCCTGCCCCGTCTGCCCCCGAAGTGGGCGTCGCCGGCCAGCGTCCGCGCAAGCGCAGGCGCAGCCGGTTCTTCTCCTATGCGATGATCGTCGCGACGCTTGCCGCGGCGGCCGGGGTCGCCGTCTGGTGGGTTCAGACGAACGACCTGCTCCGGCCGCCGACGGACACCGGCGTCGCCAATCCGCCCGCGACGGTGAATGCGGAGGATTTCGACGGCGTGGCCGGCCTGCAGACCCTCGGCGCCCAGGAAGGTTTCTCCGGCGATTGGATAGAGGTCTTTGCTCCCGGAGAAACTGCGGCGGTAACGCCGGGGCCGCGCGCCAGCGCGGAACCATTCGACGGTGATGCAGGCGAGCGCCTGCGGTTGATCTCGGCAGCGGCCGCCAAGGAGGGCGATGTCGCGATCGAAATTCCCACGGATGTCCTTGCCCAGCTGTCGGGCAAGTCGTCGACACTCGCCCTGACGGTTCAGGCGGCCCCCGGCAAGGCGACCGAATTCTCGGTCGAATGCGATTTCTCAACGCTCGGCGACTGCGGCCGGCACCGCTTCACCGTGCACGACGAGCGGGTCGACATGCTGTTGAAGGTCAATTTCGAGCGCGGCTCGGCACCCAGCAGCCCTGGAAAACTGGTGATCAACAGCGATCTCAGCGGCGGCGGCAACAGCCTCGATCTCTTTGCGATCCGGGTGCAGCCGGGCGGCTGATCGTCAGCGCGTCGGAATCACCTGAGAAAACCGGGGCCGGAGCCGAGGATCTTTTCGTCGACCTCTCCGATCGCCGCCTCGTCCTTGCCGTCATAGTCGAGCTTCGTCAGCATGTGGCGGATCACGTTGATCCGCGAGCGGCGCTTGTCGTTGCCGCGGATGACCGCCCATGGCCCGTGCTCCGTGTGCGTTTCCTTCAGCATACGGTCGCGTTTTCCGGTGTAGTCGTCCCACTTGCTCAGCGCCGCGATGTCCATCGGCGAAAGCTTCCAGATCTTCAACGGATCGTGGCGCCGGTCATGGAAGCGCTTCAGTTGCATTTCCCGGCCGATATTGATCCAAAACTTGAAGAGATGGATGCCCTCGTTCGCGATCATCTCCTCGAAGCGGGGCGCCTCTTTAAGGAATTGCTCGTACTGGTCGGGGGTGCAAAAGCCCATGACCGGTTCGACACCGGCGCGGTTGTACCAGGAGCGGTCGAAAAGGACGAACTCGCCGGCGGTCGGGAAGGTTGCGACATAGCGCTGGAAGTACCACTGGCCCCGTTCGGTCTCCGTCGGTTTCGTCAGTGCGACGACGCGCGCGGAGCGGGGGTTCATATTGGCCGTCGTCGCGTGGATCGCACCACCCTTGCCGGCAGCGTCGCGTCCCTCGAAGACCGCCATCACGCGCTTGCCGGTCGCCTGCATCCAGAACTGGACCTTGACCAGTTCGATCTGCAGCTTCGTCAGCGTTTCTTCGTATTCCTCCCGATCGAGTTTTTTCTTGTAGGGGTAATCGTCGGAGCGGAAGGCCTCCTCGTCGATCCATTTCGGCAGGTCCGGATCGTCGATGTCGAAGATGCGGCTTCTGCCGTCGATCTCCAGTTCGACCGCCCGGCTCCCCGGCCTTGCTTCGGCCGGTGCTTCGTCGAGTGCCATCTGCTTCCTCCCGCTCGCTCGATTTCTCCGGAGGAGGCCATAATTACATTGCGGATTCAAGCATGTCGTGAAAATCATGTCATGAAGCAACGCTATCTCTGCGCCCTTATGGCCGGATTCGGAAGGAGGCTTTGAGGCGGTTGTCCTCACTTCTGCGACATCCGAGCCGCTGGCTGGATCAGCAGCAGTCGTCGAGGTGCAGGAGGCAGCGAATTGAGGAACGAGGATATCGTGTTGGATGGCGCGAAGGTGTTCTGGCGCACCCTGCTGCCGAGGTTGAAGGCGGAGCGCGGGCTTCTCGGCCTGTCCGTCGTGCTCGCCTTCCTCGCCGCACTCGCGGGCATCCATCCGCTGGCCGTCCTGCCTTTCTGGATCGTGCTCGTCGCGGCCATCCTCAACCGGGGAGCGCCGCCCGTCCAGACAGCGCCGGCGAGCGTCGGCGCTGCTGTGGAAACCAAGGCCGACCCGCTTGCTCCCCTGCTCGACGCGCTCGACATGCCGGTGCTCGTCGTGGCGGCCGACGAGACCGTCGTCTTCCAGAACGCCGCCGCAGAGAAGGCCTTCGGAACTATCCCCCAGGACAGCTACCTTTCCGCCCGCGTCCGTTCGCCCGGCATTCTCGACATGGTGCGCGAGACGATCGCGACAGGCAAGGTCAACCAGATCGAGCATGCGGAAAGGCTGCCTTCGGAGGCGGTCTACGTGGTTCGCGTCGCGCCCGTGGACATCGGCTCCGACGTTTCCGGCCGGCGCATCTTTCTGCTGACCTATCGCGATATCTCGCAGGCTCGCCGCATCGACCGGATGCGCTCCGATTTCGTCGCCAATGCCAGCCATGAGCTGCGCACGCCGCTCGCATCGCTGCGCGGGTTCATCGAGACGCTGCAAGGCCCTGCCCGCGACGACCGGAAGGCCCAGGAGAAATTCTTCGGCATCATGCACGAGCAGGTCACGCGCATGAGCCGGCTCGTGGACGACCTCCTGTCGCTGTCGCGCCTCGAGTTGAAGTCGCACATCGCGCCGGACGATGCCGTCGATCTCGGGCCGCTGCTCGGACACGTGCGCGACAGCCTGGCGCCGCTTGCGGGCGAACTCGACGTGACGATCGCGCTGGAGGTTCCGGAGACTCCGGTTTTCGTCCAGGGGGATCGGGACGAATTGGTGGAGGTCTTCGAAAACCTGATCGAAAACGCCTGCAAATACGGGCAGGAAGGCAAGCAGGTGGATGTGCGGCTGACCGGCGGGAATGGTCACCAGGCGGAGGTGACGGTTACCGACCACGGTCCGGGAATACCTGCCGAGCATGTCCCGCGCATCACCGAGCGTTTCTACCGGGTCAATGTCGAGGCGAGCCGGTCGAAGAAAGGCACCGGCCTGGGCCTTGCGATCGTCAAGCATATCCTCACGCGTCACCGCGCCCGCCTGCTCATCCATTCGGAGGTGGGGAAGGGCACGGTCTTCAAGGTCCGCTTCTGACACACGACGCCGCGCTGAAATGTTGCGCCGAGAAAATCATGCCGCATTTTCAGCATGTTAGACTGTCATAAATGTTTCACCGAACTGACATAAAAGCTGTAGCCATCGGCGGCTAACTAGGGGCGGCCGATGAAACGGCGAAGAGAGCGCTGAACCCTGGCGCACCAACACAAGCCCATCCCGGGAGAACATTCATGAAATCTCTTAAACTCACAGTAGCGGCGCTGGTTGCATCCGCCGCCTTCGCGGGCGTTGCAGCGGCTCGCGACCAGATCCAGGTCGCCGGCTCCTCGACCGTTCTTCCCTATGCCAAGATCGTTGCCGAGAACTTCGGCGAGACGTTCCCCGACTTCAAGACGCCGGTTGTCGAGTCCGGCGGCTCCTCTGCCGGCCTGAAGGAATTCTGCAAGGGCGTCGGTGAAGACACGATCGATATCGCCAACTCTTCCCGCAAGATCAAGGACAGCGAAGTCGAGGCCTGCAAGGCTGCCGGCGTGACCGAGATCCAGGAAGTGAAGATCGGCTACGACGGCATCGTCTTCGCCACCGACGCCGGCAATGCCGACCTCGCCCTGAAGCCGGAGCACCTCTACAAGGCGCTCGCCGCCGAAATCGTCGTCGACGGCAAGCTCGTCGCCAATCCTTACAAGAAGTGGTCGGAAGTCGACGCTTCGCTTCCGGACGCCGAAATCGCCGCCTATATTCCGGGCGAGAAGCACGGCACGCGCGAAGTCTTCGAAGAGAAGATCCTTGCTGCCGGCTGCAAGGACTCCGGCGCTCAGGACGTCATCAAGGCCGCCGTCAGCGATGAAAAACAGCAGTTCAGCAAGTGCGTGGCCGTACGCAAGGACGGCATGGCCGTCGACATCGACGGCGACTACACCGAAACGCTGGCGCGCATCGCTTCGAACAAGAACGGCATCGGCGTCTTCGGCCTCTCTTTCTACGAAAACAACGCCGACAAGCTGAAGGTCGCGACCGTCAACGGCATCGTCCCCTCGACCGAGACGATCGCTTCCGGCGAGTATCCGGTTTCCCGCCCGCTGTTCTTCTACGTTAAGAAGGCTCACATCGGCGTAATTCCGGGTCTCAAGGAATATGTCGAATTCTTCGTTGACGATCAGATGATCGGCCCCGACAGCCCGCTCGCCGAATACGGCCTCGTCGCCGCTCCGGACGCCGAGCGCGAGGAAATCCGCACGTCCTTCGAGGCAGGCAACCTGCTCTGATCATGACAGGCTCCGGCGCTTCGCAGCGCCGGAGCCGCATTCTTTTCGAATTTGCCGGGGCTTACGACAAGCCTGTCGCGGAGACGTGCCGATGAGTACTTCGCTCCTTCTCCTGATCATCGCTTTGATCGGTTTCATTGCGTTTCTTGCCGGCCGCGCCCGCTCGTTCGCCCGGTCCGGAGGCAAGCTCGCCAGCCTGCATTCCCTGCCCGGATATCACGGCAGCTACGTCGCCATCTGGGCGATGCTGCCGGCTCTTCTTCTGCTTGCGGTATGGCTCATCGCCGCTCCGATCTATATCGATTACACCGTTCGTTCGTCTCTTCCGGAGCCGGTCCAGAACCAGGGGGCAGCCACCGTTCAACTCGCGCTCGGTCAGGTCAAGTCCGTGGCCGCGGGCTTCGAGCGCCTGAGTGCGGACGAACTCGCTGCTATCGAGAACGGTTCGACCAACATGCGGGAAGTCCTGGCCTCCAAGGGCGTGGCGCTTGCCGGCGAGGGCGAGCCCTACATGGTCCAGTCCGCCCAGCAGTTCAATGCGATGCGGCAATACAGCCGCTGGCTGATGAGCGCCGTCGTGCTGCTCGTTTCCGTTGCCGGCGGACTCTATGCGATCCGCAATATCGACGTCCGTTTCCGTGCCCGCAATCGGGTGGAGCGCGTCATGCTCGGCTCGCTCATCGTCGCCTCGTCCATAGCCATTCTCACGACGGTCGGCATCGTCGCCTCGATGCTCTCGGAGGCGGGCCGCTTCTTCACCATGGTGTCGCCCTTCGAGTTCTTCTTCGGCACGGTCTGGGACCCGCGCTTCGCTGCGGCCGGAAGCGGTGGCGCCTCCGGCCAGTTCGGCCTGCTGCCGCTGCTTGCAGGCACGCTGTATATCGCCTTCGTGGCGATGCTTTTCGCGGTGCCGATCGGGCTCTTCGCCGCCATCTACATGGCCGAGTATGCGAGCCCGCGGCTGCGTTCCACAGCCAAGCCTCTCCTGGAAGTGCTCGCCGGCATCCCGACGATCGTCTACGGCTTCTTCGCGCTGGTCACCGTGGGGCCTTTCCTGCGCGACATCTCCACGCAACTGAACGGTCTCGTCACCGGCAACTACCAGAACTTCATCCAGGCCCAGAGCGTCATCACCGCCGGCATCGTCATGGGCATCATGCTCATCCCGTTCGTTTCTTCATTGTCCGACGACATCATCACCCAGGTGCCGCGGGCGCTGCGTGACGGCTCGCTCGGCCTCGGTGCGACGCGCTCGGAAACGGTGAAGAAGGTGATCCTGCCTGCAGCACTTCCCGGCATCGTCGGCGCGCTGCTTTTGACGGCCTCGCGCGCGGTGGGCGAGACGATGATCGTCGTGCTCGCTGCCGGTGTCGCGGCGCGCATGCAATTGAACCCCCTAGAGCCGATGACCACGGTGACGGTCAAGATCGTGAATCAGCTGACGGGCGACCTCGAATTCACCTCGCCGCAGACACTGGTCGCCTTTGCGCTCGGCATCACGCTCTTCGTCATCACGCTCGGCCTCAACATCTACGCGCTCTACATTGTGCGCAAATATCGGGAACAGTACGAATGACCGAATTTGCCTCCCCGACGGTAAGGGTCTCCACCCGACCTGCCGCAAGCCGACGCGATATCGGCATCAAGCGCCGCTATGCGGCGGAGCGCCGCTTCCGTGCCTTCGGAATGAGCGCCATCGCCATCGGTCTGTTCTTCCTCGCGGTTCTCCTCTGGAGCGTCGTTTCGAAGGGCTATACCGCCTTCCAGCAGACGACGATCACGTTGCCGATCGAGTTTTCCGAGAAGGTGATCGATCCGAAGAACGAACGGGCGACCGATCCGAAGCAACTCTATACCGCCAACTATCCGCTGCTGGTGCGCGAGGCCCTGGTAAAGCAGCTCGGCCTCGATCCGTCGAAGCGGCCGCTGGTGAAGCAGGCGGCCGATATGGTCTCCGCCAGCGCCCGGACGCAGCTGCGTGACATCGTCGTCGCCGATCCGTCGGTCATCGGCAGGACGATCCCCGTCACGCTGCTTGCGGAGGCGAACATCGATTCCGCGTTCAAGGGGCAGATCGACCTGTCGGTCGACGAAACCAAGCGCAAGGTGAAGGATGAGCAGGTCGCATGGATGAACCAACTTGCCGAGGCCGGCGTGCTCAAGAAGAGCTTCAACACCGGCATCTTCACCTTCGGCGCGTCGAGCCGGCCTGAAGCGGCGGGTGTCGGCGTCGCCCTTCTCGGCTCGCTCTACATGATGCTGATCGTGCTCGTTCTGTCGCTGCCGATCGGCGTCGCCGCCTCCATCTATCTCGAGGAGTTCGCGCCGAAAAACCGGCTGACGGACCTGATCGAGGTGAACATCAACAACCTGGCGGCCGTACCGTCCATCGTCTACGGCCTCCTCGGGCTTGCCGTCTTCGTCAACTTCGCGGGCATGCCGCGCTCGGCAGCACTCGTCGGTGCCTTCGTGCTGACGCTGATGACGCTTCCGACGATCATCATCGCTACCAGGGCGGCCCTGAAGGCAGTGCCTCCGTCGATCCGCTCCGCCGCACTCGGTCTCGGCGCATCGAAGATGCAGACCATCTTCCATCACGTGCTGCCGCTTGCCATGCCCGGCATCCTGACCGGCACGATCATCGGCCTCGCCCATGCGCTGGGCGAAACGGCGCCGCTGCTTCTGATCGGCATGGTCGCCTTCGTGGTCGACTTTCCGGGGTCGCCGCTGGAGCCGTCCACGGCGCTGCCGGTGCAGATCTACATGTGGGCGAACGAGGCAGAACGTGCCTTCGTCGAGCGTACGTCCGGAGCGATCATCATTCTCCTGATCTTTCTCATCTTCATGAATCTCGGGGCAATTCTCTTGCGGCGTCGCTTTGAGCGTCGCTGGTAGTGGGGTAAGGACTATGAACATCATGTCGGAAGCTGCAGTCGAAAAGGCTCTTGACCAGAAAATGAATACGGTGCCTTACAAGATGATCGGCAATGATGTGTCGGTCTATTACGGCGAAAAGCGCGCGCTCTTCGACGTCAACCTCAACATCCGCGAGAACACGGTCACGGCGCTGATCGGTCCCTCAGGGTGCGGCAAATCGACGTTTCTGCGCACTTTGAACCGCATGAACGACACGATCGAGAACTGCCGCGTGACCGGCAAGATCACGCTCGACGAGGACGACATCTATGATCCGTCGATCGACGTGGTGGAGCTGCGCGCCCGGGTCGGCATGGTGTTCCAAAAACCCAATCCGTTCCCGAAGTCGATCTACGACAATGTCTCCTACGGGCCGCGCATCCATGGCCTGGCACGCACCAAGGCCGAACTCGACGAGGTCGTGGAAACGAGCCTGCAGAAGGCCGGGCTCTGGAACGAGGTGAAGGATCGGCTGCAGGAGCCGGGCACCGGCCTATCCGGCGGTCAGCAGCAGCGCCTCTGCATCGCCCGCGCCGTCGCGGTCAGCCCGGAAGTCATCCTGATGGACGAGCCCTGCTCGGCGCTCGATCCCATCGCGACTGCGAAAGTCGAGGAACTCATCCACGAATTGCGGGCGAATTTCACGATCGTGATCGTCACCCACTCGATGCAGCAGGCGGCGCGCGTGTCGCAGCGCACGGCCATGTTCCATCTCGGCAATCTCGTCGAGGAGAACGATACCGACAAAATGTTCACCAACCCGGACGATCAGCGCACCCAGGACTACATCATGGGCCGCTTCGGCTGATGGCGAGAGGGGCGGCGCTTTTCCGTCCCTCCCGGTTTAAGATCGACCGAGCCATTCAGAACAGCGCGTCTCCCGAGGAAACGAATATGTCTCACGCACACATCATGTCCGCCTTCGACGAAGAGTTGAAGTATCTCACGCGCCGCATCTCCGAGATGGGCGGTCTTGCCGAGCAGATGGTCGCGGACTCCGTCCGTGCGCTCGTCAATTCCGATCTTGCTCTCGCCCAGAAGGTTATCTCCGACGACACCATTCTGGACGACGCGGAACGGCAGATCGGCGAAAAGGCGATCGTCACCATTGCCAAACGCCAGCCCATGGCCTCGGATCTACGGGAGATCATGGGTTCGATCCGTATCGCCGCGGACCTGGAGCGCGTCGGCGACCTCGGCAAGAACACCGCCAAGCGCGTGATTGCCGTCGCCGGTTCGGGCATACCGCGTAAGCTTGCGCGCGGCCTCGAACACCTGGCCGAGCTCGCGCTCGTTCAGTTGAAGGAAGTCCTGGACGTCTACGCCTCCCGTTCGCCGGAAAAGGCGAACAGCATTCGCGAACGCGATGAAGAGATCGACGCGATCTACACTTCTCTGTTCCGGGAACTGCTGACCTACATGATGGAAGATCCGCGCAACATCACGCCCTGCACGCATCTTCTTTTCTGCGCCAAGAACATCGAGCGTATCGGCGATCACGCGACCAACATTGCCGAAACGATCTACTACATGGCGACAGGCGCCCAGCCGCAGGGCGAACGGCCGAAGGACGACATGACGTCGACATTGGGTTCCGTGACGGACTGAGATCGCCCGGCATCCGGGCCTATGCAGAATTTGTTCCGGCCGCTTTGGCGCGGCCTACCACCGTGCGCGGCGGCATGACGGCTGTCGTGCGTAGGAAGGAGTCCTACTGAATGTTGCCGAAGATTGCCGTAGTCGAAGATGAGGAAGCCCTAAGCGTTCTCCTGCGCTACAATCTCGAGGCAGAAGGCTTCGAGGTCGATACGATCCTTCGCGGCGACGAGGCGGAGATCCGCCTGCAGGAGCGCCTGCCCGACCTTCTCATCCTCGATTGGATGCTGCCCGGGGTTTCCGGCATCGAGCTCTGCCGCAGGCTGCGCCAGCGGCCGGAAACGGAGCGCCTGCCGATCATCATGCTGACGGCGCGCGGCGAGGAGAGCGAGCGCGTGCGGGGCCTTGCCACCGGGGCCGACGATTACGTCGTCAAGCCCTTCTCGACGCCGGAACTGATGGCGAGGGTCAAGGCTATGCTCAGGCGCGCCAAGCCCGAGGTTCTGTCGACGCTCCTGCGCTGCGGCGATATCGAGCTCGACCGGGAGACGCACCGCGTCCACCGCCGCAGCCGTGAAGTGCGCCTCGGCCCGACGGAGTTCCGGCTGCTGGAATTTCTCATGTCCTCACCGGGGCGCGTCTTCTCCCGTTCACAGCTCCTGGACGGTGTCTGGGGGCACGACATCTATGTCGACGAACGGACCGTGGACGTCCATGTCGGACGTCTGCGCAAGGCACTGAACTTCTCCAACATGCCCGACGTCATCCGGACGGTGCGCGGCGCGGGCTATTCGCTGGAGAGCTGAGACCGAAGGTGCCGGCTTACGGCATGGCAAAGAAAAAAGGGGCCTTTCCGGCCCCATTTTTCGTCGTGCATCCAGAGCGGAATGAGCAAGGCGCCTCAGCGCATGCGCCGGCGCTCGGCAGAGGGCTGGTAGGCCAGCCGGGCATGAAAGGTGCAATAGGGAGAGGCTTCCGGGGAGTCGTTGCCGCAGAAGTGGAACTCTTCCTTGAGCGGGTCGCCGATCGGCCACTTGCAAGTGCGTTCGGTAAGCTCCGTGAGCTCCAGCCGCCGCGACATCGGCAGGACGATATTCCTGTCGATCTGCAGCTCCTGGTCGATCGTCAGGTCGACTGCGAGCTCTTCCTTGAGCGCGGTCGCGCCGGCCGTGCGGGTCACGGTGCGGGTTACGGAACGCGCAGCGTAGTTCGGTGCGCGCGGGGCAGACGTCGCCCGTTTGGGGCGGGCTGCAGCGGCCGTGCTTCCGCCGGCCTTGGCGCGCCCGGGCAGGCTCAGCCGATGAACCTTGCCGATGACCGCGTTGCGGCTGACGCCGCCCAACTGCGCCGCGATCTGGCTGGCGCTCAGGCCCTCCGACCACAGCTTCTTCAGTTTCTCGACCCGCTCGTCAGTCCAGTTCATCTCTGCACTCCCCGTTCTCGGCGTTGGGATGGCGGAATCCGTCACCGCTCTCCGGGAAAAACCCGAAGATTCAACGCGATAATACTTTTGGTGACTAGGTCCGCCGCATGCGTCTAGTAATTGAATGTTAACCTACCGGCAGGGTGACTCCGTGGCAAGAGTCGCCGGAATCGCGCCGAATCGATTTCGCGGTTTTCCCCAACTTGCTGTCGGAGCGTTGCATTTTTGCAAGTCCCAGAGTGCGATTTTTTCGCGCTTCGGAATCGGTATACGCAAAGCGCCTGCAAACCTTGGTTTTGTTGACATCGCGGTGCGAAATGGGAATAGTGCCTGTCGCCGCCGCAAGGCGGCATTTTTGATTTTTATCGGGCCGAACGGTCCGATGCCGCCGGAATGAAGGAGAGCTCGACATGGCCGCAACCACGCCGCTTTACGACACCTATCTGCGCGCGCCGTTGCGTTTCGAGCGAGGTGAAGGCGTTTGGCTGATCGCCGAAGACGGCACGCGCTATCTCGATTTCGCTGCCGGTGTCGCCGTGAACTCGCTCGGCCATGCCCATCCTCATCTCGTCGAGGCGCTGAAGGCGCAGGCCGACAAGGTCTGGCATCTGTCCAATCTCTACGAGATTGCGGGGCAGGAAAGCCTTGCGCGGCGGCTGACCCAGGTGACCTTCGCCGATCGGGTGTTCTTCACCAATTCGGGTGCGGAAGCGCTCGAATGTGCGATCAAGACGGCGCGGCGCTATCATTTCGCCAAGGGGCACGTCGAGAAGTTCCACGTCATCACCTTCGAAGGTGCTTTCCACGGCCGCACGCTCGCGACGATCGCCGCCGGCGGACAGCAGAAATACATCGAGGGCTTCGGGCCGAAAGCGCCGGGCTTCTATCAGGTCCCCTTCGGCGATATCGGCGCGGTCAAGAACGCGATCAATGAAGAAACCGCGGCGATCCTTGTCGAGCCGATCCAGGGCGAGGGCGGCATTCGGACAGCATCGAAGGAGTTCATGCAAGGGCTGCGCGAACTCTGCGACGAGTTCGGCCTGCTTCTGATCCTCGACGAGGTCCAGTCCGGTGTAGGCCGGACCGGCAAGCTCTTCGCCCATGAATGGGCGGGCATCAAACCCGATATCATGGCCGTCGCCAAAGGCATCGGCGGCGGCTTCCCGCTCGGCGCCTGCCTTGCGACGGAAGCGGCGGCCGCCGGCATGGTGGCGGGCACGCACGGCTCGACCTATGGCGGCAACCCGCTCGCAATGGCGGTCGGAAATGCCGTGCTCGACGTCGTTCTCGCCGAAGGCTTCCTCGATCAGGTGCGCGAGGTGGCTCTCGTCTTCCGTCAGGGGCTCGCTTCGTTGAAGGATCGTTTTCCGGACGTGATCGAGGAAATCCGCGGCGACGGGCTGATGCTCGGCATCAAGGCGAAGGTGCCCTCCGCGGACCTTTTGAAGGCGATCCGCGCCGAGAAACTGCTCGTCGTCCCGGCCGGCGAAAACGTTCTGCGCCTGTTGCCGCCGCTGATCACCACCCCGGCCGAGGCGCGCGAAGGACTGGCACGGCTCGAACGCGCCGCGGAGGCGGTGAGCGGCAAGAGCGGCAACGCCGCGGCCTGAGCGTCCGAAGGTTTCGGATCGAACCGGCCCGGGCGGGGTCGACAAACGGATTCTACGACAGGAAACAAGGCAGTATGACCAGACACTTCCTCGATCTCTCGGCCATGACGGCCACCGACCTCAGGACCATCATCGACGATGCCCGCGTCCGCAAGTCGGCGACCAAGGCAGGGACTGCCGAGAAGCCGCTTGCCGGCAAGATGCTCGCGATGATTTTCGAGAAGCCGTCCACCCGCACGCGTGTTTCCTTCGATGTCGGCATGCGCCAGCTCGGCGGCGAGACGCTGTTTCTGTCGGGTACCGAAATGCAGCTCGGCCGGGCGGAGACGATCGGCGATACGGCGAAGGTCCTGTCGCGCTACGTCGACGCTATCATGATCCGCACGACCGACCACCGCCGGCTTCTGGAGATGGCGGAGCATGCGACCGTGCCCGTCATCAACGGGCTCACCGACGATACGCACCCGTGCCAGATCATGGCCGATATCTTGACCTTCGAGGAGCACCGGGGACCGGTCAAGGGCAAGACGATCGCCTGGACCGGCGACGGCAACAACGTGCTTCACTCGCTGATCGAAGGCTCGGCGCGCTTCGGCTACCGCATGAACATGGCCGTGCCGCTCGGCTCCGAACCGCATGACAAGTTCCTGAACTGGGCGCGCAACAACGGGGCCGAGGTCCTGCTCAGCCACGAGGCGGAGCAGGCGGTTGCCGGTGCCCATTGCGTCGTCACCGACACCTGGATCTCGATGAACCAGGAACATCGCGCCCGCGGTCACAACGTCTTCCAGCCCTACCAGGTCAACGGCGCGCTGATGAAGCATGCAGCGCCGGACGCGCTGTTCATGCATTGCCTGCCGGCGCACCGCGGCGAGGAAGTGACCGATGAGGTCATCGACGGCCCGCAGTCGGTGGTGTTCGACGAAGCCGAGAACCGGCTGCACGCGCAGAAATCGATCCTCGCCTGGTGCATGGGCGCGGTCTGACGGCTGGAGGCGGGCGCGAGGCGTTCTCTTGAAATCTGCACGGTGCAACACGATCTAGGGCGGTGAGCGGGGGCTCCGATCATCAAATCGGCCAGTCGCCCCACGCCGGCTATCACGTGCTTGGCGCCCAAGGGGTGCTTCGACGCAGAGCAAATGCCGGCGGAGAAATTCGTCCATGACGGGATCAAATGGAATGGCGGACGGTTGTACCGGTGCGCACCGGTGCACTCGATGCAAGCCGTATCGGACATGAAGAGGAAGCGAGCGGTTTCCGCCCGCATCCCGCATGCAGTTTTTGGAATGGGTCATGGCCACGTCCCGGATTGAATCGATCCGCGTGATCATGGTCGAGGCAAGGAGCAAGCGATGACAGAAACAGCGCCGGGACTTGGCGAGTTCGATTTTGCCGGTGACGATCAGGTTGTGCCCTTTCAGGTCGAGGGACTCGACGTGCGCGGCCGCGCCGTCCAGCTTGGCCCGATGCTCGATGCCATTCTTGAACGGCACAATTACCCGCTCCCTGTCGCGCGGCTCGTCGCGGAAACAGTGGTGCTGACGGTCCTGCTCGGCACGTCCCTGAAATTCGAAGGCAAGCTGATCGTGCAGACACAGGGCGATGGGCCGGTCGATCTCGTGGTCGCGGATTTCTCGACGCCGGACCGCGTCCGCGCCTATGCCCGCTATGATAAGGAGGCGCTCGCCGACGCCGAAAAGAGCGGGCGCGTCCAGCCTCATGAATTGTTGGGCAACGGCGTCCTCGCCTTCACGATCGACCAGGGTGCGCACACGCAGCGCTATCAGGGCATCGTCGCGCTTGACGGGGCGACGCTCGAGGAGATCGCCGGCGCCTATTTCCGCCAGTCAGAGCAGATCCCGACCAGGGTGCGCCTCGCCGTTGCCGAGCTTCTCGACAAGGACGAGAACGGCAAGCCGCGGCACCGCTGGCGCGCCGGCGGCATGGTCGCGCAGTTCCTCCCCGACGCGCCGGACCGGATGCGCCAGGCGGATCTGCCGGGCGGCGGTGGTGACGAGGGCGACGAGGATTTCTTCGACGAGGACGACCTCTGGGCGGAAGCCAAGGTGATGGTCGAGACGATCGACACCGATGAACTCACCGATCCGACGGTCGGTACCGAGCGATTGCTGTACCGTCTGTTCCATGAGCGCGGCGTGCGCGTCTATGAGCCGCAGGCGGTCTACGATCGATGCAGCTGCTCGCGCGAGAAGATCAGGGACGTCCTGGTGGGGCTCGGCAACGAGGATATCGAAGCCAGCGTCGAGGACGGCCTGATCAAAGTCACCTGCGAGTTCTGCTCGACGACCTACCGCTTCGAGGCGAGCGAGGTCCGTCCGCAATAGCGGCAGCCGCGCTGAATCAATTAAGCGTGCGGACGAGGCCCGGCGAATCGAGCGAGAAGGCGGGGATGGCGACATCGAAAGTCTCCCCGCCTTCCGCCTCCATGCTGTAATGGCCGAACATCACGCCGGAGGGTGTATCCAGCGGGCAGCCGGAGGAGTACTCGTAGGTATCGCCGGGATTGAGCAGCGGCTGCTCGCCGATCACGCCGGGGCCGCTCACCTCGTCCACCTGACCGTTCTCGTCGGTAATGTGCCAGTAGCGGGTCATCAGCCGGACCGCGAGTCCGGAATGGTTCGCTATGATGATGCGATAGCCCCAGACATAGCGGCTGTCGTCGGGATCCGACTGTTCTTCCAGGTAGTACGGCTCGACCGTCACTTCGATGTCGCGTGTCAGCGCGCGGTACATGTGCAACACCCTGTTTCAAATCCGTACGCGTATTCTACAGCAATATGGTTTCGTCAAGAATAACGGCGAGATTGTGCGAGTGGTATCAAATTCCCTGGAGCGGGATGAGGAAAGGTGTGCGCGGTTTTCGCCCGCATCCCGCTCCAACTTCTTGGAATCGATCACATCGTGATCTAGGAGGCAACGGCTATGCTTGACGGCGCGCTTCGCAGGCGGCTCGATCCGGTTCTGGACAGGCTCGGCGCCGCACTGGCCGGCCGCGGGGTCAGTGCCGATGCCGTCACGATCCTCGGCCTTTGCCTTGGCCTTGCGGCAGCCCTGCTCATCGGTCTCGGCGCTTATCTGCCTGCCGCCGCCCTGATCCTTGTGAGCCGGCTCTGCGACGGCCTTGACGGAGCCGTCGCCCGCGCGAGCCGGAAAACGGATTTCGGCGGCTTTCTCGACATCGTTCTCGATTTCACCTTTTACGGCGCCGTTCCACTTGGTTTCATCATCGCAGATCCGGCCGCAAACGGTCTTGCCGGCGGGTTTTTGCTCTTCGCCTTCTATGTCAACGGCGCGAGCTTCCTCGCCTATGCCGTGATGGCCGAGAAGCGCGCCCTGACGACCGCGGTGCGCGGTGCGAAGTCGCTCTACTTCACGACGGGGCTCGCAGAGGCGACGGAGACGATCGTCTTTTTTCTGCTCTCGTGCCTTTTCCCTGGGTGGTTCCCGTTATTCGCAACGGTCTTCGCGCTCGTCTGCCTCTATACCGCGCTGTCGCGGATCGTTCTCGCAAGACTGACTTTTCGGCAAGACTGACGAGCCCGCTGACGCGGGCTTCGTCATGGTGCCGGTCAGGCGTTTACGCCCTTCAGCGCCCTTGCGAAATCCTCGATGAGGTCTTCGCTGTCCTCGATACCGGCCGAGAAGCGCACCGTTCCGGCGGAGATGCCGAGTTCGGCGCGGGCTTCGTCGGTGAGGTTCTTGTGGGTGGTCGTCGCCGGATGGGTGATCAGACTCTTGGAATCGCCGAGATTGTTGGAGATCCGGATGATTTCAAGGGCGTTCTGCAGGGCGAAGGCTGCTTCCTTGCCACCCTTGAGCTCGAAGGCGACCAGCGTCGAGCCGCCGCTCATCTGCTTGGCAATGACGTCGGCCTGCGGGTGATCCTTGCGGCCCGGATAGATGACGCGGGCGACCTGCGGCTGCTCCGCGAGGAAATCGGCTACGCGGCGGGCGCTTTCGGTCTGCTGCTTGACGCGGAGCGGCAGGGTCTCGATGCCCTTCAGCAGCGTCCAGGCGTTGAAGGGCGACATGGCCGGGCCGGTGTGACGGAAATAGTCGTGCAGGTTCTCGTCTACCCACTGCTTGTCGGAGAGGACCACGCCGCCGAGGCAGCGGCCCTGGCCGTCGATATGCTTCGTCGCGGAATAGACGACGACATGGGCGCCAAGCTCCAGCGGCTTCTGGAACAGCGGCGTGGCGAAGACGTTGTCGACCACCACCTTGGCGCCGATCTGATCGGCGAGCCTGGCAACGCCGGCGATGTCGATCACTTCGAGCGTCGGGTTCGTCGGGCTCTCGAGGAAGAAGACCTTGGTGTTCGGGCGCACCGCGTCTTCCCAGTTCTTGAGATCGCGACCGTCCACCAGGGTGCACTCGACGCCGTATTTCGGCGCCAGCGTTTCCACGACCCAGCGGCAGGAGCCGAAGAGCGCCCGGGCGGCGACGATGTGGTCACCCGCCTTCACCTGGCAAAGGATTGCCGCAGAAACCGCCGCCATGCCGGAGGCGGTGGCGCGCGCGTCTTCCGCCCCTTCGAGCATGCACATGCGCTTCTCGAACATGTCGTTGGTCGGGCTGCCGTAGCGTGCATAGATGAAACCGTCGGTCTCGCCCTTGAAGCGGGCCTCCGCCGCTTCGGAGCTGTCGTAGACGAAGCCCTGCGTCAGGAAGATCGCTTCCGAGGTCTCGCCATACTGGGAGCGGAGCGTTCCGCCGTGGACGAGCTGGGTTGCCGGGCGCCAATTCTTGCTCATGAGAACGTCACTTTCAAAAACAAAAAAACCGGCCGCGAAACGACCGGTTTGACACCCGGCCTTTTTAGCTACTTGTTTAACGTGGCTGCAAGCCGACCGGCCAAATCACCACGGGATAAAGCTCCAATACTGCCTGGCCGCACTTGCGTCAATTCCCGGAGTTTGGTTTTGTCTGGCAACTGTAAATGAGGATCGGAATGGCGCGCGACACAGGGATTTTGGCCGACCGCGCAATTGCAGCGCTGTATGCCTCGGGACGGCTGAAGAGCGAAAAGGTGCTGGATGATGACCAGATCCAGCCGGCCAGCCTCGATCTTCGCCTTGGATCCAAGGCGTTCCGCGTCCGGGCGAGCTTCATGCCCGGCCCGTCTCATCTGGTCGCCGACAAGCTCGACCGGCTCAAGCTGCATGTCGTCGATCTGAGCGAAGGCGCCGTGCTCGAGACCGGCTGCGTCTACATCGTGCCGCTGATGGAAAGCCTCTCGCTGCCGGCAGACATGTCGGCCTCCGCCAATCCGAAGAGCTCCACCGGCCGACTGGATATCTTCACGCGCGTGATTACCGACAGGGCGCAGGAGTTCGACAAGATTCCGGCGGGCTACAGCGGACCGCTCTATCTCGAAATCAGCCCGCGGACCTTTCCGATCGTAGTCAGGCGTGGTTCGCGGCTTTCGCAGATACGCTTCCGCATCGGCCACTCGGTTCTTTCCGAGCAGGAACTGCTGGCTCTGCACGAAAGCGACGTCCTCGTCGCCAGCGACCGGCCGAACGTTTCCGGCGGCGGCATCGCCCTTTCCATCGACCTCAAGGGCACCGGGCCGGACGGCCTGATCGGCTACCGCGGCAAGCATCACACATCGGTGGTCGATGTGGACAAGAAAGCCCAGCATGCCGTTTTCGACTTCTGGGAGCCGCTCTACAGCCGCGGCCGCGACGATCTCGTGCTCGATCCGGACGAGTTCTACATCCTCGTGTCCCGCGAAGCCGTCCATGTGCCGCCGCGCTATGCGGCCGAAATGACGCCCTTCGACCCGCTCGTGGGCGAGTTCCGCGTCCACTATGCCGGCTTCTTCGACCCCGGCTTCGGCCATGCGTCCGCCGGCGGCAGCGGCAGCCGGGCGGTGCTCGAGGTCCGCAGCCACGAAGTGCCGTTCATTCTGGAGCACGGGCAGATCGTCGGCCGTCTCGTCTACGAGCACATGCTGGAACGTCCGGAGGGACTTTACGGCCTCGATCTCGGCTCCAATTATCAGGCGCAGGGGCTCAAGCTCTCCAAGCATTTTCGCGCCGAGTGAGCATTGTGCTTGACAGATCACGGCTGTTGAGGAAATTTCCGGTTCTGTCGCGGGTGTAGTTCAGTGGTAGAACGCCAGCTTCCCAAGCTTGATGTCGTCGGTTCGATCCCGATCACCCGCTCCAATTCCTCCTTTCATAGAGGCGCCATAGCGCTGCGGATTCTCTGGATATTCGTACTGTCGGCCGTTCTCGCCCCGGGGTTGGCTTTGGCGCAGCCGAAGGAACTGCCCCGGCTGTTCGATGCCCGCGAACGGATTGCCAAGCCGGACCTCAGCGGCCTTGCCAGGCTTCGTTTCCTGACGACCGTCGACTTCCCGCCCTTCAACTTCATCGACCAGTCGGGCAAGCTGTCGGGCTTCCATGTCGACCTCGCCCGCGAGATATGCCGTGAGCTGGAGATCGAAGCCAAGTGCCAGATCCAGGCAGTGACCTATCCGGAGCTCATGCCGGCCCTCGAGCAGGGGCAAGGGGAAGCGATTGCCGCCGGCATTGCCGTGACTTCGGAGCTGAGGCAGCGTTTCGCCTTTTCCCGCGCCTTCATGCAACTGCCCGCCCGCTTCGTCGTCAACACCAAGGCCGCCGGGGCGATCGCCGGTCCTGCCGATCTTGCCGGAAAGCCCGTCGGCGTCGTCTCCGGCACCACGCATGAGGCAATGCTGAAGGCATTTTTCCCGAAGCTCGAAGCCAAAGGCTTTCCGGACCGGGATGCATTGCTCTCCGCGCTTCGCGGGGGCACCGTCGCGGCCGCGTTCTCCGATGGCATGCAATTGTCCTTCTGGGTCTCCGGCAACCTCGCCGGGGGATGCTGCGCCATGCTGGAGGGCTCCTATTTTTCCCAGCGCTTCCTGGGCGAGGGACTGACGATCATGAACCGCAAGGCCGAGCCGGCCCTGACCCAGGCGATCGACCACGCTTTGCTGGCGCTCTCACGCAGCGGCAGGCTCGAGGAGATCTATCTTCGCTATTTCCCGGACGGGATTTATTGAGGCGGCTCCACTCGCGGCTATCCCGTCATTTCGCTCTACCCACGCCGGAACGGCAGCACGAGCGACCACAGGAGCTTTATCGGCTCGATGCGCCCGTAGGCTTTCAGCCCGGTCTCGATCCCATCGTCGCCGCGCGATGGATGGGCGACGTAGGTTGAGAACAACCGATCCCAGACCGAAAGATTGAAGCCGTAGTTTGAATCGGTCTCCCGCTTTTCCACGGAATGGTGGATGCGGTGCATGTCGGGCGTGACGATGACGTGGCGCAACAGCCCGTCGGCGGCTTTCGGCAGCCGCAGATTGGCGTGGTTGAACATCGCCCCGGCATTGAGCACGATCTCGAACAGGAGAACGGCGAGTGCGGGCGCGCCGAGCAGAATGATGACCGCGCTCTTCCAGATCATCGACAGCAGAATTTCGAGGGGATGAAAGCGAAGGGCTGTGGTGACGTCGACCCCGGGATCGGCATGGTGGACGCGGTGGATGCGCCACAGGACAGGTATCTTGTGAAACACGACGTGTTCGAGCCAGATGGCGAAGTCCAGCGCGATAAAGGCGATCAGGCCGGCAAGCGGCGGGGCGACGCCGAGAGCCGGGAGCACGCCGTATCCGCGTCCCTGAGCCCAGATAGCAACGCCGGTGGCGGCAGCGGGAAAGGCGACGCGAAGCAGGAGGGAGGATAGGACGAGAATAGACAGGTTGGTGATCCAGCGGCGTGCCTTCAGAGCCCGCATCAGCTCCGGCCTCTCCAGCCGCGGATGAAAAAGTTCGAGCGCTGCCAGTGCGGCGAAGGCGGCGGCAAAGGCCGCGAGCCGCCAGACCGGTTCGGCGAGACCGAAATAGAGCATGCATCGATCCCCGTTGCATCAAATCCGGCCCAGCATATTGTTCCGTGCCGGGAACGGGCAAGGACCTGTTTCTGAAGCCTACTTGCGGAAGCGCGCGATGGCTCCGCGCTCGATTGCTGCGCAGGCGAGCTTGTCGAGGCCCAAACGGTCGCGCAGCAGCTGCAACAACCGGATTTCCTCGTTGCGGATACGCTGATCCGCGGCAGCGATCTCGACCGCAAGGGCATAGGCCGTCTCATAGAGCCGCTGCGGCAACGCCTCGCGAACCATTTCGAGCGCCACGTCGAGGCCCTCCGGTGCCGCAAGCTGGGCGGCGCATTCGCGACCGATATGGATCAGGTGATCTTCGTCGAAACCGTTGAAGGCCGGGAGGAACCGCACGAGCACGCCGATGCGTGCAATCTCGTCGTCGGTCATGTTCCGGTCGACGGCGGACATCATGACCATGACGTGGACAAGGGCTTCGTGCTGGCTGAGACTTGCGGACATCCTGCCTCTCGATCCTTTCGTTGTTCCCATTGGAGCCGCGATACACGACGGGTGCATAACGGGTTCGGCGGACCTGCAATGGTGGGTGACAGTTAAGGACTTGCTCCAAGCCTTACAAGTCCGGCGCGGCGTCTTCCGGGGCGATGCTCGCAGCCGGATCGTCGAGCGCGAGAGGCGCTCGGGCAAGATCGCGCGGGTCGTCCCCGAAGAAGCCGAGCCTGGCGCCCCGAGCGGCCTCGGCCTTCGGCTCGAGCGCCGTGCCCGGCAGCGGCGTCGCCCAGCCGTTGCCGACGAGCCATTCGGCCACGTCCTGGCCGCCGACGCTGCACCGCGCGTTCAAGGTTTGCGAGGAGCCATCCGCCCCGTCGCAGACGAGCGCGCGCCCCCGCAGGAAGTTGCGGAACGCCGTACGCGCGACCATGCCGCAAGGCCAGCTCTTGCCGTTCGCTTCGCAGACCTTCTCCGCCTTTTCGGGTTCGATATCCTTGAGCTGCAGGGTCGTCTCGCCGGACCGGACAAGCCCGGCGGCAAGCGCAACCGGGCGCGGGAAGACGGCGGAAGCGGGTTTTTCCTTTTCCCCGGTCTTCGAAAGCGGCGGCCTCGGTGCGATCCGTTCCAGCGGTTTGGCGATGCCGTCCTCCGGCTGGGCAAAGAGGCCCGGCTCGACGGGCCTGACCGCCACGCGCGAGCCTTTGCCCGGCATGGTATCCGGTTCGGGGGCAGGGGGAGCGGCTTCGGTCTCGGCGGGAGGCTCCTCCGAAACCGGCTCGTCGATCGCTGCTTCCGGCGTTTCGAGCACGAACTCAGGCGCTGCGGCGCTGTCGCGGTTGCGGATGACCGCGGCCCCGGTCATCAGAATGCCGGCATAGAGGGCGAGGGCGGCAAGCCCGCCGGCGATGGTGAAGAGCCTCGGCCGCATCGAAGGATCCTATTGGCTGGCCCAGATGATGCGGGCGATCCATTCCACGTCGTTCATCTCGAAATTGCGGTTGGGATGGTCGGGGTTGAGCGAAACGAGCTCGATGCCGCGGGGCGTCTGCCGGGCCAGCACCTTCGCCATCACCTCGCCCCCGCGCGTCTTGACCACGACGCGGTCGTTGCGGCGCACCTGCGCGCTCGGGTCGACGATCAGGACATCGCCGTCGCGATAAAGCGGCAGCATGCTGTCGCCCTGAACCTCCAGAGCGTAGGTACCGCCCTGCCGCCGCTCGGGCGTGGGGAATTCGATCGTGTCCCAGCCCTGGCCGACCGGAAAGCCGCCGTCGTCGAAAAAACCACCGGCGCCGGCCTGCGCGAAACCGATCAGCGGAATGCCCGGCGCTGCCGATGCATCTTCCCTTTCGCTGCCGGCGGCATTGGGCTCCATCAGCGCCAGGAACTGATCGACGCTCGCTCCCGTCGCATGCAATATCTTCGCGATCGACTCAGTGGAGGGCCACCGGTCGCGCCCGTCGGTGGACTGGCGCTTCGACTTGTTGAAGGAGGTGGGGTCCAGGCCGGCCCGCCGCGCAAGGCCCGACGGCGAAAGCCGGTGGCGCTCTGCCAATGCGTCGATCGCGCGCCAGATGCTGTCATGTGAGAGCATGTCGACCCATCTTCGGAAGGAGAAGCGAATGCGGGCTGCACAGCCAGCCGCTCCGCGTCTGCGAATACATTAGCCAAGCGCCTTGCGACCGTAAAGCACAGCGAGGAAAATAGTCCTTCCTATCCGGTCAAAGTACGGCATACGGCAGACGCAGCGGTCTTCAGGGGTGAACTCCTGCGCAGCTGTGCTAAATAAAACAGCTTCACTCCGGGCCAAGAGGCGTGCTTGCTTGCAAAACTGAGATCGGAACGGCATCTCGTTGCCGCTTTTCTCGCTGCTCTTGCCGGCGTCGCGGTCGAGCATCATCTGCTCGAGGCCGGTCGCGCCGCATCGCTCATCGGTGCCGCCCTGATGGTGGCGGCGATCGTGCTTGCTTCCATGCGGGTCGCCCATCATGCCGAGGTGCTTGCCGCAAAGGTGGGCGATCCCTACGGCACGATGATTCTGACGCTTTCGGCGGTGCTGGTCGAGGTCGTCATCCTCGCCATCATGATGACCGGCGAGACTTCGCCGACGCTGGTGCGCGATACGATCTATTCGGCAGTGATGCTTGATATCAACGGGATTCTGGGACTTGCGGCGCTGCTCGGCGGCCTCAAACATGGCGAGCAGCCCTATAACGACGATTCCGCCCGCACTTACAGCGTCATGATCCTCACGGCCATGGGCATTTCCATGCTCGTTCCCGAATTCGTGCCGCAGTCGAAATGGCATTATTATTCCGCCTTCACCATCGGCGCGATGATCGTGCTCTATACGTTGTTCCTGCGCATGCAGGTTGGCGTGCACAGCTACTTCTTCAGTTACAGCTATCCGCGCGCCAAAGCGGGAACCGCGGCAAGCCGGCTGGAAGGCGAGCCGGTGCTTCCTTCCGTCGTCGTGCTCATCCTGGGCGTGGTGGTGATCGGCTTTCTAGCCGAAATCATGTCCGGGCTGCTGTCGGCCGGGATCAAGGGTACGGCGGCGCCGCCGGCCCTGGCCGCGATCGTCGTCGCGGCGATCTCCGCTTCGCCCGAGGTCATGACGGCAATGCGCGCCGCGCTCGCCAACCGCATGCAGGCAGTGGTGAACATCGCGCTCGGCGCTTCGCTTTCGACCGTGATCCTGACCGTACCCGTCATGGAGGCGATTGCCCTTTATACGGGCCAGCCCTTCATCATGGCCATGTCGCCCGTGCAGACGGTGATGGTTGCGGTGACGCTCATCGCCGCCGCGATCAACCTCAATGACGGCCAGACCAATGCCATCGAAGGCATGACGCATTTCGTGCTCTTCGCGACCTTCATCATGCTGTCCGCCCTCGGGCTTTAGATCACGATGTTTTTAGGTCTGGTCGACCTAAAAACATGACCGTGATCGATTCCAAGACGTTGAGACGCGGGATGCGGGCGGAAAACCGCGCACACTTTTCCTCATTCCCGCTCTAATGCTCGGGCCGGCTGCTCTTCCATCGCCTTGCGCGCCACCACGCGGTCATAGGCGGCTTGCAGCGTTTGCCGCACGGACGGGCCTTCCGGCATGGGATCGCCGAGGTGTTCGGCGCGCAATTCGCGCATGAAACGCTCCCAGAGCTCGGGGCCGCCCTCCTCCATCAGTTGCGCGCGAATGCTGAGTTCCTCGGTGACCGGCAGGTAGCGCCGGCCCCAGGCGCCGAGATGGGCCATGATCGGCACCAGCGCGATCGCCATTTCCGTCAGGCTATAGATCGCCTTCTGCTTGTGGCTCGGATCGTCCGCTTTCGTCAGCATGCCGATCTCGACAAGCGTTTTCAGCCGGTCTGCAAGGATGTTGGTGGAAATCCCTTCCTGCGAGCGCAAGAGCTCGCGGAAGTGGCGTTTGCCGCCGAAAATCATGTCGCGAATGATCAGGAGGCTCCATTTGTCGCCGAACACTTCGAGCGAGAGATTGATCGGGCAACCCGAGCGATGGTCATCGGTCATTCTGGTCTCTGAAATACGGGAGCGGAGCATCCGCTCTAAAACTGCTTGCATTATTGCATCGGTGGAGCTAATCTGCAACTGCTTTCATTTAGCAACCAGTTGCACTGACAAGGAGGAGAAGATCATGACCAAAGCTTCTGTCGAACATGCGGACTTCACCATTGAACGCGTTTTCAGTTCACCCCCGGAACAGGTCTTCGAGGCCTTTGCCGACCCTGCCGCGCATGACCGCTGGTTCGTCAAGGCCGACAACTGGCCCGTCGCCGAATATAGCCACGACTTCCGCATCGGCGGCCGGGAAAGCGGCCGGTTCAGCCAGGACGGGAAGACTTTCTATTTCAACGAAACGGTCTATCTCGACATCGTCGAGAACAAACGGATCGTGTCGGCCTATACCATGGCGAAGGACGAGCAGCGGCTTTCCGCGTCGATCGCGACCGTCGACCTCATACCGGAGGGCACCGGCACACGCGTCGTCTTCACGGAGCAGGGGGCATTCCTGGATGGGCTCGACAAGGTGGAATATCGCCGCGAGGGATGGGAGCAACTGATCGGATTTCTGGCGGCCGAGCTCGGTGAGAAGGCTGAACCGGCCTGAAACCTTGAACAGGTTCCTCTTCCGGTCATTCGCGGCTGCCGAGAATGACCGGAAGAGGCAATGTTTGCGGCGTGCGGCTGGCCTGGCGGCTTATGCCGCCTTCTGCCCCGCGCCATACGGGTCGAAGCGCCCGTAGAAGGTTTCGCCCTTTTCCGCCATCTCCTTCAAAAGCGGCGTCGGCCGGAAGTGGTCGCCATGGTCCGCGGCGAGCTTTTCGCAAAGCTCGACGAAGGCTTTCGCACCCATGCCGTCGATGTAGGAGAGCGTGCCGCCGGTGTAGGGCGCAAAGCCGAAGCCGAGGATCGAGCCGACATCGGCTTCGCGCGGGTCGGTGACGATGCCCTCCTCGATCGTACGCGCGGCTTCGAGTGCGATCGTCACGAGCAGGCGCTGCTTGAGCACACCGACCTCGATCTCGCCGGCATCCTTCTGCGGGTAGAGCTCCTTCAGGCCCGGCCAGAGATATTTCCTGGCCGGCTTTGCCGGATACTCGTAGAAACCCTTGCCGTTCTTGCGGCCGCGCCGGTCGAGCTCGTCGACCATCTTGTCGATCAGCGCCATGTGCCTGGGATCGACGGCCTTGTCGCCGAGATCGGCAACGGCCGCCTTCAGGATCTTCTGGCTGAGGTCGATCGCCACCTCGTCGTTGAGCGACAGCGGTCCGACCGGCATGCCGGCCATCTTGGCGGCGTTCTCGATCATCGCCGGCGGTACGCCCTCGATCAGCATGTCATAGGCTTCGTGGATATAGCGGAAGACGCAGCGATTGACGTAGAAGCCGCGCGTGTCGTTGACGACGATCGGCGTCTTCCTGATCGCCGCGACATAGTCGAGCGCGGCCGCGAGCGCACGGTCTCCGGTCTCCTTGCCGAGGATCACCTCGGTCAGCATCATTTTCTCGACCGGCGAGAAGAAATGAATGCCGATGAACCGGTCCGGGCGTTTGGAATTCCTGGCGAGGCCGGTGATCGGCAGCGTCGAGGTGTTGGAGGCGAAGATCGCGTCCTCGGCGATCACCGCTTCGACCTTCTCGATCACGTCCTTCTTGACCTGCCGGTCCTCGAAGACCGCCTCGATGACGAGGCCGGCATCCCTGAGATCGCCATAGTCCGCCGAAGGTGTGATGCGCGAAAGCAGCGCTTCGCCTTCCTCCTTGGTCAAGCGTCCCTTACCGATCGCGTCCTTGACCAGGCCTTCCGAATGCGTCTTGCCCTTTTCGGCAGCTTCCATGTCGCGGTCGATGAGGGTGACGGGGATGCCGCCCGCCGCGGTTACATAGGCGATCGAGGCGCCCATGAAACCGGCGCCGACGACGCCGACTTTCTTGAGCTCGGTCTTCGGTACACCGGCCGGCCGGCGCGCGCCCTTACCGAGTTCCTGCATCGAGACGAACAGCGACCGGATCATCGAGAAGGCTTCGGTCGTCTGCAGGATTTCGGTGAAATAGCGCTGCTCGATCTTCAAAGCCGTATCGAAGGGAACCTGCAGCCCCTCATAGACGCATTTCAGGATCGCGATCGCGCCGGGGTAATTGCCGTAGGTCTCGCGGCGCAGGATGCCGGAGGCGGCCGGCCAGAGCTGCGCGGAGGCGGGCGTCCAGATGCCGCCGCCCGGCAGCTTGAAGCCCTTCTCGTCCCAGGGCTGAACCGGCTTCAGGCCGTTCTTGATCATCGCCTTGGCAGCCTCGATCAGCTTGTCCGGATCGACCACCTCGTGGACGAGCCCCATGGCCTTTGCCCGCGCCGGCGTGAGCGAGGAGCCGGTCGTCATCATCTGCAGCGCGTCCTGCGTATTGGTCAGCCGCGGAACGCGCTGGGTGCCGCCGGCGCCCGGGAAAATGCCGACCTTGACCTCGGGAAGCGCGATCTTCACCGATTTCGCATTGGAGGCGACACGGCCGTGGCAGGCGAGCGACATCTCGAAGGCGCCGCCCATGCAGGTGCCGTTGATGGCCGACACCCAGGGCTTGCCCGAGGTTTCGAGCTTGCGGAAGAGACCCGTCATCCGGCCCACGAGGTCGAAGAGTTTCCGGGCCGCGTTGTCCGGGTCCTTCTTCCTTTCCTCGGCCTGGAAGGTGAACATCGACTTGATCATCGAAAGGTCGGCACCCCCGGAGAAGGAGGATTTGCCGGAGGTGATGACCACGCCCTTGACGGCAGGATCTGCGGTCGTCTGATCGATAATGGCGTCGAGTTCCTTCATCACCTCTTCGGTGAAGACGTTCATCGACTTGTCGGGCATGTCCCAGGTGACCAGCGCAATGCCGTCGGCGTCGGTTTCGATCTTGAAGTTCGTGTAAGACATATTCTCTCTCCCGGGATCGGATCAGACGCGTTCGATGATCGTGGCGGTGCCCATGCCGGCGCCGATGCAGAGCGTCACCAGCGCCGTGTTGAGGTCGCGGCGCTCCAGCTCGTCGAGCACGGTGCCGAGGATCATCGCCCCGGTCGCGCCGAGCGGATGGCCCATGGCGATCGCGCCGCCATTGACGTTGATCTTATCGTGCGGGATGTCGAAAGCCTGGCAGTAGCGCAGCACGACGGCCGCGAAGGCCTCATTGAGCTCGAACAGGTCGATGTCGGAGAGCTTCATGTCGGCCCGCTTCAGGAGCTTCTCGGTGACGTCGACCGGCCCGGTCAGCATCAGGGCCGGGTCGGAGCCGATATTGGCGAAGGCGCGGATGCGGGCGCGGGGTTTGAGCCCCATGGCTTCGCCGCCGGCCTTGGAGCCGATGAGCACGGCCGCGGCGCCATCGACGATGCCGGAGGAATTGCCGGCGTGGTGGACATAGTTGATGCGCTCGATCTCCGGATGCGCCTGGATGCCGACGGCCTCGAAGCCGCCCATCTCGCCGGGCATCTGGAAGGAAGGGTTGAGCGAGGCCAGCGCCTGCATGTCGGTGCCGGGGCGCATATGCTCGTCGCGGTCGAGAATGACCAGGCCGTTCTGGTCCTTGACCGGGACGACCGAGTTCTTGAAATAACCCTTCTCCCAGGCATTGGCGGCGCGCTTCTGGCTTTCCACCGCATAGGCGTCGACGTCGTCGCGCGAGAAACCGTATTTCGTGGCGATCAGGTCGGCCGAAACGCCCTGCGGCATGAAATAGGCGGGCAGGTTGACCGAGGGGTCCATGAACCAGGCGCCGCCCGACATGCCCAGGCCGACGCGGGACATCGACTCGACGCCGCCGGCGATCACGATGTCGTCCGCTCCTTGTGCGATCTTCGCAGCGCCGAAATTGACCGCGTCGAGGCCGGAGGCGCAGAAGCGGGAGATCTGCATGCCGGGCGCACGCGTCGAATAGCCGGCCTCGAAGGCTGCAGCTTTCGGGATGACCGCACCCGCATCCATGACCGGGTCGACGCAACCCATGATGACGTCGTCGACCGTCGAAGTGTCGAGCCCGTTGCGATCGCGCACGGCCTCGAGCACCTTGGCCGCGAGCCGCACGGAGGGCACCTCGTGCAGCGCGCCGTCCTTCTTGCCACGGCCTCGCGGCGTGCGCACGTGGTCGTAAACGAAGACTTTCGTCATCTCTTGATCTCCCTTTCGGCGGCGTTTCCTCGGGCCGCGCATTATCAATCGGAGCGGGATTCGGGCGGAAGCCGCTCTCGCTTTCGATCCGGCTCCAGTCTGAAATCAGAACGCGGCCGCGTCCAGCGCCATCATCGTGTCGGCGCCGGTTTCGATACGGATCTTGCGCAACTCCGTTTCAGGCAGGATGCGCTCCATGAAGAACCTCGCCGTGATCAGCTTGTTCTTGAGATAGTCCGCGCGTTGCGTTTCGCCAGCGGCAAGCTTCTCCTCCGCCGTCTTCGCCATCCGCGCCCACATATAGCCGAGGACGACGAGGCCGAAGAGATGCATATAGTCGGTAGAGCCGGCTCCGGCATTGTCGGGCTTGGCCATGGCGTTCTGCATGAACCACATCGTCGCGGCCTGCAGGTCGTTCAGCCCTTTCTTCAAGGCCTTGGTGTAGCCCGAGAGCTTTTCGTCGCCGCGGTTCTCCTCGCAGAAGTCGCCGATCTCCTTGAACAGCGCCATGACGGCGCGGCCGCCGTTCATCGCGAGCTTGCGGCCAACCAGGTCGAGCGCCTGGATGCCGTTGGCACCCTCGTAGATCATGGCGATGCGGGCGTCGCGCACATACTGGCTCATGCCGTGCTCTTCGATATAGCCGTGGCCGCCGAAGACCTGCTGGGCCATAACCGCATGATCGAAGCCCTTGTCCGTCAGCACGCCCTTGAGGATCGGCGTCATCAGACTGAGGATGTCGTCCGCCGTCTGGCGCTCCTCTTCGCTGTCTGAACGATGGGCGATGTCCGACTTCAGCGCCGTCCAGAGCGTGAAGGCGCGGCCGCCTTCGTTGAAGGCCCTGATCGTCATCAGCGTGCGGCGGATGTCCGGATGGACGATGATCGGATCGGCCTTCTTGTCCGGCGCCTTGGGGCCGGAGAGGGAGCGGCCCTGGATGCGTTCGCGCGCGTAGCTCGCAGCATTCTGATAGGCGACTTCGGCGATCGAAAGCCCCTGCATGCCGACGGCAAGCCTGGCCTCGTTCATCATCACGAACATGGCGCTGAGGCCCTTGTTCTCCGTGCCGATCAGGTAGCCGGTCGCCTCGTCATAATTCATGACGCAGGTCGCGTTGCCGTGGATGCCCATCTTGTGTTCGATCGCGCCGCAGGAAACGCCGTTGCGTTCGCCCGGCTCGCCGCTCGCGTCGAGCTTGAATTTCGGCACGATGAAGAGCGAGATGCCCTTTACACCGTCAGGCGCGCCCTCGATGCGCGCCAGCACCAGGTGGACGACATTCTCCGCCATGTCGTGCTCGCCGGCGGAGATGAAGATCTTCTGGCCGGAGATCCTGTAGGAGCCGTCGCCGTTCGGCACGGCCTTGGTGCGCAGCAGGCCCAGGTCGGTGCCGCAATGGGGCTCCGTGAGGTTCATCGTGCCGGTCCAGGTGCCGTCGACCATTTTGGGCAGATAGGCCCGCTTCTGTTCCTCGGAACCATGCACCAGGATCGCCGCGATCGCCCCCTGCGTCAGGCCCGGATACATCATAAGCGACATGTTGGCCGCGGACATGAATTCGCCGACGGCGGTGTGGAGCGTGTAGGGCAGGCCCTGGCCGCCGAATTCTTCCGGGGCGGCAAGGCCAAGCCAGCCGCCTTCGCGATAAAGGTCGTAGGCTTCCTTGAAGCCCTTGGGTACGGTGACGGAGCCGTCCTCGTGACGCTTGCAGCCCTCCTGGTCGCCGGAAAGATTGATCGGGAAGAGGACCTCTTCTGCGAGCTTTGCGGCCTCGCCGAGGATCGCGGCCGTCATGTCCGGCGTCACATCCGCGAAGCCGGGGAGATTGTGGTAGCGCTCGATGCCGAGCACGTCGTTGAGGATGAACAGGGTGTCGTCGACCGGAGCCTTGTAGATGGGCATGCTTTTCCTCGCCTTGATGTCCTTTCGGGCCGCGCCGCACGGCAGACCCGCTTCCCACTGTGTCGAGCGCGCACCGGTGGCGGTGTGCGACTTGGACGGATGCTACCGAACTTTGACGTTTGCGTAAACGTCAAACTTCTCGCGAAGCGAAAGTTTCGCTCCTGCCTCCCGCCGCCCCAAGTGACCATCGGGCAGGAGATGGCGGCGGACCGGGCGACAATAAATCGTTAAAAATCGGATCGGTTAACGGCTTATTTACCACGTTTAATGAATTGTGCGCTTTGAGATGGTCAAAGCTGCAACCGGTCCCGTCTTTGCATTGTTGCGGCTTTGCCCACATCGGCGGTGCCGCCGAAGTTGGGGCGATAGCCGGGGAAGCCCGGGCTCCTTCGGCGGCTTCGGTGACGGTCGAATTTATAGGGCCAAAGCGACACAGGGGCGAAGAGGCAATGAACGGATCGCGATCCACTTCTCAGCGCATGGGCAGCCCGTCCTATGGCGACCGGCCGTCGCTCGATGCCCTGAACCGCACCATCGAAGGGCTCGAAGCGCGCATCGAGGGGCTCATGAGCAGCGTCAGCCGCGAGACGCGGCAGCCGGAGCGGCCGCGTCCGGCCCCAAGCGAAGCGGTCTCCGAGATCATCGACCGCCAGCGGGCGCTCAATGCGGCGCGCGAGCGGTCGCCGCTGCGCGAACGCGCTGCGCCGAGCGAATCCGATCGCCTCGCTCCGACCCGCCTCGCGGCAGAGGCACGCTACCAGCCTCCTCAGGCAGCAGCCGCGCCATCGGGACGCTCTTCGGCTGCAGCGGATATCGCCGAGGCGCTGGTCGGTCTGAGGCATGAGCTGAAGCGCGATCTCGATGACGGCCTGTCCCGCGAGATGCACGCGCTGAGGTCGGAAATCCGGGGCATAAAGGCCGAAGCCGCCCAGGATCGCCGTTTCGCCGAGGACGTGCGGCACGATATCGAGCGGCTTTCAGCCGGCATCAAGGAACTTGGCCGGCAGGCTTCGCCCGCCGAGGCCGATGCGCTCAGGATCGAATTCGATGACCTGAGGTCAATGCTCGAAGGCCTCGCTCGCGAAGACAGCATGCGCCGCATGGAAAACCGCTGGACCGGCGTCGAGGACCGGCTGAACGCCTTCGACCAGAACCGCGACGATGAGCTGGTCGCGCTCGCCTACCGGCTCGACGAGATCAAGGCGCAGATCAATTCCCTGGACAGGGGCGCCGGAGTCGAGGTCCTCGAGAGCAAGCTGGTCGCGGTCGCCCAGGCGATCGAGATGCTCGGACGCCAGATCCAGCCGGACGAGAGGCGCCTGGCCCCGCAATTCGCCGATCTCGACAAGCGGCTCGATGAGATCAGCCGGGCGATCGCCGCCGGCAGCCGCAATGTGGCCGGCACCGACGGTTCATTCGTTGATCGTCTGGAGAACAGGCTCGGCGATCTGTCCCGGCAGATCGACACCCTCTCCAATCCTGTCGATTCCGGCCTCGGCGCGCGGATCGAGGCGCTGGCAGCTCGCGTAGAGGACCTTGCCGGCGAGAAGGCGGCGGCCCGATTGGAAGAGCGCCTGGACCAGCTTTCCGCGGTGCTGGAGCACAACCGGCCAGGCGCGGAGCCGGATCTTACAGATCGTCTTGCCGACATTTCCCGGAAGATCGAAGCCCTCTCGGGCGACAGCATCACCGATGCATTGGCTGAGCGCCTCGACGATCTCGCCCGCCGTATCGATGGGCTTGCGGGCAATGTCGAGCCCTCGGCGGACACGCGCTTCGATCGCCTCGAGGATCGCTTGGCAGGTATCGCCCAGCGCCTGGAGGAGACGCATGCCGCGCCCTTCGACGACCGGCAGGCGCTGCGCAATCTCGAAGCTCAGATCGGAAATCTCTCGACGCTGATCAGCCAGTCCCACGGTGAGACGGCAGGCGTGCCCGCGGAATTCGAGAGCCGCATGAATACGCTGGAAGACTATCTCGCGACCAGCGACGAATATATTATCGAGGCCGCCCGGCAGGCCGCGGAAGCGGTGATGGAGGCATATTCCAGAAACACCGCACCACAGATGGCGGCGAGTACCGACATGGCGGCCATCTCGGCGCTCGCGGAGGATCTGCGCACATTGGAGGAACTCAGCCGTTCGAGCGACGAACGGACCGCGCGCACCTTCGAGGCGCTGCATGAAACGCTCGTCCATATCGCCGAGAAACTGGAGCGGCTGGAAGAGCGGGAGCCCCCGGCTTCTCATGCACCGATGCCCAAGGCTGCGCCCCTCGAAGCTGCGGGCACTTTGACGAAGGCGGAACGCGACGAGGACGTGGAACGCGCGGCACACGCGCTCGCGGCCGAAAGCGAAACCTCCATCCACGCACCGGTGGCGGCCGCGGCTGAGGCGAATGATGCCGCCGAAGTCGCAATGGTCGAAGACGGCGAGATCAAGGTGGAGGCCCGTGCGGCGAAGACGGGCCTGCTTGCCGGTCTGACCCGGCGCTTCGCGCCGAAGCAGAACGAGGGAATGCCGATCCAGGCGCGGCAGATGGTCGAGCCCGCCCCCTCGATCGACCCCTCCGAAATGCTCGCTCCCGAGGACGCCAATCAGCTCCTCGAGCCGGGCTCCGGCGTGCCGGACGTCAAGAAGATCCTCGAGCGCGTCCGTGCCGGTCAGATTGCCCGCGGCGCGCAGGAGGCGAACGAGGGCGAAAAGGCGGACTTCATCGCTGCCGCGCGGCGCGCGGCGCAGCTGGCCGTCGAGGAATCCGACACGCTCAACCGCGTCAAGGAAAGCAAGGCGCCATCCGCCGTCGGCGGCGCGCTCGCCCGCCACCGTCGTCCGATCCTGATTGCGGTCGGCGCCGTGCTGCTCGCGATCATGTCCTATCCGCTCGTCAGCACGGTGCTGAAAGGCAAGGAGGCCCCGAGCGCTCCGCCGGTTGCAGCGATCGAGCGCAGGGCAGAGGTTGCGGAGCCGAAGGCCGCCGTCGACCGCGTCGTCCAAACGGCAGCTACCGCGAAGATTGGGGAAGAGCCTAGGGCTCCTGCCGGTGCGGAGAAGACGGATGCGCCGGCGATAGCGGCAAAACAACCGCCAACGCAGCCAGCCGCTGCCGAAGCCGGCAAGGTTGACGAGGCCATTGGTGGCGCTGGCGACGGCCAGGCGGCCTTGATGCGGCCGGCGGAGGCGCAAGCGCCTGGACCCATCTCGACCTTGCAGCCGTCTTCAGAAAGTTCAGCCGCTGAGCCGGCCAAGATGAGCGAGATCGTTCTGCCGGAGGGCTTCGGACCGCCCGCGCTCGTAACCGCGGCCAAGGGCGGCGACCCTCTCGCCTTCTACGAAATAGGCGCCCGCTTCACGGAAGGGCGGGGTGTCGGGGAAGATCGGGCGGAAGCCGTCAAATGGTATCAGCGCGCCGCCGACGCCGGCGTGGTACCGGCCGAGTACCGGCTCGCCAACCTTTATGAGAAGGGCGCGGGCGTTCAGCGCGACGCAGCAAAGGCCAAGGCGCTCTATCTCAAGGCGGCTGCGGCCGGCAACGCCAGTGCGATCCACAATCTCGCCGTCATGCTCGCCGGCGGCCGGGACGGCGCGCCGGATCTCGCCGAAGCGGCCAAATGGTTCGAGAAAGCCGCCAATCTCGGCGTTCGCGACAGCCAGTTCAACCTCGCCGTCCTCTATGCGCGGGGCGACGGTCTGGCCCGAAATCTGGAAGATTCCTACAAATGGTTCGCTATTGCGGCCCGCGACGGTGACAAGGATGCGGCAGAAAAGCGCGACGAGATCGCCAAGGCGCTGAAGCCCGAGGAGCTTTCGAGTGCCAAGGCAAAAGTCGACGCCTGGAAGGCTCAGCCTCTCGACGCCGAGGCGAACACGGTGGAGGTTCCGGATGCCTGGGTCGGTCCACCGACCAAGACGGCCACCGTCGATATGACCAGAGCCGTTCGCAACATCCAGGCAATCCTCAACAATAACGGCTTCGATGCCGGCAAGCCGGACGGCCAGGTAGGCCAGAAGACGACTGCCGCCATCAAGGCCTTTCAGAAATCGGTCGGCCAGGAGCCGACCGGTGAGATCACCGATGGGCTGGTCCGGGAGCTTTTGAAGCGGAACAGCTGAACCGTTTCAGCGGTTCCGCGCATGTCGTGGTGCCATAAGGCCGCAGGCGTGCCTGCGGGGCCGCGCATGTCCCTGAAAAGGTTGACAGCTCTGGCCCGGGAGCGCATGAGAGAAAGTGTCGCCCGTTTCTCCCTCAGGGGCGCGAACGGTCCACCAATACATCCCCGTCCGTGGTTGATCATGTACCACTTCGAAGGATAGCGCCGTGCGCCTCTTCGGGCGCGTGAAGCTTGAGAATAGTGAAACATTGCACAATTCCTCAATTGTTTGCGGTTAGGAATTGTGGAGGAGCAATTTCCGCCCGCACTGCGGGCCGCTGGCATATCGAGGTGCGGCCGTGACGGTCTATCTGCCCATTGCTGAGTTGTCGGTGAACATCTTCATCATTCTCGGCATGGGCGCGGCCGTCGGTTTTCTGTCCGGCATGTTCGGCGTCGGCGGCGGGTTTCTGATCACGCCGCTCCTGATCTTCTACAATATTCCGCCCGTCGTGGCGGTGGCGACCGGCGCCAACCAGGTGGTCGCCTCGTCGATATCAGGGGCGATCGCCCATTTCCGCCGCGGCACCATCGATATCAAGCTCGGCACGGTGCTCCTGTGCGGCGGCCTTGTGGGCGCGACCGTCGGCGTCTGGCTGTTCTCGCTGCTCAGGAGCATCGGCCAGCTCGATCTGGTGATCTCGCTGCTTTACGTGGTACTTCTCGGCTCGGTCGGCGCGCTGATGCTGTGGGAGAGCATCGGCGCCATGCGCAAGGCGGCGAAGAACCAGCCGGCGCAGCTCAGGCGGCCCGGGCAGCACAATTGGATCCACGGCCTGCCGCTGAAGATGCGCTTCAAGAAGTCGAAGATCTATCTGAGTGTCATCCCCGTGGCGACGCTCGGCTTTTCCATCGGCGTGCTGACCTCGGTGATGGGCGTCGGCGGCGGCTTCATCATGGTGCCGGCCATGATCTATCTGTTGCGCATCCCGACCAGCGTCGTCGTGGGCACCTCGCTCTTCCAGATCGTCTTCGTCTCCGCCTATACGGTGATCGTCCAGGCCTCGACCAACTACACCGTCGACATCGTGCTGGCCTTCGTGCTGATGATCGCCGGCGTCATCGGTGCGCAATTTGGCGTGCGCGTCGGCCAGCGGCTGCGCGGCGAGCAGCTCAGGGCACTGCTGGCGCTGCTCGTTCTCGCCGTCGGCATCCGCCTGGCGGTCGAGCTCGTCATACCGCCGAAGGACATTTACTCGGTCGTATCCGCGGCGGCAGGCTTCTGATGCGCTCGCTTCTCCTTCACTCGCTCGTCGCCCTGGTTCTCGCCGTCGCCACCCCGGCCGCAGCGCAGGTTCTGGAGCGCCAGGTCACCGACTTCACCGAGAAGCTCGAGATCGGCATCTCGACGGAAGAGATTGCCATCACCTCCGATTTCCGCGGCGCCGACCTGACGATCTTCGGCGCCATCGATGGTTTCGACCCCAGCCTCCTGGCGCAGGGCAAATACAATATCATCGTCGCGCTGGAAGGGCCGAAGGACAATGCGACGGTGCGAAAGAAGGAGCGGGTATTCGGTATCTGGGTCAATACCCAGTCGATGACCTTCGAGCTCGTGCCGGAGGCCTACTCGCTTTCGAGTACCCGCGCCATCGAGACGATCGCGCCGCGGCGCGACATCGCCAATATGGGCATCGGCGTCGACCACATGCGCCTGGTGCCGCTCGGCTTCGTCGGCGACGGCAGCACGCTCGGCGAGTTCCGCAACGCCTTCCGGAGGATTCGCGAGACGAGCGGCGTCTATCAGCGGGATCCGGGCGGGGTGCAGTTCATCAGTTCGAGCCTGTTCAAGGCCTCGGTGCGGCTGCCGGCCAACGTCCCGAACGGCATCCATGTCGTACGCGCCTATCTCTTCCGCGATGGCGTCTTCGTCGCCGCCAAGGCTCTTCCGCTCAGGGTGGTGAAGACCGGCCTCGAACAGGCGATTACCCGCGCCGCCCACGACCAGCCGGTGATCTACGGCCTCCTGGCCGTAACCCTCGCCGTCGTCACCGGCTGGGGTGCCAGCCTGCTCTTCCGCAAGGAGTGAGGGAGCCGGCAAATGGAGTTGGCGTTCCATTTTGCGTTATGGCGGTTTAAGGAAGCACGGGCATCGGCGGCGAACGATGCGAAACTTGAGGAAACCCCATGAAACCGATTTTCGTGCAACTGCAATGCGCCCCCGGCAAGACCTATGAGGTGGCCGACGAGATTTACCGCAAGGAGATCGTCTCGGAGATGTATTCGACCAGCGGTGACTATGATCTGCTTCTGAAGGTCTACGTCGAGGAAGGCCAGGACATCGGAAAGTTCATCAACGACAATATCGCCACGGTTCCCGGCATCTCTCGCTCGCTGACGACGCTGACTTTCAACGCGTTCTAGAGAGCGGGGTGAGGAAAAGTGTGGGCGGTTTTCCGCCCGCACCCCGCTCCAACCCTTTTCGAAACTACGCACTTCCGGACGGAAAACCGTTACACACTTTTCCTGGAAGTGCTCCAACCTCACCCGAGAAGGTTGGCGAAGCGCACCGAATAGATCCGGTCGCGGCCGAGCATGTGGGCGACGAGCTGCTGCCGGTCGAAGAGGCCGCTCATCTCACGGTGCCTGAGGTCGAGACCTCCCGTCGTGACCCCGAAAGCAGGCATGACGAGGCGCTTGCCGTCGGTCGCGAAGCAGGCGCGCCTCACCGATCTTTCCCGCCGCCTCACCGTCGCCGAGGGATGCAGGTGGCCGGCGATCTCGCCGATCCCGTCGCGTCTCGAAGGTTCGTGCCGGAAGACCAGGCCCGCGTGGCGGAGCTCGTCCATGGAGGCGCCGGGCAGCCCCTGTGCGCCGTCCGGATCATGATTGCCGTTGATCCATATCCATTCGCGGCCACAGGCCATGGCCGCGATCATCTGGCGGAAGGTTTCCGGCATTGCAGCCGATCCCTTCCGGTCGTGGAAATTGTCGCCGAGGCTGATGACCGTCGCGGGGTCGTGGCGGGCGATGACCGCATCCAATATCCGGAGCGTCGCAAGCGTATCGTAGGGAGGCAGCATCATGCCGCGCCGGGCAAAGGCGGAGCCTTTTTCGAGATGGAGGTCGGATACGACGAGCGTCCGGCTTTCGGGAAAGTAGAGACCGCCGAGCGGATCGCAGATCGCGGCGACTCCATTGATGGACGTGCGCGCGTGCAGGGATGGGTTGACGGCAGGTGATGTCGCGTAGATGAGCCGATGCATGGTCATTGCGGTGTTCTTGTGAGTGGGCGAGAAAGGCTTCTTTCCTCGGGTTTGCCCCTCACCCTAACCCTCTCCCCGCATGCGGGGAGAGGGGACGTGCCCCACGATACGCCGGTGAAAACGGTAGTGGCGGCGCTTGCCGCGGGTCCCTTCTCCCCGCCTGCGGGGAGAAGGTGCCGGCAGGCGGATGAGGGGCGCCGCGGAGGGGTCCGACAGGGATCAGAGGATTTTCGCTCTCTCATAGTTCTCTCATCCATCCGTACCGTGACCGCCCATCGCCTCGTTGATCAGATCGTCGGCCGCTTCCGTGAGCAGGAAGTCCTGTGCTTCTCCATGCACCGATTCCCGCCCGATCTCCAGCATGACTGGTATGGCAAGCGGCGAGATCTGATCGAGCCTGCGGTGGGTGATATGGCCCTTGATCCGCTTGAGCATGGAGCCGAGGCGGCCGATGTCCAAAAGTCCCGTGGCCGCATCATTGCGCGTCGCCTCGAGGAGAATGTGATCCGGCTCGTGCGCGCGCAATACGTCGTAAATGAGGTCGGCGGAAACGGTTATCTGCCGCCCGGTCTTCTCCCTGCCGGGGTGGCGCTGCTCGATTAGTCCGGCGATGACCGCGCAATTGCGGAAGGTACGTTTCAGGAGGAAGGATTCGTTCAGCCACGCCTCCAGATCGTCGCCCAGCATATCCTCGTCGAAGAGCTGGCCGAGCGACGGCGCCCGCGCCCGGAACGCCGCGCCCATGTCGTCGAGCGCCCAGACGGCGAGCGAATAGTCGGTCGCGACGAAGCCGAGCGGCTTCAGGCCGGCACGGTCGAGACGGCGGGTAAGGAGCATGCCGAGCGTCTGGTGGGCGAGCCTGCCTTCGAAGGCGTAGATGACCATGTAGTGCCGGCTGCCCCGCGGGAAGGTCTCGATCAGGAGTTCGTCGTCGCGCGGAAGCATCGACACGTCGCCCTGCAGCGCCAGCCAGTCCCTGACCTGGTCGGGCAGACCGGCGCGGCGCGCCGGATCGGCGAGCATCTTTCTTACCTGTGCTGCGAGATAGGTGGAGAGCGGAAACTTGCCGCCGGCATAACTCGGCACCTTGGGATCGAAGGAAAAGGCCTGCGAAACCAGGCACTCGTTCTCGCGGATGCCTTCGAAGCGCAGCACCTTGCCGGAAAAGAGGAAGGTGTCGCCCGGTGAAAGCATTTCGAGGAACGATTCCTCGACTTTGCCGAGCGACATGCCGCCGCGGCCAAGCGAACCGCGCTGGTTGCGCTTGACCATGCGGATGTTCAGCATCGGCGACTCGACGATCGTTCCGACATTGAGGCGGTATTGCTGCGCAACCATCGGGTTGGAGACCCGCCAGAGCCCGTCCTTCGTCTTTCGGATGCGGGCATAGCGCTCATAGGTGCGGAGGGCATAGCCGCCTGTGGCGACGAGATCGACGGCCCGCTCGAAGGTTTCCCAGGCAAGCCGGGCATAGGGCGCGGCGCTGATCACCTCTTCATAGAGTTCCAGCGCATCGAAAGGCTGCGCGCAGGCCATGCCGAGGATGTGCTGCGCCAGCACGTCGAGCGCACCCTTGCCGATCGACGGCGTGTCCTGAGCGCCGACGTAATTGGCGTCGAGCGCCGCCTGGCACTCCATGACCTCGAAACGGTTGGCCGGAACCAGGATGGCGCGGCTCGGTTCGTCCATGCGGTGGTTGGCGCGGCCGATGCGTTGCGCAAGCCGGCTTGCTCCCTTCGGCGCTCCGACATGGACGACCAGATCGACGTCGCCCCAGTCGATGCCGAGATCTAGGGTCGACGTGGCGACGACGGCGCGCAGACGGTTTTCGGCCATTGCCGCCTCGACCCTGCGGCGCTGGGCGACATCGAGAGAGCCGTGGTGCAGAGCGATCGGCAGATCGTCGTCGTTGATCTTCCAGAGTTCCTGGAACAGCATCTCGGCCTGGCTGCGGGTGTTGACGAAGAGCAGCGTCGTTCGGTGTTCCTTGATGGCGGCGTAGACGTCCGGGATTGCATAACGCGCCGAATGCCCGGCCCAAGGCACCTGGTTCTCGGTCCGCAGGATGGAGATCTCGGGCTTTGCGCCCCCGGAAACGGTGATCAGCCCCGCATGGTTCTCCTTGGCGAGAAATTGAGCGACCAGCCAGCGCTGCAGATCCATCGGATCGGCGACCGTAGCCGAAAGCCCCATCGTCTGGAGACGGGGCGCCAGGCGGCGCAGCCGCGCGAGGCCGAGCGATAGGAGATGGCCGCGCTTCGACATCACCAGCGAGTGCAGCTCGTCCAGAACCACATAGCGCAGGTCCTTGAAGAAGCGCTCCGCCTCGCCATTGGCCAGAAGCAGCGCGAGCTGCTCCGGTGTCGTGAGCAGTATGTCGGGCGGGTTGAGCTTCTGCCTCTGCCGCTTGCCCTGCGGCGTGTCGCCGGTACGGTTTTCGATACTCACCGGCAGCCCCATCTCGCCGACCGGTTTCATGAGGTTGCGCTCGATGTCGACGGCAAGCGCCTTGAGCGGCGAGATGTAGAGCGTGTGGATGCCGGTGAAGGGCGCGCCGGGCGGGATCCTGCCGCGCCTGGTGATGTCGACGAGCGAAGGCAGAAAGCCGGCGAGCGTTTTGCCGGCTCCGGTCGGCGCGATCAGAAGCGTGCTCTCGCCCGCCTCGGCGCGTGACAGAAGTTCGAGCTGATGGGCGCGCGGACGCCAACCCTTTTCGGCGAACCACCGGAGAAAGGGTGCCGGCAACGTCAGGGCGTCGCCTTCCGGCGACGGAGAATCGATCCTGTCCACGGAGAACAAAGGTAGATCAAACGCGGCAAAAGAGAAGCCGGCATTCTTCGTGCTGTTGCAAGGATTGACTCGAAACGCGAATCGTAGATAAATTTTATCTACGATAGGAGGCGCGAATGAAACTCGGCGACGGCGTCGAACAGGCCATTCACAGCGTGACGATGCTGAGCTGTCTTCAGCCTGGCAGTACCCTGTCGGCCGCAGCGCTCGCCGAGTTCCACGGCGTCTCGACCAGTTACCTGCTGAAGCATCTGCAGGCGATGTCTGGGGCCGGACTGCTCGAGGCCGTGCCGGGGCCGAAGGGCGGCTACCGGCTTGCACGCGCGCCCGAGAAGATCACCCTGCTCGATATCGTCCTCGCGGTGGAGGGGCCGGAGCCGGCCTTTCGCTGCAACGAAATCCGCCTTCGCGGCCCCAATCCCTATTCCTGCAAGCCGGCCGCGCCGTGCACGATCAATGTCGCGATGCTCAGGGCCGAGCAGGCCTATCGCGCCGAACTCCGGCGCGTGACCATCGCCGCCATCATGGCCGACCTGAAAGCTATCGACCGCGACGGGGCGATCGCGGCGCGAACGAACGGTTTTCTCGCCCTTCATGAACGGAAATCGGGCAACGCCGCCTGATGTGAATCACCATCCAATCAGCCAAACAGGAGAAGATCATGCAGTCACGTGTGAATTTTGCGAAAGCCGCTCCGGACGCCTACAAGGCGGTCGCCGCGCTCGACAGCTATGTCAAAGGCTCGGGAATCGAGCCTCGCCTTATCCACCTGATCAAGCTGCGCGCATCGCAGATCAATGGCTGCGCCTATTGCGTGGACATGCACACCAAGGAGGCGCGCCACAGCGGCCTCAGTCAGCAATGGATCAACCTCGTCTGTGTCTGGCGCGAATCGCCGCATTTCGATGAGCGCGAACGGGCGGTCCTCGGCTGGACCGAGGCGCTGACCAATGTGGCGGAGACACGCGCGCCCGACGACGCCTATGAGGCGCTCAAGGCGCATTTCAACGAGGAGGAAATGACCAAGATCACCGTCGCGATCGGCGCCATCAACGTGTGGAACCGGCTGTGCGTCGGCTTCCGCGCCTTGCCCCCGATCGACGCGCCGGCCATGGCGGCTTAGAGCGGGATGTTTCCCTGAAGCTCTGGGCGTTACAGCGCGATATAGCGGTCGGCGCGGTGGTTGATCGCCACGAAAAGGTTGAGGACCACCGCTCCGAGCACCGACCAGATGACGACCGTCGGCGTCGTCACGAAGAATGCTGCCGCGAGAACGACCAAGTCGATCGCGAGTTGCACCAGACCGGCGCGAATGCCGAAGCGCTCCTGCAGGTAGATGCCCAATATGCCGACGCCGCCGAGGCTCGCGCGGTGGCGGTAGAGCGCCAGGAGACCGTATCCGAGGAGAAGGCCGCCGATGAGAGCGGCCCAGCCGGGGTGGATCTGCCCGATCTCGAAGAGACGCGATTGCATGTCGGTCAGGAACGAGGTGAGCGCAATGGCAATGAAGGTCTTGAGCGTGAAGGCCGGACCGAGCCGCTTCAGCGACAGGTAGAAGAACGGCAGATTGAGCAGGAAGAAGGTGAGACCGAAATTCACGCCCGTGGCGTAATGCAAAAGAAAGGCGACGCCTGCGGTGCTGCCGGTCAGAAGTCCGGCACTCGCCAGGAAATAGAGACCGAGGGCGGCGACAAGGCTGCCCGAAAAGACGCCTTGAACGTCCTCCACGGGCGTGTGCCGTGTGGGACTGGTATTCCAGAGACCGAAAACGCTGCTTGCCTGTGCCATGGCTGACCCTCAGATCGCGATGGCATCACCATTGCTGCAGCGCACAAAAAATACAAGCAAAATATGTAAGCAATGCTGACCTATTTTCGCCGCCCGGTCGGGGCTGCATCAAGCCGGCTTGCAGGCGAGGAACAATATCCCGGCGACGGGCTCGCCGGCATCCCTGCGGATGATCGTGCGCTCGGTCGCGATCATGGACAGGCCGCTCTCTTTGCAGAGGGAGGCGATATAGGCTTCCGGATGCGCGTAGCGCAGCGACGGACGCAGCACGAAGCCGTCGGCCCCGCATGCATCCTCGACGGAAAACGCGAAGAGCCCGCCCGGTGCGAGCAGGCGGTCGGCAATGACGAAGACACCTTCGAGATTGCCGAGATACATCAGCACGTCCGCCGCGCTGACGAGATCGGCACGCCGCTGCTCCAGCGCGCCGAACACGCCCGAATCCTCCGGAGCCAATGAAAGGTCCGCCTGGGCGAGGCGGTCATAGACACCCTTGGCTTCGGCCTTGGCGAGCATATTGGCGGAAAGATCGAAACCCTCGAGGAAATCGGCGCGATCGCGGATACGCTCGCCGAAGAGCCCGGTGCCGCAGCCGAGATCGGTGACGTGGCGAAACCGCCCGCCGCCGTTCACCCGGCCGATCACGGCCGCAAGCTTCTCCGGGACGCTGTAGCCGAGCTTTTCGACGAGCGCGTGGTCGAAGCGCTCGGCATAGTCGTCGAAAAGGCGCTCGACGTAAACGCTCGGCGGCTGTTCGGGCGTCTCGGTAGCGCCGAGCAAAGCGAGCTTGAGGCTGGCGCCGAAGATGTCTTCCGGATTGAGCCGAAGCGTATTGCGCAGCGCGTCGACGGCTGCCTCTATTCGGCCCGATTTCTCTTCATAGTCCGCCAGCCGGAACCAGCCGGCCGCCCAGTCCGGGGCAAGCTCCAACGCCTGGGCCATGAGTTCCGCCGCACCTGGCGCATCGCCCGCTTCCGCAAGCATCTTCGCGTAGTCGGCGCGGCGGTCGGCGATCAGGTCGCCGGAGGAGAGCTGGTTGAAGGTCATGGAGATGCGGCTTGGTTGCGATGGACGCTTCTGACGCCGGAAAAGGCAAAATACAAGCGGATTCTGGAAGCGGCACCTGGGACCGTCATGCCTTGCACGCTTGGGAATGGCGGCTTATGTGAAGGGAAACAGGAGAAGTTCTTGCTGATGTCGGACGGAATAAACAAATTTTTGGGGGACTCGCCGCTACGCGTGCTCGTCAAGCTGCTGGTGGTGTCGATCCTGGTCGGCTTCGTGATGACGGTCTTCGACTGGTATCCGGCCGATATCTATTACGGTATCCGCAACTTCCTCCTCGATCTCTGGCGGACCGGATTCGCGGCTCTCGGACGGGTGGGCGACTACCTGCTCCTCGGCGCGGTCGTGGTCATTCCGCTCTTCATCATTCTGCGTCTCTTCAGCTATCGACGGTAAGCATGCACGACCAGATCTTCGTCGCCCGCAGACGGCTGCTTCTGCGTGCCGGTGCCGTGGTTTCCCTCGGCTTGATCACCGGCTGCACCACCTCGAACCTTCTTTCTCCGGACGGCGGTACGGGCAGCGATCAGACCGACGCGACGCTCGGCTACGTCAACACGTTGCGCAAGGGCAGGGGCCTTCCTGCGCTTTCCGGCGATCCGGTCGCTTCCGTTGCCGCCATGCATCAGGCAGCACGCATGGCGAGCGCGGGCAAGATGCGGCACAATATCGGCTGGCGGGACAGTTTCTATGATCGGATGAAGGGGCAGGGCGTCACGCTGCCGGCCGCCGAAAACATCGCCGTGGGTCAAAAGGACGCCGAGCGCGCCTACGATGCCTGGTACAATTCTCCGAAGCATCTCGAAAACATGCTCGGCAATTACCGGGGGCTCGGCGTCGCCGTGGCGCAGAATTCCGCTTCCGGAAACCGCCCCTATTGGGCCATGGTGCTCTGCAGCTGAGCTGATTCCCGGGTGAACTACGGAATCGGACCGTAGGGACAGGATCATGACGGCCACGCAAAGCCTCGAGCGCGACACGGACAATCCAGAAGCCGGACCTTTCCTGGTCACCAACCGGCTTATCTTCTCGATCGCCCTGCCGATGACGCTCGGCTTCCTGACGACGCCGCTGCTCGGCCTCGTCGACACGGCCGTCGTCGGCCGGCTCGGTCAGGCGGAGCTGCTCGCAGGTCTCGCGGTCGGCGCGGTGATGTTCGACCTCATCTTCACCACCTTCAATTTCCTGCGTGCCGCAACCACGGGTCTCGTCGCGCAGGCCTATGGCCGTGGAGACCGGCGCGAGCAGCAGGCGGTCTTCTGGCGTTCGCTCATGATCGCGCTCGTTACCGGCGCCGCCATCGTGCTTATATCGCCCATCCTGCTTTCCGCCGGTCTCTGGCTCATGGGGCCCGGTCCGGAAGTTGCGGAGGTGACGCGCACCTATTTCCTCTATCGCATCCTCTCCGGCCCGGCCGCCCTCGCCAACTACGCCATCCTCGGATTCGTGCTGGGGCGCGGCGAGGGCACTCTCGGCCTGATGCTGCAGACGCTGATCAATGGCACCAATATCGTGCTTTCGATCCTGCTCGGCCTCTTCCTCGGCTGGGGCGTGGCCGGCGTCGCGATCGGCACCGTGGCGGGGGAGGTGATCGGCGCGCTTGCGGGTTTTGCAATCGTCTACGGCCGTTTCGACAGCAAGGACGCGCCCGGTTGGGCGATGATCTTTGCGCGCGACCGCCTCAAGAAATTATTCGGCCTCAACCGCGATATCATGATCCGCTCCTTCGCCCTTCTGGCCGCCTTCACGCTCGTGACCCGGATCGGCACGTCCTTCGGGCCGGTGACGCTTGCGGCGAACGCAGTGCTGATGACGATCTTCCTTGTGGCCGGCTATTATCTCGACGGGCTCGCCACCGCAGCCGAGCAACTGACGGGCCGGTCGATCGGTGCCGGCTATCGCCCCGCTTTCGACCGGGTTCTGCGGATGACTGCCCTTTGGTCGCTCGGCCTCGCCGCATTGACCACGCTCGCGCTGCTCGCTTTCGGCAACGCCGTGGTGAACATGCTGACGACTGCGCCGGACGTGCGCGCGCTCGCCTATCAATATATGCCGTGGGCGGCCGTGACGGCGCTGACCGGCGCACTCGCCTTCCTGATGGACGGCGTCTTCATCGGTGCCGGCTGGTCGCGCGACATGCGCAACATGATGCTGGCTGCCTTCATCGGCTACGTGGCGGCGCTTGCCGTGCTCGTCCCTGCCTTCGGCAATCACGGTCTCTGGGCCGGGCTCAACCTGTTCCTGCTGCTGCGCGGCGCTTTCCTGCTGCTGATGATACCGCGTCGGGCGGCTCAGACGTTCCGGCCGCTCCAGTAGTCGAGCCGGCTGTCGCGTATGTCGCGGATCGAGGCAAGTTTCTCGCGCTCGCAAAGGGCCGAGAGGCCGCGCACGATCCGGCCCGGCAATCCCGGTCCCTCATAGATCATGCAGGAGTAAAGCTGGACGAGATCGGCTCCGGCGCGGATCTTTTCCGCTGCGGTTTCCGCCGAGCACACGCCGCCGACCCCGATGATCGGCAAGTGCGGTCCCACCCGCTTGCGCATCCGGGCGAGCACCGCCGTCGATTTCTCGAAGAGCGGTTTTCCGGAAAGGCCGCCGGCTTCGTTGGCCTGACGCCGGTCTTTCAGACCCTCGCGCGAAAGCGTCGTGTTGGAAACGATCAGCCCGTCCAGACCATGCGCCAGCACCTCGGCTGCGATGTCGTCCATGCCCTCTTCGGTCAGGTCCGGAGCGATCTTGAGGAAGACCGGGACCTGCCGCCCGCCTTTTCGCGCCTCATCGTCCCGGGCGGCAAGCACGGCCGAAAGCAGCGCCGAGAGACTCTCGCGCGCCTGCAGGTCGCGCAGGCCCGGCGTGTTGGGCGAGGAGATGTTGGCGGTGAAATAGCGCGCGACCGCGTAGAAGGTTCGGATGCCTGTCACATAGTCGGCGATCCGGTCGGCGCTGTCCTTGTTGGCGCCGATATTGACGCCGATCAGCGCCTCGCGCGAGCAGGCCTTGAGCCGCGCCAGCGCCGCCCCGTGCCCCTCGTTGTTAAAGCCGAGCCGGTTGATCACCGCCTCATCCTCGACGAGCCGGAAGAGCCGCGGCTTGTCGTTGCCCGCCTGTGGCCTCGGCGTCACCGTGCCGATCTCGGTAAAGCCGAAGCCGATCTTCAGCAGCGCTTCCGGGACTTCGGCATTCTTGTCGTAGCCGGCAGCCATGCCGATCGGGTTGGAAAAAACGAGGCCCGCCACGGTTTGCCCGAGCCGGGGGTCGGCCGGCGCGGCGCAGCTCGGCACCAGGCCGCTCTTCAGCGCCTTGATCGAAAGGCCGTGTGCAGCTTCCGGGTCGAAGAGGAAAAGGCCGCGCCGTGCGAGGTGCTCCAACTGGCCGATCATGGGGCGAGTTCCGGGAAGCTGTGCTGACCGTCCGGCCGCAGCGGCAGGGGCTTCTCCCACAATACGGCTTCAAGCGGAAGCGGAGCGTAAAGATGCGGAAACAGCGCGCCGCCGCGGGAGGGCTCATAAACGAGTTTGTCGCCCAGCGCCGTCGCGTCGACCGCAACGAGCAGCAGGTCGTCCTGACCCTCGAAATGCCTGGCGGCCGTTTCGACGACCTGGTCCCCGGTCGAAAAATGAATGAACCCGTCGGCGAGATCGACGGGGGCGCCTGCAAACGCGCCGGTCCGTCGCGCTTCCTGCCATAGAAGTGCCGGAACGATCTTGTATATGGTAGCGTTCATCTTTGTTCGCTTATCCGTCGTGAGCATGAGTGATGGCCTTGCCGCAAATATCGGCGCCTGTCCACCGCACAGCATGAGATCGAGGCGGATTTTCCGTAAGCATTCAACGGAGAGAACGTCATGAGACAGGCAGTCGCAATACTCGCAGTCGGGTTGGGCTTCGGTCTCATTGCCCCGGCGGCTGCGCAGGAAGCCTCGCCCGGCCGCTACAGCATGCAGAAGTCGGAAACCGGATTAGCCCGGCTCGACACCGAGACCGGCGAGGTCACCTTGTGCCAGGAAAAGGGCGGGGAGCTCATCTGCAGGATGGCGGCCGACGAGAGAGCCGCATTCGAGCGCGAACTCGATCTCCTCACCAGTCGCATCGAAGCGCTGGAAAAGGCCGTGGAAAGCGGTGAAACCGCGGCCGAACCGGCGCTTCCCAACGATGAAGAGATTGACCGGGCAATGAGCATCATGGAAAGAATGATGCGCAAGTTCATGGGAATCGTGAAGGAATTCGAGGACAAGGGCAGCGATTCCGCCGACGAGGGTGAGAATCTGCCGCAGAAGACCTGAGAACGAAGCCGTGGCGTGCCGGAGGACGCGCGTCGCGCATGTTTCCCTGAAACAGGGATCATTTGGGAATAAGATGATGCGGCGGATCCACAGCGCGAGGCTGCAGGATCGCGGCCGAGGCTCTTGGGAGGGAGCGTCATCATGCCGGAAATGACCATCATCATTGCCGACGACCACCCGCTCTTCCGCGGCGCAATGCGCCAGGCGCTGAGCGGCATGGCGGGCGCACCGGCCATCGTCGAGGCCGGCGATTTTGCCGCTGCGCGCAGGGCTGCGGCCGACAATCCGGACGCCGATCTGATGCTGCTCGATCTGACCATGCCCGGCGTCAGCGGGCTTTCGGGGCTGATCGCGCTGCGTGCCGAGTTTCCGAGCCTGCCCGTGATGATCGTCTCGGCCCATGACGATCCGGCGACCATTCATCGCGCGCTCGATCTGGGCGCCGCAGGGTTCCTGTCCAAATCGGCCGGTATCGAGGAAATCCGCGAAGGCATCGCAAAGGTGATGGCCGGCGAGGTGTTCGTCCCGCCCGGTTACGACCAGAACCAGGAATACGAGCCGGAAGTCGCCGACCTGCTGCATCGGCTGCAGACGCTGACACCGCAGCAGTCCCGCGTCCTCTCGATGCTGGCCGAGGGGCTGCTCAACAAGCAGATCGCCTATGAACTTGGCGTCTCCGAGGCGACGATCAAGGCGCATGTCTCGGCGATCCTCCTGAAGCTCAACGTCGACAGCCGTACACAGGCGGTGATCCAGCTATCGAAGCTGGGGACGGTCGCGGCGGCCTGAGTCGGCCGCTCCTGGGATTTGCGATTTTTGCCCTCATCCCGCTGCCTCGCAGACGGTGAGAGTGCGCCGGGAGTTCGCAGCTTGTCCCTTCGCCCCGCCTGCGGGGAGAAGGTGGCCGGCAGGCCGGATGAGGGGCAATCCGAGCGGTAAGCCACTTTATTCCGCCGCCGCGCGTCCCGCCGCGGCAAGCTGGGTGAGCCAGGCGCGCAGAGCCGCCGGTCGGACGGGCTTGTGCTGCAGCGAGACGCCGTCCCGTTCGGCGGCGCCGCGCACTTCGGGCGAACGGTCGGCCGTCACCATGAGGGCGGGGATACTCTCCTGCCAGAGGCCGCGGATCGCGGCGATCGCCTCGACACCGGTGCCATCGCCGAGGTGATAGTCGGCGATGATCGCGTCGGGACGCACGCCCAGCCTGCCGGGCGCCATTTCAGTGCAGCCGGCGAGCGACTCGGCGGTCGTCACGCTGCAGCCCCAACCGCCGAGCAGCAGGGCCATGCCTTCGAGGATCTTCGGCTCGTTGTCGATGCAGATGACGTTGAGCCCGGCCAGTGCTTCGCTCGTTTTCGCCGCTGCGACGGATTGCGGTTTCAGCCTGCCGCCGGCGCTCTTGTCGAGCGGCACGGTGACCTTGAAGCCGGTGCCCTTTCCCGGCTTCGATTGCAGGCCGACCGGGTGATTGAGAACCCGCGAGATGCGGTCGACGATGGAGAGACCGAGGCCGAGCCCCGACGCGGTTCGCGCGCCTTCTTCAAGGCGCGCGAATTCCTTGAAGATGGTGCGGAATTTCGATGATGGAATGCCGATACCCGAATCGAGAACTTCGATCGTCGCCGTCTGCCCGTGCCGGCGCACGCCGACCAGCACCTTGCCCCGAAGTGTGTATTTTATGGCGTTCGATACGAGGTTCTGGACGAGGCGCCTGAGCAGGTTCGGATCGCTGCGCGCCGCGAGCGATGTCGGCATGATGACGAGTTCTATATCCTTCGCCCTCGCCATCGGCGCGAAATCCGTCTCGATCCGCCTGAGCAATTCGTCGAGCGGTACGGATTGCAGGCGCGGCTTCATCGCGCCGGTGTCGAGCCGCGAAATGTCGAGCAGGGCGCCGAGGATGGCTTCCACCGATTCGAGAGAGGAATCGATGTTCTGCACCAGCGCCCGGTTGTCGGAATCGCCCAGTCGCTCGACCAGCGACGAGGAGTAGAGCCGCGCCGCGTTCAAGGGCTGCAGGATGTCGTGACCGGCAGCGGCGAAGAAGCGGGTCTTGCCGATATTCGCCTCCTCGGCGGCCGCTCTTGCCTCGCCCAGTTCGCGGTTGACGCGTGTGAGTTCTCCCGTCCGCTCGGCGACGCGCAATTCCAGCGTTTCATTCGCCTGTTTGAGCGCCATGTCGGCCGCGACGCGCTGGGTTATGTCGGTGTAGGTCGTGACGATGCCCTTGTCGGGCATGGCATTGCTTCTGACTTCGAGGATGCGGGCGCCGCCTGCAAGTTCGAGCAGGAAGGGCTTGTCGAGCGTCAGGAAGTTGGCGATCAGCGCCTTCTCCTCATCCTTGCGGACATCCCCGCGGCGGGCAAGGATGGCGACGATGTCGGCCAGCGGAAAGCCCACCTGTCCGGCGGCCTCGGGGAGGTCCATGAGCTCCCGGAAACGGCGGTTCCAAATGATGAGATTGTTGGCGTTGTCGAAGACGGCAATGCCCTGGTCCATCTGCGAGAGCGCCGTATGCAGCATGTCCTGGTTGTATTGGAGCGCCTCGCTCGCCTGGTCGAGCAGCCAGGCGGTGTCGGAGGAGGTGTCGTCCATGCGCTGCAGGACAAGCGAAAGGACGAGCCGGGCGGAGGACGAGCCGATTGCGCTTCCGAGCAATTGTTCCGAGAAGTGGACAAGCGCCATGTCGGCGGAGGCGTTGTCGTCGAGCCAGCGGCCGGATTGCTGTTCATAGGTATGGAAGGAGCGCTGCATGCGCTCCTCGCCCATGTAACGGCCGATCGTCGTCTTGAGGTCGCGCACCGTCACCTTGGTCTTGCGCCCGCGGAAGGTCCGCTCGATGCGTGAGCGGCGGGTGATGAAGACGCCCGCCTGGAAGCGCTCCAGGGGTTTGGGCGCGCGCGTCAGCGAACCCACGATATAGGCCGCGACATTGACGAGCATGCTGAGAGCCGTCGCATTCACCAGCGGGTCTGACTGCGCGCCGGAGAAGAGATCGGTGAAGGGCAGCAGGAAGCTGAGCACCGTGGAGGCGATGTGAGAATTGTCCGGCCCGCCGAGGCTCGGCAGGAAAAGGACATAGGCCCAGACGAGAAAGCCGCTGACCATCCCCGCGATCGCGCCGCGGGCATTGGCCTGCCGCCAGACGAGACCGCCGAGGAGCGCCGGCGCCATCTGCGCGATGGCGGCGAAGGAGAGCAGCCCGAGCGAGGCGAGGCCGGCGCTGATGTCGGCGGCGCGATAATAGCCGTAGCCGAGGAAAAGAACGACGAAGATCGCCGTGCGGCGGATATTGAGGAGCGTACCGGCCATGTCCTCCTGGAGAGAACCGCGCGTGCCGAGCCTGCGGCGCAGGAATACCGGCATGACGATGTCGTTCGAAACCATGATCGAGAGCGCGACCGAAGCGACGATGACCATGGCGGTCGCTGCGGAGAAGCCGCCGATGAAGGTGAAGAGCGTGACGAGCGGCACGTCGCCGGCAAGCGGCAGTGCCAGAAGATAGAGATCCGCATTGCCGGAGCCGGAGAAGGTCAGGATGCCGGCGATCGCGATCGGCAGGACGAAGGCGTTGATTGCGATCAGATAAAGCGGGAAGAGGATGCCGGCCGTGCGCAGTTCGTTATCGGTGCGGTTTTCCACGACCGTCACGTGGAACTGCCGGGGAAGCATGATGATGCCGAAGGCGGAAAGCGCGATCATCAGAATCCAGCGCGCGACCGGCGTCTGGTATTCGAGCGCGGCGATCACGGTGACGCTTTGCTGCGCTTCTGCCCATAGATTCGCAGGCCCGCCGAACAGGACGAAGACGATATAGACGCCCACCGTGAGCATAGCCACGAGCTTGACGACCGATTCCATCGCGATCGCGAGGATCAGGCCGTCCTGGTGTTCCGTCGCATCCGTATGGCGCGTACCGAAGACGATCGCAAAACAGGCGAGAAAGAGCGTGACCAGAAGCGGCAGGTCGACGAAGTTCTCGCCCGAGCCTATGCCGTAATCGCTGGTGTCGATCATCGTGGCGACAGAACTCGACACTGCCTTGAGCTGCAATGCGATATAGGGAATGGCCCCGACGAGCGAGATCAGCGCGACGATTGCCGCAACGGCCGGGTTCTTGCCGTAGCGCGCAGCCACGAAATCGGCGACGGAGGTGAGCTTTTCGGTCTTGGCGAGCCGAACGATGCGGCGGATCAGCGGCATGCCGAGCGTGAACATCAGGATCGGGCCGATATAGATGCCGGTGAATTCGAGTCCGCGCTCCGCCGCAAGGCCGACGCCGCCGAAATAGGTCCAGGATGTGCAGTAGATTGCCAGGCTCAGCGCATAGACGAGCGGCCTGCCCTTCGCGGCAATCTCGTTGCGTCTGGCTCGCCGGTCGCCATAGCTTGCAACTGCGAAGAGCAGCAGCAGGTAGGCGAAGGCCGAGGCAAAAATGACCGAACCCGAAAGCATGCCTCACTCCTCCGCGGCCAGCATAGGGCAAGTCCATTTGGTTGGAAATCGGCCGGCGCATCAGTCTTAAGTTCAAGATCACCCGCCGATATCCGCGGAGCTTGACCAAATGCAAGGAGTACGATTTCCTCACACGGGGCTTTGGTCTAGATTCCTACCGGCGGTTGCCGCGCAAGACAGGTGCGGGTGGCCCTTCGGGGGATTTCCACGGAGAGAGGCATGCTGAACGAATTCAAGGAGTTTATCGCCCGCGGCAACGTCATGGACCTTGCGGTCGGCGTGATCATCGGTGCGGCCTTTAGCAAGATTGTCGATTCGGTCGTCAATGACCTCGTCATGCCGGTCGTGGGAGCGATCACCGGCGGCGGCTTCGATTTCTCCAACTATTTCCTGCCACTCTCCGCCAGTGTCACTGCGCCGACGCTCTCCGCCGCACGCGAACAGGGCGCGGTCTTTGCCTATGGCAATTTCATCACCGTGCTCATCAACTTCCTGATCCTCGCCTGGATCATCTTCCTGCTGATCAAGCTCGTGAATCGCGCGCGTGCTTCGGTCGAAAGGGACAAGGCGCCGGACCCGGCCGCACCGCCGCCGCAGGACATCCTGCTTCTCTCCGAAATTCGCGATCTTCTGAGGCAGCGCGCCTGAGGCGCCGGACACTCGGCGGTCCGGGGCCGCCGGGTGATGGAAACATCACAGAATTCGATAAACAGGTCAGAGAAATTCGCGTGATCGCCGACGCCAAAGCGTCTAGAAACGGCGGGCAATCAGGAGCCCGCCGATGACGATCATGACCAGCCTCAGCCCCCGCGCGACGGCAGCGCCCGAAAGCGGCATCGTCGAAGTGGTCAACTATGCGCGCGGGCGTGAAGGACTGATCCCGCTCTGGGTCGGCGAAGGTGATCTGCCGACGCCGGATTTCGTCAGTCGCGCCGCGGCCGACGCGTTGATGGCAGGCGAGACCTTCTACACCTGGCAGCGCGGCATCCCGCCTCTTCGCGAGGCGCTGGTCCGCTATTACCAGCGCCGGTTCCAGAAGGCGCTGTCGCCCGAGAATTTCTATGTTACCGGTTCGGGAATGCAGGCGATCAAGCTTGCGATCGAGGCGGTAGGCTCTCCCGGCGACGAGGTGGTCCTGCTGACGCCCGCCTGGCCGAATTTCGCGGCTGCTGCGGACCTCTCCGGCGTTCGCCCGGTCGCCGTTCCGTTGCAGTTCGAAGGCGGCAAATGGCGGCTCGATCCCGAACGTCTTCAGGCGGCGATCGGGGAGAGGACGCGGGCGCTTTTCATCAACACGCCGTCCAACCCGACCGGCTGGACCGCAACCCACGACGATCTCAAGGCCATTCTGGCGCTCGCGCGCGAGCATGGCCTCTGGATCATCGCCGACGAGATCTACGCGCTTTACTATTATCCCGACGGCCGGGCGCCGTCCTTCCTCGACGTGATGGAGGAGGACGACCGCATCCTCTTCGTCAATTCCTTTTCCAAGAACTGGTCCATGACCGGCTGGCGTGTCGGGTGGATCGTGGCGCCGCCGGCGATGGGGCAGGTGCTCGAAAATCTCATCCAGTATTCGACCTCCGGTGTCGCGCAGTTCATGCAGCGCGGGGCAGTCGCCGCGCTCGACGAGGGCGACGGCTTCGTCGAAGAGAACATCGCCAAAGCGAAGCGCAACCGCGATACGCTCTGCGACGCGCTGATCGCGACCAACCGCGTCGAAACGCTGAAACCCGATGGCGCGCTCTACGCCTTCCTGAAGATCGACGGCGTCACCGACTCGCGGGCCGCGGCACTCGACATCGTCGACCGGACCGGCGTCGGTCTCGCGCCGGGGACGGCCTTCGGCGAGGGCGGAGCGCTTTTCATGCGCGCCTGCTTCCTGCGCGATCCGCTCCAGATCGCCGAGGCCGCAGACCGCTTGCAGCGCTACATCCTCAGCCGCTGACGGAGCGTTTTCGACGACGGTACGGCCAATCGGTAAAATCCGACCGATCGGTGCGGCGGACCTTTAACCACACAACCGAGAATAGGTGCTGCGGGCAGGCGAACAGCGCTGCGATTTACCATTTCTGAAACGTGAACTCGTCTTTTCTGATCCCGCATATGCAGGGACAGGGGACGGGAAATGGCGGTATTGGTAACAGGCGGGGCAGGTTATATCGGCAGCCACATGGTCTGGTCGTTGCTCGACGGCGGCGAAGCGGTGGTGGTGCTCGACTGTCTGTCGACCGGATTTCGCTGGGCGGTCGCACCGGAGGCGCGCTTCTACTTCGGCGATGTCGGTGACCGGGCGCTGCTCCAGCGGGTGTTTGCCGAGAACGAAATCGACTCGGTCGTCCATTTCGCGGGCTCGGCCGTCGTACCGGAATCGGTCGCCAACCCGCTTGCCTATTATGAGAACAATACGGCCAATACCCGCACGCTCATTGCGGCAACCGTCGAGGCCGGTATTCGCCATTTCGTCTTTTCTTCGACCGCCGCCGTCTATGGAACCCAGGACACGCCCGACCCGGTCAGCGAGACGGCCGCCCTGCGGCCCCAGAGCCCTTACGGCCGCTCCAAGCTGATGTCGGAGATGATGCTGCAGGACGCTGCGGCCGCACATGATTTCCGCTTCGTCGCGTTGCGCTATTTCAACGTGGCCGGGGCCGACCCGCTCGGCCGCGCCGGCCAGTCGACGCTCGGCGCCACACATCTGATCAAGGTCGCCTGCGAGGCGGCGCTCGGGAGGCGCCGAAAGATCGATGTCTTGGGCACGGACTATCCGACGGCGGACGGTACCGGCGTCAGAGACTATATCCATGTGAGTGATCTCGTGGCGGCACACAGGAGCGCGCTCGCCTATCTAAGGGCTGGCGGTGAACCGTTGGTTGCGAATTGCGGCTATGGCCACGGCTTCTCGGTGCTGCAGGTGCTCGATACCGTGCGCCAGGTCTCCGGCCGCGATTTTATGGTGGACTACGCGCCGCGGCGCCCGGGCGATCCGGCGCAAATAGTCGCCGACCCGTCCGTAGCCCGGCTGAAGCTCGATTGGGTCCCGACCCATGCGAGCCTCGAGCATATCGTCCGGAGCGCCTTCGACTGGGAAAGCCATCTCAGCCGCAAGAACAGCTTCGACGAGGAACAGGACGAGCGGTTGATCGCCAACGGCTGAGCCCTTTGGCTGAAGCCTTCAGGCGTCGTCCTCTCCGAGCAGTTTCCGCTCATGCGCAATGGCACGCTCGACGAGTTGTCCCCAGAATCGTTCGTAGAAGTCCGGATCGAGGCCGAGCTCGACCGCATTCCGGCGCGCGTTTTCCTTCACCTCCGCCACCCGTGCCGGGATGTCCGCCTTCAGGTTGAGCGGGCGTTTAATCTCCGCGGCGCGCTCGATATAGCCCCACCGTTCGGCGAAAAGCGTCATCAAAGCGCGGTCGAGCCGATCGATCTCCACACGTATGTCGGCCATCGTCGTGCATTCTGCGGGTGTTTTCTGCATGTCGGGTCCTCGCGGAGCGGAGGCCGCTCCATTTGATCGCGCCGAACTGCTAGCAAAGGGGACGCCGGCTGAGAAGGGGTTAAACCGACGCAGCATGGCAGCTCCGCTGCAACGGGGGTTTTCACGCGCCGAGAGCAAGCTTGATCGCAAGACCCACGATGCTGACCGCAGCGACGCCGGCGGCCCAGAGGCCCACGAACCAGAGAAGCTTGCGGGCAGTCCCGCTGGAGCGCGTCAATGGTAGCCCTCCTCCGGATCGACCTTGCCGCGGAAGACCCAGTAGGCATAGGCGGTATAGGTGAGAATCATCGGTACCAGAACAAGCGCGCCGACGAGAAGGAAGGCGAGGCTCTCGTCCGGCGCGGCGGCATCCCAGATCGTCAGCGAAGGCGGCACCATGAAAGGATAGAAGCTGATGCCGATGCCGATATAGCCGAGCACGAACAGGCCGAGCGCGGCGATGAAGGGCTGGACATCGTGCCGGTCGCGGATGCCTTTGAGAAGGAGGTAGAGGCAGCCGAGGACCAGCAGCGGCACGATGACGCTGAAGATCGCCGTCGGCCAGCCGAACCAGCGCTCCAGGTAGACCGGCTCGAGAAACGGCGTCCACAGGCTGACGATGCCCATAGCCGCGACCGTGGCGAGAGCGGTTCGAAGCGCGACGCCACGTGCGCGTTCGGCGAGCTCGCCACGGGTCTTCATCACCAGCCAGGTCGCTCCGAGAAGCGCATAGCCGATCACGATCGCCAGTCCGGTTGCGATTGAAAACGGCGTCAACCAGTCCCACCAGCCGCCGACATAGGCCCGGTTCTCGACCGGGATGCCCTGCACGAGGGCGCCGAGCGCCAGGCCTTGCGCGAAGGCAGCGAGCATCGACCCGCCCGCAAAGGCCCAGTTCCACAGGAATTCGCCGCGCTGCGTGCGCCAGCGGTACTCGAAAGCCACGCCGCGGAAGATGAGGCCGATCAGCATGGCGATGATGGGCGCGTAAAGCGCGGGCAGGATGGTCGCATAGGCGAGCGGAAACACGGCGAGCAGCCCTCCGCCGCCGAGCACGAGCCAGGTTTCATTGCCGTCCCATACGGGGGCCACGGAGTTCATCATGACGTCGCGGTCGTGCTTCTCGGGGAAAAACGGAAACAATATCCCGACGCCGAGGTCGAAACCGTCGAGAACGACATAGGCAAGCACCGCAAAGGCGATGATCGCGGCCCAGATCAGTGGCAGATCAATGGCCATGATGGCCTCCCTGGTTGGCTGTTGCCGGCCCGGGCGTCACTCCGGCCGTGCGCAAGGGTCCTTCGTCGAGTTCGGGCATCGTATCGCGCGGCAGACGTGCCATCAGCCGCAGGATGTAGAAGGTGCCGGCGCCGAAAACGAGGAAATAGACGATGATGAAGGCGACGAGCGAGGCGCCGACAGCCGGCGCTGCGATCGGGGAAATCGAGTCCGCCGTCAAAAGGTGACCATAGATCGTGTAGGGCTGCCGCCCGACCTCCGTCGTGATCCAGCCGGCAAGCACTGCCACGAAGCCCGCCGGGCCCATGAGCACCGCCGCGCGGTGGAGCGCGGCATTCGTGTCGAGCGTGCCGCGCAGCCGACACCAGAGGCTCCAGAGCCCGAGACCGAGCATGGCGAAGCCGATCGCCACCATGACGCGGAACGACCAGAAGACGATGGCGACCGGCGGGTGCCGGTCCTCGGGTATGGTGTCGAGACCGGCAAGGGGCGCATCGAGCGAGTGCTTCAGGATCAGGCTCGAAAGCTTCGGGATTTCGAGCGCGTAGTCGACGCGCTTCTCGGCGGAGTTCGGCATGCCGAAGAGGATCAGCGGCGCGCCTTCCGGATGGCTTTGATAATGCCCTTCCATCGCCATCACCTTTGCCGGCTGATGTTCGAGCGTGTTGAGTCCGTGCTGGTCGCCGGCGAAGATCTGGATCGGCGCGACGATCGCCGCCATCCACATGGCCATCGAGAACATCGTGCGGGCGCGCCGCGGAGCGGTCTTGCGCAGGAGGTGCCACGCCCCGCAGGCGCCGACGACGAAGGCCGTCGTCAGATAGGCGGCTAGCACCATGTGCGTCAGCCGATACGGGAAAGACGGATTGAAGATCACCTCCCACCAGTCGTCGGGAATGAACTGCCCGGCCTCGTTGACGGAGAAGCCGGCGGGCGTCTGCATCCAGGAGTTCACCGCGAGGATCCAGGTGGCCGAGATCAGCGTGCCGAGCGCGACCATCGCGGTTGCGAAAAAATGCAGCTTCGGGCCGACCCGGTTGAGGCCGAAAAGCATGACGCCGAGAAAGCCCGCTTCGAGGAAGAAGGCGGTCAGCACCTCATAGCCCATCAGCGGCCCGATCACCGGCCCGGCCTTGTCGGAAAACACGCTCCAGTTGGTGCCGAACTGGTAGGACATGACGATGCCGGAGACGACGCCCATGCCGAAAGCGACGGCGAAGATCGTCTTCCAGAAGTTGAAGAGCTCCAGATAGACCTCGTCCTTCTTCCAGAGCCAGAGCGCTTCGAGGACGGCCAGATAGCTGGCAAGTCCGATGGAGAAGGCCGGGAAGATGATGTGGAAGGAGACGGTGAAGGCGAACTGTATGCGTGCAAGGACAGTTGCGTCAAAAGCTTCGAACACGGCGCTGATCCTTTCGGGCGGAAACCGCAAGCTCAGACGCGAACGGCGTCTGATATCTGCGATCTGCATCGTGTGATTGAATCTGACGCAATATTGCCAAAGGTCAATGACGGGCGGATCGCCACGTTGTCACACTGCGGCAATCGTTCGCGCGCGGCATTTTGAACCGCATTGCAGGTCGAAGCAGTCGGGCGCCCGTCCCCAATCTCACCGGCGCGCGAGGTAGGCTTCGGCGAGTTCGGTCCAGAAGGCAGCGCCGATCGGCAGCAGATCGTCGTTGAAATCATAGCCGGGGTGGTGGAGCGATTTCTCCTCGCCCGTCACCCGCGAGCCGAGGAAGAAATAGCTGCCGGGCCTTTCCTTGAGCATATAGGCGAAGTCCTCGCTTCCCATGAGCGGCCGGGCGAGATCGACGACCTTGTCGGCGCCGGCGAAGCGGATGGCGGCCTCTCGGAGGAAATCCGTCTCCGCCTTGTGGTTGATCGTGGCGTCGTAGCTCCGCTCGTAATCGACGGTTGCCCGCATGCCGAAGCTTGACGCTTGAGCCTCGGCGATCATCCGGATGCGGCGTTCGAGCTCGTCGCGGACCGCGGGATCGAAGGAACGTATGCCGACGACGATCTCCGCGCGCTCCGGGATGATGTTGCTCGCCGAGCCCGCGTGAAATGCGCCGACGGTCACGACGGAGGGGTCCATCGGGTGGATGTTGCGTGCGACGATGGTCTGCAGCGCCATGACGATGCTGGCGCCGCAGACGATCGGATCGGCCGTCGCCTGCGGCTCGGCGCCGTGGCCGCCGCGGCCGTGAACGGTGATCCGTGCCTCGTCGACCGCCGCCATGATCGGGCCTTCGCGCAGAGCGAACTGGCCGAAGGGCAGGTTCGGTTCGTTGTGGAGCGCGAACACGGCGTCGCAGGGAAATCTGTCGAAGAGACCCTCGTCGACCATGATCTTCGCGCCACCGGCATTCTCCTCCGCCGGCTGAAAGATGAGGTGAATCGTGCCGTCGAAATTCCTTCGCTCGGCAAGCGCGCGGGCGGCGCCGAGCAGCATCGCCGTGTGGCCGTCATGACCGCAGGCATGCATCAGGCCCGGCTTCGTGCTTGCATAGGCGACCCCGGTTTCCTCCTGGATCGGCAGCGCATCGATATCGGCGCGGATGCCGATCGAGCGCGACCCGGTGCCATTCCTTAGCGTGCCGACCACGCCCGTTTTCGCGATGCCCGTCGCCACCTCATAGCCGAGCTCTTCGAGGTGGCGGGCGATGAAGGCGGATGTCCGCGTTTCTTCGAGCCCAAGCTCAGGATGGGCATGCAGATCGCGCCGGATGGCGACGAGTTCCGGCATGGCATTGTCGATGGCGGCGGAAAGCTTCATGTCAGGCACCACGGGTGGGTATGCGGTTTTCGAAGTAACGGAAGGCCACGACCAGGATTGCGGTCAGGCACATGTAGATGGCCGCGAGCAGCAGGAGCGGCTCATAGGTCAGGTAGGTTTCCTGCCGCACCTTCGAGATCACCGCATAGACGTCGACGACGGTGATCGTCGCGACGAGCGGCGTGGATTTCAGCTGCAGCACGGTCTCGCCATTGAGGGTGGGCAGCGCGCGGTGGATCGCCCGCGGCAGCCAGATGCGCCGGAACATCGTCCAGCGGCCCATGCCGTAGGCACGGGCGGCCTCCAATTCCCCGGACGGCACGCCGGCGAACGCGCCGCGCATGACCTCGCCCTCATAGGCGGCGAAGGATACCGTGAGCGCCGCCACCCCATAGGGCCAGGCCTCGCGCAGATACGGCCAGAGAAAGGATTGCCGGATGGCCGGGAACTGCGGAAACAGCGAGCCGAGCCCGTAATAGAGGAGCCATAGCTGCAGCAGCAGCGGCGTCCCGCGGATGACGGTACAGAAGATGCGGGCCGGAGCCTTGAAGAACCATGGCCCGGTCACCTGGGCGAGGCCAAGCGGCACTGCCAGGAGGAAGCCGAGGATCGCCGTGCTGAAGAGCATCGCCAGGCTCACGAGAATGCCGGAGCCGAGCCTCGGCAGGTAGCGCGGCAGCCAGTCCCAGCGCATGAAGACCGCGACCGCCACCACGAGCGCCGCGAGGAGAAGCATCAGCACGATGCGATGAGGCTTGAGGAAACTCTCCTTTCTCGGGAGGTCTTCCGGCGTGTATGCGAGCGCGTGGGTGGTTTCGTCGGTCATCGTTGCTCCGCGAAGCCGCGCCGCGCATGGCGCTCGAGCATGCCGATGAAGACGTTGGAAACGAGCGTCAGCGCCAGATAGAGCGCGCCGGCGGCGCAGAAGAAGAGGAGATAGGCCTTGGTGGCGCCTGCCGCCTGCCGCGTGACGAGCGTCAATTCGCTGAAACCGACGACAGCGAGCAACGCCGTGTCCTTGGTGGCGATCAGCCACAGATTGGCAAGGCCGGGGATGGCGTAGGGCAGCATCGCCGGAAGCGTGATGCGCCGCAGCACCAGGAGCGGCGACATGCCGTAGGCGCGTGCCGCCTCGATCTGGCCGGCGGGAACCGCCTTGATCGCGCCGCGAAGCACCTCCGTCGAATAGGCGCCCTGCACGACCCCGATCACGAAGATACCGGCCACGAGCCCGCTGATATCGACGGCTCCGACCCCGATGGCGCCAAGGAGCTGGTTCAGGAGATCGGTGCCGGCATAGTAGAGGAGCAGGATGAGCACGAGCTCGGGCACCGCGCGAACCACCGTCGTGTAGCACTCCAGGAGATCGCGAAGCACCGGCCCGCCATAGAGCTTGCCGAAGGCCCCGCCGATACCGAGTGCGAGCCCGAGCGCATAGCCGCCGACTGCGATCTCGATCGAGCTGAGGAAGCCCTGCAGCAGGACGCCGCCCCAGCCGGGCGCCGAGAGCGAAAGCAGGCTCCAGTTGATAAAGGAATCCCCGAGCAAGGCAGCCTCTTAAACAAGAGCGGGATCATGGGCGATGCCCGCAATCCGCATCCCGCTCGAACACGAATTCAAGGCCGGCGGTCGCCCGGACCGCCGGCAGGTCGCGGTTATCCGCCGTAGATGTCGAAGTCGAAGTATTTCTTCGAGAAGGCGTCGTAGGTACCGTTCTCGCGGATCGCCTTGATCGCCGCGTTGACCTTTTCCTTCAGTTCCGTCTCTCCCTTGCGCAACCCTACGCCGACGCCGGGCCCGATGACGTCGACGTCTTCGGCGACTTCGCCCTTGTAATCGCAGCACTGCTTGCCCTGGTCGCTTTTCAGGAAGGCATCGAGGGCGATCGCGTCAGCCTGGACGGCATCGACGCGGCCGGCGGCGAGATCCTGGTTTGCCTCGTCCTGCGTCTGATATTCCTTCACTTCGACGCCGGCCGGCGCAAAGTGTTTCATGGCATAGGCCTGGTGCACGGTGGACACCTGAACCCCGATCGTCTTGCCGGCGAGACCCTCCGGCGTCGGCTTGATGTCGTCGCCCTTGGCGCCGATGATGCCGGTCGGCGTGTTGTAGTACTTGTCGGAGAAGTCGATGGTCTTCAGCCGCTCCGCGGTGATCGACATCGAGCCGATGATCATGTCGATCTTCTTGGAGGTCAGCGCCGGAATGATGCCGTCCCAGGCAACCGGGGTGACGACGCAATCGAGCTTGGCCTCGGCGCACATGGCCTTCATGAACTCGATCTCCCAGCCTTCCCAGTTGCCGCTGGCGTCAGGTGAGGTGAAGGGCGGATAAGGCTCCGCCGCGATTCCCACCTTGACCTGTTGGGCCGAGGCGGTGGCCGCGCCTGTGATCGCAAGAGCGGCGGCGAGCGCCACGAGTTTCAATGTCTTCTTCATGCCGTTCCCTTTTTTGATTGTCGAGCATTGCGGAATTCAGTGAATGGAGCTGATGAACTTCTTGAGCCTTTCGGATTTAGGGGCGCCGAAAATCGCCTCGGGCGGCCCCTGTTCCTCGATCACGCCGTTGTGCAGGAAAACGATGTGGTTGGCGACGTCACGCGCGAATTTCATCTCATGGGTCACGAGCACCATCGTCCGCTCTTCCCGCGCCAGATCGCCGATGACCGAAAGCACTTCGCCGACGAGCTCCGGATCGAGCGCAGAGGTCGGCTCGTCGAAGAGCATGACCAGCGGCTGGATCGCAAGCGCCCGGGCAATGGCGGCGCGTTGCTGCTGACCGCCTGACAGGAAAGCTGGATAGGCATCCCGCTTCTCGTAAAGGCCGACCCGGCGGAGCAGCGCCTCGGCCGTCTCGACTGCTTCAGCCTTGGTTTTGCCGAGTACGTGCACCGGCGCCTCGATGACGTTCTGGAGAATTGTCATGTGCTGCCAGAGATTGAAGCTTTGGAAAACCATGCCGAGCTGGGTGCGGATCCGCTGGACCTGCTTGCGGTCGGCCGGCATCAATCCGCCGTGGCCGTCCGGCTTCATGCGGATCTCTTCTCCGTGCACGCTGATCTGGCCGGCCGAGGGCAGTTCCAGCATGTTGATGCAACGGAGAAGCGTGGATTTACCGGAACCGCTGCCGCCGATGATCGCGATAACGTCGCCCTGCCGCGCGCTCAGCGACACGCCCTTCAGCACTTCCAATGGCCCGAAACGCTTGTGGAGGTCGGTAACCGCGATTGCCTGGGCCGCATCCGTCATCGGCGCGCGGCTCCTCTCGTTCGCGGAACGCTCGTTGAAGCCATGAAAAACAGTTCCCCTGGTCTTTCTCTCGTGCAGCATCTTCGGCTTGTCACGCTGTTTCTGGATGGCATCGTTGCACTTGTGCCGCTATTATTCAAGCGTATAATAATACCCGCGTCGATTTTCTGACGCTCCTCGCAACAACGGTCATCCCCGGGAGCAACGCATGAGCCCAACCGGTTCGCAGGCAATGACGATCTGGCTGAACGGCACGGCGCGGGGCATGCGGTGAACCGGCGCAGCTTTTATCGCGCCCCCGAGGGCGAGCGGCGCCAGGAACTGATCGAGGCGACGCTGGACTGCATTTCGGAATTCGGCCTCAAGGGAGCGACCGTCCGCCAGATCGCCCTTCGCGCCGGCGTTACCGCAGGGCTCGTCCGCCATTATTTCGAATCCAAAGACCAGATGGTTGCGGAGGCTTACCGCGCCGTCATTGCCTCTCTCACGGAGAAGGCGAAGAACGTCGAGGGCGATCCGGCGACGCGTCTCAAGGACTTCATCGCCATCAATCTGACCGAACCGGTCGCCGACAGCCGCAGCATCTCTCTCTGGGCCGCCTTCATCAGTCAGGTCCGGGTCGATCCGGTGCTCGCGGAAATCCATCGCGACGGCTACCTCGCCTTCCGCAACGCGTTGCAGGAGTTGCTCAGCGATTTTCTTTCGGCCAAGGGCCGGCCTGCCGGTCCCGAGGAGTGCCGCCGCTACGCAATCGCGATCAACGGCCTCGTGGACGGGCTCTGGGTCGAAGGCTGCCTCGCCGGCGATCTCTTTCGAGAGGGCGAACTGGTCGGCATCGCCATGGCCTCGGTCGAAGCCCTGCTCGGCCTTCGGATCGAAAAATAGAAATCGAATGAGGGAGTGAATTCTTGCGCTACGCGTCGATCACATCACGTCTTGCCGAGCTCGGTTCCGGCAAATGGACGCTGCACACCCGCGCACGTCAGCTGAAGGCGAGTGGCGCCGAGCTCATCGAGCTGACCATCGGCGAACCGGATCTGCCGCCGGACCGCGCGCTTCTGGAAGAGTGCCAGCGGGCCATGAATGCGGGACGCTACCGCTATTCAAACGGCCGCGGGGAGCCGGCAGTCGTGGCGGCGCTTACCGAAAAGTACCGCCGCCGCCGTGCCGCCGTGACCGCGGAGAACATTCTTTGCTTCCCGGGAACGCAGACGGCGCTCTTTGCCGTCATGTTCGCGCTCGCCGAGGCGGGAGACGGCGTGCTCGTCGGAGATCCCCTATACGCGACCTATGAAGGCGTCATCCGGTCCACGGGGGCCCATCCGGTATTCGTACCGCTGAACCCGGAAAACGGCTTCCACATGCGGGCGGAGGATCTGGAAAAGGCGGTCACGCCCGAATGCCGCGTGCTGCTCCTCAATACGCCGCACAACCCCACCGGCGCCGTTTTGACGGCGGAAGAGATTGCGGCGATCGGTGAAGTCGCGCGGCGGCACGATCTCTGGATCGTCTGCGACGAGGTATATGAGGAGCTCGTCTTCGATGCGCTCTTCGCCTCGCCATTCGACAATCCCGATCTTGCCGAACGCACGGTCGTCGTCTCGTCCATCTCGAAGTCGCATGCAGCACCCGGCTTTCGCAGCGGCTGGGCCGTCGGCCCGGCCGAGTTCACCGAGCGCCTGCTGCCGATTTCCGAGACCATGCTTTTCGGCCAGCAGCCGTTCATCGCCGATATGACCGCTTACGCGCTGACGCATGACATCGATACGGCGAGGCAGATGCGGGAATCCTACAGCCGGCGCGCCCGGCGGATCATCGACGGTCTTGCGGGGGCGTCCGGGGTTTCGGTGCTGCCGCCGGAGGCCGGTATGTTTGCGCTGATCGACGTCTCCGGCACGGGCCTCTCCGGCGAAGCCTTCGCCTGGGCACTCCTTGAAGAGGAGGGCGTTGCGGTGATGCCGGGGTCCTCCTTCGGCGACAAGGCACGCAACTTTCTGCGCGTGAGCCTCACCGTTCCGGATGCCGCCATCGAGGAGGCATGCCGCCGCATCGCCGCGCTCGCCGAACGCTGCACCATCCGCAAGGAGCGCCGCGCATGACCGTCGAATCGAAAACCGTCGGCGAGACCCTCGTCGATCTCCTGGAAGCAAACGGCGTGGAGGTCGTATTCGGCATTCCGGGCGTGCATACGGTCGAACTTTACCGCGGCCTTGCCGCATCTAAAATTCGCCACGTCACGCCGCGTCACGAACAGGGTGCCGGCTTCATGGCCGACGGATATGCGCGCGTCAGTGGCAAGCCGGGCGTGGCCCTCGTGATCACCGGCCCGGGCCTTACCAACACGATCACCGCCATGGCGCAGGCCCGGCAGGACTCGATCCCGATGCTGGTGATCTCCGGCGTCAACCGCCGGGATTCCCTCGGGCATGGCCGGGGGCTGCTGCACGAGCTGCCCGATCAGAATGGAATGATGAAGACGCTGGCGCTCTATTCGCACACGCTTCTCAACCCCGCCGATCTGCCGCTCGTCGTCGACCGCGCCTTTGCCGTTCTGCTTTCCGGCCGGCCAGGCCCGGTCCATATCGAAATTCCGACCGACGTGATGGCCCTGAAGATCGAGGGCAGGCCGGCAAAGCCGGCGGCGGCGACGCGCCCGCGCTCCGACAGCGAAACGCTGCAGAGGGCGGCGATCCTCTGCGCGGAAGCCGCGCGGCCGGTCATCCTGTGCGGCGGCGGCGCCCTGACCGCGGAAGCGGAAGTGCGCGAACTCGCCGAGCGGATCGGCGCGCCGGTGGTCACGACGGTCAACGCCCGCGGCATGCTTGCCGGCCATCCGCTCCGGGTACCGGCAAGCCCGAGCCTCAAGGCGGTCCGCGCGCTGCTGCGGGAGGCGGATCTCGTTCTGGCGCTCGGCACCGAGATGGGCCAGACCGATTACGATCTCTATGCGGATGGCGGCTTTCCGCTGCTGAAGAACCTTATTCGCACCGACATCGATGCGGCGCAGCTCGCGCGCGGGCCGCAAGCTGCGCTTTCGATCCTCTCCGGCGCGAAGGCTGCGACTGCGGGCATTCTCGGCTTCCTGCCGGACCATGCGGCGGCCAAGGACGGGGTCTTGCGCGCGGAGGCCGCGCGCAAGGCGGCGCTGAAGGAGCTGACACCGAAAATGCTTGCGGAAATCGGCGTCGTCGAGACGATCTACCGGACGCTCCCCGACTGCACCATCGTCGGGGACTCGACCCAGGCCGTCTATGCCGGCAACCTCTATTGCGACGCGCCGCGGCAAAGGGCCTGGTTCAATTCGGCGACGGGCTACGGATCGCTCGGCTATGCGCCTCCCGCTGCGGTGGGCGCTGCGGTCGCCGATCGGGGGCGGCCGGTCATATGCCTCGTCGGCGATGGCGGGTTCCAGTTTTCACTGGCCGAGATCGGCTCGGCGGTGGACGCGAATGCCAGGGTCGTCTTCCTCGTCTGGAACAATGACGGATACCGGGAAATCGAGTCCTACATGGTCGAATCTGGGATCACGCCGGAAGGCGTCAAACCTTCCGCACCCGATTTCCTGCTGACCGCCAAAGCCTACGGCCTGCCCGCTGAGCGGCTGGCGACCGTGAAGGATCTGCCGCGCGCGCTCGCCGCTGCGGCGTCGCGCCCAGGGCCTTCGCTCATCGAAATCCATCAGGAAAGAACCGCCGGCGCCACTGCATGACGGCCCGGATTTGACTTTTCCGGCCCGGAGTGATGTTAAGAGCGCACATGCTCGAATCCGGCCACGTTCTTCGTTTAGTTTGGTGCTCGGGCTGAATTCGTCTCGCTTGCGTTCGATCGCGGATTGACCGGATGCAAAGAGAAAGGGACCGCGTCCTCGATGGACCTCATGGGTGGTGGCAGCAGGAGCATGCACGCCAGCCGGCTTCTCGCCGTGCTGTGGCTGTTCTGCGCCTCTCTTTCCATGCAGGTCATCGCGGTCGGCCAGGGTGCAGCAGGCCGCGCGGCCGGAGCGCCGGCCGGCAATGTCGCTCAACCCGATACAGGTTCCTCCGACCGGCCGGTCGCCCGCCAGATATGCAGGGCGGTTGCACTGCCCGACCTCCGTTTCAGCGGCGAGCGCGCTGACGGCAAGTCGATGCCCGGCGGCGATCCGGCGCCATGCATCCAATTTCAACGCGTGGCGCTCGCTGCGCCCGTGGCTTCTCCTTCTCCATCTCTGCCGCGAGCCGCAATCGCACGCGCCGCGCCGTGCCAGAACGAGTGCATCCGCGCGCCGCCACCGGCGGCAGCCATCGTTTGAGTTCGGCAGGGCTTTCGATCCCGCCTCAGCCATTGATGAAAACCCAGCCCGGACGCTGCCCAAGGCGCGTTCAGGCGTTTATGGAATTCCCACATGCGTACATCCAGATGGGCGGTCCTCGCCTATGTCGCGATCATCATCTTCGGATGCCTTGCGGCGCTGCCGAGCGTTCTTACGCCGGCCATGAGGGAGCAGGTCGCTTCCGTTCTCCCGTTCGAGCCGGTCACGCTCGGCCTCGATCTGAGGGGCGGTTCGCACCTCGTTCTCGAGGTGGACGGGGCGGGGCTGCAGAAGGCTCGCCTCAACTCGCTTCTCGACGATACCCGTCGCGTCCTGCGCGGCGAGCGCGTCTCCGCCTCCTCGGCTCGCATCAGCGACAACAGCGTGACCGTAAGCATCCCCGATGCCCAGGACCGGGACAAGGTTCTGCCGAAGCTGCAGGAACTGGCGACGCCCGTGAGCACGGTGGGTTTCGCCGCCCCGGCTCCTGAGGTCGAGGTAACGACGGCGGGCGATGTCATCACCCTGGCCATGACCGAGGCGGGTCTTGCCGACCGCATGACCAAGGCGGTCGAGCAGAGCCTGGAAATCATCCGCAACCGCGTCGACCAGGTCGGCGTCGCCGAACCGCTGATCCAGCGCATCGGTTCCAACCGCATTCTGGTCCAGCTGCCCGGCCTTCAGGATCCGACACGCCTGCGCGAGCTTCTGGGTTCGACGGCACAGATGAGCTTCCACATGCTCGATCAGAGCGTCGACGTCACACAGCCGGCGCCGCGTGGGGTCGACATTCTGCCGGGCGCCAATGACGGCAACCGCTATCCGGTCGAAAGCCGCGTCGCCATTTCCGGCGAGCGGCTGGACGACGCCAAGGTCGGCTTCGATCAGCGCACCAACCAGCCGGTCGTCGATTTCAGCTTCGACTCGCTCGGTGCCCGCCAGTTCGCCGACATCACCCGCGAAAACGTCGGCCGGCCGTTTGCGATCGTGCTCGACGGCAAGGTGCTGACCGCGCCGGTCATCAACGAGCCCATTCTCGGTGGCCGCGGCCAGATCAGCGGCAGCTTCACGGTCGAGGAGGCGACGGTTCTTTCCGCACTCCTGCGCTCCGGTGCGCTGCCGGCACCGCTGACGATCATCGAAGAGCGCTCTGTCGGCCCGAATCTCGGCAGCGACTCGATTCGCATGGGCCTCTTTACGGGTCTCGCCGGTTTCGGCCTCGTCGTGGTCCTCATGGTCGTCCTCTACGGGGCCTGGGGCATGATCGCCAATGTCGGCCTGGTGTTGCACACGATCATGACGATCGGCGTACTCGGCCTGATAGGTTCGACGCTGACCTTGCCCGGTATAGCCGGTATCATTCTCGGCATCGGCATGGCCGTGGACGCGAACATCCTGATCAATGCGCGTATCCGCGAAGAGACCGAGGCGGGCGCCGGCGCGATGAAGGCGCTGGATATCGGCTTCAACAAGGCTTATGCGACGATCATCGACTCCAACGTCACGACGCTTGCGGGCACGGTGCTTCTCTTCTGGTTCGGCAGCGGGCCGGTGAAGGGCTTTGCCGTCACCATGATGCTGGGCATCGGCATTTCGATGTTCACATCGGTTACGGTCGTGCGCCTGCTGATGCGCGAAGTCGTCGTGCGCCGCAAGATGAAGAAGCTGGAAATCCCGTCGCTTTTTGGCAAGGTGCCGCAGCTGCCCACCTTCTCCTTCATGAAGGGCCGCTTCCTCGCGATCGGCTTTTCGGCATTCCTGTCGATCAGCTCCGTGATCCTGTTCTTCACGCCGGGTCTCAATTACGGCATCGATTTCATCGGTGGCATTCAGGTCGAGGCGGTTTCGAAGGAGAAGATCAATCTGCCGACACTGCGTCAAAGCCTCGAGGAGCTCAATCTCGGCGAGGTGGCGCTCCAGGACTTCGGCGGCGGCCAATCGGTGCTGATCCGCGTGCAGCGGCAGCCGGGGGGCGAGCAGGCGCAGACGGTGGCACTGAACAAGGTCAAGGATGCGGTGACGACCGCCATCCCCGGTGCCAGCATGGAGCGGACCGAGGTCGTCGGTCCGACGGTCAGTGGCGAATTGGCGCGATCCGGCTTCCTCGCCGTCGCCCTCGCGATGTTGGCGATCCTGCTCTACATCTGGTTCCGCTTCGAATGGCACTTCGCCGTCGGCGCGATCGCCGTGCTCTTGCTCGACATCACCAAGACCGTCGGGTTCTTTGCACTCACGGGCATCGACTTCAACCTGACGGCGATCGCAGCGCTGCTGACGATGATCGGCTATTCGGTGAACGACAAGGTGGTGGTCTACGACCGCATGCGCGAAAACCTGCGCAAGTACAAGTCGATGCCGTTCTCCGATCTCATCGACATGAGCATCAACCAGGTGATCGCGCGATGCATCTTCACCTCGGCTGCAACGGCGCTTTCCCTTGTGCCGATGGCGATCTGGGGCGGCGAGGCGGTGCAGAGCTTCGCCTGGCCGATGATCTTCGGCGTCATCGTCGCGACGACCTCGTCCATCTATATCGGCGGTCCGATCCTCCTGTTCCTGAGCCGCTGGTGGAAGGAGCGGGAAGCCGCTCGTTCCGCCGGGCAGCAGGCGGAAACGCCGACAGCCTGACGGCCTCGTGCCGTCGACGGATGCGGGCGGAAAACCGTCCGCGCCTTTCCTGATCCCGCCGTGTCGATCCCGGCAAAGGGGCAGCCTCTACGAGGGCTGCCCCTTTTTCGTCGGAAATTCCTGCCTATATTCGACCCGTCCCTTGCACGGCGATTCGGCGCTACCTAGATAGCGAGATAGCCCGGACAGGCGAACGGATTTGCCGACGCGCCAGCTGCGGAAACGAGTAGTGAGAATTATTTTTCGCGTTTGCGTTTCTGCAGTTGACGAAATTGGTAGATTATTTTAGTTTGCCACTGTGGGAAGCGGAAGGAGTCCGCTTCGATTTGTTCATGAGCGCCTGGCGTCCTATGCCGGGCCAGCCAAAGGAGAGTGACATGTTCGAATTCTCGACCGCCGCTTTCTGCGGCTCACGTTCCCATTGTCGTGCAACGGTTAAAGGTGTCATTCGTCAACTTCGCCGAATGTGACCGTTCAAACTTACCGAGTTCATCCTTTGCCGAGAATTGAATTATCCGCGCCCGTGGGTGCGGAGGAGCGTTATTTACATGAGCAAGCAAGTTATCGAATATGGTGGTGAAGCCGTCGGAGTCGTCGTTCCCGACCAAGACCGTCTGAAGTTCCTGGCCGTCAAGTATCACGTCTGGGACCTGGACGCGCAACGCTTCCGTTCGGTCGATGAAGCACGCGCGGCCATTGGCCGGCTCCTTTCCGCCCAGGGCGGGCGGAACCTCACCAATCGGACGCCCGGCATTGCCGCCGCGTGACGTGCGAACCGTTCCAGGCCAAGAAATTCTCTTCCAGGACAAGAAATTCTCTGGGGCGCGTCAGTGATACATTGAAACCCTGACGCGCTCCTGCACTCTTCCATCCTCGGTTACCGATCCTTCTCCGTTGTCGACTATATCAGTGTATTGGCAGCGCATTCTTGTGCTATGCCGGGACAAGACTGTTTCCGAGGTCGGATCCGGCGTTTCTGCGGGATCGGGGAGAATTGACTCGAATGCTGACGAAGAAGGGAAAATACGGACTGAAAGCATTGGTCGACCTGGCACGGCTTCCACCCGGGCAGACTGCCTTCATCACCGAAATCGCACAGCGCAACAACATTCCGAAAAAGTTTCTAGACACTATACTCCTGGAACTGCGCAACGCCGGCGTGTTGCGCTCGAAGAAAGGACCGGGCGGTGGTTATTCCCTGTCGCGACCGGCCTCCGAGATTCGCATCGGCCATGTCATAAGGACACTCGACGGCCCGCTGGCGCCGATACGCTGCGCCAGCCGCACGGCCTATGAAATGTGCGACGACTGCACCGATCCGGAGACCTGCCGGGTGCGCATCTCGATGACATCGGTGCGTGACGCGATGTCCTCCATCCTCGATTCGATGACGCTCGCCGAATTCGCCGCCGGCGGGGTCCTTCCTCCGGAGACCTCAGTCGAAAAGCGCGTCGGCTGAGCATGACGGTTCGAAACGTCGCCGGTTTGGTATAAATGGCCGCCGAAAGGCTTGGTTTGTCCATGAAAAGAGCCTATCTGGCGTCTATCTTGCTGCGGCCCGCTGACGAGGCCGTTTTTTGGCTACGCACTTCCGGCGGAAAACCGTGACGCAGTTTTCCCGGAGGTGCCCTAAAGGGGGTCGATGATGGGTGTGAGACACGCGACGGCGGATGCGCATGCCGGTGGCACCGTGCTGGAGTCGATCGGCAGGACGCTGACGACGGCGACGAACGGCATCAAGGCCCTTGCAGACCATCTGACCAGTGACCAGGCCTTCGCGGGCGCCCTCGTCGATGCGGTCGAACTGATGGGCGACGGCGACGGCCGCGTCGTCGTTTCCGGGGTCGGCAAGAGCGGGCATATCGGCCGCAAGATTGCAGCCACCCTCGCATCGACCGGCACCTCGGCCCATTTCGTCCATCCGACCGAGGCAAGCCACGGCGACCTCGGCATGATCACCGCTCAGGATGCGCTGGTGCTGCTCTCCTGGTCGGGCGAAACGGCGGAACTCGCCAACATGCTGACCTACGCCAAGCGCTTCAAGGTGCCGATCGTCTCGATCTGCTCCAACCGCGAGAGCACGCTCGCACGCAATTCCGAGATCGCGCTCGTGCTGCCGAAGGTGCCGGAGGCCTGTCCGCACGGCCTGGCGCCGACGACCTCGGCCATGCTGCAGCTTGCCGTCGGCGATGCTCTGGCGATCGCGCTCCTGGAGCGGCGCGGCTTCTCGGCCGAGGATTTCAAGACCTTCCATCCGGGCGGCAAGCTGGGCGCGCAGCTGCGGCTGGTTCAGGAGCTGGCGCATGGCACCGGACAGATGCCGTTACTCTCCGTCGGCCGTCCGATGAGCGAGGCGGTCATCGAAATGTCGGCCAAGGGCTTCGGCGTCGTCGGCATAACAGATGAAAGCGGCAAGCTGATCGGCGTCATCACCGACGGCGACCTGCGCCGTCACATGGCGGGCGACCTCTTGGCGCAACCGGTCCAGGAGGTGATGTCGCGCAACCCGCGGGTGATCAAGGGTGACGTCCTTGCCAGCGCCGCCATGGAATTCATGCAGGACCACAAGGTCACCGTGCTGTTCCTCGTCGACGAGGCCGGCGCCCCGGTCGGCATCCTGCACATTCACGATCTGCTGCGCGCCGGCGTCGCCTGATCTTCGCTGAGTCTCACCGGCTTTTGCCGGGGTGGCGGGTCGACGAAGGCGCCCGGTTCATTGACGTCGTTGCGGTGCAGCCGCTCGGCGATCGCCTTGGCGCCGGCATCCGTACCCGCACGGGAATAGAAGTTCCCGCGCACCTGGATCGAAGCGGCCATCAGCCTGAACATTGCCCCGCTCAGCACCGGATCCGGGGCCTCGGGCGCCGTCCAGAACGCGTCGAGCGGCTGCTGGTCGGTGAGACCGGCAATGTCGAAGACGGCCTTTCCCAGGACCTTCACGGGCTTGCCCTGCTTCAGAGCATGCAGTCCGGCGGTCGAGTTGACCGTTACCATTCCGCAACTGTGCTCCGTGAGCGAATCGAGATTGCCGCCGTCGAGATAGAGGACCCTGTCGCCGACACCGAGTGAGGCGGCCTTGTCCGCGACGATCCTGCGCCAGGAGATCAGGCTGTTGTCGAGCGGGTGCACCTTGACGGCGAGTCTGGTTCCTGCCGGCGCACGGCGCGCGAAAGAGGCAAGGATGCCGTCGATCGCTTCCCGCTGGCTGCCGAAGGGTGAATGCGCACGCAATTGATAGTCCGTTTCAAGTTGAAGCGGATAGACGAAGTACGGCGCATTTTTCGCCGAAAGCGAGCGGATCAACGCATCCGCGCGCCGCTGCTCGCCTTTGCCGGCCGCCAGCCGCCGGATCCACCCGGCATATTCGGCGAGCGGATGAAAGATGCCGTGCCGGCGGTAGCCGGGAAAGAGGAAGCAGAAAAACACGTTCGGCAGGTTGTAGAGGAGGTCGTATGCCGCCTCCGCAAGAAAGCTCTGCCGGTAGCGCCGTTGCCAGTCGGGCTCGGGCAATCCCGTTGCCGCTCGCAGGATTTGCGCGGGATCGACCGGAAAGTGCGAATTGGACGACATGCCGCCGCGCTCGAGCGTCAACCAGTCCGGCCTGAGATAACCCATTTCGACCACAAAGACTCGGACGCCGGCTTTTCGCGCGGCAGCTGTGGCGATCCGGTGATAGGGGCGCTCTTCGCCGAGCAGGACGAGGTCGGTGACGGCGTGGCGGCGGATGAAGGCCTCCACATAGGCCGGCCACCGCGCCAACGAGCCACGGTAGTTATGGCCGCCCCGGCGCCGCCAGAATATCTGGTCGCCGGGATTGAGGTTGATGCGCAGACAGCAATGACCCAGCACTTCGAGATGCCCGGCGACCTTGGCGAAGACCGGCGACGCCGGTCCCTGCAAGAACAGGAAGGTTCTTGGCGCCGCGGGATCTATGGTCGTATCTGCTGTCATCGGGCGGATTCCGGAAGACGCTGCTATTGCAGCGCGTCCTTGTGCAGATTGGCGTGCTTCAGCATGGAGCCGAGCAGGTTCCAAGGATCCTCGTCCTTCGCCCGCTTCGGGCTGTGGGCCGCAGCGCGCGCCTTGGCGAGCGGCACGATGAAATAATCCGTGCGGGGATCCGGGAAGGGATCCGCGAAAGATTTCAGAAGGGGCGCGTGGTCGCCGTAAAAGACGAACCAGACCGGCCGGTCGAGCTTGTTGAGGCCGTCGATCAGCTGCTTCAACGCAGCGTCAGACTGCTCGAGGATGGCCAGGTAGATATCGACGGGATTGGTGAGCGTACCGACGCGCCCCGGTTCCCAGGGGCCGTGATTTGCCATCGAGGCGACGAAGAAAAAGCCGCTCTCCTCTTCCGGCAGCTTCTCGACTTCGGCGAGCACGCGGGCTGCCAGCGTGGCGTCGGAGACATAAAGCCCGTCCCGCTCCGGTTTATGGTCGAAGGCATCGAGCATGGTAAGCTTCTCGAAGCCGAGCAGGGGCATCGCCTTGTGCCGCAGAAAGAACGTCCGGTCATAGGGATGAATGAAATGCGTGCGCCAGCCGGCGCGCTTGAGCTTTCCGGGCCAGACGATATCGGCATAGTGCGCGGCACGGAGATAAGGGTAGCTGGCATCGACATGGATGTCGTCGGGCACAAGGCCGCTCAGGACGGCAAATTCGGTGCGCAGCGTGTAGCCGCCCTCGAAGACATTGCTCAAGCGCCCCCATTGCACCGCCTGCTTGCGCAACCGGTCGACCGTCGGAAGCTTGATCGAATCGACACCGAAATGCCGCATGTCGATGAAGGACTCCGACTGCCATACGATGATCAGCGGGGCCTCCTCGTGGCCGATGAGGTCGTGCACCGCGGCGCGCAGTATTTCCGACAATTCGGCGACGATCTTGTCGCGCTTGACGCCGAGCCAGATGATGAAATGGAAGACGACGGAAGCGAAGGTACCGAAACGCACCGTGTTCATCTTGACGTTGATCGCCTTCACCAGCCTCTGCACGAGAGCGGCCGTCGGGCGGTTCACGGGCCCGTAAAACAACAGTCCCCAGGGTCCGGCGGCGATCCCCACCATCACCAGAACCCAGAAGAGCCTGCTTCTTTCGGGCAGGATCGTCGGCTCGAAATACATGTAAAGTGCCGATACCCCGAACACATAAAGGAAAGCGACGATCCAGAAGACGATGTTCAGCGAGCTCGCATAGAAGATCGTCTTGTACTTGAAGACATCCGCGACCAGGGCAATATCGGAAAAGACCAGCGGCTCACGGATGAACTTGAATTTCGCGCGGGAAATGCCGGTGAAAATGATGAAGAAACTCATCGTGCCGGCGGCGGCATAGAGGGGCCGCCACGAGATCGCGAAGAAGCCGGCAAAGACGAGCGCGATGACCGGCAGCCGGGCGAGACGGTCGATCCTGTCCCGATTGCGCCCGTATTTCGGTGCGTTCTTCCTGCGTTCGCGCGCCGGAAGGGCGAACCGGTCCGTATAGAAGATCACCGCGCAGGACAGCAGGTAGCACCCGAGGGTCAAGGCTATCGGGTAGTCATGCAGGTTGAAGGGAATGAGCGCCAAGCCGATACCTTTGAGCCATTTCACCGTCGCCGCCTCGGCAGAAGGCTTCTCCCGACACTTAAAGCCTAATATTGGCTGGCACAAGCATGGCCGCGGGCGCCGCCGTCACAGTCCACTGTTGCGCGCGATTGCCCGGTCGAACCACCAATTGAGGAAAGGCCTGACCGCCGGCCCGAAGCGGCCGAGAAGATACAAGACCGCGCCAAAATAAATCTCGAAGCGCCGCCGGTCGATGCCCTTGACGATCTTTCGCGCGACCGCCTCGGCCGTCCATGGGCGGACGGTTCCCATGATTACGCTTGCCTCCACTGGCCGGGCGGCAAGCTCCCTCTTGAATTGCGGCGTCTCCGTATCGGGTGGAAAGCAGATCGAAATGCCGACATTGTGGGCGCGCGCTTCGCTGCGCAGCGCCTGGGCGAAGCCGTTAAGCGCGAACTTCGAGGCGCAGTAGGCGGTATATCCGTAGATGCCGATCAGGCCGGCACCCGAAGAAACCATCAGAATATGGCCGCGGCGCCTGTTCTTCATGTCCGGATAAACTGCGCGCACGGCATGCACCGTGCCCGAAAAGTTCGTTTCCATCTGCCGGTGGAAGGCCGCGCCCTGCATCGCCTCGAATGGCGCCGGTTCGACGACGCCTGCCGAGGTCACGAGAACGTCGCAGGGTCCGAACGCATCCACACAGCGGAAGACCGCGGCCTCGATCTCCTCTCCTTTGGAGACATCGGCGGCCTCCACACGGACAGCTCCAGCCTCGAGACCGTGTTCGGCTACCAGATTCTGTGCTGCCTTCTCCAGAAGATCGCGCGAGCGTGCGACAAGAGAGAGCCGCGCTCCGCGGGCCGCGTAGATCGAGGCGACCGCAAGGCCAATTCCGCTCGAGCCGCCGGTGATGATCACATGTGTCATGGACGAACCCGTTGGCGGCCCGCCTGCGGCGGCTGGTGGTCAGCGCGCCGAGAGCGCACTCAGCATCTTCTCGATATCGACGCCGCCGAGGCCGAAATTGCGGTCGGTGAGATCCTTCAGGCGTTCGGCCGTCAATGTGACGGTGCGGCGGATCTGTTCCTCGGTGTGGTCGCAGGTGATGAAGAAGCGCAAGCGCGCCTGTCCTTCCGGCACCGCCGGGTGGATGATCGGCAGGACGTTGACGCCGGCGGCGAGCAGGTCGTTCGAAAGCTGGACGGCGCGCAGCGAATCCCCGACGATGACAGGCACGACCGAAAAGCCGCCGCTCAGCCCGGTATCGAGGCCGGCCTCCTTGGCAAGCTTCAGGAACAGGCTGCCGTTGCGTCTCACCGCCGCCGTGCGTTCCGGTTCGCTTGCCAGGATGTCGAGGCTGGCGACCGCGGATGCGGCAAGCACGGGCGCGAGGCCGACGCTATAGACGAAGCCGCCGGCAGATGCCTTCAGCACGGCCGCCAGGGCGGCGCTTCCTGCTATGTAGCCGCCGCAGCTCGACGTCGTCTTCGACAATGTTCCCATCCAGATGTCGACTTCGTGCGGATCGGCCCCGAAATGTTCGGCGAGGCCCCTGCCGTGCCGGCCGAGGACCCCGAGCGAATGCGCCTCGTCGACCATCAGCCAGAAACCGTATTCGGCCCTGAGCTTCAGAAGCGCCGGCAGATTGGCGACGTCGCCGTCCATCGAGTAGATGCCCTCGACGATCACCAGGATGCGCCGGTAGTCACCGGCGACGGTGCGCAGGACATGCTCGAGATCCGCGGTCTCGTTGTGCTTGAAGAAGCGGCGTGTCGCGCCTGAAAGCTTGATCCCGGCGAGCGCGCTGTTGTGGATGAACTCGTCGTGGATGACGAGGTCCTTCGGCCCCATCAGGCAGCTGATCGCGGCGACATTCGTCAGGTAGCCGCTTACGAAACAGACGGCGGCATCAACGCCGCAGAATTGCGCGATCTTTTCTTCCAGCTCCACATGCTGCGGCCGTTCGCCGGCAACGAGGCGGCTCGCCGACGCGGAAATCCCGAAGCCGGCGATCGTCTCGCGCGCCCGCTCGAGGACGTGAGCATGCCGGTTGAGCCCGAGATAGTCATAGGAGGCGAAGTTGATCAGCTTGCGGCCATCGATCATCGTCGTCGCACCGGCTGCCGTCTGATGCGGCCGGTAGAACGGGTTGGCGATGCCGAGCTGCTCGCTGGCGATCTTCTGCGTAAGGACCTGCTTATACTCGGGTAGATCCTCGAAACGCGCCTGCTGGCGACGCGGAGCCGGCGGCAACTCCCGCTCCGAGCGCGCCATCCGGTTGCGCTCGGACGATTGATGCGTGTTCCGCATCCTGTCCAACAGGCTCTCCTTGAGACTGCTGTTCATTTTCGGGAAGGTCTGGCCGTTTCCGTCGTTGCTCATTGACTCAGTGCTTTTTCCTTGTCCGCTCCGACATGACGCTGCGTGAGTTCTGTTACAAGCTTGTCGTCACCGGCCTCGTTCTCGTTGCCCTGGTCACGCTTGCTTACCTTTTCATGGAGCTTGCGCGCGATGTCGCCGACCGTGGTATTGTCCGCGACGCCGCTCAAAGGCATGTCGAAGCCGGTGTTCTGCTGGAAACTCATGCCGAGTTCAACGGCCATGAGGCTGTCGAGGCCGATCTCCTTCAATATCTTTCCGCGAGTGACCGTATCCTTCGAGACGCGAAGGATGGCAGCGATCTCGCCGGCCACTAGATCGAAGAGGATGTCCTCGGCCTCCTGCGGCGATTTGCCTTCGATCATGGCGACGAGATCCATCGTCGTGCCCTCGGCGCCTGCGGCATGCTGATCGGCGCTGCGCAGGATCACCTCGAAGAGCGCGTTGCGGGCGACCGGCAGGTTCCGCGCAGCCGTCCAGTCGATCTCCGAAATCATCACGACGGCCGCGTCGACCGTGCCCGGATCCGCGGCGACGTGGTTTTCCACCATGTCGAGCGCCACCTGGGCCTTCAGCGCCGTTTTGCCGATGCGCTTGGCGAGCAGGTCGTTGACATCGGCGTTCTGCGTCAGGTAGCCGGCATCGGCAATCGCGCCGAAGCCGATGGCGAGCCCTGCCAGGCCCTCCTGGCGCCGTGCACGGGCAAGGCCTTCGAGATAGCCGTTGGCGGCGACATAGTTCGCCTGGCCGGGGTTGCCGACCAGCGTCGTGGCCGAGGAGAACAGGATGAAGTTGTCGAGCCTGTCACCACGGGTAAGGCGATCGAGAATTGCCGCGCCCTTGGCTTTCGTGTCGATGACCGGCCGGTTGCGTTCGCGGCTCAGATTGCCGATCAGCGCATCGTCGAGCACCATCGCCGCGTGAACGACGGAGCGAAGCGGTGCTTCCGAACGAAGCGTCGCCAGAAGCGTCTCCACGGCCGCGGCATCCGTGATGTCGCAAGCATGGACCGAAGCCGCAACGCCGCCATTCTGCCAGCGCTCGATCATCGCGCGCGTCTCCGCATCCGGCTGGCCTCGGCGGGAGCAAAGCGCAATACGGCGTGCGCCTTTCTCGACGAGCCAGTTGGCGGCGACGAGGCCGAAGCCACCGATGCCGCCGACGACGAGATGGACGCCGTCCGGGTCGACCTTCATGCCCCTCACAGCCTTCGCCGTCACCTCGTGCCTGCCGGCAACGGGCGGCAGCACCACGATCTTGCCGATATGCCCGGCATTCTGCATCAGCCGGAAGGCATTGCCGATTTCATCGTAATCGAAGGCGCGATAGGGAAGCGGCGTGAGCTTGCCTTCCTCGAAGAGCGCTCCGATCTCCATGAAGATGCGCCTGGTCAGATCCGGCGCATTCACCAGCAACTGATCGGCGTCGATGCCGAAATAGCTGACATTGCGGCGGAACGGCCTGAGCCCGATCTTGCTGTCGGCGTAATAGTCGCGCTTGCCGAGTTCCAGGAACCGGCCAAAGGGTTTCACCAGCGAGAGGCTCTGCTCCATCGCTTCGGCGAAAAGCGAATTGAGCACGAGGTCGACGCCTTCCCCGCCGGTGACCGAACGGACATCCTCGACGAAGCCGAGCGAACGCGAATCGAAGACATGATCGGCGCCGAGCATCGTCAGGAAGCGCCGCTTTTCGCGCGTTCCCGCCGTGGCGATGACCTTGGCGCCCTTGAGCTTTGCGACCTGGAGCGCGGCAAGGCCGACGCCGCCGGCAGCACCGTGGATCAAAATCGTCTCTCCAGCCTGAATGCGGCCGAGCTCGACAATGGCGTAGTAGGCGGTAAGGAAGGCGACCGGCAATGTGGCCGCGGCCACCGGGCTCAACGCTCGCGGCAGCTTGGCGATGCCGGCGCGCGCGACGACCGCATGGGTCGAGAAGGCGGCGGAGGCGATCGCCATCACCGCATCGCCGACCGCGAGATCGTCGATCTCTTCGCCGACCGCGACCACGTGGCCGGACAGTTCCATGCCGATGGTTGCCCCGGCGAAGCCGTCTTCCAACGCCTCTTCCGGCAACAGGCCCATGGCCCACATCACGTCGCGGAAATTCAAGCCGGTTGCCGCGACGGCGACGACGACCTCGTTGGGGCCCGGCTCCGGTACGCTCGCCTCTTCCCAGGCGATGCTTGCAACCTGCGAGCTGACGCGCTGGCGAATGGTCGCGGCCGCGAAGGCGTTGGTTTTCCCGTCAGCCTTGTTCGTTGCGCCGGGTACGGCCCGAAGCTCCGACAGCAGGCCCGTCTTCCGGTCGAGCAGCCATTCCCGGTTCTGTCCCGAAACCCTCAGCAGGGGAAGCGCTGCGGCAAGCATATCCTTGCGGCCGATGTCGGCATCACCGGCAAGATCGAGCGTGTGGACGTCGATAAACTCATATTCGTTCTGAAGGACGCGGGCGAAGGCCCACAATCCGGAATTCAGCCCGGAGCTTGCCGAGGCTGACAAGGGAGCGCCGCCCGGGGCCACGAGCACTAGGCGCGGCCGGTCGTCGCCCTCCGGCTCGACGCCGGCGAGATGCTGTTTCAATGCCTCGGCAAAGGCGCTGAGCGCCAATACACGCGTCTGCAGCAGGGTCGAACCGTCGCCGGCGGCGCGCTCCGCCTCGGACATGAAAACCGCGCGCAACGGTCTGTCGCCCATGGCTTCGAGGGCTGCGCGGAGCGTCGCCATGTCTGCGGCAAGGTCGCCTGTCACACGGACGGGAGCGGCACTCCTTCCACCGGCTGCGACCGGTTTCTGGGCAGTGGCAGTCTCGATCAGCAGATATGGTGTCGCGATTTCGCCCGGCTCGGCGCCTGCGCCCGCCGCCGCTGTGCCCCGGGCCTCGATCAGGATGGTGTTCCCATGCGGGCATTCGCGATCCGTCACGACCACGTCGCCGAGGTCGAGATCTGCGAGACACTTCTGCCAATGGGGTACGGCCGCGATCCTGCCGATCGGGAATTCTGCCGTCTGGCTGCGCTCGAACCATCCGCCCGAGAGACCCAAGGCGAAATCGGCGAAGATCGACGGCGCGCTGACGGCCGCGACGAGCCCGCTTCCGGGGGGCATGGAGCGAAGGGCCGTGCGGACGCCGCTCTCCTCTTCGATCAGCTGGTAGAGATTGTCCGAAGCACTTACGGCGAGGTCGAACGGGCCGATATCGGCGAATTCGCTCTTCTTCAGAACGCGCACATGCGCATCCTCCTCGAAGGCGATTTCCAGATTCCGTTGTGCATTGTCGCGCGGCTCGAAAATGGAAAGTGCTGCACCATTGCGCGCTGCCAGATCGGCCAGCCGGCGGCTGAAGCCGGCGGAGACGCTGCCGAGTTCGATGAGACGCAGGCGGGCGCCTGCCGGCTGCGCAGCGAGAACGTGTTCGACCGTATGAAGCACCTGGTCCATCCGGGACCGGCTCGCCACGGAATGCACGGCCTGATGGTCGAGCGTCGCTTCGCTGATGAAACCGGCATTGAACGAAGCCGCGTCGTCGCCTGCACGCACCGGCCCAAGCAGCGCGTCGAGACGGCTGAGTGCTTCCGCATAGGCGTTGTTGACGAGCACCGCTTCCACCGCACGATCGGGGCGGTCGCCATAGAGCTCGCCAAGGATCTCCGGAACGGTCGGAAGCGAGAACTCCCGTGCGACCTTCCAGTTGCCGTTCTGGTGCTCGCAAAGGCCGGCATCCTCGAGCGTCAGCAGGCAGCTCGTCAGGAAGCACTGGAACGCGAAGTCCCCGGGCAGCGCGTCGCCTCGCACTGTGGCGGTCCCCCTGCCGAGCTTCAGGGCAATTTCCTGGCAGGCGCGGTAGATGGCGGCGTTGAAGAGCAGGGTCGCGTTGTCGACGCCATTGTCATCGATCGGCTCGGCCAGCGTCGCAGGCATGGCCGTCGCAACTTTCGTGCCGGGCATGACCACGTCCGACAGAACTGCCTCATAGTGGAAGGAAAGGCCTTCAAGCGTCTTGTGCTTGCGCAGATAGGTACGGCGGAAGCGGCAATCCTCGAAGTGTGCGATCGCGACGCCGGTCTCGTCGAAGAAATGGAACCGTGCCTTGATCGAGTTGGCGCTGACCCGCTCGATCTCGATCGTTGCGCGGGCGATCGGCCGGCCGGCATTGACGACGCGCACGGAGCCGAAACGGACAGGAATATAGGGGGCGCCGCCCTTGTCGCCGGTGAAGCGGTCGAAGAGTGCGACCAGGCCGTGGAAGGTCGCGTCGACCGAGATCGGATGAAGGGCGTAGGTGACGTGGGGGTGCCCCGATGCCTGGGGGTGCTTCAACTCGACGTCGATGAGCCGGTCGCCATAGGCCACGGCTTTGGAGAGAAGCTGGAATTGCGGGCCGTAGTCCAGCCCGAACTGCTTCGCCGTTTCATAGGCCTTGGCCGCCGTCACGGTCGCCGTCTTCGCCAAGCCTTTGGTGGACGGACAGTCGTTGCTCGTCGTCGGCAAGGGCTTGCGGCTTCGCGCGACGGCATGCACCGTCCAATCGTCTTCCGAGAGACGTTCGCGCGACCGGATCTCGATGTCGCCGGTCTCCGGCGACAGGATGGTCGAGAGTTCCATGATGCGGCTGTCGCTCAGTTCGAGCGGGCGGACGATCTCCAGATTGGTGATCTCGACCTCGTCGCTGCCGTGATATTGCTGGGCGGCGGAAACGGCGATTTCGATGAAACCGCTGCCCGGGAGGATCGCCTTGCCGTCGACCACGTGTTCGGCGAGATCAGGGAAGAGATGCGCGTCGACGTGGTTTTTCCAGCTTCCCGCATTGGGGTCGCCGCGCCAGCCGTTGAGCCGATAGGGCTTTGCGGAACGTCCGAAGAGATCCGTCGCATCGGTCGTGGCCGCCGGCCGCAGTTCCACCGGCTCGAAGGGCAGCGCGGGGAGTTCGATGAATGCGTCCCGCTTGCCATAGACACGCGACCGGTCGACGGCGGCACCGTGGGCGACTGCGCGCGCCATCGACGCGGAGATCGGATCGTGGCCGTTCGCGCCGGCGTCGCGCAGCAATGTCGCCACCACCGAAGCCGGCACTGCCGCCTGCTTGATCGTCTCCTTGACGTAGGAGCCAAGGATCGGACGCGGCGAGATCTCGATGAACAGCATGCAGCCGAGATCGAGCGCGGCCTCGGCTGCGGCCTGGAAACGCACGGGCTCGCGAACGTTCTTCCACCAGTAGTCGGGATCGAGAGCAGTCCCGTCGAGCGCGGCACCCGTGACGGTCGACAGATAGGCCAGCTCCGTCCGTCGGGGGGCGATATCAGGGATGTCGGAGAGGAACGCCTCTTTCGCCCGGTCGATGATCGGATGGTGGAACGGATAATTGATGTCGAGGATCTGAACCGGGATTTTCACCTTGCGCGCAGCGTCGCGGAACGCCGAGATCTCGTTCGCCGGGCCGGAAATCGTCACCGAATTGTGAGCGTTGATTGCTGCGACGCAGACATCGTCGAGACCGCGCTCCGCCGCGAAGGCCTTGGCTGCCTCCTCGCCCAGCATAACGGCCGCCATCGTGCCCTGGCCGGCCAGAAGGTCCTGGTGCAGCGATCGTTTGGCGACGATCGACACGGCGTCGACGAGCGACAGCGCCCCCGCTGCATAAGCCGCAGCGATTTCGCCGACCGAATGACCGAAGACGGCGGTCGGCTTGATGCCCATGGCCACGAGCGAGTCGGAGAGCGCGGCCTGTATCGCGAAAAGCAGCGGCTGGGCCACCTTCGTATCCGCGAGCTTCCTGTCGAGTCCGGGGTCGGTCAGGAGATCGGTGAGGACGATATCCGAATGGAACCTGAAAAGGGCGCTGACCGAAGTGAACGACTGACGGAAGTGCAGATTCTCGCGGAAGGCCTCGACACCCATGCCGGCCCATTGCGAGCCGTTGCCGGAGAAGACGAAGGCGACCTTTGCTTCTTTCGCGGCCGCTTCGCCCGTCTCCCCGATATCGGAGCCGGGCTTTTCCAGGTGGTTGGCAATCGCCCGGATGATATCTTCGGGATGATCGCTGCGTGCCGCGAACCGATGGCGCATATGCGTCCGATTGGCGCCGGAGGCGGCGACGATCGCGCGCGTCTCTTCCTTCGTCGCGCCCGCAAAGGCGGCCTTATAGTCTCTGAGCAGGTTTTCGAGGCTCGACGCGGTATGGGCGCTTGCCAGAAACACGTGGCCCGCCGGCGAGGTCGCAGCCTTTTCCGCCTGTGCCGGATCCGGATCGCTGATGACGACATGGGCGTTGGCGCCGCCGAAGCCGAAGGAATTAATGCCGGCGAGCCGCGCCCGCTTGCCCTTCAGAAGCTCGATCGGATTGGCGGTCACACGGACATTGAGGCCGTCGAAGTCGATCTGCTCGTTCGGCGTCTCGAAATGCAGCGAGGCCGGCAGATAATTGTTCTCCAGAGCCAGAACCGCCTTCATCATCCCGAACAGGCCGGAGGCCGGCTCGGTATGGCCGATATTGGACTTTATCGAGCCGATCGGCACCGGGGCCCGGCGCTTCGCGCCGATCACCGTGCCTATGGACCATACCTCCGCCGGGTCGCCGACCTTCGTGCCGGTACCATGGCCTTCTACGAAGGCGACCTGGTTGGCGTCGATGCCGTTGCCTTCGTAGATCATCCTCAGCAGATTGGCCTGCGCCTCGCGCGAGGGCAGCGAGATGCCGTTGGTGCGCCCGGCCGAATTGACGCCGGAGGCGACGATCCGGGCATAGCTCCGGTCGCGCTCGCGTTGCGCCCGGTCGGTGCGGCGCAGGACGAAGACGACGCCGCCCTCGGCGCGAACATAGCCGGCGCCGTCATTGTCATAGGCGCGGCAGAGCCCTTCGGGCGAGAGCATGCGCGCCTGGGCGAAGCCGACGAAGGGAAGCGGGTGGGCGAGGATATTGACGCCGCCGACGATGGCCGTGTCGATCTCTCCGGCGTTCAGCGCCCGCATCGCCTGATCGAGGGCCACGAGCGAAGAGGAACAGGCCGTGTCGACGGTCATGCTCGGGCCGCTCAGGCCGAAGACGTGGGAAATACGGTTGGAGACGATCGACAGCGTATTGCCCGTCATGAAGTAGGGCCCGGCGGCAGCCGGATCGTCGACCGTCAGATTGGCGTGGTCGAGGCTGGAGGCGCCGACATAGACGCCGACATTTTCACCGTGCAGCGACGCCACGGAAATATTGGCGTCCTCGAGCGCTCGCCAGGCGAGCTGCAACAGAACCCGCTGCTGCGGGTCCATATACATGGCCTCGCGCTGCGACATCCCGAAAACGGCGGGATCGAAATCGTAGATATGGTCGAGAACGCCGGCGGCAAACGAATAGGTCTTGCCGGGCGTGCCCATGACCGGGTGCCAGAAACGCGCAAGGTCCCAGCGGTCCGAAGGGACGCGGGTCACGGTGCACTTGCCCTGACGAAGGATTTTGAACAGCGCCTGCGGAGATTTCGCTCCCGGGGCAAGGCATGCACGCCCTATGATTTCAACCGTCATGTAAGATCGAACGCTCTGAACTGCCGTTAAAATTGTCTTAGCCCATTGCAAGGTCTAACGTAAATTGCAATCGGCGACATTCCTGCTCTGCGGGTATCCCCGGTTTTATCCCCTGCGCTGTATTAGTGAGCTTTTAACTCATAGTGCCTAGCTTTCAACCCCGAAGGGCTAGATATACGTCTCCTGCGATCCATCCAATACAATTACGGCGACGGTTCGTAACCAATATCGAGGCGGTATGGCCGGAAGAGCGCAGTCTCGATTATTTTGCCGGCTGTCGCGGCGAGGTGGCTTGTTGTGGGACGGCCTTTGTGCTTTTCAGAGACCGGCGGATTCCCTGCCGGGAAAATGCGGCGCAGATATCTGTATGGAATCATTGCTGTGCCGAACACGGAGTGTCGTAGTGAAACGAGTGACTGCCCTTCTGCTTTGTACCGCGCTTGCGGGATGCCAGGCCGTGCCGGGCGAGGGCCCTCTGACAACCGATATCGTTTCGGATGCCGGCCAGTCCGGCTCGGAGATCGGCAGAAGGAACGCGACGGTATTTGATATTGTAGATGTCGATGGCCAGTCGGCGCGGCTCGTCTCCGAATATGTTTCCACAACCCTCAGCCGCCGCTTCGGCATCGGCGGCGGCGTCGGTCAGGTGGTCATCGGCATTGGCGACCAGCTGAAGGTCACGATCTTCGAGGCGGGCAGCGACGGGCTGTTTTCCACAACTGAATCGAAGCAGACGAGCATCGATCTCGTCGTCCAGCCCGATGGCAAGGCGGCAATCCCTTATGTCGGATCGGTCCGTTTTGCCGGCCTGACGCTCGAGCAGGCGCGCCAGGCGATCCTCGATGCGTTGAAACAGAAGGCCGTCGAGCCGGACGTGATCGTGACGTCGACGTCGACGGCGTCGCGCATCGTCACGGTGTCCGGTGCCGTCGGCCGTCCTTCTGTCGTGCCTCTCAATCTCGTCAGCGAGACGATCAACGAGGTCATCGCGAAGGCGGGCGGGCCATCGGCGCAGCCCTACGAGACCTATGTGACGCTGGTGCGCGGCAAGAAGACCGGCACGGTCCTGCTGAAGTCGATCATCGAGAGCCCCTCGGAAAACATTCACGTAAAGCCGGGCGACCAGATATTCGTGACGCGCGATCCGCGCACCTTCACGGTGCTCGGCCAGGTGCGGGCAAATCAGCGCGTCGAGTTCGGCGCCAACGATCTCAACCTGCTCGAGGCCGTGGCGCTCGCCGGCGGCGGCTCGGACCGGACGGTGGATGCCAAAGGTTACTTCGTGTTCCGCTACGAGGAGCCGGATATCGTCATGAGCCTGCTCGGGCAGGAGCGTTTTCACAAGCTGCTGAGCAAGGGCATGAAGGCCGACCGCGTCGGGCGCTACCCGGTCGTCTACCGGTTCGACATGACGAAACCGGACAGCCTCATCGTCGGTCAGACCTTCCCGGTCAAGAATCGCGACGTCATCTACGCCTCGCGCCATCCCTCTGTCGACATCACGAAATTCCTCGATTTCGTCGCACGGCCGATCGGTATCGTGAATTCCGGCGTGAACGTCGCCGACAATCTCAACGATTTCAACAACTGACGTTGGAGTGGGCCGACACCAGGCGTGGGCGGTGTCGACGCGGCTGCCGGCTGAATGCTTTCGGCCGGCATGCATTAACGTCTTATAATCAATCACCTTTATAAGCTTCGCAGGTTCGCCGGGATTCACGTCGCGAGCGTCGAACATGCTTGCCGCCGCGCGCGTTCTATGATTGATCTGGTTTAGAGCGGGATGAGGAAAAGCGTATGCGGTTTTCCGCCCGCATCCCGCTCTAACTTATTAGAATCGATCACGTTCATGACTTAGGTCGATCCGACCTGAATCATCGTGATCGGGATCGATTTGTTGATGGCCGATGCGGCTCGGCCGGATTTGCGAGAGGCAATGGCTGACGAAGCCCTGATCGTTATCGATATGCAGAACGACTTCTGCCCCGGCGGCGCTCTCGCGGTCGAGGGCGGCGATGAAATCGTGCCCGCCGTCAATCGCCTCATCGACGCGTCGCCGCATGTCGTCCTGACGCAGGACTGGCACCCGGCCGGCCATTCCAGTTTCGCCTCGACGCATCCGGGCAAGGCTCCGTTTCAGACCGTGGCGATGCCTTACGGAGAGCAGACGCTCTGGCCCGAGCATTGCGTCCAGGGGAGCGCCGGTGCCGATTTTCATCCGTCCCTGCGATGGACCTCGGCGGAGCTCGTCATACGCAAGGGCTTCCGTCGCGAGATCGACAGTTATTCCGCCTTTTTCGAAAACGACCACCGGACCCCGACCGGGCTTGCCGGTTACCTGCGCGAGCGCGGCATAAAAAGCGTGACGCTTTGCGGCCTGGCTACCGATTTCTGCGTTGCCTTCTCGGCACTCGATGCGGTCGCCAAGGGTTTTTCGACGTCGGTGGTGCTCGGCGCCTGCCGTGGCATCGATCTGAACGGCTCGCTTGCGGCCATGACCCTGCGCATGCGCGATGCCGGCGTCCGGCTGATCTAGTCGCCCCCGGGACGGGGAAGTGCGGCGTCGGCCGCATCCCCGCTCGGACTTAGGATATCGACCACGATCGCCTCGCTTCAGAGCGGGTCATGACGGTCCAAGAGGAGCGTATTGCATGCCAAAGACCGATATCGCGCGACGGGTCTATAACCATACCTGGAAGCTCGATCCGATCGTCCGCAGCCTGCTCGATACGGATTTCTACAAGCTTTTGATGCTGCAGATGATCTGGCAGCTCTATCCGGACGTGGACGCGACCTTTTCGCTGATCAACCGCACGAAGACGGTGCGCCTTGCCGACGAGATCGACGAACAGGAACTGCGCGACCAGCTCGACCACGCGCGAGGCCTGCGCTTTACCAAGAAAGAAATGATATGGCTTGCGGGTAACAGCTTCTATGGCCGCACGCAGATCTTTTCGCCGGAATTTCTCGCCTGGCTCGCAAGATTCCGCCTTCCGGAATACGAGCTGTCGCGTCGTGACGGCCAATTCGAACTGACCTTTCGTGGCCGCTGGGCCGAGACGACGATGTGGGAAATCCCTGCGCTCGCGATCATCAACGAGTTGCGCTCGCGCGCGGCGATGAAAGGGCTCGGCCCATTCACGCTGGACGTCCTCTATGCCCGCGCCAAGGCCAAGATGTGGTCGAAGGTCGAGCAGTTGCGGGAGCATCCGAACCTGCGCATTTCCGACTTCGGTACGCGCCGGCGGCACAGCTTCCTATGGCAGCGCTGGTGCGTCGAGGCGCTCAAGGAAGGCATCGGCTCGTCCTTCACAGGCTCGAGCAACGTGCTGCTGGCAATGGACAATGATCTGGAGGCGGTCGGCACCAATGCGCACGAGCTGCCGATGGTGGCTGCGGCGCTTGCCCGCAACGACCGCGAGCTTGCGGCCGCGCCCTACAAGGTTCTGCAGGACTGGAACCAGCTCTATGGCGGCAACCTCCTGATCGTGCTCCCGGACGCGTTCGGGACGGCCGCGTTCCTCAGGGATGCACCCGACTGGGTGGCGGACTGGACCGGCTTCCGGCCGGACAGTGCCCCGCCCATCGAGGGAGGCGAGAAGATCATCGCCTGGTGGAAGAAGATGGGCCGAGACCCGCGGGAGAAGCTTCTGATCTTCTCCGACGGCCTCGACGTCGACACGATCATCAGGACCTACTGCCATTTCGGAGGGCGCGTGCGCATGAGCTTCGGCTGGGGAACGAACCTGACGAATGATTTCGCCGGCTGCGCCCCGACCGAAATCAACGGCCTCAACCCGATCTCCATCGTATGCAAGGTCAGCGAGGCAAATGGCCGTCCGGCCGTCAAGCTCTCGGACAACCCGCGCAAGGCGACGGGGGATCCAGCCGAGGTCGAGCGCTATCTGAAATTTTTCGGCAGCGAGGATTTCGTGGAGCAATCCGTACGGGTGTGACGAGAGAAAAGAAACCGGCGGCTGCGGCTTCGAATCCCTCAATCATATGACTTATTGCGGTACCCCACTATTTCCTTGAATTTCCCCCCGATTGCCCCATGATGAGGTCGTTGAGGTACACCTTGGGAGGGGTTCGTGCGTCAGGCCTATTCTCCGGATGACGTGGACGTCATGCGCGGAGCGCTCGATATCTGGTGCGCTCTGCACAATGTCGGCAGGGATGGTGTGGAGGCCAACAGGGCCGCCAAGCGCATTCTCGACTTGATGGACACGAAGAAGTGCTCCTGCGACGAACTTCTGGCTCAGCTGGGAGATTTCGGCCCGGAACAGCGTCGCCGCGTTTCCTGACGCATATTCTCGGGCGATCTTTGTGCGCCTGACAAGGCGGCCTCTTTCATCGTGGTATCGATGAGGTGATTTCGTGCGACACGGCGGCATTCGCCGCCGGGCGGTAGCTGGACAGCGCAAAATGCAGGATGCCGCTGACTGTGATGGACAGGGCGAGAACCGCGACGGTGACGCCGAGACCCGATTTGATCATGTCCATCTTCTCCGACCTGTTGTTTTGCTTCCGCGTTCGAAAGAGCGCGGAATAGAGTTATTCCTGTGGCGCCGGCCGGGCTGTTCCCCGAGGAACGGAGAATATGGTTAACAATTTCCTGACCGTGGCGGGCATGCCACGGCACCTGAGACTTTCGACTTTTTTCTCGTCCCCGATATTTTCCGATTGACCTTGCCATCGTTGTAAGCCCTAGAACTCGAAATCGGGTTGCAGCGGCGAAGTTCGCCCGTTGTAGTCGCGCCACACGTCGATGCGCCTTGCGTGTCGATGTGAGCTGAAGATTGACAATTTTGAGCCCGATGATAGGCATTGAGCATGGGCATGCTGCGAATCACGACGCAAAAGCTGTTGATTCTGTTCCGCCTGGTGATTTTCGTGTCACTGGCGGTATACGCATTGCCGAGTTCCTCCGCAGCCATGCACAGCGGCTGGTCTAAATCTGAAATCGCGCAGTCGAGCGACCATCACGATACGGCGAGCGGCGTGCATTCGCACGGCGATCAAGACTCCTCTGCCGAAGGCGACCAAAAGCCGGCGAAGCAGCAATGCTGCAAAGACTTCTGTGCCGGCATGGCGATTCTCGCGGCGACCGACGCTATTGGCGGACCCCGCGTATCCCCCGTCCGGGAATTCGTCGACGACGCCCGGACGACGGGCGAAATGCCGCTGCTGCACCGGCCCCCAAGCGCCTGAATAGGATGCACCCGTCCGATTGACGGGTCGAACGCGTGTTCGCGAGCAAGCCTTGCTCTCGAGCGCTGCCGCAATCTCCTATTCGGATAAATCCATGAAACATCTGTTTTTCGTGGCCGTCCTGCCGCTTCTTGCGAGCGGTTGCGCCGCCACTCTGCCTCCCGATGTGATCGCTTCGGGGGAGCTCCCGGCCAACGATGCCGACGTGCGCCCCGTTGCCTATACGAGTCCTGTCGCGGGCTATACGGACCGCAGGGCCGTCGATCCCAAACCATGGCGCGACCAGAATGATGCGCAGGCTCCGAAAGGAGGCGCATCATGATGAAAGCCAGGATGAAGCTGGCGGCGACGCTCGCACTGCCGCTGGTACTCGGCGGCTGCGTTACCGCTGGCGAGTACGCGGTTAAGAATGCCGGGTTTTCCCTGGTCGCGGCGACAACGGCCGAAGCCGCCGGCAAGCAGACCGTATGGGTGCAGAACCAGGAACAGGCCCGCTCCGTCTCCGAGCGGGTGAAGGCGCTGATGGCGAAGAAGACCATCGACGTCGAGACGGCGGTCCAGGTCGCGCTGCTCAACAACAAGGGGCTGCAGGCGGCCTATGCCGATCTCGGCGAGTCGGCGGCCGACGTCTGGCAGGCGACAATGCTCGTCAACCCGACCGTCGGTGTCGGGCTTACGGGAATCGGCACGCCTGGACTTACGGCGTTCCGGACGGTCGAGGGCGCGATCGTCTCCAACATTCTCGCGCTCGTCACCCGCGACAGGAATATCGCGCTCGCCGACACCGAGTTCCGGAAGGCGCAGCTGGATGCCGCTTCGCGCACGTTGCAGCTTGCTTCCGAGACGCGGCGTGCCTGGATCAATGCCGTAGCGGCTTGGGAAACGGTGGGCCAGCTCAACCAGGCGCAGGCGGCGGCCGACGCGGCGTCCGAGCTTGCCGAAAAGCTCGGCGAGAGCGGGGCCATGACGAAGGGGTCGCAGGCCCGCGAGCATGTCTTCTACGCCGAACTGGCGGGAGAAGGGGCCAAGGCGCGGCTCGAGGCGCGTCTGGCCAAGGAGGAACTGACGCGGCTGTTGGGCCTCTGGGGTTCGGACGTCAAATTCCAGGTGCCGAACCGGCTGGCTTCCCTGCCGAAGGGCCTGATGAAGCGCGACCAGATCGAGGCGGAAGCCCTGCGGCGCCGTGTCGATCTCCAGATGGCGAAGCTCGACCTGGAGGCGACGGCCAGATCCTACAATCTGACCGAGGCCACCCGTTACGTCACCGACCTCAACCTCCTCGCCGGCTTCGAGACCGAGCGGGCAAAGGAGGACGGCGACATTTCGTCGGAGACGACCGGCCGGGTCGATCTCGAATTCGCCATTCCCATCTTCGACAGCGGCAAGGCGCGCATGCGCAAGGCCGAGCTCGCCTATATGCGGGCGGCGAACCTTCTCGCCGAGAAGGCCGTCAATGTCCGCTCGGAAGCACGCTCGGCCTATCAGGCCTACCGCGCCAACTACGACATCGCCCGGCACTACCGCAACAGCGTCGTGCCGCTGCGCACCAAGATCGAGGAGCAGTCCCTCCTCACCTATAACGGGATGATCACCAGCACCTTCGAACTGCTCGCCGACAGCCGCGAAAAGGTCAATTCGATCCTGCTCGCGATCAACGCCAAGCGCGACTTCTGGCTGGCCGAGGCGGATCTGGCTCCGGCGATTTACGGCGGCGGAGCCTCCGGCGAAACTGAGGTCGCAGCGGCCGCCGAAAGCGGCAACTGAGAAAGGAACCGAACATGTTCAACAGACGACAGTTACTCGGCGCGAGCGCCGCACTGGTATCCACCGCCGCCTGGGCGAAAACGTCGAATATGGGCCTGCCGGAAGCGGCAATCATGGAGACGGCGGAAACGCAAGCTCCCGTCCGTCCGGCCTCCGGCCCCGACTACAACCCGGTGGTGACCGTCAACGGCTGGACCGCGCCTCACCGGATGAACAGCGGCGTCAAGGAGTTCCATCTCGTCGCCGAGCCGGTCGAGCGCGAGATGGCCGAGGGCATGACCGCCTATCTCTGGGGCTATAACGGCCAGTCGCCGGGTCCGACGATCGAAGCGGTCGAGGGCGATCGGGTCCGCATCTTCGTCACCAACAAGCTGCCGGAGCCGACGACGATCCACTGGCACGGCATGATCCTGCCGTCCGGCATGGATGGGGTCGGCGGGCTGTCGCAGCCGCACATCCCGCCCGGCAAGACCTTCGTCTACGAGTTCGATCTCGTGAAGTCCGGCACCTTCATGTACCACCCGCATTCCGACGAAATGGTGCAGATGGCGATGGGGATGATGGGCTTCTTCGTGATCCATCCCAAGGACCCGAAGTTCATGCCGGTCGACCGGGATTTCGTGTTCCTGCTCAACGCCTACGACATCGAGCCGGGCTCCTACGTGCCGCGCGTCATGGAAATGACCAACTTCAATATGTGGTGCTGGAACAGCCGCATATTCCCGGACATCAGCCCGCTCGTCGTTTCCAAGAACGACCGTGTGCGCGTACGGGTCGGTAACCTCACCATGACCAACCACCCGATCCACATGCACGGCTACGACTTCGAGGTCACGTGCACCGACGGCGGCTGGGTCCGGCCGGAGGCGCGGTGGCCGGAGGTCAGCATCGACATTCCGGTCGGCGCCATGCGGGCCTACGAATTCGACGCCAAATACGCGGGTGACTGGGCGATCCATTGCCATAAGTCGCACCACACGATGAACGCCATGGGACACGACATCCCGACCTTCATCGGGGTCGACAAGAAGGAAGTCGCGCAAAAGATCCGGAAAGTCCGCCCGGAATACATGCCGATGGGCACGGCCGGCATGTCCGACATGGGCAAGATGGAAATGGAACTTCCCGAAAACACCATACCCATGATGACCGGCTGGGGACCGCACGGGCCGATCGAGATGGGCGGCATGTTCTCCGTCGTCAAGGTGCGCGAGGGCATCTCGGCGGACGATTACTCCGATCCCGGCTGGTACGAAAACCCGCCCGGAACGCAGGCCTGGGAGTGGACGGGCGAGCTTCCCGACTGGACCAGGGCCGACAACGCAAAGACCCAGATCACGCCGAAGCACTCCAAACACGGGTGATACCGCATGACCATCTTCAACCAACCAAAGGACAATACGATGAAAGCTGCAATCTTCGGACTTCTTGCCGCGGCGCTCGCCTCACCGGCGCTCGCTTCCGGCAGTCACGAGGGCGGTCATGACGAGGTCATGGCCGTCGGGGAACCCGGCAAGAAGGCCGACGTCACCCAGACGATCCGGGTGACCATGAAGGAGACGGATGACGGCCAGATGATCTTCGCGCCGTCGGACTTCCAGGTCCGCGAGGGCCAGACCGTCCGTTTCGCGATCAAGAACGCCGGCGAGCTCGAGCATGAATTCGTCCTCGACCAGCAGGACAAGGTCATGGAGCACAAGGCGGCGATGGAGAAATTCCCCGACATGGAGCACGAGGATCCGAATGCGATCCGTCTCACCCCCGGAAAGTCCGGCGAAATCGTCTGGAAATTCACCAATGCCGGCACGTTCAAGATCGCGTGCCTGGTGCCGGGTCACTACGACGCGGGCATGCACGGCGACGTGACCGTCGCACAGAAATAAATCCTCAGGAAAGGGTCTCACATGAAAACGATTGTAAAGTCCACGCTGGCCTTCGCCCTCGCTCTCGGCACGGCCTATGGCGCTTTCGCCGCCGACTTCACCAAAGGCACCGTCAAGAAGGTCGATGCCAAGGCGAAGAAGGTCACACTGATGCACGAGGACCTGAAGGAGCTCGAAATGCCTGGAATGACGATGGTCTTCCGGGTCAAGGACGAAGCCCTGCTGTCGAAGCTGAAGGAAGGCGCTCAGATCGAATTCGTCGCCGAACGCGTCGACGGCAAGCTGACCGTCACCGCGGTGAAGTAGTCCACCGGGGGGAGGCGGCGGGATTGCCGCCGCCTCCTCATCCGGCTTTGCCGGCTAACCGGTAAGCATCACCCCTGATCGGGTAGGACATGACGTATACGCTTCACGCACCCTGGGACTTCGCAAAGGAAATCCGCTCGAGCGCACTGAGGTTCGTCGCCTTCGCGATCTTGATTGCAAACCTCCTGCTCGGTGGAAGCGAGGGAACCAGAGACACGCACTACGTCGTCGTCATCGCCTATTTCATCATCAGCATCGTTTCGGTCGCGACCGCACTGTTTCTCCCCGGCCGTTTCTGGCTCAAGACGCTGTTCGTCGTTCTGGACGGGCTGCTCGTCGCGGCGATCCTTTACGCCTATATCCTCGCTCCGGCCTCCGAGGACCATAACCTGACCACGACCAGCCTCGTGGTCGGTTTCGTCCTGCTCATCCACGCCGGCCTCCAGCTCGACCGCCGCCTCGTTCTCACTTTTTCCGGGATCGTCCTCGTCTCCTGGGTGGCCATGCTGGCCATCTCGGCGGTGAGACACGGGGCCAGAGACGTCATGGCGCTGCTTTCTTCCTTCTTCAGTCAGGACTTCGGGCTGACGGTGAGCTTCGGCTTCACAGCCTTTGCCACCTACCTGCTTGCGAGGGATCACGACCGGACGCGCAACGAGGCGCTCGAAGCGGACCAGCGGCGTCGCAATCTCTCGCGGTTCTTCTCGCCGCTGATCGTGGCGGAACTGCAGAAAGGCGGCGATGCTTTCGGCCTCGGCCGGCGCAACGCGGCGATCATGTTCGTCGACCTGCGCGACTTCACCAGATTCGCCGAGACTGCCACCGCCGGCGATCTGGCCTCCGTTCTGGCGGAATACCGCCGGTTCGTCTCCCAGACGATCTTCGATCATGGGGGGACCGTCGACAAGTTCATCGGAGACGGTGTCATGGCCGTGTTCGGGCAGCCGCGGCCCATGGAAAACGATGCCGACCGGGCACTCGCCTGTGCGCTGGATCTGGTCGATGCGCTCGACGACTGGAGGAACCACAACCTCTCGAACGGCTATCCCACCCTCGATGCCGTCATCGGCCTGCACTACGGCACGGTCGTCGGAGGCGTTCTGGACAGCGGCGTCCACAGCGAGTTCACCGTGATAGGCGATGCGGTGAACGTGGCGCAGAGACTCGAAACCCTGGCCAAGTCGCTCGACGCTCCGCTTGTGATCTCGCTTGCGCTGAACGAGCGGCTGCAAGGCCCGATCCCGACAGCCGAGTGGATGTCCCTGAAATCAGCCGCCCTGGCGGGCCGGCGGCTCCCCGTCGACGTCTGGTACCTGCCACGGCAAACGCAGGCGTAAGGCATCGGCCTTCATGGCTGGTAAATAGCTGTTCGCTAGAGAAAACTGGTGCTGCTAGAGAGATTTGAACTCTCGGCCTCTCCCTTACCAAGGCCAGCAGCGAGCCTTTGTAAGCATGCGTAGCTAAACATGAATTTCGCTTTTCGCAAGCGCTGTGCACGGATAATGCACAGTTGCGCTAACCCACCTTCTGCACTCGGCGTTTCGCCGGATCACCCCACTTCACCAGTCTTCGCGACCAGTAGACTGGATCGCTCCACCATTCCTGATCGCGCCAGAGCTGCGGCACGGGCAGGGTGTTGATGGCATCGATCAGTGGCTGCTGCGGCACATGGGTGTAGTGGCGGCTCATGTCGTCGGCGGCGTGGCCGAGGATCTGATCCTTGATGTAGGGGTGGATGCCGTTGATGACGAGCTGCGTGGATACTGTGTGGCGGGCAGTATAGGGCGCGATGTCGACAATAGAGACGCCGCGTTTCTTAAGGCGATTGCGGGCGCCGGTGATGGCGCTGGAAATCTGGCCGCCAAACTCCTCCGTCGGCGGGTAGAGGTCTCCCTTGTGCGAGCGGAAAAGAACGCCGCCACGGGCCACCAGCGCCTCGAAGAGCGGCACTAGAAACTCGTGGATGGGAATGCCGCGCGGCTCGCCTGTCTTGCTAGCGTCGAGCGTTATCCATCGTCCTGGCATGTTCACGTCTGACGCCTCGAGGAGGAACATCTCGATTGGTCGCATGCCGGTGTAGAATAGGGCGGTCATCAACTGAGCCGGTGCGGGTGACATGGCGGCGACGAACTGGGCAGCTCGGTCATAGCTCGTCGGCTTGGTGCCGGCGCGCACCTTGAGTTTTACGATGTTCGTACCCTTCGCCTTGCGCGGCCGCTTCCATTGGCGAACCTCGGCCCACTGGTTGCCGGCGGCATGGTTCCAGACGGCGATGAAGGGCGTGTAGCATTGACGGTTGCGCGTCTCGGCCGAGGCTGTCGGGAAGAGAATGCGAGCGGCCGCGTCAAGATCTGACTGGGTCAGGTCCTTCAGCAGCTTGCCTCGAAAATGCGCGACAATGCCGGAGACCTTTCCGGTCGAGGGTGAGACCTTGATGAGAAATCGTTCGGAGCCGCCAGACGCGATGTATGACTCTGCGGCCTCTTCGAACGTGATCAGGGCTTTCTTGCCGTGAACGCTTTCGTTCAGCAGCCGGCTTTCCGTTTTGATACGGATCGCTTCCGCGACTTCTCTGTCGCGAGTGCCAGTAGATTCGAATAGGCTTTGTCCGCGGACGGTGCCACGGATGTAGTAGAAGTCCGAGCCTTTGCGCTGGACGAGCTTGAGGGGCATCGCATCGCATCCCAAATTGCCAGAAGGTCGCTCTCGCTGAAGAGCATGTCTCGACCGGAAATAGTGCACAGACCTTCACGCTTGGCAACTTTGGCGATCGCGCGCCCGGTCATGCGTAGATAGGCGCTCGCCTCGTCGAGCGTGAAGATCTTGCCTAAGGGACCGTCAGCGGCACGCATCATAGCACCTCCGCGCACTCAAGCGGCGGGCCGCCGTTGTGTCGGATCATTGCCGCGCGGGCTCTGTCGCGGCGCTTCTGGTTTTCCTTGTACGTCACCAGCTCGGTATGCTTGGGGTCCGGATTGACGCAGAGGCGGTTGCGGCACTTGTGGTCGAGCTGCCTCTTGCCGGGGATGTATCCGTGCTCATTGGTCCACATGACGAGATGCACGGCGACCGTCTGGCCGCTCAACCACATGCGCGGATAATCCTTGCCTCGGCCGGTCTTGCCTGAGGTCGGCCCGGTCCAGTTCCAGCAACCGGTCACCGGGTCGATCATGACGCGCGCCATGATCTTTTCGCGGATCTGGTCGCGCCGGCTGCTCATTCAGGCACCCGTTGTTCAGCGTCAAAGCCAGGCAATGGTCCGCGACCATGGCGGGTTGACCGCTTGGCCCGGATGCGAGCGATCGTCTCGGGCCGCTGTAGCTTTTCGAGATCTGCCTCGGCGCAGCTCATCATGTCGAAGCCAGTTACGACGGAAAGCGAAGCGAGGGTGAGCAGGGCGGCGCCGATCTCCTTGGCTGGATCGCCGACCGGCCGGTCATAGGTGTAATCGACAAGCTTGTGCGCGTCCTCGCGAGACATGCCGAATGCCTGGCAGGTTTCGTTGACCTCCTCGAAGAAGCGAGCAAGGCGCTCTGGGACGTCGGTTGGGTCATCATGAAAAAGGGCAGAATGAGCGGCTGAAACGCGATCCTGATAACCTTTACCCTTGAATGCGGCGGCAAGCGCCCGCTGCGTTGTACTCCACGAAACATAGACGCCTTCGCGGCCGAGTGCGGCTTGAACCTTCCTGATCGCGTCTTTAGTGATCTCGGTAATCATGGTGGCCTCCTAGACGCGCATCGGCATGATGATGGTGTGGGTGTCGGTCTCGCCTGGCTTGCGCAGCAGGATCGGCGATGCGGGATCGTTGAAGTCGAGTTCGATTTCCTCGGTGTCGAGGTGATCGATCGATTCTCGGAGATAGGCGCCGTTCATGCCGACGACGAATTCGCCGTCGCTGGCGGCGGTGACGACGTCCTCAGCCTCGCCAGCGTCGCCCGGCCGAGAGGTGAGTGTCGCTGACGTCTTATCGAAAGTGAAGCGGACGGCGTTGCCCTTCTCAGTGTTAACTGTCAGCACGCGGGCGATAGCCGCCTTTAGTTCGGCGCCACTGATCCGGGCGCGGATCTTGTGCGAGCCGGGCGACAGCCGGCGATAGTCGGGATAGGTGCCCTCGACGAGCTTCGAGATGATGACGATGTTCCCCGCCGCGAAGCGGATGCGGAACTCAGAAAGGGAGATCGACAGCGTCTCGTCCTTCGGCAGGTGCTTGACGAGCAGCGGCGCGGTTTCCCTGGGTAGGATCACCTTCGGCATGCTTTCGATAGGATCGTCGACATCTGACGACGGTAGCAAGCGACGGGCCATGCGGTGGCCATCGGTCGCCACGAACATCAGCCCGGCCTCCGACGCGTCGAGGAACACGCCGTTCAGGTAGTGGCGCGTCTCCTCGGTCGAGCAGGCATAGTCGACGGCCGAGAGGCAGCGGATGAAGGATGAACTGCCGAGCGACACCGCAAAAGGTAGTTCGCCTTGGTCGAGGATCGGGAAATCGGCGAGGGGCAGGATCGGAACCTTGATCCTCGACCGGCCGGAACGGATCGTCACCGCCTCGAGCTTGTTGCCAAGCATCACTGCCTCGAAGGATATGTCCTTGCCGTCGTCGACCGCTCCAACAATCGAGGTGACGGTCTTGGCGGGAAATGTGAAGCCGGAGAAGTCGGCGCCGATCTCGGCTTGGAAGGGCGCGGCGATCTCGATATCGAGGTTTGTCGCGCGCAGGCGGATGCCTTCGGCGTGGCGTTCCACCGCGATGTTGGCGAGGTGCGGGATCGTGTTCTTGCTGTTGACCGCATCCTTCACGGATGACAGCGCAGCCTGAAAGGCCGCCTTCTTGGTTTTAAACATGGGCGGTTCCTTTACGGCCGGCGATGAGGTCGGCGATCGCGCACTCGTGGGACGGGGGGGAAAGGTCGAGTTCGCGATGCATGATGTCCATCGCGCCTGCGCAATCACCTTCAGCGAGGAGCCTATAGACGCGATCGGTCCAATGATCGTGGGTCACCTTCCGGCGCTCGATTTCATTGAAAAGATCCTCGGTCGCGGAAGAACTCGGCGAGAGCGTGTCCAAGACGTCCTGGCGAACTTCTTCCTTGATCTCTTCCATGATGATGGTGCGGCGGCGCAGCTCGTCTCGGAAGTCGCTTTCGGAGATCCGTGCAAGCTCGATCTGAGTTTCGCAAAGCAGGGTAACTATCGTCGACATCACTCGTCCTCCCCCGCTGACACCATGCCAAGCGCCTGGAGGTAGGTGTCGAGGATCGCCTCCTGCTCTATGCGTTCATCGTGATCCTGCTTGCGGATGCGGATGACCTTGCGCAGGATTTTCGTGTCGAAGCCCATGGCTTTGGCCTCGCCATAGACGTCCTTGATGTCGCTGGCGATCGTCGCCTTTTCTTCCTCGAGGCGTTCGATCCGCTCGATGAAGGCGCGGAGCTGGTCGCGCGCGACGCCGTGCGCCTCCGACGCTCCTGTTTCCTTTTTGTCGAAGGCCTCGGTTTGCGCCTCTTCGGCCGGCTGCTCGCCAGCTGCTTGCTTGCTAATCGCCTTCGCCGCGGCCTTCACGGCGCCGATCGGTACGCCTCCGACCGTCGCGGCCGGATCATTGCTGAGCACTTGCCCCATCGTCGTCTCCGTCAAAAGGGAATGTCGTCGTTGAAGTCACGGCTCGAGCCGGGACCGGTGGACTGTCTGGAAGAGGAGGAAGAGCCGGCGGCACGGTCGCCGTCATAGCCATAGTCGGAAGCGCCATCGCCGGCGCGGTAGCTGAAGCCTTCGCGGCGGCCCAACAGCATGGTCAGGAACGCGTTGAAGCCCTGCAGCACGATTTCGGTCGAGTAACGGTCGTTGCCGTTCTGATCCTGCCATTTGCGGGTGGCGAGCTGGCCTCTCACGAGGATCTTATCGCCCTTGTGGACGTACTGCTCGATGACCTTGCAGAGCCGTTCATTGAAGACGACGACGCTATGCCACTCCGTCTTCTCGCGCTTCTCGCCGGTGTTGCGGTCGCGCCAGCTCTCGGTGGTTGCAAGCCGGAGGCTGGCGATCGGCCGGCCGTCCTGGGTGCGGCGGATTTCAGGATCGGCGCCCAAGTTACCGATCAGGGTTACTTCGTTGAGATAGCCAGACACAAGTCACCTCAAGGCTCTGTTGGCGGCGACGATCGAGGCACATTCGAGCACGCGATCCTCGCCGATCAGGCGGTAGGCCAGTTTTCTGAACTCTTCCTCGGCCTTCATCGGCGGCCATGGTTTGATGGCGCCGGTCAGCTTTGGAGTTTCGGATTTGGGGAAGTGCGCGGCCGCGCGCGGACCGAAGAGGGCGACGGCCTCGGCAAGCTGCATGCGCTTGTCCATGTTCTCGACGGTGGCGCGCTGCTTTCGGCTCCAGGCTTCGGGGCCGGGGAGACCGGCCGCGAAATAGATCGCTTCATCCCATGCGGCTTTGCAGGCTCCGATCGCGTCGAGGACGTTAGCTTCGCCATAGAGCTCGCGGCCGACTGCGGCGTATAGCTTCGCAGCCGGCGTGATGAGATCACCGAGGATCCATTCATGCGCATCATGCAGCAGGAAGAGCGCCGCGTGCATGGCGCTCTCGCCCTCATTTATCAATGCCTGCGCACCGACGACGCAATGCTGGGCGACCGAGTAGAGCGGGCCCTCGTAGCGGCCGTTGAAGCGGGCGATCTTGGAAAGGGTGTTGCCGATCTCGCGAAAGCAGACGATGGCCGGATCGGGGCACGACAAATCGATGCTCGATCCGCCCACCCAGACGGTCGTGATTGCATCGTCAGCGAGGCGGGCGGTTGCGGCCATGCTCACCTCCGATCCATGGAGGCGTAATCACGGTCAAGGCTGACGAGAGCATCGACTGTGTCATTGGCGAGCCAGCCTCCGGACGCACAGCAGAGCGCGAAGAGGATCGCGACAATGCGGTACGTCCAGAGGGGCGGTTCGCGAAGGGTGATCTGCTTGGGAGGATCAACGCGACCGCCAAAGGGGGTGAAGTGATTGTCCATGTCAGGCGACCTGACGGACAGACTGACGGCGGGCGATCTTCGCGGCTTCAGGCAGGAGGCGCTTAAGGGTCGGCTCAGACCAGCCGCGGTACTTCAGCATCTCAACGCTGACGTCTTGGCCGGAGAAGGCCAGTTCGCGCATGTCGTCGGCCAGGCGCTCTTCGAGTGATCGAACGCAGCGAGGTGCCGCGGCAATCTTGGCGGCGGCGGTTTCGGAATGGCGTTGAATTCGGTTCATATCGGCTAGCCTCCGTTTCGAGGCTGACAGATATAAGCGATAATTACATTTGCTTGCAAGTGGAAATTATAAGCAAAACTTAGGTCGAATGGCTCTGGACTCTTAAAGGTAAAGAATCAATTATGTGAACACATCGAGAACATGAGGTGCGGCAACGATGTCATCTGGCGTTTTGTTGGGGCAGGCCAGTCGGCTAGGTATTGAGTGTGCAGACTGCGGGCGCAACCGGTGGCGGACGCCTGAACAGATGCTTTGCCATGGAGTGACGCTGCACACGGCGCTGTCGGTCGTTGCGAAGAAGTTCAGTTGCTCAGCGTGCCGTGAGAGCGGGCTGCCCGGAAAGAACGTGTCAGTTCAGGTGTACTTCAATCACGATGCGGATAGGCTCCGCGCCGAAGCAGAGGTTCTTAGAAACCAAGCAGCTCTTTCAACGGGATTACGCGCCAAAGGTTTTTGACCTGATACCGGTCGAAGATGATTTCCTTGGCCGGGTTGTATTGGTCGACGATGATTTGCTTCGTCGTGCGCTGCTTCAGCCGTTTGATAAACGATTTGCCGGGTTGATCTTCGGATTCCCCGAACATCTCGACCACTACGTGGTCTCCAGGCACGGCATCGCGCCCGCCGCAATAGATTATGTCGCCCGGATCGTAACGCGGGACCATGCTGTCACTCAGAACATGCAGCGCGAAAACGTTGTGCAGTGAGGCGATGCCCGGAGGCCTGCGGACGTAGCCGGCCACTTCGCCGTTGAATGTGAAATCGCCATCGTCGCCGCCATAGCTGACACCGAGAAGCTTTACATCCATCGGTCCGGTCGGAGGCGGCGATGGATCTGATATGATCTCGGCGTCGGCGAGATCATCGGTCCCATTTATGTAGACGAGTTCACCGCGCGCCAGGGCGACCGGATTGATGCCAAGAAAGAGTGCCGCCCGCATCAAGTTCTCGGTGCTCGGGAGATTGCGCCCGCCTTCCCACATGCCGACGGCCGCAACATCGATCCCCAAATGCTCGGCAATGTTGCGCTGAACGAGGCCGCGACGTTTGCGCGCCGTCCTGATTGCAGTTCCGATTTGGATCGCCAGTTCGCCTTTAGCCATGCTTATAACTGGTCTAATCACGGCTTCTTGGTCTATGTAATTATCGCTTGTGTCTTTTTCTAAGTTCTGCTTATATCTGTGCATGACGACGATTGACCCTTCACTAGCGTTGGCGATCGACCGCGTGGGAAGCGCGAGCGAACTGGCGCGAAAACTCGGTATCACTCCCGCGGCTGTCCTTCAGTGGCAGCGCGTTCCGGTTAGCCGTGTCCTCTCGGTCGAGCGCATCAGTGGCGTCTCTCGTCACGTACTGCGTCCGGATTTCTATCCGCCCTCGGAGGCTGCGGAATGATGGTGCGTTGGTTTGCATGTGGTCCCCCTTGATCTGATGGGCTGACCTTACGGGCGCGACGGGCGCCTTTCACGGAAAGACTTCTGGAAACGATTTCCTTGATTTTCAGGGAGGATGGCTTGCGCACTATTTCTGACAAACAGGGCCTGACGCTGAAGGCCGCGACCCGCCGATCGGTCGATATGGCTGGCGGCGGCGACGCCTTTCAGCACGTCACGCGCATCCGGTCTGCGCAACTCTCGAAGTGTGGCTCGACCGGCGAGGAGAACGCCGAAAAGTTCCTGCCGATCGATGTCGCAGTAGAGGCGGACATCGAGGCGGGCTCGCCGATCATCCTCTCCGCCATGGCAGACATTGTCGGTTACCGGGTGACCCCGATCGTCGAGGGCGCTGATCTGTCGGTCGCTCTGGCGCCGCCAACGCACAGGGACCTGGTGCGCCTCAACTCCGATTTGATGGACGTTGTGCGCGCCGTGGGCGACGCACTCGACGACGATCATGTCGACGGCCGCGAGAAGAAGGAAATCACCCGCGAGATCGACGAGGCGATCAAAGCACTCCAGGCGCTCCAGCAGCGCATCGGCGGTGCGGCATGACGAAGGTACGGATCACTCGGATCGTTTGCCTGGGCTGCCGTGGGACTGGGAAACTCGGCTGGATCACCGGCCCGTGCCCGCGTTGTGAGGGACAGGGCAAGGTGCCTGTCGCCAAGGCGCTTGCCATGGCTGACGAACGTCATGCTTTGGCTGGTGCCGGTCTCGTTTCCGGAGATTACGGCCTTTCGACTTCAAAGCGTCTGCGCAGCGAGGCCGCCGCCATCTATGCAATCGCCGGCGTAACGCCACGATGGCAGGCGGAGGCCGCGCGATGAACGAGCCACATCATCAGACCCGCCGCGATCGTGATCGCCTTCGCTCGGAAAAGGGCCTGCAGCGGAAGGAATTGCTGCGCGCCATCCGCAAGACCGTGAAGGCCTGGCGCGATGGCGCCGGGGTCGAGGTCAGCATGCAGCGCATTGCCGACCTGATGGACGGAAAGGCGCAATGATGGATTACGCCGCCTTTCTCGCCGACAAGATCCAGATGGCGCCGGCCGGCGGTTTCGAGGTCGACGCCGAGATCAATCCTCTTCTCAAGGGCCATCAACGCGCCATCGTGAAGTGGGCGTGCGCCGGCGGACGCCGCGCGATCTTCGCCGCCTTCGCGGTCGAACTGAACCCGGCCTATTTCTCCGACGGTTGCAAGTATGTCGAGGCGGCGGCGCGCGAGATGGCGATGCCGAGCCTCTTCGATCTGCTCGAGGCCGCCGAATGAGCCAGATCCGCCTCTTCATCGTCACCAACGATCCGGAGCGCGCCCTTGGAGAGACGCTCGGTTGCGCGACGACCAATGCGCCGGTTTGGTGCCGCGTCATCAGCGACCCTGTCGAGATCCTCCGCCTTCCTGACGGCGCGAAGTGCATCGGCGCGTGGTTTGGTCCCGGTGCGTCCGTACAGGAATTGTCCTGGCGTGAGCGCCGCATGTTCGGCGGCATCATCTTCCTCAGTGATGAGGATTGGCAGCGGCTTTCCGCATGGATCGCCAAGCGCAAGGGCGGCGCTAAACCCGCCAGACCCGAACCCTCAGCGATGCCGCCGATGGCAGCCGCTGCTCGTCCAAGCCTCGTCCAGCAATTCACCTGAAAGGAGCCGGACCATGGGAAAGCAAGTAGCCAAGATTGGTTTCTTCGAGCCGGGTCTCGTTACCGCCGCCAACTTCGCGCGCTTCGAACCCTATCAGCGCACAGAGTTCTGTCTCTTGGCCGCCGAGGCGGGGATCGCTCTTCCGGATGTTGCCGAGATGATGCGCGTACCGGCCGCTGCTGTCCGCACTGCCATCGTGTTGACGTTCAATCACAACCCCTTCAAAGGTGCCCCCCAAGCCGAGGACGAGGCGTCGGTCGAGAACCGCAGCACGTTGGCGCGCAAGTACCGTATAGCGCTGCTCGGCCATATCGAGGCCGGCGATGACAAGACTGTCACCGTCACCTATGCGAACCTTTCCCGCGCGATCGGCATGCGCCAAAAGGCCATGCTGTCGATCCTGCAGAAGATGCGCGATGGCGGCTATGTGGACCAGCTGCGCGAAGGGCGCACCAATGTCCCGGCCGTGCTGCGCCTGACATTGAAGGGTGAAGCTGCTCTCACCCGCTGGCGCGAGGCGGCGTGATGGAGCGGCCGCGCATCCTCCTCGTTGTGGCGCCGTCACGGCCGGAATGCATCCGCACGGCTCAAGCCTTCGGCATTGATGTCGAAGCGAACCTCAACCGCATCCGCTTGATCAGCACCTTGTATGGGCTGCTCGGCTGGCAAGATGGCACCGCCTTCATCAGCCTCGGCCGCATGTTCTGGCCGCTGCCTGGTCGTCATCCGCTCTATCTCGCGCTGACGTCTCTTGAGCGTTGCGGACATTTCCGCGCCGCCGACGATCGTGATCTGGCGCCGTTGCGCGCAGGCGCAGAGCGTACGTCGGTTTTGGCGAGTGCGCCGGCAGGTGCGCTATGACTACCGCGATCGAGCTCTTCATCGAAGAAGCGCGCGGCGTGAGCGTCGTCGACGCAGCGTTCTCGCTCGGCCTCGTCGGCCCGACCTTCAAGGGCAATCACGCGGGGCCGTGCCCGGTCTGCCAGGGCAAGGACCGTTTTGCGATCAGCAGCATCAAGGGCGCCTGGAACTGCCGCAGCTGCGGGATCGGTGGCAAGGACGGCATCAGCCTCGTTGCCCATGCCGGGCATATCGACCTGCGGTCGCGCGCCGGTTTTCTCACGGCCTGCGCCGAGGTCCTCGGCAAGCCTTTGCCGAATGAGGCCGAACGCGAGACCGAAGACCAGATTGCCGAGCGTCGCCAGCGGATCGCGGCGCAAAGGGCGAAGAACGAGGCTGCGGCCGCCGAGCGAGAAAAGCAGAACAACGCCTATCGCGACCGCGAAGTGAAGCAATCGCGCGGCATCTTCTTCAATGCCTCGGTCGAGCCGCATCCGGATGTTGCCGCATATCTGAGGGCGCGCACCGGCTATAACATGCCAGCTGTGGTGTTCGCTTATTTGCGCAGCAATGCGCGTTGCACCTATTGGCACGGCCGCGACGATCGCGGTCATGAAATCGCGCGTCATGTCGGCGTGGCGATGGTCGCGCCCTTCGTCGACCTGGCTGGGCACGTCACCGGTTGCCACCAGACATGGATCGACATGAGCCTCGAGCCGAAGTTCCGGCCGGATCTCGGCCGAGACGACAAGGGCGAGCCTCTGCCGACGAAGAAGGTGCGCGGCACGAAACGTGGCTCCTTGATCCCGCTTTTTGGGCTGATGTCGTCGAACCGATGGGTTGGTGGCGAAGGTATCGAGAATGGCCTTGCAATCGCCGGCGCCGAGCGGTTCCGGAAGGACACCTTCTATTTCGCGGCCGGCGACCTCGGCAACCTTACCGGCCCAGCTGATCCAGAATCTCGTTTTGCGCATCCGAGCCTGACTAAGGCGGACAAGAACGGCAAGCAAAGGCGTGTGATGGTCGCGGGGCCGGTCCCTAAGGCCGACCAGGCGCCCGATGAAGCGATGCAGGTGGCGGATCACGTCGCCGAGCTCGTGCTGCTCGCCGACGGTGACAGCGAAGCGGTCTTCACTGCGGCCGCGATGGTGCGCGCCGAAAAGCGTCTGGCCCGAGAGGGCCGAACGATCGAGACCTGGTGCCCACCGGTCGGCATGGATTTTTCAGCATTGATGACGAGGTATTGACGTGGCGGAACGCAAGAAGCGGCCGACCCTCCCTGAGGATGTCGCGCAAAAACTGGAAGAATTCTCCGCGCAGCGGGAGCCCGAAAACCCCGAAACCCCTCTTGGTCCTTCGGACGAGCCGCCGGCTCACCTCTCGGCCGATCTGAAGCCGAATGAAGCGGCCGTCGAGTATTGCGCTGAGTTCGACCACTCCGACACTGACAATGGCAAGCGGCTGATCACACACTTCGGTACGGACTTCATCGTCCTGGCGCAGGAGAAGGCGAAGCAGCCCGCCTTCGCCGTCTGGACCGGTTCGCATTGGGATGTTTCCAACGGCGGCCCGAAGGCGACGGCGATCGCGCAGCGCCTCGGCGACCGGATCGCGCGCGAGGTTGCCTACATCAAGCCGAACGCATTCGAGCAGATGTTCATAGACAAGGCGATCGAGGCGCGAAAGAAGCCGGAGGAGGATCGCAACCCGACCGAAAAGCGGCTCGCGATTGCGGCCGAGAAGGCGGAGGAGGCCCATGGCAAACGTGTCAAGCGCCGGCTCGACCACGCCGTGACATCGAAGAATGTGGCGAAGATGCAGGCGGCGCTCTCCTGCGCCGCACCGCATATCATGCGCTCGCCGAACGACTTCAACGCAAACCGGATGATGGTGGCGGTGCAGAATGCGACGCTGGTCTTCCACCGGAAAACCGAGCGGCGAAAGAACCCACGCCACAAGAGTGTGAGCGAGACGCCGGATGCGCCGGAATACATCGATGCCTGCGTAGATTCATCCCTCGAGGTGATCCCGGGCCATCGTCGACGGGACATGATCACCCATATCGTTCCGGTGCGTTACCGGCCGGAGGCGAAGTGCCCGAAGTGGATGGCCTTCATCGAAAGCAAGCTGCCGGACAAGGATGTGCGGCGCCTGGTGCAGGTTAGCTCCGGCCTCGGTCTTCTTGGCATCACGGTGCAATACCTGTTCTTCCATTACGGCGACGGCGCCAACGGCAAATCCGTCTACATGGAAACCCTCTGCCGGCTGCTCGGCGACGTCGCAGTGACACTGCCGGCGACGAGCTTGATCGGCGAAGGCGGATCGTCCGGCAGTGCCAGCCCTGACCTGGCGCGTCTGCACGGCCGGCGCCTCCTGCGCGTCAAGGAGCTGCCTGAGGGCGAGGATCTACGCGAGAACCTCGTGAAGGAGCTGACGGGCGGCGAGACGATCACCGCGCGCGATCTCTTTTCCGGCTATACCGACTTCCTGCCGATCTTCATCGCCATCATGAGCGGTAACGGCTATCCCCGTATTACGGGCACCGACGATGGTATTTGGCGACGCATGGCCGTTATCCATTGGCCGAACAAGATCGCCAAAGAGGACCGGCGCGAGTTCGAGGAGATTGTCTCATCGTTCGAGCCGGAGCACCCGGGCATCCTCAACTGGCTGATCGAGGGCGCGCACATCTTCCTCCGCGAAGGCCTCGTGATCCCGGAGGCGGTCGAGAAGGCGACGCAGGAGTATCGTGACGACATGGACCGCACAGCGGGCTTCGTCGGCCGGTGCATCGAGCGAGATGCGAATGCTGACCCGCTACAGGGCAAGGATCTCTATCAGGCCTATTGCGACGACACGGTCGACCAGGGCGGCAAGCCGATGAACGTCACCGCGTTTGGCCGCGTCATGTCGAAGAAATTCCGTAAGGAGCGAACCGCGACGGGCGTCGTCTACTTCGGGGTCCGGCTCAAGAACGTGCCGAGCGGCAGCAGCATGCGCGGGCCTCCTGCCGGTCGCTTCGATCCGAACGAGCCTTGGCCCGACGACCTGCCGTAGCTTCCCCGTAACCCCTCTTTCAGGATCAGTTCTGACCAGTTCGTGACGAGTTGATGATGAGTTCTCAAGGGCAGAAAGTGCAATGAAAACAATGGGGATGATGAGTTGTGACGGGTTATCGCACGTTCATATATAGGGCGTTGGGGAGGTTCGGAGGGAAAAGCATGGGTGATGTAACCTGAACTCGTCAGACTGATCTAACTAGCTGATTTCAATGTCTAAAACCCTACATTCAACTAGTCATCTACTGGTCAGAACTGGTCAGAAGGAATTGAAGATGAAGAAAATAACCATCGAAGCTCTCCTGACCTGGGCTTTTACGAAGGAACTCGGCAAGGTCGGCTCTGGCGGCACTTACGCTGGACCGGGATATAGCGTCGCCTGGAGTGGCATGCTGGAGATGGCAGCGCTTGGAACGATGGTCGACCGCAGCCCGAACGTGTACGGCGCCATCCCGGGCTTCGTTTACGAGGGCGAGCCGGCCGCCGACGCAGTTGTGGTCGGCGACGCGGTGCGCGCCCTGGCCCATGAAGGCTTCGAGATTGCGGACGGATGGAATCCCGTCCCTGATTGGATCGATGAGCTTGGGCTGATCGCGGAGGCCGTCGAGAAGCTGGCCGCCGAGCAGCGTAAGCGCGCCGATCGCCTGAGTGGGCGCCATATCCTGTCGCTGGTCATAACCTCGGCAGTGCTGGACCGTGGTCCGACCTGGCAAGGCAATGCACCGAAGACCGTCATGGTCGAGCATCGGGGCAAGCCGGCGTGGTTCGTCATGCGGAAGGCGAAGGATCGTACCGGCAAGATCTATGAATACGAGGACAATGGCTTCGATCAGCGTCGCCAGCGCCCGTACAAAGGCGCTTATCGCAAGTGGTGCCTTGATCGGTCCATCCGTGGTGATGTCCTTTCCCGCCTCGATTGGCAGCTGTGGCAGTCCACTTTAGAGCTGCTGCACCTTCGCCTTTCGGCTCCGAAGTGCCTTTCCTCTCACGAACTGCTGCCATTTCGCCCGAACCGAGCACCATGGAAACTGGCTGTCGGAATTGCGCAAACCACTGACAAAGTTGGATAAATAGAAATTTCTGCACGTTGTTGCGCGCGGCAGAAAGTTGACATAGCTTGGCCACAGTAGAAAAGATCAGGTTCGACCCGCTGGACGACAGACCGGCGGGTTTCGCATTTAGCGATGGAGGCGGCCATGCACCCCGGCGCTGTAATGGCGCCAGACGAGAGAAGCCGATGATGGATGCTCAGATCAAAGTCGATCTCCAGCAGTTCAATCGATCCCTGGCTGATATCGAGCGAAAGCAGCTTCCCTATGCCATTATGCTCACGCTGAACGAGACGGCCAAGGGTGGTCGCCTCGAAGTCCAGCGAGAAATGGATCGGGTCTTCGACCGGCCGACCCCCTACGCAAAGCGGGGCGTCGTCTATGACCGGGCATCGCGGCAGAACCTGAGGGCAGCGGTTGTTGTGACCGGTGATCGCACCAAGGGCGGCTTGCCTGCCACCGCATTTCTCGGTCCGCAGATCGAAGGTGGCATGCGCACGCATAAGGCCTTCGAGCGGCAGCTCGTCGATCGTGGTTTGATGCAGCGGAACCTGGTGGCCGTGCCAGCAAAGCGGGCGCCGCTCGATCGCTACGGCAACATGACGCAAGGGTTTCTCAACCGCGTCATGGCCGACCTGCAGATCGACTATCGTGGAGCTGGTGCGACCCGTACCCGCACATCATCGTCGCTCAAGCGGAACAAGAACTACAAAAGCGCTCGGTTCTTCGTGCCGAGGCAGCCTTCGCACCTCTACCCGGGCGTTTACCAGCGTGATCCGGCAACGAACGCCATCCATCCGGTGATCCTGTTCGTGCCTCAGGTCTCGTATCGCATCCGTCTTCGCCTGCGTGAAGTCGTCGAGCGGTACGTGGTCGCTAACGTCCACGATCATTTCGCCGTCGCCTTCCAGCGGGCGGTTCGGACGGCCCGATAGGTCCTCCGACGTTTCGCGGGTCCTTCCTGGCATCCGCCCGCCTGCGGGTATTTGGCACGGCGGAGGTTGTCCAGTCTGAGCGATTTTTTGAAGCCTAAAGTCAGAGCCTAAACTAAAGAGCCGGGCTAAAGAACGAGCGTTCCTAAAGATGAGCCTTGCAGCTGACATCATGACGAAGAGCGCGTTTGCGGCTCATGTCGGCGTCAGCGCCGGGCGCATCTCGCAGTATATCGCCGAGCGGAAGATCTTCGGCGATGCGCTCGAAGGCGAGGGGCGGAACGCGAAGATCCGCGCATCGGTTGCGGTCGAGCAGCTGCGCAAGACCCTCGATCCATCGCAGCGGTTCGGAGCGAACGGCACGGCGACGCGATCGGCGCCAGCGCCGGTTGCTTCCGAGCTGTCGTTCGATGGGCCGGAGAAGCCGAAGGCGACTGTGAAGCCGACCGTCATCGTCGACCCGTTCATTGACGAGGTCGCGGCCGAGAAGCTGAAACAGCAAAAGATCACCACCGCGCGCATGGAGCGCGAGGAAGCGCTCGAGCTCGGCCGGTACATGCTGACCGACGACGCCCGGCGAGAGATGGTCAAGGCCGTGGCCGAGGCGTTCAAGGTCATGGAGCAGGCCATCCCCGAGATGGCCAAGGCGATCGCCGCGCAATTCTCGGTGTCGACCCATGATGCGACCCATGTGCTGCTGAAGGCGTTCCGGGACCATCGGGCCAAGAAGGCGCGCGACTTCGCCGACGCAGCGGCCGAGTTGGACGAGCATGTCGAGGACGAGCAGCAATGACCGTGCTGTTCAATCCCGAGCGGCTCGCTCTCAGCGTACTTGCCGAGATCTGCGAGCCGCCGCCAGCAGTCGATTATCTCGACTGGGCGAAGCGGAACATCGTGTTCTCGGAACGCATCACGGACCATCCGGGGCCGTACAACGAAGACTTGGTGCCGTTCTTCTCTGAGATCCTGCGGGCGCTATCGCCGGAAGATCCGTGCAACATCGTCAGCTTGGCGAAGTCGGCGCAGATCGGCGGCACCATCTGCGCCAACATCTTCACGCTCGGCTCGCTCGACATGGCGCCCGGCGATTTCCTCTATGTCCACCCGACCGAGGAAAACGCCGCCCGCTGGTCGAAGACGAAGCTGATGCCGCTGGTGCGCGAGATGCCTGGGATCGCCAAGCTGTTTTCCCAGAACAGCCGCGATGCGAGCAATTCGGTGCTCTACAAGGAGCGCATCGACGGGCGCGGCGCCATCCAGGCTGCCGGCGCCAACTCGCCGGCAGGCCTGTCGATGATCTCGCCGCGAAAGCAGGTCCAGGACGATCTTGCCAAGTGGCAGATGAACGAGGCCGGTGATCCGGAGGTTCAGGCGGACAGCCGCAGCAAGGCGTTTTTCAACGGCAAGATCTTCAAGATCTCGACGCCGATGGTTTCGCCCGGCTGCAAGATCACGTCGAACTATCAGGAAGGGACGCAGGAAACCTATCACGTCCCGTGTCCGCACTGCCACGAGCTGCAGGAGCTGCGCTGGGAGAACATGCGGGATCACATCGATCCCGAGCATCCCGAGCAGGCGCATTTCGTCTGCATCCATTGCGGCTGCGAGATCCACGAGCACCATCGCGAATGGATGGTGAAGCCGGAAAACGGCGCGAAGTGGGTCGCCAAATATCCGGAGCGCGGCCGCCGCCATCGGTCCTTCCGCATCTGGATGGCCTATTCGCCCTTCGAGCGCTGGGAGAACCTGGCGCGCGAGTGGCTGACGGTCCAGGCCGGTGGCCCGGAGAACCGGGAAAAGGGCTCCGGCGCCGAGCAGACGTTCTGGAACGACTGGCTCGGGCTCGCTTTCGAGGCGGACAACAAGGCGATCGACTGGGAAGTGCTCCGCGATCGCGCCGAGGATCAGGGTTTCGCGCGCGGCGTCATCCCGGCCGAGGCGTTGGCGCTGGTGTTCGGAATGGACGTGCAGGGCGATCGTGTCGAGTGGCTGCTCGTCGGCTACGGCCGGAATCGGTACCGGGCCGTCATAGATCACGGCGTCGTCGACCATCGCGCCGGCAGTCACCTGGCAGACGCGAAGGAACATTCCGGCCATATCTCCGAGCCGGAGGTTCGCGCCGCCCTCGATCGGCTGCTCCAGCGCGAATGGCTCGACGATGCCGGCCGGAAGCGCACTGCCGACCGGGTGGCGATCGATGGCAACGCCTATACTGACGATGTCTGGAACTGGGTCCGCAAGCATCCGAAGTCGCGCGTTATCATGGTGCGCGGCGGCAATACGGAGGCCGCGCCGCCGATCGTGCAGACGAAAGAGTATGACCGGAAGGGCAAGCCGAAAAAGCAGAAGTGGTCATCCCGGTTCTTCACCTTCAACGCCTCGGCCTTCAAGATCCGGCTCTATCGGGACTACAAGAAGGACGATCTGGAGCAGGCGGGCTATATCCGTTTCGCCCGCGGCTTCGGCGACGATTTCTACCAGCAGGCAACCTCGGAAGCCCGGGTACCGGAGAAGACCCGGAGCGGTCACACCCGCTACGTCTGGAAACTCGGCGAGGGCAAGCGCAACGAAATCATCGACATGCTCAACCAGAGCCTGGCCGGTGCCTATCGCTGGGGCGTGCCCTACTGGACCGACGAGGAATGGGACGCGATCGCCGATCGGCTCGGCCGGCTCGAAGCGCCGCAGCAGGGCGATCTCGAGGATCGTCTGAACCAGATCGCCGTCAAGACCGAACCTGCCGCAGGCCAGAGCGCCACGGCAGAACAGCAATCGCCGCTCGTCGCTGCCGCCCTCGCGCGCGCCGCCCGGGCAGCGCAGCGGAACCGCTAGGAAGATCCATATGGCACTGACCGAACAGGAAAGCGCCGTGCTTCTGGCACGGCTCGACGAAGCACGTGAGGCCTTGCACCAGATGGAGCTCGGCCGCGCCGAGGTCTCGCTCAGCTATAACGGCGAGAGCGTCACCTATGCCGCGACCAACATCGGAGCGCTTCGTCAGTACGTCCGGGACCTCGAGGCGAAACTCGGCCTTCGCCGCTTCGCCCGGGCGCGCAGCCGGGGAGTGATCTTCGGATGAGCGGCGAAGTCACGATCCTCGGCCCTGACGCGAAACCGCTTTCGCCGGCAGTTCGTGCCGCTGCCCGCGTGCAGGTCGCGAAGAACCGGCTGATGGCGTCTTCGGCCTACCAGGGCGCATCCTACGATCACCCGTCGTTTGCCAAATGGCGGCCGGGCACATGGTCCGGTCAGTCGGCGCTGACCTGGTCGCGCTCCGAGCTCGTCGACCGGCTGAACGACGTGGCGCGGAATGACGGCTGGGGCGCGGCGGGCACCTCGCGCCTCGTCGACAACATCATCGGCTCGGGCTGGACGCTTGCAGCGCGGCCGAACCACGTCTCGCTCAACATGACGTTTGAGCAGGCGGAGGAGATCGCCGACAAGATCGAAGCCTTGTGGCGGGATTATACGCAGGACGTCGACAAATGGTGCGACGCCGAGCGGACGAAGACGATGGCCGGCATTCTCGGCCTTGCGGCCCGTCAGCGGTTCGGTCCTGAGGGCGAGGCCTTCGGGGTCATCGTCTGGCAGGACAATGCGCCGCTGTTCCAGACGGCAATTCATGTCGTGGACCCGGCCCGGTGTTCCAATCCGAACGGGCGGATGGACGAAGAGTTCCTGCGCGACGGCGTCGCCATCGACGGTTACGGCGCACCGGTCGGCTACCACTTCCGCAAGTCGCATCCTGGCGAATTCTTTGCCGGGAATACCGGCCTGTGGCACTGGGAGTATGTCGAGCGGGAGACCGAATGGGGGCGGCCGATCGTCGTTCACGCCTACGAGCAGAAGCGCGCCGGCATGACGCGCGGCGTTTCCGACTGGGCGCCGGTCATGCGGTCGATCAAGCAGTCGACCGACTATGAGGACTATGAGAGCCAGGCGGCAATGCTGAACGCCGTTATGGCTGCCTTCATCGAAACGCCCTTCGATCCGGAAGAGATGCTAGAGGCGATGGGCGCCGATTACGGCAACGACGGTATCGCCAAGCTCTTCGGCGAAATGTCGGCTGCGCAGAAGGCCTATTACGGGGCCGCACCGATCGATTTGCCCGGCGTTCGCGTCAACACGCTGCAGCCGGGCGAAAAGGCGACGCTGACCAAGCCGGAGCACCCGAACGCCAACTTCGAGGCCTTCGTCAATGCGGCGCTGCGCAAGGTCGCGAGCGCCATCGGCGTCACCTACGAGCAGCTGACCATGGACTGGAGCCAGGTGAACTATTCGTCGGCACGCGCCGCACTCCTGGAAATCTGGCGCGGCTTTACCGCCAAGAAGGGCGGCTTCGCCTCGCAGTTCATGGCGCCGATCTATCGGGCATGGCTCGAGGAGGTGTTCGACAAGGGCCTGATCGAGCTTCCGGCGGGCGCCGTTCGCTTCGAGCAGAACCCGGCCGCATGGTGCCATGCGGACTGGATCGGTCCCGGCCGAGGCTGGATCGACCCGCTGCGGGAGGCGCAGGCCGCCAGCGAGCGGCTCGCCGGCAATCTCACCACGCTCCAGCAGGAAGCGGCCGAGCAGGGGCGGGACTGGAAGATGGATGCGCAGCAGCGCGCCCGGGAACGGGCCTTCTACGAACGGCTCGGCCTCGATCCCGATCCGGGCAAGCCCGAGGCCAGATCGCAGGCGAGTGCCGCTCCGCCAGCCGAGCCGGGCGACGAGACCGAGGAAGAAGTCAACGGCCGGACTTCGGCACGGCATCCCGCCGGCATCCCGAGGATCTCCAGAAGGAAAACGGCATGAGGAACTATCCCGAAATCGCCAGTCGGATGTTCGGCGCGCCGCTGATGCTGCATCCGTCAAAGGGCGACATCATTGCGCGGGCTTTCGGCCCGCGCGTGCTCGGCAGCCCGGACGCTCCGGCGCAGGTCGGCGGCGGCGAGGAGATGGGACTTCTCGGCGAGAAGCTCCGCAATGCGACCGACTGGGACGGTGAGCGTGTCTACCCTGGTCCGGATCTCGTCGCGTCCGGCATTGCGTTGATCGAGATCGAGGGCTCGCTCGTGAACAAGGGCAAGTGGATCGGCAAGTCCTGCGGCATGACCAGCTACGAAGCGATCGGAGTGCAGGTCCGGGATTGCATCGAGCGCGACGACATCAAGGCCGTCGTGTTCGAAGTCGACAGCTATGGCGGCGAGGTGACCGGCGCCTTCGATTGCGCCGAGCAGATTTTTGAGCTTTCGCAGGTGAAGCCCACGATCGCCGTTCTGACGGATCATGCGTGCTCGGCCGGTTATCTGCTGGCCTCACCTTGCCGGCAGCTGGTCATTCCGCAGACCGGTATCTGCGGCTCGATCGGCGTCATCTCGATGCATGTCGATATGAGCGCCTGGCTCGCGAAGGAAGGCCTCAAGGTCACCATTCTGAAGGCCGGCGAGCACAAGGCCGACTTCAATCCGTACGAAGCCATCCCCGACGATGTGCTTCAGCAGGAACTCGCCGAGCTAGAGGAGCTCCGCGTCGAATTTGCAGCCACCGTCGCGCGGTACCGCGCCGGCCGGCTGACACAGCAATCCGCTCTCGCCACTGAGGCGCGGGTCTATCGCGGACAGAAGGCGGTTGATGCCGGCCTCGCCGACGCGGTTGCACGCCCTTCGCAGGTTCTCGAGGCCTTCGAAGCTGAACTGAGCCGGACAGCCGGCTAACCCCAACATCAACTGGAGACGACGAATGTCGAACTTGACGCGTAGCAGCGCGCTCACGCGGAGCGTGCTCGCCGCCATTAGCGGCAAGAAGGGCTCCCGGCTGGAAGACGAGCGGCCGGAAGACGAGGAAGTGATCGAAACCGAAGAGGAGGACACTTCCGCCGAGGATACCCCTTCCGATCCGGAGAGCGAGACCGAGGAGGAGGACACCAGCGCCGAGGCCGAGGGAGAAGAGACCGACGACGGCAAGACGTCGGCAAGCACCGTCCGCCGCGCCGAGCAGGGTCGCATCCGCTCGATCCTCATGCACCCGAAGGCCGAGAGCAATCCCGGCCTCGCCGCCGAGCTTGCCTTCGGCTCGAGGTTCTACTCGGCCAAGGAAGCGGGTGCGCTTCTCTCCTCCGCTTCCGCCGGCGGTTCGCGCCTTGCCGGTCGCATGGCCGGAAAGAGCCCGACTCTCGGCGCCGGCACGCCGGGCGGCGGCAAGGCCACCGAGAAACAGGCGGTGATCTCCACCGTCCGCTCCACCATCCTGGCCCGTCACGGCCGTAACCGGAAGGATTCCTGATCATGGGAGAAGCAACCTTCGCCCCGAACGACCTGCTCGTTTCCGACGTTCCGGTCATCACCCGCAACATCACCATCGTCAGCGGCCAGAACCTCAAGCGCGGTGCTGTCCTCGGCAATATCACCGCATCGGACAAATACACCCTGTCCGCTTCGGCCGCTGCTGATGGGTCGCAGACGCCCGGCCTGGTGCTGGCGACCGATTGCGATGCATCCGCCGGTGACGTCGTCGCCGCGGCTTACGCGAGCGGCGCCTTCGATTCGACGAAACTCTTTCTGGGCGCCGGACACACGGCCGCGACCGTCGAGGCCGCTTTCCGCAAGGCAGGCGCTCCCCTCTACGTGCGCGTCCTGAAGTAAGCCAGAGACCGAAAGGACACCACACACATGGAAGAACTTCTCCTCTCCACCGCGGAACTCGTTGCGGTTCTGCCGCCTCGCGATCGCCCGGAAGCTTTCCTGCGCGATCGCTATTTCTCCACCACGGTCCTTTCCGACATGGAACAGATCGTCTTCGACAAGATCCTGCCGGACCGTGAGCTCGCGCCGTTCGTCCACCCAGATGTTCCCGGCAAGGACTCGGCCAACCGCGGCTTCAAGGCGACCAGTTTCACGCCGGCTTACGTCAAGCCGCAGAATACGCTTCGCCCCGGCGGCAACATGATCCGCATGCCGGGCGAGCCGATCGGCGGCCGCAACTCGCCGGCGCAACGCTACGCCTACAATCTGGCGACGATCATCGACGACCAGGACCAGCGGATCACGCGGCGCGAGGAGTTCATGTGCTCGCAGGTTATCCGCACCGGTCAGGTGATCGTCGAGGGCGAGGACTATCCGACGCAGACGGTCAACTTCGGCCGCAATGCCGCGCTGACGATCGCGCTCGCCGGCGCAGCGCGCTGGGGCGAAGCCGGCGTCGACCCGATGGACGATGTCGAGGCGTGGGTGCAGCTGCTTTCCGATACCAGCGGCTTCACCGCCCGCGAGGTGCTGCTCGGCCCGGGCGCTGCGGGTCTCCTGAAGAAGTCGCTGCGCTTCCTCGAGGCGCTAGACAACCGGCGCCAGGACGGCGGCATCATGCAGCTGGGGCCGGTCAGCACCGGCGCGGAGAACAAGTATTACGCGGTTCTCGGCACCATCGGCGAGCTGACGTTCATCCAGTATTCGCAGCCCTACACGGTTGGCGGCGTGCGCAACAACTTCTGGCCTTCCATGGGCGTCGGGATCTTCGATCCCTTCGGCTTCATGGGCCACTTCGCTTACGGCGCCATCCTCGACAACGACGCGCTCCTGTCTATGGAGCGCTTCCCCGACATGTGGCGGGAACGGAACCCCTCGCGAACCATCGTCCAGACGCAGGCAGCACCGCTTCCGATCGCTCCGGAGCCCGACGCCAGCCTGTTCGCGCTGGTCCGCTAATCCCCAACCCCGTGTTCGTCCGCATATCCGCCGGTTTCCAGCCGGCGGATATCGGGACTTGAAAGGACGCTCCGATGAGCAAGAAAACCGAGCAGTTCAATGTGACCGTCAAGGTCGGCAAGAAATCCTACAGGCCGGGTGAGCCGGTTCCGGTCGGTACCGGCGGGATCACGGCCGAGGAAGCGGAAAACTTCCGCAAAAATTTTGGTGCCTGGACCGCCGGTCCCGACGCCACGTCCGCGGCGCCCGTGCCTTCCATCGATCTCGACAAGCTTCGCGAGGCGATCGAGAAGCTCTCGGCCGACAACGACAAGCTTTCGGCCGACAATGACCGTATGACGGCGGAGCGCGACAGCGCCATCGGCGACCGCAACACGCTGCTCAAGCAGAACGAGCAGCTTGAGGCCGACAATGCGACGCTGGCTGGCGAAGTCACCAAGCTTCAGGCCGAGATCGAAAAGCTCAAGGCTCCAAAATGACGCCGCGTCCCGCCATGTTCGAACGGATGGGGCCGAAGTTCGCCAAGGCCTTCGGCAATGCCGACGCGGTGTTCACGGTCGACGGGGTCCCGAGGCCTGCCGTCCGGGTCATCCTGCGAGTGTGGCGGGAAACCGACCTGGCGGAGGAGCAGGAGCAGGCGGTCGAAGGCACCACCCATCTGCTCGCCGTGTCCGCCTCCGCGGTTCCCGGTCTCGCCAGCCAGCGCGACAGCGTCGCGATCGGCGGCGTCACCTACCAGGTCATCAACATCGACGATGATGCGCGGGCCATGCTCCGCATCTCGCTTGCCGGAGACATCTGATCATGAAGACACAGGAACAGGAAGCGCCGGCCGCCGCGGTCGACCCGATGGAGGACCTCTGCCAGGCGCTGTTCTCGACGGAAGAGGGCGCCAAGAAGAAGGCTGCGCGCCAGACCGCCGGCGCTATGACGCAGCGGCCGTGGCCGCAATTGCCGTCGCGGCTCCGCTCGGCGATCCGCTCCGACATCGGTCGCCTGCTTGATAGTGGCAAGGCGCGCGCACGGATTCTCGAGGCGGGTTATTCCGCGGTTGTCGTGAACCAGGTGCTGCGCGACCTCGGCCGCACGGTCGCCTGATATGCCGCATCTCCGCAGTCAGATCTTCGCGGCCGTCATCGCGCGCCTCTCGGCCATTTCGGAGTTCTCCGGTGCTGACAAGGTGAAGCGCGGCCGCAAGGGTGCCATCCCGCAGGAGAAGCTGCCGGCCCTCACGGTCACCTGGGCCGACAGGTCGGAGACCTTGACGGTCCGGCCCTCGTCAGGGCCAGCCGGAGAAGACGGCTACGATCGGTCCTTGCCGCTCTCGGTCGTCGTGCATTTGCAGGACGATGAACCGGAAGAGGAATTCGATCGACTTTGCGTGCTGATCGAGGCTGCGATGGCCTCGGACATCACTCTCGGCGGCCTCGCCATTGAGGCGCTGCTGCAGTCGGAACAGTATTTCGTCAACCCGCAAACCGGCATCTCCCTGCTTGCCGGTTCGCTCAACTACCAGATCGCCTACAAGACGCTCGCCGCCAATCCGGAACAGGCTGCGCTCTAAACGCTCTGCATGCCGTTATCCCAAAACCGCTGCACACTTTTGGGCGGCATGCAGTAGCGCCACCACTCCCACCAGCAAAAGAGGATTTTGCCATGGCTCTCGGCCGTCAGCTCACGCTTGCCCGCTCGACCGGCGCAGGCGCCTTCACCCTTGCCTGCATCACCGAACAGCGATCCCTCGAGATCAACAACGAGGAAATCGACATCACCAAGCCGAGCTGTACCGATCCCGGCAGCAAGCTCACGCTGGCGCTGATGTACGGCATCCAGTCCATCCGTTTCAGCGGGCAGGGCGCCTTCGTCGATACTGTCACGATGAAGGCGGTAACCGCCGACGCCGTCAACCAGGTCATCACCGAGTATCAGGTCACGGTGCCCGGCGTTGGCACGTTCGAAGGCGACATGCTCGTCTCGATGACGTTCTCGGGCGACAAGACCAACGAGCTGCAGGCCGATATCCGCTGCGCCATGACCGGCGCGCTCACCTTCGTGCCCGCCGTCTAACGGGAGACTTTTCATGTTGCCTGCCAACCCATTGCGCGGCGAGGCGGAGGTTCGCATCGGCGCGATCGACTTCCGCATCGCCGTCACCTTCTCCGGGCTCGCTCGTCTCTCCGATGCGATCGGCGCCCGCACGCTCGACGAGATCTACGGCCGTCTCCTCGGCTTCGAGCCGAAGGCGGTCGCCTGCGCCGTCCGCTGCCTGATCGTGGCGGATGACGAGGATCAGATCTCGGCGCTTTCGGCGAAGATCCTCGACGACGGCAATATCTCGGCCGCCGACCAGCTCGCCTGGCGCGAGGCGGTCGAAAAGGCGCTCTCGGCTCACATTGCTGCCGGGACAATTCGGCGGGACGAGCGGACCGCGTCGCAGATCGCGGGAGACGCCGTCCTGGGAAAGCCCGTAAGCCCCTCCTGATCAAGGATCATCTCAAGTCGCTGTACCGTATCGCCACGAACCCGAAGATGCTCGGCTGGTCGCCGGAAATGTTCTGGAAGGCGACGGCGGCGGAATTCGAGATGACCGTGGAGGGGCTTTCCGGGAATGTTCGCGGTGGACCGTTCATTTCGCGCGAGGAGGTCCGGCGCATCGCCGCAGAGCACGGCGTCCGGCCTTCGCTGAAGGGCATTCCGAACGCGAGGACGATCGGGGCAGGATAAAGTAGCGCCGGTGGCTACTTCGCCACCTTCAGATGAGGTTACCGGTTGTACCGCCTTCGACAGCAGAAGCTGTCGAAGACGGTCAACCTCGTCAAGGATGCACTGTCAACGTCACGGCAAGCGCGACAAAGATGGCAACTAACCACTTCATGCTTTGATCGCCTGTGAGTGGTCAAAGCGAGAGCTGCAATGTTTGCAAACCTTCGCAACGTCAAGACGGTTTCGCCGCAGTCAGGGCAGTTCTTCTCGCGACGTGGCTCCTGGATCATTACACCCCTCCAAACCCTCAGAGCACAACTTCTTATAGTCATGCGGGGATGAGGCAAGGAGCTCCTGTCTCCGGCGCCTCCTAATCGTTTTTCTTCAAGCGAGATCGACATGTCCCGTCCCGACATTCCCGTCACCATTTCCGGTGACAGCAAAGGTTTTCAAGATGCGCTTGCTCGCGTGCGTGCGCTGTCGAAGACGACTGCCTCCGACGTTATGAATTCATTCGGTCGGATCAAAGGTCTCGCTGCCGGCGGCGCCGGTCTCGTGACCGGCCTCGTCTCGGCGTCGAGCGTTGCGGTGCTGCGCGATGCGGCGAATGCCATCGCCTCAGTCGGCGACGAGGCGCGGCGAGCGGGTCTCGACGTCAAGAGCTTTCAGGAGCTGAAATTCGTCGCCGAGCAGAACCGCGTCGGGATTGACGCTCTGACCGATGGGATCAAAGAACTGAACCTCCGCGCGGACGAATTCATCGTTACCGGCGGAGGTTCGGCGGCCGAGGCCTTTCAGCGCCTCGGCTATTCCGCCGAAGACCTGAAGCGGAGGCTCGAGGATCCCGCGGAGCTCTTCACGGAAATCATCGGGCGCCTGGGGGAACTCGATAGGGCTGCGCAGATCCGCGTGGCGGACGAGATATTCGGCGGTACCGGAGGCGAGCAGTTCGTGCAGCTCCTCCGGCTCGGCGAAGAAGGCATTCGCGACCAGATCAAGGCGGCCAACGATCTTGGCATCGTGATGGACGAGGAGCTGATCAAGCGGGCGGAAGAGGTTGACCGGAAATTCAACCTCATCGCCACGACGATATCGACCAACCTGAAGGGCGCGATTGTCGATGCTGCCGGTGCCTTCATGAGTCTCACGGACTCGTTTCGCGAGTTTGAGCAACAGCAGAGCAGCAGCTTGCTTTACCGGCAGTCGGTCCTCAAAGGCGCGCGAGAGAGGGCCTTGCGGCAGCAGGGCACGACAGAGGACGATATCCTCTCGATCTTCGGCCGCGACAGCGCCTCGGAGATTGCGCGGATCGATGAGGAGCTGAAGCAGATCGAGGTGCTGCTCGATCGGCGGAACGGCATCATCGACAAAGCGCAAGGTGCCTCGCCCAAATCCGGGCGCATCCAGTCCGCCACGGACATCATGCGCGGGGAGATGGCCCAAAGCAGGATCGATGAGGCTTTCAGCTCAACATCAAGTGGAGGATCTTCCGGCGGCAGCCGCTCCAAGAAAGTCTCGGAGGCCGAAAAGGAAAAGAAGGCGATCGACGACGTCATCGCGTCGTTGCGCGAGGAGCTGGCGATCATGGGCCTCACCGATATCGAGCGCGAGCGCACCATTGCGCTCCGGGAGGCAGGTGTCGAGGCGACCTCGAAGGAAGGCCAGCAGATCTCGGCGCTGATCGACGAAAAATACCGCCAGCTCGCGGCCGAGGAGGCTTTGGCCGAGCAGTATGAGCGGAGCGAAGAAGCGGCCGAGCGGATGGGACAGGTCCTCGACGATCAGCTGATGCGCATCGTCGACGGCAGCTTCGACGCGAAGGAGGCGATCGCGGCGCTGCTGATGGAGATCATCAACGTGCAGACGAACGGGAAGGGGCTCTTTGGGTCGCTGTTCAGCTCGATCTTCGGCGGCGGCGGCGGTTCCTCCTCCAACTTCGTGCCGACCACCACGCTCGGCGATTCCCTTGGCTATGGCGGCGCTCGCGCTGGCGGCGGCGATGTTTCTCCCGGACGCATCTACCGTGTCAACGAATATGAGGACGAGTTCTTTGCGCCGACCAGCCACGGCCGGATCCTCGCGCCGAGTAAGCTGCCGGGTGCGTCAGCTGAAGGCGAGGGAGGCGGCGGCCGCACCGTCGTTGAGATCGTACTGAGCAAGGATTTGTTGGCCAGCATCCTCGAGCAGACCGGCGACCAGACAGTGCGCATCGTGCGCAGCAACGAGGAAGCCCGGACGAACTATCGCCAGAACGGCGGGGAAGATTTCTGATGGCGTTTCTCATTTCGCTCCCGAGCGTGGTTTACGGGCAGGTCGCGTTTGATCCGGTTCGCATCCGCGATACCAACCGTATGGAAGGCAGGCGTACCGAGACGGCCTATTCCGGGACGCCATATTGGGCCGCGTCCTATTCCGCATCGAAGCTAACCACGGCCGAGGCGGCGCTGTTCGACGCCTTCAACATGGACGCGAACGATGGCGGCTATATTGCCGGCTACGATCCGCACCGGCCTCGGCCGATTGCCTATCAGGGCAGCAACCCGCTTTCCGGCGTGAAGGCGGGCGGCGGGGTATTTTCCGGCGACGCGGTGTTGCAGTCGATAACTGACGCCAACACCATCGTCGTTTCGGGACTGCCGGCCGGGTTTAAGCTGGGGCGCGGCGATTATGTCGAGGTCCGGAAATCGACCTTCGTGCGATCGCTGCATCGGATTACGCAAGCCGCGACGGCAAGTGCGGCCGGTGTGGTGACCCTGAAGATCCGCTTCGCGCTTAACACGCAGGTCTTCACCCTGCCATGCACCGTCCATTTCGAGAAGCCTTCCTGCATCATGGAAATGGACGCGGGAAGCTTTAGCCTGCCCAAGACCTGGCCGAACTATAACGTCCAGTTTACCGCAACGGAGTTGTTCCTCGCATGAGCGTGCTGTCTCCCGAGGTCGAGGATCTGATCGAGAGCGGCGAGTTCGCCATCCTCGATCTGATCCGCTTCGATCTACCCGGCAAAACGGTCGGCTATCACCGCGGCGGTCGCAAGTTCACGTATAATGGTTTGGTGTATCTGCCGAACCGGTATCTGCAGCCCGGGGACCTGGTTAGCGCCGTGGGCGTGGCCGTGACCACGCGCACCATCGTCTTCTCCAATATTCCGGTGACCGATCCCGAGGATGCGGTCGCACGGATTGAGGAGTTCAACTACCAGAACGCGCCGGTCATCATCACCGCGCTTGCCGGCGAGCCGAACACGAGCAATCCCGTCGGGGTGCTGGTCTCGACCATCTACGAGATCGACCAGGTGCGCTACAACGAGGGTGCGGTTTCGGGCTCCGAACGAACGCTGACGATGATGATCGATCTGCAGCCGCCCGGACGGTCGGCGCGGGGCTCGACCGGGGTCAAGCGCTCGCAGGCCGAGCAGCAGTTCGACAATAATCCGGCCGACACGGGCCTGGAGCACGTGGCGACGAATGCGACCATCCCCGAGGAATGGGGACAGGTGAGCCGATAGGAGTTCCTTCGATGAAAAACGTAATAGCAGTAGATTACAAGTCCTCAGGGCGTGCGCCGCACGAATGTCCCGCAGACGCCAACCAAAGACTGAACACGATAGCCTCTTCGATTGGCCACAGCTATCGGGAGTCAACGGCTCTCTTGTTATGACAATCGATCCTGCCGTGTTTTGTCCGTCGCCTGCTTCAACTTAATGGTTTCAACGAGTGCCAACAAGGCGTGGCGGGCGTGATCTTTCGCCCGATCCTTGTCTATGTTCGATGCTTCGTCGATGGACCGGTTCACAGTATGCAACGCAATCGACTTGACTTCCTCAATAACGTCGTCGTGGCCTAACCACAGCAGCATTTCCAGCGCAGCAGCCGCCAATGCTTGCGCTGCTACTCCGGCCCCAACGGCCTGCTCGTTCTTCGCCATGCTTTATCTCTCCTGGAAGTTGCGGGAGATAAGCATCCCCAGTCGAAAATGTCGAATCCTGATAGGTCCCCATGAACCGCTTCCGCATCGTCGAAGCCACGCTCGCGCGTGAGCTTGCGAAACCCTATGCCTATGGATCGGCCGATTGCTTCATGCTCGGCTGCGCCTTTGTCGATGCGCTGACGGGCTCGGCCACCGCTGAGCGGTACCGGGGCGCCTATCGGACGCTTGCCGGTGCGCAGCGGGCGCTGCGCCGGCGCGGGTACAAGTCGCTGGTGAGCTTCTTCGCGGCCGAGCTCAGCCAGCAGCCGAAGGGCGGAGCGGAGGCGAGGCTTGGCGATCTCGTCATCCTGCGCCTTGCCGATGGCGCCGAGCATGTTGGCGTCTGCCTCGGCGGCCGTTTCGTGACCAAGACCGAGCGCGGCCGCAGCGATCACGCTCTCGCCGACGTCATTGCAGCCTTCCACCTCGGATAATCAGACATGGCAATTTTCACTTCAATCGCGACCGCGATCGCCGGTGCGCTGTTCGGCGGCTCTGCGCTTGCTGCCAGCCTCATCGGCGGCGCTCTGGCCTTCGGTGCCAAGCTGGCGATCGGCAAGCTCGGCCAGCAGAAGCAGCAGAAGCGGAAATACACGGCCGTTCAGGGTGAAATCCAGTTCGGCGGGGATGTGCCGGTCGGCACGCTCTACGGCGTCGGCAAGACAAAGGGGCAGCGGACTTTCTATGCCAAGTGGGGCAGCGGCAACAAATGGAATGCCGAGGTCTTCGTGCTCGCGAACGGCTGGTGCGACGGGCTGGAGCCGTACGTCTACATCTATGGCGAGAAGAAAGCGCTGGTATCCAGACCGGTGATCGGCAAGGAGGTTGCGAACTATCACATCGAGGGCTTCGTCAACGGCTCCGGCGACCCGGTCCTGACGATCCGCTTTTACGATGGCAGGCCGGGCCAGCAGGTCGATCAGAAGCTGGTCGACGTCTCGGCGGCCCTTGGCAACAAGTGGAAGAGCACGAGCGTCAATGCCGGCATCTGCTACGCTGTCGTCGAGCGCATCTATAGCGACAAGCTCTTTGGCTCGAAGGGACGGCCGGAACTTGAATTCGTGCTGCGCGGGCTTCGCGAATACGATCCGCGCAAGGACTCGACGGTTGCAGGGGGCTCCGGGCCGCAGCGGCTCAATACACCGTCGACCTGGGTGCACACGAAGAACCCGGCCGTCCACCGCCTCAATTATCAGCTGGGGCTGCGCGCGCTGGTCTCCGGCCGGACGCTGATCGGTGAGGGCAAGAGCCTCGGACAGATCGATCTCGCCACCTACTTCGTGGCGATGAACGTCTGCGACACGTTGCGGGCGAACGGCAAGAGGACCTATGAGTGCTCGCTCTTTGTCAGCGGCGACGATGACCATACCGAGGTGCTGAAGCAGTTCGACGACGCCATGGCCGGCTATGGGCTCAACCGCCGAGGCCTCTCCGGTGTCATCCCTGGTGCGCCGCAGATCCCGGTCAAGGACCTGACCGCGGCCGATATCCCGATCGATCGGGCGAAGGACGTGCAGTTCCGGCCGTCGGCATTCGAGCGCTTCAATCACCTTTCCGGCCAGTTCACCTCGATCGAATCGATGTGGAACCCGGAGAGCCTGAAGCCGGTCTATGTGAATGCCGACATCGCTGCCGACGGCCGCAATCGGCAGACGAGCATCGACTTCCTGCAGGTGACCGATCCGGACATTGCGCAGTATCTGCTGAACATTCGCTATCGACAGAACCGCATGGGCGGCAAGGCGACGGTCCCTGTCAGCCGTCGCTTCGGCCTGGCGGTGCAGGAAGGCGAGTGGATCACCTGGCGTGGCAAGAGCTGGCTGATCAGCGAGTGGCGGGCCGACGAGCGGCTGCGCATCACCTTGGTACTCTCCGAGACCAGCGCTGAGATCTATGACGACGATGGCATCGAGCCCGGGCCGATCGTCATCCCACCGACGCCACCGATCAACCCGTCGCTTCTCTCAACGGTGCAGAACTTCAACGTTGCCGTTGGCATGATCAACGGCGCGCAGGGCTATGACACGCCGGCGCTCGTCTTCACCTGGACCCCGCCGGATGATCCGACCATCACGGCCGTGCGCTTCATCTATCAGATCGAGGGCACGACCGAGCTTTTCGAGGATCAGTGCACCTCGCCTGAGGACGGCCTGTTCCGCACAACGAAGAACGTGGTCTCCGGCAAGGTCTACAATGCCCGGGCGACGATCACGACCGTGCCGGACCGGCTGCGCACCTTCACGCCATGGGCGACGACGGCGCAGCCGACCGGCTTGCAGACGCTGCTAACCGGGCTGCAGCAGCTACAGGACGATGCGCTTAACCGCTTCAAGGAACTGCAGCAGGAGATGGATGAGTTCTTCCGTCCGCGCCTCGTCGAGCTGCTGGATGCGTTCTCGCTCGAAGGCGCAGTCGGTCAGATCGAGCGCCAGCAGATCGTTGCCACCATAGGCGATGCGCTGGCGCAGATCACCGAGGAGCGCCGGGTGCGCGTTTCGGAGAACGAGGCGACGGCGCAACTGCTGACATATCTGCAGGCGAGCCTCGGCGGCACGAATGCGCGGTTGATTACTGAGGAGACTGTGCGGGCGACGGCAGATACGGCGCTGAGCAGCCAGATTACTCAACTTAGCGCAGACACTGGGAGCAACGCGGCGGCCATCCAGACGGAGGCTACCGCGCGCGCTAATGCCGACAGCGCACTCTCTACCCAGATCAACAGCCTCGATGCGGAGGTCGGTGACAATCTTGCCCGGCTGATCCAGGAGGAAACGGCGCGCGCCGATGGCGACAGTTCGCTCGCGACCAGCATCAATGGGGTGAGTGCTGATTTCAACGGCCGCTTTGCGCAAGGCCTGGTGAAGTTCGAGGCTGTGGCAGCACCGTCCGGCGTCGACGCTCGCTTTTCCGTCATGCTGCGGGCCGGCACCAATCAGAGCTTCAAAGTGTCTGGCTTCTACATCGAACTCTACACCCAAGGCGGAATACAGAAATCGCGCATGGCCATCCAGGTAGACCAGTTTCTCGTGTTCTCGGGCAACAGCGGTCACTTGCCGTTCGCCTTCGAGAACGGGGAGCTGAAGCTGGCGATTGCCAACATCGGTACGGTCAATGCCGGCCTCCTTCAGTCGCTGAATGGTAAAATGAAGATCGACCTCAACAACGGCACGATCGAAATCTTTAGCTAAAAAGAGGGTTCAATCATGAAACGCAGGTCTTTCCTACTGACGCTCATCAGTGCGCCTTTTGTCCCAGCGGCCACCAGTGCGGTCGTGCCGACGTCCGAACGGAGTCCACTAGTCTTCAAGGATGGCGTTATGAGGCTCGCCACCGCCGACATCGGCACGGTCGACGCCGGCCGGCTGCAAGCCGTAACAGCAAAATGAAGATCGATCTCAACAGCGGCACGATCGAGATCCTTAGCTGATGACCCGGACAATGATAGGCCGCGACAGTACGGGTGCAGGGTGCGTCAAAATCATGAAAAATGATGCTGACAATCCGCGCACGACGCCGGACAGCCAGCGCTCGAAGTTCCTCTACAACTCGAAATATGCTCTGAATGCGTCGATCGCCCACATCGAAGTGATCAATCAGATCGCCTCAAGTGGTAGTGTCGTCTATCTTTATTACCCATCCGGTTCGAACTCTGGAAACTATCAGAAGTGCCAAGGTTCAGGTGGCGGCGAAAGCACGTGGCTCTTTCGCAATACTGCGTTCCCGAAGATGAAATACAATATGCCGCTGTTTGACGTGAAGGCCACTCGGACAAACACAGGGCGCTTCAACCAGATGCGCATACAACGGCGATATAGCGGCAAATATTATCACGACCAAGGCGGATACCTTTTTATGGGTAATTGGTATCAAGCGCCTTGGGTAAAGGATTTCGACGGGGTGGTTAGTCAGTATGGCTCCTTCCCCTATGGAACCTTTGCGGAGATCACCACGTCCACACTTGACGACGCGTACAACCGATTTCAATCGCGAGACAAACGTCTGATCGTGTGGAACCTTCCCGGCAATGAGGATCCGTCACAAGAGGCCCCGGCATTGGCCCCGAATGGCACTAAGAACATCATTATTCGCTCGGATAAGATGATCATCGCTAAGCCGGGCTACAACGCCGAGACCGCGACCGAATGGCAGATCGCCTATGACAGTCGACGCGTTCCCGTGAAGGTGATTGCTGCAGCAGACATTGCGATCCCGGCGGGAGAGTCGTTCTACGAAACTGGCATAACGCTTCCCTCTAATATCGCCCTCGACGTTCACTTCTATACGGGTTCCACGATCTATTATCCTTGGACCCCCGAGATGGAGAACGGCGCAGGCGCGGAGTACTGGTTTAACGGGTCTCGCATCTACTTCAACGCGGCCAGCGCGCTACGCGCTCGGTTCATGCTGTATCTCGACGCTGGCGACAGTCCGACGAACGGCAGTAACAAGGTGTTTAGGCAATTCACCGAGGGCGGCGTTGATGTCGTTCAATTCTTGCGGCCCGGTTCCGCTAACCCGCCATCCTGGGCAGACATCGTGATCGACAGTCGTTGGCCATGTGTGCAGATCCTCGCGGAAGGGTATTTTCCTGTTTCTGCTGGGAGCCCCGTCGAGACAGTTGTCAATTTCGACGCGACAGGCATGTTCCCCATGGTCAAATACATGACCAAACATGGGCCCGGTTCGGAGTCTCTTGTCGGAAGTTGGCAGGAGTCGATCAAACTGCCGTCCGTTCGCCAACTGATGTATTCGGCTACCAGCAATTTCGAATGCGGCGACAGCTCTCATTGTCGTCTTACTCAGACGAGTGCAACCTTCGTTACCAATCGCGGACGGCCGGGCGATTATTATAACGACGCCGACGACCCTGGTACGTGGCGCACCGAAGGCGCCGACAACGTGCTCGGCATCCGCTACTACATTCTCGGCATTCCAGCTTAGCACTACAGTTGCATTTTAGTTTTGAGGTGAGCTCGTCGAGCGGCCGCCTGATGGGCGCGCCTCCAGCATGACCATGCGATGACGTAGGCGGGGCTTATGCGACGCTGAGCGAGTCTTATGGCGATGCGTCGGACTTCCTGGATAGACCAGCGGATTAAATCCTGATGGTCGGCATCCGCAGTCTTTTTTGGGGCGTCGCGTCATTGGCGCGGTATCGGATCACCGCCATCATGGCGAAGGCGAGCATGACGAGGGAGACGTGGCGATGCCAGCCATGCCATGACCGGGTTTCGTTGTGATCGAGTCCGAGCTCGTTCTTGGCGGTCTCGAAGCTGTCTTCGATCGCCCAGCGATGGCCTTCAACGGAAACGAGCGTCTGGATGCCCGTCCCGGCCGGGCACCATGTGGTGAAGAATGCGAGATCACCGTCGCTGATATTGCGCCGGATCAGGAGGCCACGGGTCCAAAGCCCAGATTTCGTCTCGTTGTATTCGTCGGCATCGAGGTCGGCGAGTTCGCAATAGGCCCAGTCATGAAGCCGAGCGCCTTTGGTGCCCTCACCGGCGGAAAGACGCTGCCATGCACTTGGATCGAGATCACGGGCGATCTCCTGCGCTGTGCCGGCGACCGGAGGCTTTCCCGACCACGAGCCGAAATGGTGGTCCGATTTAACCCCAAGAACGTAGCCTTTGCAGGCTCGGCGCAGGGTTCCTTCGATGTCCCCGACGCCATAGACCGCATCTGCGGCCACCCATGAAAACGGCACATTGGCTGCCAGCGCACGCCGTATCATCTCGACAGCCAGGCCTGGCTTGGTAGCGAAGGCTGTAGCCTGAGGAACATGAGCTGCTGCAAGCCTTGCCGGATCGCCAGTCCAGCTCTTGGGCAAGTACAGGGCTCGATCGATAAAGGCATGGCCGCGATCGGACACATAGGCGGCGAACACACCGATCTGGCAGTTCGTTATCTTGCCAGCCGAACCTGTATATTGACGTGCAACACCGCACGATGTCTTGCCCTGCTTGAGGAAGCCCGTCTCATCGATGACCAGGACCGCATCATCCGTGGCGAGGTTTTCTACGACATACTCTCGCACGATGTCGCGAAGTGCGTCCGCGTCCCAGCGCCCGCGCCCCAGAATGGCTTGTTGCCGCCACGGGCCGGGATCACCGGCCGCCTCAGCACGCATCCAACCTGTCTTACGCCGCTCGTCACCCAGCAAGCCGTCCAGGAAAAGGTTCGCAGAGGCTGCAACTCGCTCCTGCGTAAACAGTCCGCGCATGCGAGCCTTCACGTCGCGCAACGATGATGCCCAAAGCTCAAGCGTCGTCTCGATTGATGCACCTGCCATCCATGACCTCCGAATCATGGAGACCCATAGATTCAGATCATAGATAAATATGCAACTGTAGTGTTAGGAACTCCTGACATGACGATACCCTATGTAACGGGCACGGTTTCCGTGACCGCCGGCAGCGCCGTTGTCACTGGCTCCGGGACTGCCTGGGCCACGGCGTTGATTGCCGGCGGGCTCTTCGGCCTCGACAGCAGCAACGGCAACCCGGTCCCGATTCTCTCAGTCGACAGCAACACGCAGCTGACGCTGGCGAAGCCGTGGCGCGGCACTACGGCGGCCGGGCAGGGCTACTGGATCATCCGCGACACGGCCTATCTGCAGCAGCAGACCGTCAATGCCCAGGCGCTCTCGACCTACATCCAGCGGCTCGACAATGCGGCGTTCACGGCACTGGCCGGGCTGACGCCGGCCGCTGACAAGCTCGCGTATTTCACTGGGGCGGCTGGGGCGGCCCTGACCGACATCAAGGCTAAGGGCCGAGACCTGCTTGCCGCAGACTCCATGCTGTCGCTCCTGGGGAAACTCGGCCCGGTAAATGGTGGTGTTGCTTCGCCTGTCCCGTCCGCCGCAGGGGTCGGACTTTCGGACGGTGATTTCAACACGATCATCATCCCCGGTACGTACACGATCACAGGCAATTGGACGAACGGACCATCCGGGGCGGCGGCTATAGGATATACAGCTATCCTGAACGTTTACCGGCGTTTCGGGATGGTGTTTCAAGAAATCTATATAGCTGATGCAACTTCCCCGAAGAAATTTCTACGGTTTTCGGCGGAAGCTTCTGCGGGAACGTGGCCTAATCCTTGGTGGAACATAACAAACCCCGCTTATCCTGGTGCATCAGAGATACTAAATGGTGCGTTGCCCGCTCGTCTCAGGACGGTGCAAACGGCAATCTCTGATGCAAATACCGCAACAGAAACCGGGTTTTACAGTGTCAATGCAGGAACCGTTAACACCCCCGAAGGGGCGCAAGGTTCTCTCACCGTCGTTGCCGTCACGGCTACGGTTATTACGCAAATATACATCCGGGGAAGTAGCGGCAACATGTACATGCGGTGGAACAATGGTTCC